>JAKBWA010000056.1 GCA_021841025.1 Bacillota bacterium | reverse complement strand
AACAGCTATGGGATAATGTTCAGAGAAGGAGAAGTTTTTGCTGGCAAAATCTTGCCAAGTCCCACAAGAAGGCGGATGAAAGTCTGTGGGCTCAGACAAAATCCGGCCAGCTACGATTTTCCTGTCAGATAATTACCCTGGGAACGTTATTGGCTGCAGAAGAACTGCCCCATAGGGCTTGAAATCACATCAGGCGAAAGATGCCAATGCCAACAAGGACCTTATCTGCACGTGACTCAAGCAAGGAGGCGATATAATTGAGCCGACAATCACGTTTATGGATACTCCGTACCGGAGGAATAGCCGGAGGATTATTAATCCTCATCGGAAATCTCAAAAATAATTTCACCGTGTCTATTGTAGGAGCAGCGATGATTATTGGCATGTTTTTTATCGGCCGTCGATGGCTTCAAGATAAAGAGTAACGTCACCGGCATTTCTCAATCCCGGTCTTAAGATCCTTGGATGGACGGACCCGGTCCCTTACTCCGAAAAGACACAGGCGAACCCATGATGGGTGTGGATTCCCTGGCAAAACACTACGCCTATGCTGGTGTTTGACCATGGCCAATTTGCCCTCATGCCACAATTGTCCTCTCTCGTGGCCTGCCGCAAAAATACCCGACGGATTCGCTCTTCCACGCCTTTGCCAATAATATCAGTTGTGTGCCTGGGCAAGTGTAATATAATTAACTGATGATCATCTGGAGCAGCGAACAATACATTCAAAATGACGAGTGAGGTGACAGTTCCCCGGCAACCAGAATGATTTGTCTTTCCAGCGCATGGGTTTAATGAATCGCTTTGACTTCCAAACAGAGCACGTCTCACCGAGGATAAGTGCACGGATATGGTAAGGTATCCGCTCGGTGATGGGGGATGGGCCAAGACCGGTTATGATTCATCCATGCGTTGTCAAAACTGAAGTCTCGCACGCATCTTACGAAGCCAGGCGGATGGCCGGCACCTCGCCATCCACTTCGAGCACTTCGATCATGCTCAAGATAGAAAGGGGGAAGGCGGCTTTGGTCTCTGGCCCCAATGGGGTCAGAATTCGTTGCCGCTCACTTGTGCCAATGGATAAACACCGGATTTTGGTCGTCGATGATGAAGAGGTTATTCGCGACGTTTTGGAGATCGGTCTCTCGCACCGCGGATTTCAGGTGCTGAGCTGTCAAGACAGCGAAGAGGCCTTGCAAAAGGTGGGCACCTTTAAACCCCATGCCGCCGTCATCGATATTATGATGCCCGGTGAAGATGGATTTCAACTTAGCCGGAAATTGCGACAAGATCCCCATTTGTTTATTCTCATGCTTACCGCCCGCGATGCCGTGGCCGATCGGGTCACCGGCTTAGAAGGAGGAGCCGACGATTATGTCATAAAACCCTTTGACTTTGACGAATTGGTAGCTCGGCTAAGAGCAGGGCTCCGGCGCGTGGGACAGGATCAAAATCACCGTCTAGAGTTTGGAGCGTTAACCATGGATGACGCCAGTCATAAAGTTTTTAGCAATGGCGTGGCGATTGCGTTAACAGCCAAGGAATATGAATTATTGCGATATTTATTATTGAACCCGGGGATTGTTTTATCCAAAGTCCAGATATTGCAGCATGTCTGGGGATATGATTATCCCGGCGATGACAATCTGGTGGAGGTGCATGTGTCCAGCTTGCGCGAAAAGATCCAAGACCGCTCAAAAACACTCATTCAGACCGTTCGTGGATTTGGCTACCGGCTGGGGAGCTAAATCGTCATGGCACAAAAAACCCTGACAGATGAACTCATCGGCCGGCAAATTCTACTGTTAGCCATTCTATTGGTAATTATTGGAATTAGTCAATACCTAACCCTGCGTTTTGTCTTATTCCACGCAGAGTCCCGCTCATTACACCAGGAGATCGCTGTTTTGGCTCCCATCATTCATCATGCCATGGCTAAACACGAGGCCTTATCTTTTCATTCGCTGGCCCAAATGCTGGTGAGCCGGCTTCACGCTCCGGGAGTCGATGTGGTCATCACGAATCGCTTCGGACTGCTCGTGGCCAGTTCATCGCCTTTAGCCAAAGTTCCCCCTCTGGACTTTTCTCACACCTATTTTCTATGGCACCACTACCTGGTGGTTGATGCGCCTTTAGGATCGCCCGCGCATCCCCATGGATATGTCTGGCTTTTGACGAGCACCGCCTCATCGAGCCGTATCTTGGCCCGAGATATCGAATTATTTACCTTTCTAGGTTTTTTGTCACTCGCTGTGACTGGATGGTTGGGATCATTATCCGTAAAGAACAGCTTAGTGCCACTGAAACAAATTCGGGACAGCACCGTACGCATTGCAGAGGGTGAAATTGGGCATACGACTCAGTTGAAAAATCCCCCGAAAGAACTCGGTGAACTTGGCGACGCAATTAACGCCATGTCCTTATCCATTAAAGAATTACTGGATCATGAAAAAATGCTGTCGGAACAAATGCGTCAGCTCGTGGCCGACGCCTCGCATGAATTAAGAACCCCCTTAACAGCACTTAACGGGTTCTTAGATCTCATGTCAGAAGACAATCTCACCGAAGAAGAAATTAAGCGGGGATTTCAGGCAATGCGTCAAGAAGCCAAGCGTATGGCTCGACTCGTCAATCAATTGCTGACACTCTCACGTCTCGATACAGCGCATGAAGCCGCTGTGCAAATTTCTCCGGTTTCCTTGCAGGACTGGCTCAATGACTGCTTTCCCCTTCTTGAGCCTATAACCCAGCAGCACTCTCTGGTCATTTCGCCCACGCCAGTGCAAGTCCTAGCTGACAAAGATCGCCTCACCGAAATGCTGCTTAACTTGGTCGATAATGCGACGCGGTATACGCCTCACGGTTCTTCAATTACGGTGGAAATCACCAAAGACCGTTCTTATGGCCTGATCAAAGTCATCGATGATGGTCCGGGAATTAAGGAACAAGACCTGCCGCACATTTTTGACCGATTTTTCCGAGGGGACCGTTCCCGCACATCCAAATCTGGAGGAAGCGGCCTGGGGCTCAGTATCGTCCAGGCACTAGTGCACGCTATGAACGGTACCGTCGAAGTATCCAATCGTCAGCCACCAGAACACGGGGCCATTTTTATCATTAAATTGCCCCAGGCCCCAAATCACGCCTAAGATAGAGTAAAGATCCCCGCTAGCTCGTACACCGAAAAATCATAACGCTCCACATGCCGGCACTTTCGGTTAAAGGACTCCAACCGGTTACATTGCAGACGATAAAGCCCTATCACCCCAAGTGATGCCTGCAAGGCCGATACCCAAAGGGCAGGGTAAAGTCTCAATGACAACAGGCTGTGCTGACAGCCAATACGCATTCAGCCATTATTCAGCTTAGCTGTGGATGAATGGAGCCTTTTTCGCTCACACTCCCCACTAACACCACTGTTAGAAAGGGCGGATTTGCCATGACTCTTGCAAGACCGTTTGTGACGACCATCTTCGCCTTAAGTCTCTGTGGCATAGTTCACTCTAATCCCCAGACTAGCGGTATCTATGCCACCCAATCTAGTCACCAGGCGACTATTTCCACGCCCAAGCACTTTCATAAAGGACGGGGTGAAATCCTCAACATCTCCAACACATCTGTAATGGTAGCTATGCCGCGAGGACATCTCATCTTGGATCTGCCCTGGCAAAATCTTAGCTTGCGAGCCGGTGTCTATCCTGTTCCCATCTCTCTTGCCCGGCGCATTCTGGTGGCAGGCCAGTGGGTACGTCTTAGCCAGAATGCAGATCACGTCTTCATGAGAGTGCAGCCGGCAGCCTTTGGCAAACTGGTCAAACAAGGAAACCAGTGGACCATTTCGGTTTTAAAAGCCCAAAATCCCACAAGTGCTATCTCCTGGCCTTTAGCTGTTTCTCACATTCCCCGTCTGGGCCAACTGCCCTTAGCCCAAGGCAACAATGTTGAAGTATTCGGCACGCTTGATGGTTCTGTTATGCACCCTACCCTACTCGCTCCATCCCCTATCCCCATCTCAGCACAACTCCAGTCCAATATCTCTGGCATTCTGAGTTTTGCCTCCTCGAAACATGGCTCTTTCGTCTATCATCCCCCTGCTCATGCTGCGTGGCTTAAACGTTTAACACCTAAGACACCGGTTATATTAACCGTCAACCCCATCACACATGATGTGCTGGCGGTTCGGATACGGGGATATCAGGGACATTGCGTGCAATGCTTGCGCCACAATACACTAGGACAACTCGTCAAGACAAGTGCCAATCAACTGCAGTTGAAAACCGCATGGGGCACACAAACACTAAACCTAAGCGGCATGGATGTGAAAATCTGCGATTTCTCTTCGCCAGCCAAAATGTCTCTGAGGCAGTTACCTGTGGGATCAGAACTTTTCGTGCACTGGTCACAGACAAAGCATCGCGCGAGCATTCGCATCCTTCCCAAACTCGGCTCGTCCTAAAAGCCTTAGGCATAACACACCTAGTCAAGAAGAAGCCCGTCATATCCACGGGCTTCTTCTACGAAACTTCTGAGCCCACAGGTCAACGGGCAAAACTTTCAGGTTTGTCCACACGCCGCCGTCGTGATAATTCCCGGCGCGCCTCCGATACCATTAGGGCCATTCCCACGAATTGCAACAATCCAATGATCCAAAATCCCCAGCCAAGATTCCCGCGGCTAATCACAAAGCTGAGCGCCAGAGGACCAAAAGTCCCCGATAAATCGAATGATGATTGCGCTATGGTATTGGCAGCTACTAACAAGTGACGGTCAACACTACTTGCGATACGCATGGACACCAAAGGAAACAGTACGGCATGCGGCCATGCCAGCATCCAGAATCCAGCGAGAAAAATGAATAACGAAGGTGCCCAACCCATAAGTCCCAATCCCAGTCCGCCAATGCCTAAACTCCAGAAAATCCACGTCGCTTTATTTTCAAGCCTTTTCTTCCTCACGAACCGGGAAACTACGAGACGGCCTAACAGAGAGGCCACAAAAAAGCTGGTCAAAACCATTTCTACCCCACCGTAGGTGAGCCCAAAATGGCTCTTGACATCCAATCCCCCGTAAGACATCGCCGAAGCAAAGGAAAGATTGAATAGAAACAGCGAAGCAAAACTGCGCCTATAAGTCGGATTATGGGCCAAGTCCGCGATAGCCGACTTTAAGTGAAGATTCTTAGGCTTTTTATCGGCCTGGAGTTTTTTTACGAATCTCTGATAGTGAGTTAACATGACGCCCAACCCAATTAACGCAAAGACTAATAATAAAACGTATAGCCCTTGAAGGTCCAAATAACTTAAAATCAAAGTCCCCAACACCGGTGCTAACACCAAGCTCGTCGACAGTGCCAAAGAATAGGAACTGAGATTCTTTTCTCGGTCTTCTTCCAGTGACAAAGCCCCCATTAAAGACAGCAAATGCGGCATGATTAACGCTGTGGAGACGCCAGCCAATGCGATAGCAACAAGAAACTCCACAAAATTGTGACTCAACAAGGTTCCTAATATCGACAGTGTTAATAGGACGAAACCCACAGTCATAACCCGGGGCACATCATGCAAATTCACTCGCGCACTGTAGCCAAAACGCACCATCATGGTGACCACGGCATAGACCGATGTTGTCAAGCCGACTTCCGTAAGCTGCGCGCCCAAAGAATGCGCGTAAAGCGGATTGTTGGACTGCATCATCGATGAATTGGCCCGTGCCAAAAAAGTCAAGATCAAAATCAAATAAATAACCGATCCTCCAAACCAGAGACCGGCTCCTCTTTGCCGCATTAGATTGTCCCTCCTTTCCGGGTTTTTCATTAAACAGCCTAAGCCGTAATAGTTAATGCCCCCGGCCTGCTCATTTGTTATTGCGTTAATTATCATTGTACTGCTTTTTTCACTACTTGTCTCTAGTTACTGCGAACCAGTTCTTGCTCCACTTTAATCCCTTGTCTCGTCTTCAATGATTCATCCCCAAGAAACAATGCCTCACTCCACCGACAGGTTCTCGACGGCACATGGTGGTCTGATAGGTTTTCAGACGAGAAAAAGCAAAGGCACTAAAGACGAACAAGACAAAAAGACTGCGTTCGGTGCCCATACAACTGCTTATCATCTTGACGGAACTGGCCGAAGTGTTTTTCCAAACCATCAAAAAGTGTTCCATTGGTATTGTTGCATAAAGCAAAGTCTAATCCAAGGGGGAAGCAGTCATGGATAGCCTAGCTGGAAGTGCCTAAAATTGGCAGGGGATAAGAGAGAGAATCACGGGTAAAACAAACCAGAGGCGGTAATAATACCTTCATGTTATGAGAGACGGAGGTGAAAAAATGGCACGTGGGAGCAACACCGGTAACCGTGCACTCGTGCAAGGAGCCGCCAGAGCTCTAGATCAATTCAAATATGAAGTAGCTCGGGAACTCGGCTTGCAAGGAGTCGAAGACGGTTATTGGGGGGACGTCCCCTCTCGGCAATGTGGAGCTGTGGGTGGTCACATGGTACGCAAAATGATCGAAATGGCCGAACAGCAAATGGCTGGACGGCGCTAAACGTCGACCGCCCTCGTAGTTCCTTTCTGGACCTCCTCTCTCTCGAGGAGGTCCCACTGTTTTTGTGCAATGATCACTCATAGCCATTTAGTCATGAGCCTACACAAGAATCCACGTCCATTCCTCTCTTCGCGCACTCTTGCCGCATAGCCCCGTAACTGGCAGGATTCATCTCTGACCAAGAATCCTATGACCTCATTTTTCCATCCCCCCACGCAAGGCTGTCGAGAACCCCCTGACATAACACCGATAACAGTCCATGTTTCCTCTCCATTTTTTGCTTTCATCCTACGGCGATTCGACATATATGCTATGGAATTTGGGTACCATTTCCACGAAAACTGTAGTACGCGTTAAAAATCAGCCCGAACCGTCTTTTCCCCCAAACAGTACGCTAATTGGCCACTTCGAAGACAGACTGACCCGTCGTCTCGTGCAAGCCACCCCTACTCTGTGAGCGAAGTTAGATATCCGTCATTCGCGCCATTACGTGATATGAAAATCCTCCGGGGCACACGG
>JAKBWA010000030.1 GCA_021841025.1 Bacillota bacterium | reverse complement strand
GCCAAAAATTCATTATATTTCTTGAAAAGTTTTTGACTCGAGGGAGGAAATTTGCGATAAATAGAGAAGTTTTATAGAGAGATTAGGAACTATAGTTCATATAGATGAATTGAGGTGATGTCATGTATCAGGTATGGGTCGAGCAGGTGGCGGATCTGGGGAGGGTTCCCGGGCCAGAAATCTTTTGGATGTCGCATTTTGAGCAGTGGTTGTCGTTGCACATTTATATGCTGATTATCCGGGGACAAGGAAAAACAATCTTGGTGAATTGCGGACCGCCATTAGATTACTTGGACCGAATGAATGCCGTATGGCGCGATGAGTTGGGAGAGCCAGCCCACATGACCGTAACAGCCGACCAACAGATCGACGCGGTGTTAGCCCGTCATGGAATTTCTTTCGATGCTGTGGACATGGTAATAGTGACTCCGCTTCAAGCGTATGCGCTAGGCAATATTGACAGATTTCCCAGCGCAACGATTGCCATCTCGCGCACGGGATGGGAGGATCTGCTGGCGCCCCGGTATTATGATTCGCGAAGACATATGGCCGTCCCCGATCATTTGCTCCGCTATCTGATTTTTGAGGCATGGACTGAACAGCGCGTGCACCTTCTGGATGATGAGGAGGTGGTTGTGCCGGGGATACGCACGGCATGGATGGGGACGCATCATCGCAGTTCTTTAGCCGTGTTCATTGAGAGTGCAGGGGGGATTGTGGGGTTTAGCGACGTGATGTTTTATTACGCCAACGTGGAACGCAACCATCCCCTGGGGATACAAGAAAGCATGGCGGAGTGCCGCAGGGCCTATGACAGGCTTAGGCGGGAGGCCGAAATACTGGTTTCCCCCTATGATCCGGATACGGCGACCCGGTTTCCGCCAGGCCAGGACATCGGCGCAGCCGCACTATCATCGGCTCAAAGGAGGCAAAAACCGTGAAAACCCTAACATGGACGGCGCCTAACGTCATGGCCATTAGGGAGGCCAGGGAACCAGAACTGGTTCCGGGATGGGTATTGTTGCAGGTGGGCGGGGCAGCCATTTGTGGATCAGAGATTGCCGGATATTTGGGTCACAATGAGCTCAGACATCCGCCGTTAATTATGGGGCATGAGTTTTCAGGAACGGTCGCCCGATTGGGAGAGGGGGTAACCCAGCTCGCAGTGGGGGAGGTCGTGACGGCGAACCCTTTGGTCAGTTGTGGCCAATGTCGCCATTGCCGGCAAGGAAATCGGCAAAGATGCCTTTCGCGCCGGATCATTGGCATTGACTTTCCCGGCGCTTTTGCTGAGTGGGTGGCAGTCCCCGCATCTCAGTGTTATCCCATCGGGGACATCGTGGATGGTGCGCTTGTGGAGCCTTATGCCTGTGGAGTGCGTGCGGTGGGTTTAGCCCAGGTTGAGATCGGGGATGAGGCCATGGTGATTGGTGCGGGGATTATTGGCTTGATGGTCATGCGTATCCTGCGTAGAGCCGGGGCGTCCCGTGTCGTGGCGGTGGATACCAATGTGCATCGATTAGAATTGGCCCAGGAATGGGGGGCCACCGATACCCTGACCCCTGACCGGATAAATCATGAGGCGATGGGCCAGAGACTCGATCGAGTCATCGATGCAGTGGGATTTTCCGATACCCGGGCTCTCAGTGTCAAAGTGCTGCGGCGCGGTGGCTGTGCGGTGTGGATTGGCTTGCACGAAAACCCTACGGGACTCGCAGGCAATGCGGTGGTGCGCGACGAAATTGATATTCGCGGGAGTTTTTGTTACACGGATAGCGAATTTCAACGGGCGGTAGATTTAGTCAATGCCGGTCAAGCCTTTCCACAAAGTCGGGACTGGCTGGATATTCGTCCTCTGGAAGACGGAGATGCCGCCTTTGCCGAACAAGCATCGCCCGAGGCGAGATTTGCGAAAATTGTGTTGACTGTATGAAACGGGGGAGAAGGCATTGCGTTTACTCAGCGGGTTGTTAGATGGCCGTGAACAGCTATGGTGGATGACGGATCACGGGCCTCTTCGGGTCAGTGATGTTGCGGCCCTTCTTGGTCATGGGGATCAGGAGTGGACAATGATGCGTTATTTGGCCGATTTGGAACATTCTCGGGATTTAGTCCACTCATGGTGGATTTGGGCTCAGAAACAGGGAATCAAGACGGAGCGGGTGCCAGATGTGACGTTGGCACCGGTGCCTCAACCGAGCAAGATTCTTTGTGTCGGCCTGAATTATCGCCCGCATGTGACAGAGTCTCAGATGGACATTCCTGAATACCCGGTATTCTTTAACAAGTACGGCAATGCGGTCTTAGGACCAGGAATGGCAGTGCATCCGCCTACGGATGCACGAGAGATGGATTATGAGGCCGAACTGGTGATGATTATGGGACGCCGGGCGAAAAATGTGGCGGAATCGGCCGCTTTGGAGTATGTGGCGGGCTATTGCAACGGAAACGATTTGTCGGCGCGCGACTTGCAATTTCGGACGAATCAGTGGTTATTGGGCAAGACAGCGGATGGTTTTGGCCCGATGGGTCCCTATATGGTGACCGTCGATGAGATTCAGCATCCTGATCAGTTGGAAATTGTGGGGCGCCGCAATGGAATTGAAGTCCAGCATTCCAATACGCGGCAAATGATTTTTTCTTGTGCATATCTCATTAGTTACATCTCCCGCTACATCACGCTAGAACCGGGAGATGTCATCTTTACGGGAACGCCAGAAGGCGTCATATTGGGGCAGCCCCCTGCCCAAAGACAGTGGCTCAAGTCCGGGGAGAAGATCTCGGTCAGCGTGGAAGGTCTGGGAGAATTAACCACTCTCATAGGAGAGTGGCAATCCTAAAAGAACAAAGAACGGTGGAGACAAAGGGAGGGGAAAACCGTGACGTTAATGGGAAAGGTAGCGGTGGTGACAGGAGCTTCACGCGGCATTGGCCGGGCTATTGCCTTGCGATTAGCGGCTGAAGGGGCCCATGTGGTGATAGATCATCCGGACGAATCCGAGGCAGCCCATGCTGTCGTGGAAAAGATTGTGGACACTGGGGGTCAAGCATTCTCCGTGTCGGCCGATGTGTCCAAAGCATCTGCTGTGCAGGAGTTGTTTCAGCAGACACTGAAAGCGTTTGGTACCGTGGACATCTTGGTCAACAATGCCGGAATTTGTCCGTTTGTGAACTGGTTTGATCTCACTGAGGCTATTTGGGATTCGGTGCACCAGATCAATCTCAAGGGGGCTTTTTTGTGCTCTCAGGCCGCATCGCGGATCATGCGCGATCATGGCCATGGGGGTCGTATTATTAGCTTAAGTTCTATTTCCGCCTTAGTCGGCGGCAGTCTTCAAACGGCCTATACCCCGACCAAAGCAGGAATTCGGTCCTTAATGCAATCGTTAGCTATTGTGTTGGGCCCTTATGGCATTACCTGCAATTCGATTCTTCCCGGGTCCATTTTAACCGATATCAATCGAGACCACTACCAAGATGAACAAGTGCTGGCACGGGATGTCCATCGCATTCCCTTGGGAAGACTCGGAGATCCCGCCGATATTGCTGGCGTGGCCGCGTTTTTGGCCTCTGACGATGCCGCCTATATCACTGGCGCCGATATTTTAGTCGATGGCGGGTTGTTTGTGAATTTGCAGTAGAAGGAGGCGGCAGAGGATGAAAAAGCATGAGATTGTGGCAATGCGGGCCTATATCGTAGCGCAAGGGGGTGGCGATTACCATGCGCAAGCTGCCGAGCACTGGATTGTCGGGGAAATTGCCACGCCAATGTCGGCCTATCCGGCCTACCGTGCGACACGCACTGCCTGGGGCATAAATGTCTTAGGATCCTTAGTGGTAGAAATTGAGACACGAGATGGGACGATTGGCTTTGGTGTGAGTACAGGGGGACCTCCGGCTGCCTGGATTGTGGAAAAGCATTTGGCACGATTTGTGATAGGGCAAACCCCATGGGACATCGAAAAAATCTGGGATCAAATGTACCGCTCGACCCTCTTCTATGGACGCAAGGGATTGGTCTTGAATGCCATTTCTGCCGTCGATTTAGCTCTTTGGGATGTCCTGGGGCGCCTTCGGGAAGAGCCGGTGTATGCCATGATTGGCGGTGCGGTTCGGGAAAGCTTGATATTTTATGCCACGGGTCCTCGCCCCGACCTGGCTCAACAGATGGGATTTATCGGTGGAAAATTGCCCCTGGCTTTTGGACCCGCGTCGGGTGAAGAAGGTCTGCGGGAAAATGTGCGGCGCTTTCGGAGTATGCGGGAGCGGGTGGGAGACGATTTTTGGTTGATGTATGATTGCTGGATGGCCCTTGACGTTCCGTATGCCATCGAATTGGCCAATCGGTTGGCACCGTATCATCCGAAATGGATGGAAGAGTGTTTTTCTCCTGATGACATTTGGGCCTACCAGGCTTTCCGGCAGGCGATGCAAGGAAAAATGTTGGTGAGTACGGGAGAGCACGAAGCCACGCGGTGGGGTTTCAAAAGCCTGTTGGAAGCCGGGGCCGCAGATTTTATTCAACCCGATGTCACGTGGTGTGGCGGACTAACGGAACTGTTGAAAATTTCGGCTTTGGCGGATGCCTACGGAGCCTGGGTCATTCCACACGGGTCGAGTGTCTATAGCTATCACTTTGTGATCAGTCGCACGAACAGCCCCTTTTCCGAGTTTCTCATGATGCATCCTGATGCATCGGAGGTGGTGCCGATGTTTTCCCCGCTGTTGGAAAAAGAACCGATACCCGTTCACGGAACGTTAACCTTAAGTGACCGCCCAGGATTTGGAGTCGAATTGAACCGGGATTTGCTCCGGCGTGTTAACTGGCATCAAGGAGAGTCTTTGTCATGATGACAGAACGCTATGCCACTAGACGTCACCATTCTGGACCCTCTGTTCTGGGGATCCGTCCGGTTCTATTTGGCCTGCACGACGAGGATGTCCCCCACAAATTTGTGGCAAGGAGTCTTCGTGTACCTATCCGAATCCCGAATACGGGGAAAAGAAATGAGGGAGATCATGCGTTATGCATTCAAATTGAGGATGAAATCCGGAACCGAAGACGAATATGTGCGTCGCCACCGATCCGTCTATCCTGAACTGCTCCAAGTTTTTCAGAAAGCTGGGGTGAAAACATATAGTATCTTTCTGGATGGCACGACGTTGTTTGCGTACATGGAGATGGATAATCCCGAAGAGACGCTGCAGATCATTAACGAGGCGGAAATCAATGCCAAATGGCAGGATTATATGTCAGACATCTTGGTTCCGATTGGTGAGGGACAAACCACAGAAACTCTTCCAGAGGTGTTTCATTTCGAAGCGAATTCTTAGCGCCTAAGGGGGCAGGGCATGGAGTTGTGTGAAGGAACAACACGCGGCTTACTCAAATCCCCGCTTTGCCCAGGTTCTGGACATAAGCAGGACCTGGGGTGCAGCACACAAATTGAGTCTTTAGGATTAGCGAGGCAAAAGGACACAAGATTGGCATGGATGGTTCCTTCGAGACTCTGGCGCTCGTGATCATCTGGTTGTGAGTCTTGAAGGGGGGATTATGGATTTGATCAGAGCCGGCCAGGGAGCAAAAATGCACGATGGACGGTTTGGTGAGCAGGAATTACGGTTCCTGATGCAGAATAAGAGGGATTGACGTGTGAAATCTAGTTCTCATATGAGAACTCATTGAGAGAGATCACGGTGCGAAGAATATGGCGGAATCGCACATTTTAACAGCTAGCGGCGATCTTGTCGCAGCAAATAACAGAAAGGGGAAACATTATGAAACAATCAGCAAATTCTAGCAGTGGGAGTGAGTTTGTCGCACTTGATGATGCTCAACTTAAGAGTATTCATTGGCGATGGACCTTAATCGCGGCGCTGGGTGATTACCTGGACGCAGGGTCCATAGTTGCGGGAGGTGCTTCCTTAGCCATGTGGGTGGCCTTATATCATTTAAGCCCGTCATTAATAGGTTTGATTGCAGCTTTTAGCGCGAATGGGATTTCCACGGCTGTGGGCGCCTTGATTGCTGGAAGACTGGGTGATCGGTTTGGGAGAAAGTTTATCTACAGCGTAGACCTTCTAATTTATGCCCTTGGGGTGTTAGTGGTCATTGCCGCCGTCAACGCATCAATGCTTATCGTCGGATATATGGTGATGGGTTTGGCTGTCGGAGCGGATGTTCCGACGTCATGGTCTTTAATTGCCGAATTTGCACCTCGTAGGTCTCGCGGCAAGTTGATGGCCTTGACCAATGTCTTCTGGTACATTGGTCCGATTGTCATTTTATTATTGTCTTTATTGTTTGCTCCATTAGGGATTGCCGGCGTACGTCTAGTGTTTGGCAGCTTGTTTATCGTGGCAGTGGTTGCATGGTTTCTGCGGCGTTCATTATTAGAATCACCGCGTTGGTTGTATAACCAAGGACATCCCGAGAAAGTCGATGAGGCTGTTGCTCAGCTGACTCAAAATACTAGTTCTGCGCCAAGGCCTGAATCCCAGCCCTCTAATCCCACATTGGCCAAAGGTGGTTTTGGCGAGCTTTTTAGTCGGCGATTTGGAAAACGGCTCCTGTTCATTATTCCCCTCTATCTGCTTTGGGGGATTCCCGCAGGAACATATGGCTTCTTTTTGCCATATATTTTCCACACCTTGGGTGCACATTCCACGGCATCCTCGGATTCTTTGGAAATTTTGTGGTTCGCGTCAGCCATCGTAGGACTGCTTGTAGTGTTTATACCGTTTAATGATCGGATTAATCGTCGCCTGCTTTTTGCCATTAGTGCCCTGCTATGTTCTGCAGCTTTCTTGTTGTTGGTCTTTTTCCCTATTTCCAATCCCACGGTGGCTATACTGAACGTACTGCTGTTTGGCATTGGCCAGGGGATTGGTCTGTGGCCACTGCTTCGGATCTGGTCGGTTGAATTGTTTCCAACCGAAATTCGTAATACAGCACAAGGTTTCCTGTGGTCCATTATGCGAGTGGGGCTGGGTTTGTGGAGCTTATTTCTCCCAACCATGACGAAAGCCTTAGGATTTACACCCGTGGCATGGATGCTCGGCTTGATGTTTATTTACCTGGTTGTAGTGGGCGGAATTTGGGGGCCAAAGACGGAAGGTCGGGCATTAGAATCAATCTAGGAAACACCGGTGAGAAAATAAATGACGGACGCGCTGTTCAGGACATAAAACAGCGCGTACATTTTTTGATCATGACCACCGTTAAGAAGGGTTGCGCTAATTGTGTCTGCTGTCAGAAGCGGATACGGGCACAAACTCCTGAAAGCGGGTTTGGCACATGGTTTTTGTAAAAGCACGCACGTTGACGGTGTAGAGATTGAGGGATGAAGCCGTAATTCTATGAGGATAAGAGGAGCCGAGGGCGTAGGACATCCTGGGAGAAAGGGTGTGTCCACGATGGTTCTAGGAAGAAGAACAACGAGCACGACAGCATCATGAATACCCCCGGTACGCCACGTCTGTTCAGATTGTCCTAGATCACCCGTTAACGCATTCCAGGGCTTGCCTTGGTAACTTTCCGGATCTCGTGGCTTGTTCGAAAGGGGACACCTGTCATCATGACTATTTAGCGGACCAACTGCCATGTTGTGTCTTGACGCCTTTGGCTGATATGACCCTTATCCTCAAGCTGAAACAAATGGATCCAGGCATTGTCAACCAATTCCCGTACCTGTTGGTGGTTGGCAATGACACTATCAATGGCTTCTTGGGGTGCTGCGATAACCACGGTCAATCGTAAGGGCTCATGCATCCATTCGCGTCCATTGGAAAAGGATTGCAGCGCCAATCCCACCCGCAGATCGCTGCCGTTACCTTCCAAAACGCCAATCGATCCGCCTACCACGTTATGCAGCACTTTGTTTCCGCTTCCAAAACGGCGGTTGTTCACCGCCGAGCCATAGGACTGCATGTTGATCCACTGGGCCACTATCAAAGGCGCCGTTGTAATAAACTCTAGCGTGAGAAAATCCCGGGTAAGCCCCATGTTTTGTAAAACAAATTGGGCAGCGCCAGGGCACTCGTCTTCGGCAATGCCCCTGATTCTGTCTTTGAGGGTGAGGATAATTCGTGATCGGTCAATACTGGGCTAAATCCAGAACGGTCTCTTTGGGTAGTCCTGCGTGTTTGGGATGAGGAACAGGACGAGTCCAGCTCATGCTGTCTAAAATGAGCTTCGGCGCTGAAGAAGGTGAAGTTCGCGACAAAGCGGGTAGTTCGCCTTGTGGGCAATCACGGTCTCGACATGGAGATGACCCCAGGTGATGGGATTCGCTGTGTTCTGGGGGATAGCCGGGAAGCTCTGGTCACGTGAGATGGGACTGATTCGGAAGATCACGGGCACCAAAACTTAAAATTGGCGTACGCATGGTCGAACTCTGCGATTACTCCGTAAATCCCTTCGGTGTATGTCTTGGCAGATTACATTCGTGTGTATTTTCTATCCCGATAGGTTACGTTTGTATATGTGTCTAATAAATTTATTTCGTATTGAAAACCTTACATATATTTTGTAGAATTTATTTGGAAACTTACATTTAGGCATCATTAGTGTCAGGAACAAGAAACTGAAGGTATACAAATGCAAGGAGGGGGAAATGACTGGAGTAAATAGGGGGCCGCACCGGAGATGTGGAATTCCATGTAGAAAAACATGGTATTGATCTCATTGATGGGAAAGCTCGGCATGGCAAACCTAAACTAAAGAGGTTTTTTGGGTATGGTTGGCAGGTCAATTGACCTTTAGTGGATTCCCATTTTTATGCAGATGGGGCTAAGCTTGTGGCAATCTCTGGGTGTATAGGCATAGTATGCGGTATTTTGTCATCTTAGGATGGGCCAGCCTGCAGGGACCCAAAGTGAGATCGGGACCTACTGTGCGTCAGACTATACCCGCTACATGCCGATAACACGGACGGCAAACAAATGTCCAATAGACAGGGCATGGCGCAGGCATTGCCGCCATTGCGGTATTGGCACTCGGTGTATTATTAGGCACCATGATCGACCCAAGATGTACGCTCAAAATCCTGCGGGAGCCATCATGGCGGCGTTGCCTCACTAGGGATGTGCTGCTATGTTTGACGGTCACGATTCTTGGCCAAATTGTCGCCAATCACCTCAATACGTCTAGTTTTGCTAGGAGTTTTCTTGTCCATTGTATTTCACATTCAACGTTGCCGATCGACCATTTTAGAGGCTGCCGTATCGATTCTAGTCGCCTTGGATGCTCTCTTCATTTACTCCCTGATTTCCTTACGTTCTTCATTAACTTTTTAAGCTTGTCGGTATTGGTCATAGGCTAATGGAGGGCGATGTTTACCGTCAATCATTGGATGTCTGGCGGAAAATATGATTCGAAGAGTTTGGTTCTGTTTTCGCCAGAGACTACGTATTGGTTTCAAGACGGCTGGAATTGGTCTGCAATGGCCATCTTCGTCGGATCCCGCCTTTATTGGTTTGTGGACGGTCGATGCCGCACTGTGGATAAGTCCTTTTTGTCAAGTCTTTTGGGCGGCATGGGCCTAAGTTCTTACACCGGAAACCTAGTGGCAGGGCTTTGGCATGCATGGTACTACAAAAGACATACGGCGACATGAGTTTGCCCTAGCGGGAATGGAATTTGAGATCTGCCGGCAACTGATCATCGAAGATACAGAATGAGGACTGATGGGAAACCCTGTCTGCCATCTTTTTACTTTTTAAAGGATATCATGGGCAAGAGATTTGGCACTCAGGTAAAGGAGGTGGCGACTAATGCACACACACCGTGTTCAATTGGCCGTCAATGGGAAGTTAAAAACCGTCACTGTACCTGCCGATGAACGATTGCTAGACACCCTCAGGACAAAGATGGATCTTTATGGTGCGCGTTACGGATGCGGTACCGGGCATTGCGGTGCCTGTGTGGTGAGCCAAGAGGGGGTAGGTCTGGTGCCCAGTTGTCTCATGCTAACTGTACGTCTAGACGGCGCGGCTATTACGACCTACGAAGGGCTGGAGACCGATCCCCTTATGCGAGATCTACAAGACGCTTTTGTCGAAGAAGGGGCTGCGCAGTGTGGATATTGTACGCCCGGCATACTGTTGTCGTTACACCACGTGTTATCTCAGGACCCAGTCGATGAAAACGTCGTGCGGGAATCGCTTGTCAGCCACCTCTGCCGGTGTACAGGACATTATGCATCGGTGCGCGCTGCCATGAAAGTGTTGCAAAGGAAAGCAGGGATGAAGGTTGCAGTGGATTGAGGCATCTACGCTCGATGAGCTGCAATCGGCTCTTGTTCAAGGGTATCGTGTAATTGGTGGCGGTACGGGGTTATTGGGTGACGAGAATCCGGTTGAGAAAGTCGTTGACATCCGCAGATTTCCCGATGCGAACCAAATTGTTGAGTATCCCTCCCGCTGGCAATTGGGACCGGTGGTGACCTTAACCCACTTGCAGGCATGGGCCAAAAACCACGTCCCGGGACTGGCGGATGGTTTGAACAGATTGGGTACGCCTGTTTTGCGCAACTTAGCCACGGTCGCAGGGAGACTGGCCAATCGGGAGCCGACGTCCGATTTGTATCCCATGATGCGTCTTCTTGGAACCGAGGTTTTGGTGATGTCTCGTGAAGATCCGCAACCTCGCTGGATGTTACTGGAGTATGAAGGACCGTTATACGGTGCGAACCGGGTGTGGTTGGCGCTTCGAATTCCGCGCTCGACAAAGCGCCGACGAATGGTCTTTGAAAAAATCACCAAAGCGCGTCTTAACGGCAGTATTGTCAACGGGGCAGTCTCTTGGCAACAGTCTGTAGCGAATGGTCAAATACACGTCCAAATGGTGATATCTGGCGTGTTTGAGATCCCCTGCCATCTGTCTGTCTGCTCCAAACCTCTGGATTTGGCCACGAAAATCAGGGCGCAGTGGCAAGCCTTTCAGCAAATGGGGTGGGTGCCTATCGACGATTTTCGAGCGTCGGCGGCATATCGCGCACACGTAGCTGGCGTTGTCCTGGAACGTTTGCTCAAGACGCAATCTGGGTTTTTTGAATCCTCGTTGGAGGAGGCATAAAAATGGAACGTGTGGAACGGCGTTGGAGTTTAAGTGCTCAAGCCCGCTATGCGGTAGATTGGATCGATCGTACCCCGGGATTGGTAGCCGGTGTGCTCGAGGCACACCGGGTACCCGCCGTGCCTCATGTGACAAACCTGGAGGAACTGCGCGGGTTGCCCGGAATCCACGCGGTGGTCACGGCCACCGAGGTTCCGGCTACTCGATTTACCACTGCTGGTCAGCCTCATAAAGAGCCATCTCCCTATGATATGGCGATTATCAATCGGGTGGTTCGGTATATGGGAGAGCCGGTGGCCTTGATTGCGGCCCAAACGCAGGATGACTTAAGGCGTTGTTTGGATCGGGCGATAGTGGAATACCATGGGCTTGACGGCCCTCTGCACGCGTCGTGCCCCGATAATGTGTTGGCCCGGTGGTCGACTCATATCGGAGAATCCATGGGGCCCATAGCAGGAGACGGCACCATGGTGACGGTTCAGCGGCAGAGCCACCTGCAACTAGAGCCCCATGCCAGCATGGCCATGATCGAACCGGGTGGCCGTTTGGTGCTTTGGACGACCACCCAGGTACCATACCATGTTCGCCGCATTGTGGCCCGGGCGCTTGAGTGCCCAGCCTCCCAAATTCGGGTGGTTGCGACCGACGTGGGCGGCGGTTTTGGTAGTAAGCAAGAGGTCATCGTCGAACCTTGGGTTGCCTTGTTGGCTCGGTTGACGGGCCGAGTGGTGAAGATGCAATTATCTCGCCGACAAGAGTTTTTATTGGGCCGCACTCGTCATTCAGCGACCCTTCGGGTCGCAAGCCTATGGAATGGGCAGAACCTCTCCGCGATGCATCTCGAAGTCGATGTGATTACGGGTCCCTACGGTGGTCATGGGTCGAGCGTGGCCCATAACATGGCGCTGAAGACATTGCCGTTTTATCGATGCCCTCGTTATGAATTTGACGGCCAGGTACGCTACGCGGTGGGGCCGGTAGCGGGAGCATTTCGGGGTTACGGAGGCCCGCAAGGAGCGATGGCCGTAGAAACCCACTGGGATGAAGTGGCGCGTCGCATGGGGATGGATCCGGCAGCCCTGCGCATAGGCTCTTTAATGCAGGAAGGGGACCCCCTCGATGTGCTCGATCCGATCAACGACCGTAGACGGGTGTTTCGTGGGGACCCCATTCAGGATTTAATTCAAAAATGTCTGGATGCGGCCGAATGGTCCGCACCTCGCGGTCTAAATGAAGGTCTAGGATTGGCTCTTAGCATGCAGGCTAGCGGGGTGCCGCAAGCGGAACTGGCCATGGTCCGTGTAGTGCTACAAGAAGATGGGATGCTATGGGTGACGACGGGGGCGGTTGACATGGGCCAGGGCGCACGAGAAGTACTGCGCTCAATCGTGGCCGACGCCGTGGGCATATCGCCGCGTGGCATTCGCATCGTGCCCGGGGATACCGATCTCGAGGCATTTGATTATGGAACCTACGCGTCGTCAACCACGTTCGTGACCGGATCGGCTGCCCAGAAGGCGGCTCAACAGGTCAAGCGGCAATTGCAGGATTTGGTTGACATCTTACCATGGCGTTCGAAATCACAGGGCCCATGGGGCGGGTATACGATAGAGGAATTGGCAGAGGCCAGTTTCTATGGACCGCATCGACGACCAGTTGTAGGTCTAGGGGTCGCCGCACCGGAGCAGTCACCCGCACCCGTTGCCGTTTTGGTCGCTCACGTCCATGTGGACTCAGACATCGGCCAAGTCACGGTCCAACGGCTGGTGGCCGGGGTGGATGTGGGGCATCCCATCAATCCGATAGCGGTTCAGGGACAAATCGAGGGCGCTTTGGCCCAGGGGTTAGGCTATGCGTTGTGTGAGGAAGTCCATGTCAGTGATGAGGGCCATGTTCTCACACAAAGTCTTCGAGATTACGCCTATCTGTCGGCCATGGAAATGCCCCCCATTACGGTTATCCTCACCGATACGCCCGATCCTGATGGACCGATGGGGGCCAAATCGGCTGGGGAGGTGGCGGTGGCGCCGGTGGCCCCGGCGATTGCCAACGCCATTTATGATGCCGTCGGGGTACGCGTCCGGGACCTGCCTATCACGGCCCAAAAGGTGTGGCAGCAGATGGCCCAGTCCCAAAAGTCGTGGGCCACTTGCGAACTTATCAAACAACAAGATTAGGAAGAAAAGGCAAGATAAGGAAAGACGAGAGAAATTTGAGGTAGGAGGATAAACGGTGACGACGCAGCTTTCTTACATTGAAGTGCCGGTTGTGGAGGCAACGGTGGAGCGTCTTATGCCTTACGGGGTGATGTTAGGCAATCAAGTCTATCGGCCCGGGTTAACCATTCCCTTTTATCAAGGCAGCGTAGAAGAAGGGGACAATCTCGACTTTGTCTGTCATGGCCGGCCGGTCATTCGTACCGCCCGCATATCGCAGCGGTCGTCGGAAGTAGATTGGCTAGAGTATCATAGTATCCTGACCCAAGTATTTATTGGGATGGGGAACCAGCCGTACGTGATGGTGTTAGGCAAGCCGGAGCCTAACTCCACCGTGCCCGACCTATCAGAGGTCGAAGCCTTTCGCTTTGAGCCAGGTCATGGGGTCATGCTCTTTCAGCGGGTGTGGCACGATTTTCCGATGGCGGTGACCAACCCTGTGACCATTTTTACCATAAATTCTGAAGAAGTGGTGGCGGCCTTGGCCAGTCAATCCAGTGCCAGCGAAATGGCTCACGGCGATGTATTCAAGGTCGACATTCTCAAGTGCACCGGAAAAAAACTGAAGGTGTTGATGTAGGTGCAAACGTATATCCAACGTTTTGACGCCAAGGGACCATCGGACGTGGAGGGGGTGGTGTCTGGTCTGGCAAAGGGAACCTTTCGTGCCCACGATATCTGTGCCATTATCGGAAAAACCGAAGGCAATGGCGGACGCAATGACTTTTCGCGCGAACTGGCTGTACGGGCATTTTCAGATGTTCTTTGTGGCCCTTTGGGCCTCTCGTCCCACGAAGTGGAAGACCGTATCGTTTTCTCGTTTTCGGGAGGAACGGAAGGGGTGGTAACGCCCCACTATGTCGTCATATGGCGTACGGGACAGATATCTCGGGCCCCAGTGGGACCGCCCCGGTTGGCGGTGACCGTGGGCTATACCCGTCCGTTTGATGCCGAAGAAGTTGGACGAAGAGCCATGGTGGAGGAAACCGCTCGGGTGGTAAAAACATTGATGCAAGAAGCAAAGATTTTGCCGTCTGACGTGCACATGGTGCAAATCAAAGGGGCCATTTTGCCAGAAGCGGACGCGATGCGCAATAACATGGTGTATTCTCGTGCAGCCTCGGCCCTAGGGGTAGCGGTGGCCATAGGAGAGGTGGCGGAGGAGGCCGTGAACGATCAAGCCATTGGCCATGATTTCTCCCTCTACTCGGGGGTCGCCAACACATCGGCCAAACCCGGCTTGAGGCGCTCAGAGATTACGCTCTTCGGCAATTCTCCCTATTGGCAGGGAGACCTTATTATGCAACACGAGGTGATGGCCGATCCCATCGATCTTGAAACCGTACGACGTCTTTTGCAAAGCCTGGGTTTAGGCTCGCAAGTGCCTTTGATGTCACATAGGGCTGAACGCTTGATGGCGGTATTTGCCAAGGCGGAAGCCAATCCTTTGGGCTTCGTGCGGGGACATCGTCATACCATGTTGACCGACGATGACGTGCAAGACATGCGATACGCTCGCTGTGTAGTCGGTTCGGTGCTTGCGGCCGCAACGGGCCTTCCCGCTTGTTATGTGTCAACCCGAGCCGAGCACCATGGACCCTTAGGCGGAGGCCCGGTGGCCGCCATTGCGCGGGTTGTGGAGGACCGATCATGCGCCTGGTAGAGTTTTGGGAGGACCATGGTCGGCATTTAGCAGCCTTTCTAAGCGAGGACACCCTGGTGGATTTGACTCGTGTTGGGATTAATATCTCGGGCGGAGCGAGCGCCCTTTACTTTAGCCCGCTGTGGAATGCGGCCCAAGATGCCCTCCAAAAGGCACCCCGCCATGCTCTGCGATCGGCCAAGAGTCTCAAATGGGCGACGCCGGTAAGACCTCGGCGCATTTTCGGAGTCGGTCTCAATTATTTGCTCCACGTCAAGACGACTCCGCTGGATCGACCTTCGCATCCGGTATGGTTTGAACGAGGCGTGCACACCCTGGTGGCGCATGAGGAGCCCCTCTTGATGCCTGAACAGTCCCCCCAGTTGGATTGGGAAGGCGAGGTGGCCGTGGTCATAGGCCAGCCAACCTATGGCACCTGTCGTGACGATGCCCCCGGAATGATATCGGGAATCACCTTATTTAATGACGCATCGGTGCGAGATTATCAATTCCGGGGACCACAATGGACTTTGGGCAAGAACTTCATCGGCACGGGGGCCTGCGGACCCTGGTTGCTGACACCAGACGAGTGGCCGAGCGGCGGTATTTGTCTCACCACGCGGATCAATGGCGAGATGGTGCAAACGGGTCACACCCAGGACTTGCTTTTTGACATACCGGTCCTGATTGAAGATTTGTCGGCAGTGGTGCCGCTTGAAACCGGTGACATGATTTTGACGGGGACCCCCGGGGGGGTGGGTTTTACCCGCAATCCTCCAAGATTTTTGCAAATTGGGGATGACTGTGTGATACAAGGCACCGGGTTGGGACAATTACACAACGTGGTGCAAGCGGGGAATAGGAATGAGGGGGGTTGAAACATGGTCGACGACACACTTCAAGCATTTTATGATCCAGCCTTGGTGCTTCCGGCAGTATCCGGTGGCCCGCTTGCCGGCCTAAAATTCGCGGCCAAAGAGGCCTTTGCAGTGCGAGGGCAAGTGACTAGCGGGGGTAATCCGGATTGGTTGGCAACCCACACGCCAGCGAGTGAAACGGCTCACGTTATCGAAGCACTGCGAAGGGCGGGCGCGACGTTGACCGGAAAAACCCATACCGATGAGTTGATGTATGGCCTCAATGGCCAAAATGTGCATTATGGCACACCCATTAATCCGGTGGCGCCGGACCGCATTCCAGGCGGATCCTCCAGCGGATCTGCGGTGTCCGTGGCCGGAGGACTGGTTGATTTCGCCATTGGCACCGATACGGGCGGATCGATCCGCATTCCTTCCAGCTATTGCGGGATTTATGGCATTCGCCCGAGTCATGGTCGCACCAACCTTACCGGAGTCATCCCGCTGGCCCAAAGTTTTGATACGGTCGGTTGGTTTACACGCTCTCCATCTCTTCTCAAAACCATCGGGGGTGTCCTGCTTCAAGGTTCTTCCAAACCAGGCCGCTTGCGCTGTGCCATAATTGCGACCGATATGTTGGACTTGGTCGATGACGCGGTCAAAGAGCCCTTGGTCGGGGCGATTCATTCTTTAGCATCGGCCTTTCCCCTGACCCGGCAGATGGAAATAGCGCCCGACGGACTCGATCAGTGGATGCAAGCCTTTCGTATTTTGCAGGGTTACGAGATTTGGCAAAATTTTGGAACATGGATTACGGATGTTCAGCCCCGCTTTGGGCCAGGGGTTCAAGAACGGTTTTTGTGGACCGGAACCATCTCGTCCTCCGATCGTGATTATTGGCGTGGTCGGGTGGACAGTTGGTTACAATTTTTCGACGATATTTTGCGCGATGATACGGTAGTGATTATGCCAACTGCTCCAGGCATTGCCCCTCTTTGCAATACGCCAGTGCCGTTCTTAAATGCTTTTCGAGACCGGGTACTGCGCATGACGGCTTTGGCTGGACTCAGTGGGGCGGTTCAGGTGAGTCTGCCACTGTCCCAGTGGCAAGGGCTGCCGATGGGGGTGTCCATTTTAGCTAATCGGGGGCTCGATGAAAGTTTGCTAGACTGGATTGCCGATTGGGATGAAGGACACTTCAGGCCATCTGACAAAGCGATCTTTTAGGCTAATGCAAGTTTTAGGATCATGAAGCTACCCTGTACAGGATAGCTGAGGGCAATGGGAACCAAAGGTGGGATGGTCATGATTCAAATTACCGGGGGAACGGTTATTACTATGGATCCGGCCTACCGCGTGGTTCAAGCCGATGTGTGGATTGACGAGTCCTATATTGTCCATATCGGGCCGTGGGAAAAGACGGCCGATGTCGTCATTCAGGCCCAGAATCAATATGTGTTGCCAGGATTAGTTCAACCCCATGTTCACCTTTGCCAAACCCTATTTCGGGGCATGGGCGACGATTTGGACTTGCTTGACTGGCTCAAGACGAGGATCTGGCCGCTTGAAGCGGCCCATGATTTCGATTCGGTACACGTTTCGGCCCAACTGGGCATCGCTGAGCTTCTGCGGTCGGGCACGACCACCATTTTGGACATGGAGACAGTGTCCCATACGGAGGGCGCTTTTCACGCGTTGGCCCAGAGTGGAATACGTGCCATCGCAGGTAAATGCTTAATGGATGAGCCTCATCCGCTTCTATACGAGCCAACGGAGTCGGCTCTAAAAGAAAGTTTAGATTTAGCAGCAGCTTGGCACGGATTTGACAGAGGCCGCATTCAGTATGGATTGGCCCCCCGATTTGCCCTGTCGGTGACCGATGATTTGTGGCGTTTGGTGGCAGAGGAAGCTGGACGACGTCACCTTATCGTCCATACCCATGTGGCGGAAAGTCAGCGCGAGGTTCAAGAAATATTGGCGCATAAAGGCTTGTTGCCCATGCATCATCTTCATGCGATGGGGCTAACTCGGGGTCGTTTGATGGCCGCCCACGGTGTGTGGCTGACGAAGGACGAGTTGACGATCGTCCGAGACTATCAGGTGGGGTTGGTTCACTGTCCTTCGTCCAATCTGAAACTGGCATCGGGGGTAGCTCCGATATCCACCTGGCAAGAACAGGGGATCAGCTTTGGAATCAGCGCGGATGGGGCACCATGTAACAACCGCTTGGATGGATTTGAAGAAATGCGCTTAGCCGCTTTACTGCAAAAACCGTTGTTTGGCGCAAAGTCCATGCTCGCGCGAACGACCTTGACTCAGGCGACCTTTGGTGGGGCCAAAATCCTTGGACTAGACGACCGGATCGGTAGCATTGAGGTGGGAAAAGAGGCGGACCTGATTATGGTCAGCCAAAAGGGGGTCCACCATCAACCGATGGTGTATAGCGATCCATACAGTCAAATCGTATACCAGGCTAGAAGTGACGACGTCTCCATGACCATGGTTGCAGGCCGGGTACTCTATCAAGACGACCGGCTGTTAACACTTGATGAGGAGCGGGTCATTGGACAAGCAGAGAAGGCCATAAGGCGGGTAGCGGATCGGGCTAATATTTTGTAAACGGCCTAAGGGCGCGGGGCGGGGTTTCAGTGGCCTGCGGCTAAATACCGCGCCCTAAAGGGATCAAAGCATATTGTTTGGTGGTTAGATGCCCTTACTTTGACTTCGCCACCAAACAGCAACGACAACTGAACAACAGTCGATTCGACCCCGGGGCAATCCTGACTATGACCGTAGCCACCCAACGTTTGCCAAAGTCGCCGTCTTCCCAGTTTGATCCGTCTTGCGGAGTGCACTTGGAAAATCGTCACACCGCCTCCTGACATACGTTATCGAGCTGTGATCCCGAGTCGTTCTCTGATGCGTTGATGAGTGTCCTGCATGAGTGATAGGATGACGTTTTCTCATGCCAATCAAAATCTCCATGAAATGGTGGCAGAATCTTACAATCTGATGACCATGGCAATGAATGGGTTCGTAACGCTATTCGCCGCGGTATTGCCTTCGATGTTAGTGCCATCGTGACAGTGCCTCTTTCCTTATTCGCCAAAGTTGTTCTAGATCACCGGTATTCGTCTCTGACTCGGGACCAGCTGACTCCTGTAAAATCGCCAAATGTCGTCAAAGTCAACGCGAACCTTTCGAAAAGAATATCTTCCCAGTGATTTTCCAAATCAGACGTTCAAGACTTCCAATGTCTGATCTTGGTGATGTTTCGGATCCTGTTAGCTTTTCTCGAAATCTGACTATTTAGCGGACCAACTGCCATGTTGTGTCTTGACGCCTTTGGCTGATATGACCCTTATCCTCAAGCTGAAACAAATGGATCCAGGCATTGTCAACCAATTCCCGTACCTGTTGGTGGTTGGCAATGACACTATCAATGGCTTCTTGGGGTGCTGCGATAACCACGGTCAATCGTAAGGGCTCATGCATCCATTCGCGTCCATTGGAAAGGGATTGCAGCGCCAATCCCACCCGCAGATCGCCGCCGTTACCTTCCAAAACGCCAATCGATCCGCCTACCACGTTATGCAGCACTTTGTTTCCGCTTCCAAAACGGCGGTTGTTCACCACCGAGCCATAGTACTGCATGTTGATCCACTGGGCCACTATCAAAGGCGCCGTCATGATTAACTCTAGCGTGGAAAAATCCGTATCGTGGCGCCAGTCGTAATCATGAAGAAAAACGCGGCCTGACAAATTCCGATGTTGCGTGCGGCTTCTAGGGGCGGCAACAAAGGCTGCATTGCCCGCTAAGGCCCATTCTGGGCGAAGTTGGGCCCAGTTCTGGATTCGGTGCTTTATGGTTTGATGAACAGCGGGTTCGGGTAAATCGCCGACGCCTAAAGATGCTGCCCGCTCCATGCGCGCAATCTGTCCAGCCGATTGGGTCCACTGGCGAAAAAGGAGAACGTCTTCTTTGTGGGAAGACGGGACGTCATGTTCAAAAAGTTCCACTTCGTCCGTAGCGGTGTCATGCAAAGCTGCCATAAAATGCGTATCGTCGGGAATGACAATGCCTTTGTCCATCAGTCCACGGCGCGTGGCGGGATCATTTAGCAACGCTGCAGCGAGCCTAGCGCTGGCTTCTCCCGATTGACCGCCACAGGCTCCGCAATCTAAAGCCGTGGCCTGCGGGTTATTTACCGTCGTGCTTTTGTGGCCGACAAATACAACGAGCCGGGGAAAATCCCGGGTAAGCCCCATGTTTTGTAAAACAAATTGGGCAGCGCCAGGACGCTCGTCTTCGGCAATGCCCCTGAGTTCTGTCTTTGAGGATGAGGGTAATTCGTGATCGGTCAACACTGGGCCTAAATGCAGGACGGCCCCTTTGGGTAGTCCTGCGTGTTTGGGATGAGGAACAGGACGAGTCCAGCCCATGCTGTCTAAAATGAGCTTCGGCGCTGATAAGAAACCTGTGGCCTCCACAAAGGCGAAGCACGATGCCGCTGACGTCTTAAAAATTTTCCAAGCCTTCAGTGTGCGCAAGCGAATGTGTCTTTTGTGAATGGCTTTGTTCACTTCCGTGCTAGGGGCATGAGCCAATCCTTCTTTTATCCGGTAGGAGGCATTAAAGAAAATTGGAAGATGCTTATTGGCCTCATGAGATCCCAGTGGCAGATATTCCATGGGAATGCCAAAAAAACCGGCAAATCCGCGGGTTTGAACTGAAGGCGCCACCATTTCCAAAGCCCGTCGATACACTTCGGAGCGCACATCAATGCAAAATACCGCTTGAACATCTGCTCTGGCATTGGAAATGACAGTCTGGGTGCGCGTCAGTTCAGCTATCAATTCTTTCTGATATCCGATTTCTAATGCCGTTTGCAACACGGCGTCGATGTCGTGTTTGATATGGGCCGTGCTTAAGGGTTTGGCTAAAAGGGCTAAGCGGTTGTGCCAATCTTCTTCAATTTTTTCATTGCCCAACAGTCGATAGAGGACGAGTTCCCAAGCCAACCGGATAGCCAAAAGATCCTGGGTCGAATCATCATGGCTCTTCTTTTGCCGTGCCTGCCAGTCCAGGTACTGTGTCCATCCGGCCCAGCCGCCCACACTCAAGAGCGCGGCATAGAGATAATCGTCAACCACTTCGAGAGGTATGGGCAGTTCTTGAAGTGCCAAGGCAATCAGATCCTGCGCCTTATTGGGGAAGGCGGGCACGACCTGGTTGAGGTTGTTCAGGCCCATCACCTTAGATGTCTTATCAAAACGCATAAATTCCAGCCAACCTGGATAAAGTGAAGTGTCTTTCCAAGGCAGGGGCCACAGAGCCTGGCCCTGGTCGAAATAGGCGGCACAATATCGGCTGATCCGTTCCGTCACGAAGCCGGACCAATCGTCTCCCTGGGAGTTCTCATTAAGAATATCGCTTAGAAGTTTTACGGAGATTTCTGAAAGAGAGGGACGTTGGAACAGAATTTGCTCGAATTTGTTGATGTCCCAGGGACTTTCCAATTCCTTCAGCGCATCTTGCAAATCGTCTCGGGTGATTCTCCCCTTGGCAATTTGGTCATAATAATAGGAAGGAGGCATGCACAACCCTGACCCGCTTACCCGTTTTTGCAGTTGATGAGCTTTCCAGAACGGCAGATCACTTAATCCCATGTAGGGATTAACCGCCACGAAATTTTTTAGAGGCCACAAGGGTGCAAGGCGTTTGCATGCCGATTGTACCGTGGATGTGATGTCTAAGTGGGAAAGATTGGTTGTACTCATAATGACCGGACCTCCTCGAGTTGTTGGTCTTCTTCAAAGAGAGCAGGTGATGCTGCTGCCTTCTTTCCTGGGGAAAATCTTTGAATCCAGCGGGTGAAGACCATATCGATATACAAGTCGTTATAAAGATGCACGAAGAGCGCTTGAAAGAGAGGACGGGTCAGGAGTTTGGGCAGCATTTGCTGAATCAGTAACAGGCTGAAAAATATAGCTACAGTGAGTCCTAACAAGATCTCTTGCCCTGCTCCTCGGGCCAAGGCCATCTCGGGAAAGTGAAAGAGCGTCATAAACCAGGAGCCTAACAGGAAGTATAACGTGGCAATAAGGCCACTCATAGCTACCGAGATCCCTAAAACCCAGGGAACGTGCATTGGCTCCGGGCTTGTGGCAGAGTAAATTAATTGCGAGAGAGCTACCCCTAAAATCACTGCCATGACGGTGATGGGGAGGTTGTGGGAAAAAGGAACGTCAAGAATCCAGCCGGTGAACATCACAATGACTGTGGCCAAGACCCAGCTCGCTGCCATTTTGCCCAGAGACAGAACCGAAGTGGCGTGGGGCAAAGATGGCCAGCGGAAATATTCCACGGTACTGCCGGAGGACAAAAATGCATGAGCTTTATACACGGAGTGGGAAATAATGTGAAGCACGGCCAGAGGATAAAGGCCCAGACCAATTTCCATTAACATAAATCCCATTTGGGCCGTGGTGGAATAGGCCAGCGATCCTTTAATATTGGTGGCTGTCATCATCATGAGAGACGCTGTGGCAATTGAAAAGAGGCCGACGATTATGAGCAGGTCTTGAGCCCAAAAAGCTCGCGAGAGAATAGCAACCATTCGCAGCAGCAGGAACGTACCCGTATAAATGATACCCGCATGCAATAAGGCGGAGACAGGAGTGGGCGCTTCCATCACTTGAATGAGCCATCCATGAAACGGTACTTGGGCGCTTTTAAGGACGGCTGCTACTACCAAAAGAGCACTGGCAATTTCTAAGCTTTGTGGAAGAGGGCCTGAGATTTTAGATACCGCAGGCATGATGTGATTAAATTGGGACGTATTCAGTGTATGCACAATCAATATTAGCGCAATGAAAAGGCAAAGATCGGATATACGGTGGAGGATATACTTCTTACGGGCTGCAATCAACGCCAGCGGGCGGTCGCGATAGAAGGCCAGCAGGTTATGCAACAACAAACTGGTTGCCACCCAGAAGAGGAAAAACTCCCATACATTGCCCGCTGTAATCACGACTAAGAACGCGCCCACCGTTAGGGCAAGCCAACGGTGAAAGGCTCCTTCATGGGCATCTCCTTCCATATACGTGGACGCGTAGCGAACCACCACGAATCCCACCAAAGCCACTAACAACATCATGATGATACTTAGCGTATTGACATCCACATTGAAGGCAAAAGCCCCCAGATGCCAGGGCAGGGGAAAAGACAAGACGGTTTTCGACGCATTCCATCCCCAAAGATCTGTTGCTGTAGCGAGAACAGCCGTGCTTAAGGCAAACCCGGCTGAGATGCGGGTAACTTTCTTGATCAGCCCAACATGGCGATTCGCTGCACTGCCTAAGACAAGCCCCGTAAGAAGAAGGGGCCACGGTAAAACAAGCATTAAGAGAGCCGTGATGCTGACTAATGCCGGCATAGCACTACCACCTTTCTATAAGTCAGTCGCTACCAGGATTGCCATGTGGTTCACAGGGAAGGAGCCACTGCAGGGAGGTCACACTCATGGTACATATGTCATATCATTCATGAATTTTATGTCGTATGTGATTATACACTGGACGCTCAGGAGTTGCAATGATCCCGAAAAATATTTTTCGGGAGAAAAAACACGGCTTGGACCGGAGCAGCAAAGAGCGTCCGATCGGTATCTTCAAATATGTCTGATCTGGAAGAGTGACGGCCGCAAAAAAGTGCCCGACAGTGTTCGCTTGAGGAGGAAGTTCGCTATCCCGGTGAGTATGTAGCGCGACAGGAATTGCCGATTTTGCGCCGCAGCTTGATGCTTAGGTGATTGGAGTGGGGTGCTGGCGGCAGTACCAAGCGCCTAGAGAGAACGTAGGCCACGCAGGCCAGAAAAACTACAAACACTTATTGGGTTGGTGACGCGGTGAGATCGTGCAGGAGAGGTGCGGAGCTCTGGGTTTTACGGGGAAATTTTAACCGTGGAGCGCGATTTAGTCTGCACGCCCCAATGTGCTGCATTGCCAAGCGAAATACCATAGCGCGAGTGTCCGCGTCACGTTTGCGTATCCTGGGACCAAGATGTGGATGCCAAATAAAGAGGACAGTTTAGCCATCCATTTTCCCCACTTTGGTCATTAAGAATGGTTACTGTCTGGACCCTTCTCGGATACTCAATAGGGTGTTTTATACCCCACCGAGAGAAGAATTCTCAAGCCTTACCCCTTTGCAATAAGACTTTGACTTTCTTTGGTGACTTTATTAAATGAGGAGATTTAGAGTATGGGGGCGGTTTAATCGCTCACTGCTGTACTGGACATCTGCGTGTTTCGGTAAGGGAAGCCCTATATGCCATTTATTGGTTATTCGAAACCGGTCAGTTTCGTGTCCCTACTGCGGGGTTTTCAAAAACTCCATCTCGTGGCACATTACGCTATCTCTTTAGGGTTCGTATTATGTTTGTTGGACGAAACCGCTTCGCGGTGGTCTAAACACTTCCGTGATCTGGATGCAAACATTTTCCCTTCTTGCGAAAGCCGGGGTTGGTGATCGTATAATGGATTAGGCTTGGTGGCGGCGACGGAGCTAGGTGGAAGAAGGTTAGCACCATGAAATATTATCGAAATACCTCTCTGCGTAATGCCAGAAACATGTTGTGTCGTGCGATATATTGCTGCATACCCGTGGAGGGTATCGCGATTGATTACCCATAGCGGTCGCCGATCGATCGCGGTTTAGTCCAATAGAGTTATCCGAAGCCTCGGTGTGTGCCACCTCCGAGACTTTTTGTTCTCTTTCGGTCTTCCGATAACTCGCTATTCATTATGTATAGGAGAAACTCCGTGCTTACGGTCACGCTAATGCCGTACCTCTAAGAGAGGATTGCGTTCAGTGCGTCAGGGGATTGTTGAAAGTCCGCCAAGTCAATAACAGCAACCCTTTAAAAGGAGTTTTGACCACGGGAAAGCCATTCTGTTTCGAAAAATTTTATGTAATGAAAATTGCCTATACTATCTGGAATAACGTGGGTTCATGGATTGCTTGATCATGAAATTCGTGTCATATTTAGTGCATAGGGGGCGGTTACGATGGCTGAATGGACTTTTCTGACTAATCACTCTCAAGTGTTATTATGTCTGGCCCGCAATGGAGGGCGTATGACGGCCAGAGATATTGCTGAGGTTGTGGGGATTACGGAGAGAGCCGTACAGCGCATATTGGATGATTTAGAAGAAACGGGCTACATTACCCGGTTTCGGGATGGCCGCCAAAACCGTTATGAAATTCATCCCGACCGTCCCATGCGCCACCCTCAGCAAGAAGGACGGGCGATTAAGGATTTGCTGGAACTTTTTGCTTATATGCGTTAAGGTCGTGGACAGTGAAAATTGGAGCACGGCTATTTTTTATGGGTTAAAGCGTTATTCTGTGGCCAGATCAATCAGAGGAACTGAGGGAGCCGACACGAGATGCCAGCTCCTTTTGTTTTGTTCCTGCATCTTTATTACCATGCTTTCACCATGTCTTGTTGAAGTTGTGCCGAAGCTTAAGTCGGAGGGACCCCAAGCGGGGTTGTCAGCCAGTTTAGAGCTTTCCACTTGACTTCAGCCATGCTATTCATATTCAGCACATAAACATCGGCAGGGTTAATTTCAAGCCTGCGGTAATTACGAAAGGGCATGCCCAAAGTGCCAGCCATCATGATGCGCATAGCTGTGGTGTGTGAGACAATTAATACGTGTTGGTAACGGCTATACTCCGCGAGCACTTCCGTCATGCGGTCGAAAACTTCCTGGCCCCTTTCGCCCATACTCCCGGCTTGCGTCTTCAACGGATCTCGGGTCCAGGCATTCCATTCTCCGGGAAAGGTCGTTTCAATTTCTGTTTGGGTCAATCCTTCCCACTCGCCAAAATCGATTTCTTGTAACCGCGGATCAATCTGCATTTCGATACCAATTCGGTTGACGATGGGCAAAGCGGTGTCTCGGGCTCTTTTTAACGAGGACACTACAGCTTTGTCGAAGGGAACTTTGTGCAGCAAAGCTGCCAAGAGCGTTGCCTGCAAAGTGCCCATTTCCGTCAAAGGGATATCGGTGCGCCCGCAGTACCGGTTGCCATCACGGCTCCATTCGGTTTCTCCGTGGCGGACCATATAAAATAACGTCACGATAAATCCTCCCATATTTATCCGCCTATAGTCTCATAAACTGCGAATGATGCGTCAGAATCTACGAATGAATGAACAAGCCCCGACCATTGTGGCCTCACAAAGAACAGGGGGAGCGCGTGCGTGAGTGGGGAAAATCTTAGGCCGGAATGACAAAACTCTTGCCATTTGGGATCTCATTCCGCTCAGGAGTGATCCTATTAATCTGCGTAAGTGAATGGTCATATTCTCACTCTTCTTCAATGGGATTTAATATGCCCTCCGGCTCCTTTAGAAAAAATCCCTTAACGGTGACCCTTTGGGGCAAAAGAGGATGACGCCGTATCACGCGCAGGCTCTGAGCCACATAAAGGGGCGCAGATGAGTCGTCAGCACGCAGCCAATCGTCTGGATTGATGCCATAATATTGCAACAGAAAACGGATGGTGTTTAGGGTCTTCGGAGGCACCAAAGGCGCGAGATTCCTCTCGGGGCTGTTGTGACCTGAAGAAGAAGTTGAGTTAGGTCCTGCAGTTTCGGCAACGACGTAAACAGTCTTAATGGTGGGAAAACGCAAGAGGCTCATTAACAAAGTGCGCATTAAAGATCCATAGGGATCCCATAACAAGCCGCTTTCGCATCGAATCCACAGCGTTTGATTGAGGCATTCCAATTGCTCTTCGACTATTTTTTCATGCTCTGGCCACAGCCCTCCCACTATGAGGGAGCGAGGAGAGTGCGAGGGTGAAGAGGAAAACAAAGAGGACGGAGAGGAGCTTGCGTCTATAGCGGACATATTGGTATTGTAGCGGGCTTGGGTGTTTATAGTCATGTTCTCTGAAACCCTTCTTCCTGTAGTCTTCTAGTCTTCTGAAATCTGATCTCGTTCTCTCGGCTGGGTGAAAATTGGATGCGGTCGAAATGTTTTAGGGATTGCAGTAGGGACAATTGGATGCCGGAGCGTTTGACAGACCATCTCGGCGCGGATGATTCTCCACATAATCGCATGCGGGACATCCATAAACTTCCTTATGGGTCAACAAGGTTTCTGCTCCGCACCATTCACAGGGAAGGCCTTTAATCACATCAACCATCCCCCACCCCGGGGCTTTGCACTGGGGGCATAATGTCCTTAGCCGACGTCCCAAGTTGTGTGCCACTTTTCCGAGGACCTTACGCCTAGTGGGGTTCATAAAGGCCCGCATATCGGTTTCGACATGGGCCATCCCGTCTTCGGACGCTGAGGCGCACGTCTTAAGTGTACGACGAAGCGCCTCGGTATCCGTAATGCCTTTGAACAAGAGATCAGGCATTAATCCGGAGTTGGGCCGGACAATCAGTCCATGTGACGGAAATTTAGCCTGGATCAGAAAGTCCTCTAAGTCGTCGAGGCTTTTTCCAGCGTGATGAGAATAATTGGTATTTGGGTCAATGAGTTGTTCAATGACTTCGATACCCCAACCATCATCCACGAAGGCTAACAATTCGTGGGATGTTGGCACAAACAACAACTCAGGATCAGGCCCGAAACTGCCTTCGGAAGCCAACCCTAAAAGACGCCCCGTGATAGCCATTCCCCACCTGGCTTTTTTGAGTGCTGTTGCCCTGGCACTGCCAATCCGGGGTACTTCACCCGTAAACGTTCCCAACCGATCGGTGTCAAGATCTTCGGGTACATCCATCATCAAGCCAACAGCGGCTTTCAGCGGAGGACCCAGAACTGTTTCTTTACCATGTTTTGTGGCCAAAGTCACTGTACGGCCATAATAAGGATGGGATTTAAGAGTGTCTTGAGCCACGTTATTCTCGCCTCTTCTTGCACGAATACTGAAAATGGCATGTTCCGGGGGAAAAGGCAACCCCCTATAATTGATGTTACGACATAATTGTCGCGAAACAATCATCATATGTCAAGCCAAACACGTGCCTTTGTCAAATTCCTGCTGAGTGATCTTAGATCACCGTTGCACGTCGTTGCTATGATTCCCCTGGGGCTATTCCTACACCGTAGTGATCTTTGGAATCACTTAATGTCGTCGCCTAAAGCCTTCTGGTGAAGGGTGGATCAAAGCCTCCACCGGTAGTTGCAAGAGAAAGGGGAGACTTTTTCATTGGACTTCGGGTGGATCCCATGACGTAGAAGTTTGGTGATGGTGGGTCCATTTGCCGAGCCACAAGCTAAGAACCATAAGCCCCGCCAGAGTTGCGGCGGCATTGGGGGTAGCCAAAGACGGCGCGGTCTGGGTCATGATGACGGCATGGCGTACGAGTGCCATCCACAGTAGCGCTATGAGCTGCCGAAGCGGCACCATGTGCGTTTCGATAGCCGAAGCAATGGTGTACAGAAGTTCCGCTAGCATTATCAATAACAAGATGGGATTTAAGACGGTCAACAAAATGGCATAGGTCGACTGGTGTGAAAGGCTGAGATGATAAAAGACGGTGCCAATCACGTGTATAGCCAAGAGAAAAATACCGAGAATCGCTGTGAAATACAAAATATCAATTCCCCAAATCAGTATCCTGGCTACCCACGAACGAACAAAGGACAGAGACGAGGCGGAAGTTGCGGGAGACAGGAACATGGATATTTCACCTCCTTATGATGAGAGAACAACACTCATGAAATGACATTTAAATCCGACAATAGAATTCTTTCGTTAATGAAGAGGAACATTTGGTAATCGGAAGGTCTTATCTCGAAATTTCCTGGTTAGGGCCATTTCTGGCCAGTCAGTGATATGGACGACAGTGCTTTTTGATATTGATGAAAGTTCACAGTAAAAGCGTATCAACAATTTCAACAATTGACTAATACTAAAGTGCGAAAGTATTGATAAGCTAAAGATAATAGATGGGGTGAATCGTTATCCTTCCAGGAATTCAAGACACAAACATCCCCTTAGGGAAAAGGGAGCCGGATTGTTTTTGGGGGGAAGAATTAACTTTCACTAGATCCCTCTAATGCGGCCTCGCGTTCGTCCAGCTGACACTGTGTGGTGTCACACTGAGAGAATAGGGCCTCAGTCTTTTGTCTTTTGCCTTGCCATAATCCGTCAGGATTTTCCAAGACCAACATTTTGAAATGGACCGCGGGAGGGGGAAGAAATCTCTCACGGATTTGTACAATGTGCCAATGCCGAATGCGCGGAAACCCTTGGACATCCAAAATGACGAGTTGTCCTGTTTCAAGTTCCAACTCAATAGAGCGTTTAGGAACGACTGCAATGCCCAAGGCATTGGCTACAGCCTGTTTAATGGCACTGTTGCTGGCTAATTCCATTCCTCTCTGAATGGTTAACCCGGCTTCTGCAAAGAATTTTTCCTGGGTGGCGCGCGTGCCTGATCCTTCTTCTCGCATTAGGAACAGCTCTCGAGCCACAGAAGCCAAAGGGATCTGACGGTGTTTGGCCAGAGGATGCTCAGGCCAGGCAATAATCACCAGCTCATTAACGAGAAAAGGTATGGCCACGAGTTCTTTTTCCGTCGGGAATTGTCCTATGACTGCCAAATCCACTTCCCTTAGGAGGAGGCGCTCTAAAACCGTCGCACGGTTCGTTACGTCGAGATTAATGTCAACCCGAGGAAAGGACCGGCGAAAGAGTCCTAGGTATTCCGGCACCACATATACTCCTGCGGTGGTATCTGCGGCGATCCTTAAGTGTCCCTCATCGCCGCCTCTTAGCTGCGCCATGGATTCAGAAGCTTCTTGAAGAACCGTAAATAGGCGGTGGGCATGGTGTAGAAGTTCGTTACCTGCCTCGGTCAAGCGAATGCGGCGCCCAATTTTTTCGAATAACGGCAGTCCCACTGCTTTTTCCAAATTCTTGATGTGCATGGACACAGCCGGCTGGCTCAATATCATGTCTTCTGCGGCTCGGGAAAAGCTCATTCGGCGAGCTACTGTTCGAAATACCTGCAACTGATGTAGGTTAAATGTGTACTCTGAAAAAGGCATTGGTCTAATCTCCTCCCGTACGGTCGTCATTCTTCTGTGTCTATAACGAAGTGTCGATGCCGACTTAAGCTCCACCCGTTTGCTCACAGAACCTCTCTTCGTAAAACCAGGACCCTAAAGTTGATAAGAGTGAGAGGAATTCATTGTGCTCTTCTCTGCCGAAATGGGGCCTAAAGCTAAAACTCAGTTTGAGGTCTTGCCCTGGGTTAGATCGGAGCATTAAAAACAATCCTTTCTGGGTTCCGGTATCGTATTTTGTATCGGTATTGCGCGGGGGGGCAGTGAATTTGCTGTTATGTGACGACTTAAATATCACGAATTTTATTTCATATGTCAAGTCTGCATTTGTCTCTTCTGAGAAATATTTCGGTGGGTGTTTAAGAGGATAACGGGAACGATGTAGCCAAAAGCGGACAGTTCGTCGAAGCACCAGCTTTAGTTCAACATTTTCAAAAGTCGTGATGCTGGACGTTTCCAAATATCAAGTGGAGGGATGCTGAACAGGATGGGATGGTTTGTTGTGTAGGCCATTGCCATTCCTTCAGAACATTTACGACCGAGAAGTCTATGGGAAATGAATACTCAATAGGACAATCATGGCAACAGCAGCGTGTAAGGCCGAGGTCATTGCCGGCAAAAATCCGAAGATGAGATTCATGTTCACTTTCTAGAATCTCTGGCTGACGCAGCCAACTTCTATTATAGCGATTCTTGCCAGGAGAAATTGCAACGTATCCTCTTTGGCAATTGCAAAAGATTTGACATCCGGATAAACGGTTGGTAATATTGTTAAGACCGAACGATCGTTCTTTAGGGAGGGTAATTGATGGATTCGCGTCGCCGGATTATGGACGCTGCTCTACAATTGTTTGACCAAACAGGGTACAACGGGACGGGGATGGAAGATATCCGGAAAGCCGCAGGATTTTCCACCAAGTCTAGCCTGTATGCGCACTTTGCAGGGAAAGAAGACCTGGCTCGCGCCATATTTATGGATATTATCCAAGCGGAACATGAGGTGATCCAGCATGCCCTCGCTGAACCTGAGGAGTCTGCATGGAGTCGTCTGCTAAAAGTGGCCAAGAGTCTTGCGGAATGGGGCCTAAACCACCGGGTCGCCTACCGGTTTTGCTTCGTTCGTCAACATCAGGACGCCTTTCTTCGTGATTCGCAATTGGAATCTCAGGTAATCGAGGGTAATCGAATTGCGGAGCAATTGCTTCAACAAGCTCGGGAAGAAGGAGAAAGTATCCGGCCTTGGCCTAATGAGACATTGATAGGGTATTGCCAAGCCGTTATCAATCACGCGATTGTAGATGGGCAGGATCCTCTGGATGATGAAGCGATACAATTGCGAATTAATCAAGTATTGGTTCTATGTTCGAAGATCTTGAAGAGAGAGTAAAAATTTTTCGCCGTCGACGACCGAACGATCGGACAGATGAATGAGGAGGCTTCTTAATGTCCAAATCTTTTACCCCTCGTCTCCTTATCCTTGGAGCGACGGGGAGGTTAGGGCGCTCTCTAATTCGAGAAGCGTTGCAACAAGGATATGGAGTAGTGGCCACAGGTCGAAATCATAAGCGTCTGGAAGAAGCTCTGAGGGACATGGTTTTATACCCAGGACTTGAACTTCAAGAAGTAGGTCTGGGGCAGCACGACAGACTTCGCCCGGTATTTGAAAAGGTCGATTGGGTTATCGATGCAAGAAATCAGCGCTATGATAATTGGTCCGGGTATCCGAACATGATTAGCGAAACTATAAGAGCTTTGGACGATGCGCCAAGACCCTATATCTATGTCGACAATGTGTATTGTTATGGCCGGCCTGCAACAAATCCTGTGCCTGAAGATGCATTGCGCCGACCCATAAGCGAAAAAGGGAGAATTCGTGTAAGTGTGGAGAAGCTTTTATTCCAGGCAATGTCGTCGGGGCATACCGTCATGGTGACGCGATACCCTGATTTTTACGGTCCAGGCATTGAACCATTTTCGAGTTTGGAATCGGGAACTCTGAGTTGGTTCGGCAATCCCACCCTTCCTCATCAGTTTGTTCATGTCCGAGACGCTGCCGGTGTGCTGTTGGCGTTGGTTGCAAATTCGGAATCATATGGACAACTTTGGCATATTCCTGGACCCAAAGCCATAACAGGCTTAGACGCCTATCATTTGGCTCAAAGGATAAGCTTGAAACCTATACGGTTGCGGGTGATTGGCCCTTTAACCGTATGGGTTTTGGGATTCATCAATTCTGATGCACGAGGATTTCGTGAAACGCGGTATCTTTGGGACACGCCTCTTATTTTGGATGGCACCAAGTTTCTTAAGCAGTATGGTGACGGCTGGTTTCGAAGTCACGAGGATACTTTCGAAGAGATTTTGGTTAGATACAAATAACGT
>JAKBWA010000098.1 GCA_021841025.1 Bacillota bacterium | reverse complement strand
CCGCGCTCATTTATTATAATGACCTCATGGCCAGTGGTCAAGACCTTCTTTAGCCCGTTCCATAGCGTCGCAACACACAACATTTTATCATCCCCGTTATTGCTAGTCAATATTCCGATTTGACTCATAAAAAAAGTACTCGAAATGCCTTCGCTGCCTCACAGAAAAATGTCCTCAAAAGGGAGTGCTGTGATGGCAGCTCGAAAGGCGAGACATCAAATCCCGGAGGAGTCTGTGATGGTTAGTCGAACGTCAAGCCGTCGTGCGAGACCTCCCCGCCAATCTCCGCGCGCCACAACCCCGCGATCCCAGATTCTGGACCAGGTGCAAAGGTTGTGCGACTATAAGCTCGTACGCCCCAGGATGGCGGAAAATGTCCGCCGCACGGCCCCTTGACATCGTGCGACGACGGATGCCACCTTTTTTTCGCAGCGCATCCTGCAGCACCGCCATGGACCCATCGCGTTCGACGATCTAGCGCTTCCATTGAGCATTTACCCTATCAAACAGAGGCCGCGGGTGTCATGTTTTATTAGGGGGTGGAAAAAGCGTTCAAGCACTTTTCTTTTTGTGGGAAGACCCATTCTCAGGACACAGCCACACGATTTTTCCCTCCTCGTTTAGCACTGTACATCGCACGGTCAGCTGCTGTGAATAATTCCTCCGTCGTCATGGGAACGAAAAATTCCGCTGCTCCAACGCTGACAGTGGTGCCGATCATCGAATCATTCCAAGCAAATTTTCCGTCCATTTCACGCCGGATGCGTTCTCCTACCGTCACCGCCTCATCAAGATGGGCTCCGGGTAAAATCACGACAAATTCGTCACCCGCATACCGGCAAGCTGTATCCATGCTCCGGACATTACGGCGAATAACATTGGCTACAAATTGCAAGTGAGCATCGCCCGCGATGTGTCCATAGTGATCATTGATCTTCTTCAGGCTGTCTGAATCGATCAAAAGCAAAGACAATGACGATCCGGTACTTGACGCATAGTCTACAGCCTCTTGCAACATGACGGAAAATTGACGTGAATTACCCAAATGTGTCAAGTAATCGGTCAAGGCGATAGACTCCGTCTGTTGATATAATTGCGCATTCTTAATGGCGATAGCCGCTTGTGAAGCCACAGACAATACGAACTCCATATGGTCTTCATCATAAGAAATGCGATACGACTGCACAGACATGGCGCCAATGACTTGTCCTTCTCGAATCAAAGGGACAATAATGGCACTCTTGGGAATCCGGAACGAACCGGTTGGTTGCGATGAATCCATGCTGCCATTAAGCAATAGAGGCTCTTGTGTTGTCAGCACATGTTCCGTAGGCGCGCCCGCTCCGACATCCATGATTTCCGGAGCATATTCTTTCCCATCATCAAATAAATATTGCATAAGAATTTTCGAAGGGTCATCGGGAACACTTAGTGCTACAAAAAAGGAATCAATTTCTAATTCTTCTGCTGAAGCCTGGTGCAAAGACCGCAAAAGTGTGCTCATTTCAAGATTACAGTTCACGATTCGTCCAACCCGTTCCAGAACTGCCAACAGCCTCCCCCGTTTTAATGCACTGATCTGAGCCTTTTCGAAACGTATTTGATTGACTACCATTTCGGCCAGACCTTCCAAAATAACTCGACGATCACTCAAGGGTGGTTTTTTCTGGCTCCTCGTAAATCCCATAATGCCGATAATCGCCTCTTGGTCTCGCAGAGGGATCAAGATCAGTTCCCGCGTCTTGGGATCCGGTAGTCCAAAGGATGTTTGACGATGAGCATGATTTTCTAAATGGGGATAATAGGTTATCACTCCCCGATCCAACGTCAATGATTCGTAACGTTCCCAAAAACTCCGCTCTTTGCTGACGTCGAACCCGATTTGACTAATCACGTGCCTGCCTGTCGGTGTTTGCTGGCACACATAGCCACCGTCCGTATCCAGCAAACGAATACCTGTTTGCAAAATTGCGGCTATCGAGTCTGAAAGGCTTGATAGCTTGAGCACGGATTCCTGCAAGGTCTTTAAAGCCATCACCTGTTCCAGGTGTAAGCTGTTTTGTTGGAATTTTCTAATGGTATGGCGTAAGGACACTCCTAACAGAGTTGCAGAAACGCCAATAAATCCCAAAATAAATTCCCGCCACCACAATTCCGGATTCATCCAATCCCCACAGGCTAGCCCATAACTCACCCAGATAGCCGCAATTCCCCATAGTGACCAAAAGATAGACGAATATATCGCCAGAAAAAGAAGTTCGACGGAATAAAGAATGAAAACCTGACTATGAAGTTCGCCGGTAACGCTCACCACTAAAGAGAGAAGAACGATATCCACAAGAATCATGGTTTGATTCAACCGCAAGAGTCTTTGGGCATATGGCGGATTGGGATGTTTCTTAATCCATAGAGAAATGCTCCAGTAAAGAGCGGCCACCGCCCATATAATCCAGCGAAACGGTATAAATACTGCGAAAATGGCCCCAATTGTCCATTCCAAAGTACGTATTGCCCAAATTACATCATTGACATCGTGACGGTCCCCTGCTAAATAGGCACTCATTATTTTCTCCAATTTATGTAGTTCATATCATTTGACAAATTGGTATATTGTGTAATATTCGAGGTGTTATCTTAAAATCCTCTAAAATTTTTGAAAAATTTTAGAGATTGAGTTTCTCCAAGTTAATTAGAGATAAGAACTGGAGCCTCAAAGCCATAAGCGCTTATTAGCTCCCCTTTTTCTCCCTCCCCATCTTGGCTCATGCTGTAGGGCTGCATGTTACTAGAGTTAAAGACCTCCCGCAGTCAATGTGCACTATATGGCACCACAACAGCCTTTCATCGGTTGCAGTGCACTGTTAATCTCTTAGATTTGACTTGATTCAAGATAGTGGAGTCTTTGGATAAGATGGCAGCGGGCGTTCGTCAACATAGCCGCGAAAGGGCATTTTAACCCGATTTATGGAGCCAATATCATTAACTAGCAAGTCCGGAACTTCCCGGTTAATCTGAGCTGTGACGGTCTGGCCAATCAGCCAGTAAAAGTCGCCCAGGTCCAATAAGTCGTCCAGCCAGCATTCGAAATGGGCGAGGGCATTGGCCCATAATGGCACTCCTGTGGTTTCTCCATAAACAATTTCATGAGATCCGAGTTGGTCCGGCGTATGAGCCCCTTGCAGAAAACGAATAAGAAGGTCCTTTTGATCCTCTGCTAGGAGTGACAAGCCTATTCTTCGTCCTTTTTGGACAATAGATGCTCCTTCCATTTCTTTGGCCATGGCAATCCCCATTCGAGGCGGCTTATGGGACATCGGGCTAATCCAACATCCGTTATGCATATGACTTTTTTGGCCATCTGACGTGGAAATAATAAAAGTCCCTCGCCGCCTAAAATTATAAACCGGTTCTGTCCAGTCGAATTTTGCTCCGGTATCCAAATCATTTATCCCCTTCCTATGTCATCAATCCGTGAGTCCCTCTTGGCATATCCGAAAGAAGCCACGGGGCAATAACGCGCACATCCATCCCCCGGTTTTCCATCCGTCCTCCGACCATAATGACTCCTGTTGCCGGGCCAAATAATAAATGCCCAAATTGTTGATAGCCTTGAGATGATAAACGAGCCTCCAATACCCCTGTTTCATCCAACAACGAGAAAAACACCACGATCTTCCCGCTGCGCGTCGGCGGACGGTGAGGGCGAATTAATAATCCTGCACAACGGGCAAAACGTCCAGTCTTCATCTGTTGCAACTCTGATACCGACGCTAATCCTTGACTCTGAAGATATTGCCGCCAGGGAGCTAGCCATTGCTGATGCTGACCAAACCCGCAATACTGATAGTCCCATACATTTTGCAGTTTTGCCGAAATAGAATGTGAAGACTCGGGACGAGCTGCTAAATAAAGGCCCTGGGGCAACATCAATTCTTCTGTTAGAGTTTCACGGGAAATATTGAGATCATCCCAAGCCCCAAGGTGAATCGTCGTCATTATTTGTGTCACATTCAATCCCAGTTCTTGCAATTGCCTAGGCGAGTGAAACCCTTCTTTGGGACGGTTGTGAACCATGTGATTAGCCAACTCTGAACCAAGATGCTTAATGAATCCCAAGCCCATCCTTAGAGTTTGCTTTCCCTCCTTTTTCACTCCGACATCACTGTGGTTAATACTTATAGGAAGAATTGTAACGCCACGGCGTCTGGCTTCCACCACAAGCACATCCACCGGATAGTATCCTAGCGGTTCGGCATTGAGCAATCCCATAAAATATTCTGTAGGGTGATGTGTTAACAAATAAGCCGTTCGATAGGCGGTTTCGGCAAAAGCCGCCGCATGGGCTTCGTTAAATCCGTAACTAGCATAACCGACAATTTGTTGAAATACAGCATCAGCCACTTCTCTTGACACTCCGCGCGCCTGGGCTTTGTCTTTAAACATGTTTCCGATTTCTTGCATATCTTCCACAGATCGCGCATGAGTCATCACTCGCCTTAATCCGTCGGCTTCCCCTGGGGTAAATCCCGCCAAAGTACTGGCGATAGCGATTACCTGTTCCTGAAAAAGTACGACACCGTAAGTCCTTGACAGAATTGGTTCCAATGCCGGATGCAGATAGCTAACAGGTTCTTGTCCCTTTCGCCGGGCAATAAACGGATCCACCATGTTCCCCTTAATTGGCCCAGGACGAATGAGCGCCAAACTCGCTACAATGTCCTCCCAATGATCTGGCTGCAACCTTAATGCTAACGCACGCTGAGCAGGACTTTCCAATTGAAAAACGCCAATGGCATCTCCTTTTTGAAGTTGTTCATATGTCGCCGTATCATGCAATGGAATAGCATCATAAGAAAAATCCGGGCTATCTTCTGCAAGCGCTTGAGCTGTAATATCCACAGCGGTAAAAGTTCTTAACCCCAATAAATCCAATTTTAATAACCCTAATGCCTCCACGTCGCGCTTATCAAATTGAATAATTTGTGTTCCTTTTTGCGATATTTCCAGCGGACTAATTTGAGATAAAGGATGTTCACTAATCACCACTCCGCCTAAATGAGTGCCAATATGCCGAGGCAGTCTTTCAATTTTGGATGCCCATTGCAAAACCATTTTGAGTTTCTGAGCCTCGGGATATTGCCGAAGTTCGGGTATCTCTTGCCATCTTGCCAAAACAGACTCAAACGAGCTTTCCGGAAGCGATTTGGCCAGGCGATCTAATTCTTTAGCCGGAAACCCCAACACCTTGCCCACTTCCCGTAAAGCCGAACGTTGGCGAAAGGTTTGATAAGTCGCAACCCGGGCGACATGATCTGCTCCATAACGTTTTTGCACATAAGCAATAACCTTATCTCGGTAACGGGTATCAAAATCTATATCGATATCCGGCATTTCCTTCCGTTCTGGACTCATAAACCGCTCAAACAACAGATTTCGGGAAAAAGCATCCACGCCTGTGATCCCCAAACAGTAGGCCACAACGGAATCAGCCGCCGAACCCCGTCCTGCAAACCGAATTTGCTGTGATTGGGCATAACGCGCCACATCCCAGACTACCAAAAAATATTCGGTGAATCCGGAAGCTTCAATTATTTGAAGTTCATGCTGAATACGCGGCCAAACTTTCTTTATTCGCTCCCCATAACGCCATTTTGCACCTTTTTTTACTAATTCTCTAAGGTACGCCTCGGCACTGACATGAGGAGGCAAAGTAAAATGCGGGGCATGACGCTGGTTTAAAATATTCGGTGACTCCAAACGCTCCGCTAATTGCAAGGTGTTTTGCAACGCCTCGGGCCATCGGCTTAACGCCGTTTCCATGGCTGGCCATGGTTTGATATAATTTTCCGCATTTAGATGCCTTGCCGGATCAATTTCTTCTATCTTTTGGCCAATCCGAATGCACGTCAATAAATCAAAGGTCCCAAAATCTTGCTTTGCCGCATAATAAGCCGCTGAAGCAGCCATAGTTGATATATTTTTCCATTTAGACAAATCTGTTAACGCACGGAAAAATGCACCGTCTCCTGGCAGATAATTTGCGGCCATTTCAATAAAGAGATTATGCCGTCCAAAAATTTGTGCCAGCCGATCCAGAATTGAGGGTATCTGATTTTTTCGGTGTTGAAACCAGGCTTGCCCTATAACACCCATCCGATCTCCGGTTAGGCCTACAAGTCCAGCCCCCCAACGCTCTAACATTTCCCATGTGACCCGGGGTTTTAATCGTGGCGATTTTAAATGGGCTTCTGACAACAACGATACCAAATTTCCATAACTAGCGGTGTTAGGCACCAACACGACAAGGCGTCCCAAATTTTCTAAATCTATCTCAGTCCCTACTATGGCTCGAATGCCAAGTTGTCTCGCCTCACTGAGAAACGTTACAATTCCTGATACTCTATGCACATCGGTCAAAGCCACTGTGGAAATCCCCACTGTCGCAGCCTGCCTGATGATATCTCGCGGTAACGACGCCCCTTCTAAAAATGAAAAAGCAGAATGCACATGCAAATGTGCTCCGACTTCCCTCATTTTCCTTAATGTTGCCATTTTATACACATAAACTCCCGTCTCAAATTCAGGATAAGCAAGGTTGGTCAAGAGGGGCTTTTTGAACTCCGTTCGTTGCACTTTCTCTTATCTGGCTCTCCGACAGCAAACCGAAAGGAGTTCTTCGATTCCGAATAGATCTACGACAATAAGGTGCTTTGGAGTTTTTTGACCAGAGGCTGTACATGAACACACAGATAATCTAACGGAGAATTTTTGCGAATACGGAATACATAACGGCCAAAAGAAATAAGAGACGAACGGGTTGGAGCAGAAGGTGAAGACGTTGGAAAAACAATTATCTTTCCCATCAATATCAGCCACCTTTCTTTCTAATCGTAAACACGATAAATCCACCATTGATTGCTCTGAGGATCACATACCAGTTCATAGACCCCTTGAGTATTCGTTAATACTCGCCAAAACCAAAGTTCCGGATCACCTCTCCACCATTCCGAAACATCCCGCCAGTAATCAATAATGCGAATAATGTTATACAGGGTTCCACGCCAACGAAATCGGTAAGGCACTTTATCTCTCAGCTCAACTTTTACAGATCGGAAGCGATCGCCTAATCTAAAATATGTCTCGTCCATCGATTTAACGCCTCCTGGCCAGAAATTCTCTGCGGCCTCTAAGCGAGCTGCACAATTCTCGCAAACGGATTTGTTTCCAGAAGACACGGTGTATGCGTCATGGATGTCTTTGGTGCAGTACCCACCCGCTGGTATTCTTGGCGTTCTGCCGGTTGTGCAATTCTTCTATGTGCGACCAAGCTGCATATTTTGTTCCAACAGAAACCTCCCCTTAGGAAGTCCCAATCAGATTCTTTAGGATTCTTGCTTTCGAGTTCTCCGGTCAGTTTGACGGCGCCAGGGGTCCCAATATTGCAGCAATTGTGCACGCCGAGAAATAGCTAATGAACCGGACGCCATGTCATTGAGCTGGGCGCTTGGATCAGATCCCCACCACATGAGCTGGCTCATAGCGAGGATCTCTGGTTGATGAGCTTCTAAGGTTATTTGCACAAGACTGATGGACGGCATCGTCAAGATTAGTGACAAAAAACGCGTCACAATTTGCCGAACGCCGCGAGTTGGCAAAGGCCATTTACGTTCACGAACCACGGTTTCTTTATCGCCTTGCCAAATAATTCGCAAATACCGGCTTCCTTGCTGGTTTTTCTGCAAAATTTCACCGACTTCTGTGGCCAAAAGACGGACAAGATCATAAATTCCTTGCTGAAGTGGATCTTCAAAACTTCTTACGACACGAACCGGTTTATCAGATTTTTGCAACATCCCCGATAACCGTTTTTCCTGATCGTCTATGATTTGACGGCAATAAGGAACATCACCGACTCGTTCCCACCCCCGTTTTTTCCATTCCTGCACTGTGCGGCCGGATAAATGATTAAGCCATGTTAAAGGCAATTCTTTCCATATTATATCGGTGTTTTCATGAGCAAGGACATAAGCCATCTGTGCGCTATCCTGCCAGCACTCTACCCACTCGGGATATTGCTCCCCATAAGTAGAAACCCACTGGGAAAGCAGAGGATTCTCCGATATGCCCATTCGTATCCGTAATGCTCTGCGCGGAATAATTTCTTTAATAATTTGCTTCCACTCGCCGCAGTCCATATCTGGCTGCTGCCAATATCCGCGTCCTACCTCCTCTATTCGGTAAGATGACATGTGTTGTTCCAACCACACAGCTAAACCATCAAAGGTTTTCTGATAATCTTGGGGACGCCAAGGAATCCACCGTGCTTTAGGATATTGCCACTTAATGTCTTCCACTGCCATACCAGATCGAATTCCTCGATCCCATCCTTGGCTATCCACGTCAAAGACCTTGCGATCTTTGACAACGATATAAGGTTCTGGAATTAGGCGGTCAGACCGGATTATATGTCCTAGTTGCCAGTAAATAACCACGTCTTTCTTCACTCCTGATAAACAATCTGAAAGAATTTAAGTTCAGGAGAACCATCCGGGGAAGAATCTCCCCTTTTCTATTGCACAAACATTTGTTCGTGGTGTTATTATATCCTCCTCCTGCCTTTTTATCAATCGCAAAAACCTGGAACTTTACGTGAAAAGTTCCAGGCTATGGGAAAACAACGGTTCTTCTAATTGGCTCAGCGAGCCGAAGGCCAAATGGGAACACGCTTTTCCTGAAATGCTTTGATGCCTTCATGGGAATCGTCAGACAGCGCGATAAGCGAGACCATATTTTGTAGATATTCTATAGCCTTATGGTATTCCATGTCCTGGGCTTGACTCCATGCCTCTTTGCCCATGCGGGCAACAAAGGGGCTGCCCAGACTAATTAATTCAGCCAACTCCATAGCTTGGCTCTGTACTTTGCCAAAGGGCACGACCGCATTACAAAAACCCCACTGATCCATTTCTTGCGATGTCACTAATCGTCCAGTCAAGGCCAATTCCAGCGTTCGGCGAGGGCCAATAAGACGCGTTATAGGGGCCATAACGACCATCGGAAATAAACCGATTTTTACTTCGGGCAAACCAAAATGTCCATCCTCCGCCGCCACCACAAAATCGCAAGCTGCGGCCAGTCCCATTCCTCCCGCCAGTGTATATCCGAAGGTGGCGGCTATAACGGGAGTCGGCAATTGATGAATGGTTTCGATCAATCTCCCCATTAACGAAAAATACCCGCGAACGGACTCCACTGTTCCCAAAGTGGCCACTTCACCCAAATCGGCCCCAGCACAAAACGCTTTTTCTCCCTCCGCACGCAAAATAATTACTCGCACTTGAGGGTCATGTCCCAATTCCGAAAATGCCTCGATCAATTCATGAATGGTTTCCTGATTGAGCGCATTGCGAACCTGGGGACGATTCAACGTCAACTGACTAATTGCGCTATGTTCAATCCGAATATTCATCTAGCGACCAAACCTTTCCACAAAACGAGTCCTTCCGGCAGTTTTTCTTCACTGAGCATTAACCGGCACCATTTTTCCTCCGGCATGAAAAACTTTGGAGGGAACATCATGTCCTAACTTTTCCACCAGGAACCGGGTAGCAGCCAACAGCTGATCACAATCAATTCCAGTTTGAATCTCCATCTCCGTAAGGCAATAAACACTGTCCTCTGTGGACAAGTTCCCTCCCGCCCCCGGCGAGAATGGCGAACCGCCAATGCCGCCTAATGCTGTTTCAAACCGAGATGCTCCGCTGCCGACGGCTGCCAGTAAATTGGTCAGCGCCGTACCTCGGGTATCGTGAAAATGCAAAGCCAGTTGAACATCGGGAAGTTTTTCCCGAAATGCCCGAACCATCTTGGCAACCTGCTTGGGATGAGCAACCCCTACCGTGTCTCCCAAAGCTATTTCACGAATACCCAAATCTTGCAGACGCCATGCTAGATTCAGAACTGCATCAAGAGGAACGGCGCCTTCGTAGGGACAGCCAAATGCCGTCACAATCACTGCGGACACAGCAATTCCGCAAGGCTTCGCCATGGCCCATATATCATGAAATCCCTTAAGAGATTCGGCAATCGACCGATGAACATTTTTTTGATTATGTGTTTCACTGGCAGACACGAACACTGTCATTTCATCCGGTTTCGTTGCAATGGCACGTTCTGCCCCTTTTGGATTAGGAACCAAAACGGAGTAAACAACACCCGGTTTACGATCAATAGACGCCATCACGTCCTCTGCATCGGCCATCTGTGGAAGCCACTTAGGGCTGACAAATGACGTCACCTCAATACGCGGTACGCCTGCCCCGGCCAATCTATTCACCAATTGCACCTTGTCTTCCGTTGCTAGCACAATATGCTCTGCCTGCAACCCGTCCCGGGGAGACACATCCCGAAACCATACGAAAGGCGGTTCCTGCCATTCCCATCCCATTGCCACCAACTCCTTTCATTAAAAAATGATGTATAGTGCGAGAAAAGAGCATCTTGAAACCCGAGACTTAAACCGGCGTCACCGGATGCCGGCGGGTGCTGAACTCCCGGGATTTATTGTGATAAAAGCGAAACCTGCGCACAATTTCGTCGCGCAGATGGTGCGGATCCACAATGTCGTCCACGATCAGTTCCGAAGCCAAACGCATAATGTCAATGTCTTGGCGATAGGATTCCTGGCGTTCTTGGATGAAAGCCTGCCGTTTGTCGCTCTCAAGTTCCTGAATTTTGTTATAGTACACTGCGTTCACCGCAGCTTCCGGACCCATAACCGCAATTTGCGCTGGCGGCAAAGCCAACACGGCATCAGATCCGAAAGCCGGACCCGCCATTGCATACAATCCCGCCCCATAGGCTTTGCGCACAATGACACTAATTTTGGGAACGGTTGCCTCCGAAACTGCCGCAATCAGCTTGGCTCCATGGCGAATGATACCTTGACGCTCCACTTTGGTTCCAATCATAAAACCGGGCACATCGGCTAAAAACAGCAACGGGATATTGAACGCGTCAGCCAGATTAATAAACCGTGCCGCTTTGTCCGCCGAATCGATAAACAGCACTCCCCCCTTAATTTTGGATTGATTTGCTACTATTGCTACAGGCTCTCCGTCCATGCGGGCGAATCCCACGATAATTTCCTGGGCAAATAGCGGTTTGATAGGAAACCAGCTTCCCTCATCCACCAAGCCTAAAATAACCTTATGCATGTCAAACGGAACGTTTTGGTTAGAAGGAATGAGGCTTTCCCAATTTACAGCCATAGGCTGTTTTGCAGGAGCTATGGGCGGATTTTTGGAATAATGGCTTGGAAAATACCCTAAATATTGCTTAGCCCATATTATTGCCTGTTCTTCATCTGTTGCCAATAAATCTCCGCTTCCGCTTACCGTGCAATGCATTCGGGCACCGCCCATTTCCTCCAGTGTTACTTTTTCCCCAATGACCATCTCCGCCATACGGGGAGAACCAAGATACATAGAGGCATTGCCATCTACCATAATGACAAGATCAGTGAAGGCGGGAATATAGGCTCCTCCGGCTGCAGAAGGGCCAAATAAAACACAAATTTGAGGCACCCTGCCGGAAAGTTTCACCTGGTTGTAAAAGATTCTTCCGGCTCCCCGGCGGCCGGGAAACATCTCAACCTGATCGGTGATTCTGGCGCCGGCCGAATCGACCAGGTAAAAAATAGGACAATTCATGTCCATCGCTTTTTCTTGTATCCGGAGAATCTTTTCAACGGTTCTGGCCCCCCATGATCCCGCCTTCACCGTAGGATCATTAGCCATAACCACGACAGGTCTGCCATCAATGGCTCCGGTTACCGTAACCACGCCGTCCGCCGCCAACTCATCGTTGGCAAGGGCGTTGGCAAACAATCCGTCCTCAACAGTGTCTGGATCCAACAACAGTTCCAAACGCTGCCTAACGGACAACTTTTGTGCGGCTTTCAACCGCTCGTGATACTTTGGCGGCCCACCCGCCAAAGCCTTTTTACGCATTTGGGCCAATTCATCCGGTGTCACAATATCGTCCGCCTTTCGAAAATTAAGATGACTCTCAGTTCAAAAGTGGTTACGCTTGAGAATCTTAGTGTAACAAATGAGCGATTTTTTTCCTCTTCCAGCTTTCGCTTAAGGATTTGTTCTGTTCAAGGAGTCCTTTGTTTGGGGTTTTTTCACTGATCTTCCAAAATAATGAGCGGGGCACTTTCATCGACAAAATCGCCTTCCTTCACAACGACCTCTTTCACAACGCCCCCAATCTCGGATTCTATCGGAATTTCCATTTTCATTGATTCTAAGCGCACCACCTCTTGCCCCGGAGTGATTGTATCGCCCGAAGACACCAAAATCTTAAACACTGTACCAGCCAAACTTGCAACAATACTCGTCATATAGTGGATTCTCCTTTAGTTCTGTATATTTTTTTGCGAGAACCAGCCACCCGGAGTCAAAAGCGGGTAGAAGCGGCCAGCTCTCCAGAAGCCGTCCGTGACGGCTTCTCCCCGCCACGACCAGCTGTTGTTACCGTCTTCTCTGACCTCCAACCCTACAGAGGGGCGAATATGCCCGTCATCCCACAAACCGGCCGGTCCCAAGATCAAGGGGTGCCACAATATCGTCTGCTCCCCGCTCCGGTAAGCTAAAAATCCCGCAACGGGAGAAGGGCCATAAGTAAAGGTCCGTGATGAAAGATGTTCTGAACTTAACGGCTCAAAGCTATTAATCCACCGCACAGAAAACGGGCCGCCGATAATTCTCCCTATATTCCATGCTTCTTGGGCTCTAATGGCAGCAGAAAATGCCCGATGGGAAAATAACCAAAGATGCTGTCCGAAAGTGCGCGTCATCAAAGCCCAGCGTCCCCCAAACGTATCTGGAACCTCTGCCGCCTTCTTGGGTTTGAAGAGTTCAGGCAGGCACGGACCGGGCCGGTCAATGGAAAATATACAGCCCTGAATCCAGCCTAAAACGATATCGTGCACACATTGAGGAAGGAAAGAATAATACTGATTTCGTCCCCAATACTTTAAAGCCTCTTCATTTATTTCGAGCAGAACCCGTCTTGAGAAAAATTCCAATTTGTCCCTCGTCGTCATAGGTCGTTAATCTTTAGACTCCAGTTGGCGGGCGATAACCATTCGCTGGATTTCAGAAGTGCCTTCCCCGATTTCCAGTAGTTTAGCATCCCGCATAAAGCGTTCTACGGGAAAATCATGCATATACCCCGCACCTCCATGAATTTGCACAGCTTGTGATGCCGCACGCATAGCCGCTTCGGATGCAAATAATTTAGCCATGGCTGCTTCTTTGGCAAAAGGGCGATGCTGATCCTTCAGCCACGCCGCTTTAAGAACCATCGACCGCGCTAATTCCACTTCCATAGCCATGTCGGCCAGCTTAAACTGGATAGCCTGAAAATGATTTAAGGTTTTCCCAAACTGCTTGCGCTGACGGCTGTAACTGAGTGAGGCGTCAAGACAGGCTTGCGCCACTCCCACACCTAAAGCGCCAATACTGATGCGTCCCCCATCCAGGATGTCGAGAAATTGGTGAAATCCTTTTCCCGTTTCGCCCAGAACATTTTCTTTGGGCACAGTCACATTGTCCATGAAGACCTCGCAGGTTTCACTGGACCGCATTCCCATCTTCTTATAGTTTGCCCTCACCTGAAGTCCTTGGGTGCCCTGAGGAATAATAAAGGAAGAGATGTGCCGTTCGTTGCGGTCGGTTCGAGCCGTAGCCACAATATAGCCGGCGTGTTTGGCATTGGTGATAAAAATCTTAGTGCCCGAAATATGGTAACCATCTTGATCCTTCTGGGCAAACGTCTTCGTCCCACCGGCATCCGATCCCGCCTCTGGCTCGGTGAGGCCAAAAGCCGCTAAATAATCCCCCCGTATGGCCCCTAAGAGGTATTGCTCCTTTTGTTTATCAGTGCCAAACAAATATACCGGAGAGCATCCTAAGGAGACGTGCGCCGCAAATCCTAATCCTAAAGAGGCGTCTACTCGCCCAATTTCTTCAACCGCTAAAGCATAACTGAGTGTGCTGCCGCCTGATCCTCCCCACTGTTCCGAAAACAACAGACCGTAAAAACCCAAGCTTCCCATCTCTCTCATAATATCCCAGGGAAACTCTCCTGTTTCGTCTCGCTTCCCAGCTTCCGGTTCCACGCGTTCCCGGGCAAACTCCCGGACTGTATCTCGAATCAGCTGTTCATCGGCCGTTAAATCCCAGTTCAAATGGATTTCCCCTTTTTAGCTCAATTTCAAGTTCATTCTACCGCGAATCTGTCCGCAACGACTATAATTGAAAGCAATCTAGAAAATTGTCAGACAGTCAACAAACAGGCATAGCTTTGCTTCACCTAAAAACCACATAATTCAGCAAAAGTATGGAGGATTCCCTAATGATAACTGCACCCGAATTGCGCGCTCTTAAAGGACAAAGACCATCCGTATGGATTACGGCCTATGATGTTGTTCAGGCCCAAGTAGCGGAAGAAAGTGGCATCGATGTCATATTGGTTGGCGACTCCTTAGGCATGACAACCATGGGTTATGACACCACAATTCCGGTCACCCTCCAGGACATGATACATCATGCGGCCATGGCCAGACGCGGAGCGCCCCATACCATGATGATTGTCGATTTTCCTTTTTCCACCTATGCCGATGTCCCTACCGCTTTAAGGAATGGGGCTCGCGTTATGCAAAAGACGCTGGCGAATGGAGTTAAACTGGAAGGCGGGCACGATATCATCCCCGTGGTCGATGCCCTTATTAAGGAGAAAATACCTGTCGTGGGCCATTTGGGACTCACTCCTCAAAGCATCCACACGATGGGAGGCTATAAGGTTCAGGCCAAGACGCTTGTTGCCATCGAACGTTTAATCCAAGACGCACGCGAACTGAGCGATCATGGTGTCAGCGCCATTGTTTTGGAAGGAATCCCTGATCGCGTCGCCGCGTTCGTTACTGACCACGTGGATGTGCCGACTATCGGCATTGGGGCTGGATCACATGTGGATGGACAAGTTTTAGTATTTCATGACTGTCTGGGGTTAAGCCCGAACCTGCCTAAGTTTGCCCGCCCGTTTGCCCATATTCGGGACGATATGATTCACGGTCTCCAGGATTATCGTAACGCGGTTTTGCATAAATCTTTTCCCAATGATGCCGAAACCTATCATATCTCCGATCGGGAATGGGAGCATTTTTTGACCGAGTATAAAAACTAAAGCAAGGCACGGAGGAAGTAGCGATGCGAGTGGGTATTTTGGGCACAGGGGCTATGGGTCGTTATTACGCTAAATTATTTGCAAGCCTTAACCCTGTAATGGTAGGACGTCAAGGCGGATCCTATGTGCTAAGTCAAGGCCAGACAAGAACCATCATTACTCCCCGGTTCCTTCCTTGGGAAAAAGCTCATCCCTCCATGTTCGATCTTGTCATTTTAGTCGTCAAATGGCCCGCTATGCCGATCGTCCAAACATTTCTTCAAAAGGCCGACTCGCATCTTCTCGTCATTTCCTTGATGAACGGGATGGGCCAGGAAGAAGCTCTGATCCCCCCCTTATCGCCGGAACAATTAATGGTGGGAACCACAACAGATGCTATCAGCCTCTTCAATGATGAAGAAACAGGATTGCCACAGGTACGAGTCATGGCTGTTGGACGCTGCGTGGTACCGCTGATTCCCCATCCGCTGGTGCCATTTTGGCAGCAGCAACTGCAAGAATTAGGCTTGTCCGATTCGTGGAAATTTCTTTCTCACGCCGCACTTCACCAAGAACGCTGGGTAAAACTCATTCAAAATAGCATTATTAATCCCCTCACTGCCTTGGCGAATGTGACCAATGGAGAGCTGCCTCAAATTCCTTTGTGGACTTTGTCCCAACCGTTGCTCCAAGAAGCACGCGACGTCGCCCAGGCTTTGGGGGTGGCTCTTCCGTCCGATTTGGCTTCCCGAGTCCTGCAGCTTTGTCAAAAGACTGCTTCCAATACCTCATCAATGCTGCAAGACACCAAGCGCCACCGTATGACTGAAATCGACGCGATTAATGGCTATATCATCCACAAGGCCCATACACGGGGGCTCCAAGCGCCAACCCATGAGGCCTTAACCTACTTGATCCACGCTATAGAGAGTTCTTGACCCTACTCCGTCAAATTTCGGATTCTGTCTAGATCGCTTGAGAAGATGCCACCCACTTGGGGGATGATGCATCTTCCCCGCTATTTCTTGTCATGGCGGCACAAAAAATTTTTCGTGAAGTCCGCTATTCTTAAACAGATCCACAAAGATTGTGTGGAATCTTTCTCGGTAGGGGGTCTTCTCGTGAAAAAACTTTCCAAAAGGCAGTTTAATTCCTTTGTCAACAACCCTGTCATGGAAGATTATGCATTGCGTTATGCCCCAAAATCATTCCGGCGTTGGAGTGAGTTTGCCGTAGCCAGCTCGGCTTTAGGCGGCATTGCCTATCTCGCTGACTTTGCTATTGGCGGTTCCATTACGCTAAGTTATGGCTTTTCCAATGCCTTACCCGCCATTCTCGTCGTAGCCGCTATCATCTTCTTGACGGGCATCCCCATTGCCTATTATGCGGCCCGCTACAATATCGACATGGATTTGCTTACCCGTGGAGCTGGTTTTGGCTATTACGGATCCACGCTGACCTCGTTGATCTATGCCTCCTTCACCATTATTTATTTTTCCTTGGAAGGATCGGTGATGTCCCAGGCACTTACGGTCTACTTTGGCATTCCTTTAGCCTTGAGCTATGTCGTGGCTTCGGTGTCTATTATCCCTTTAGTCATATATGGAATGACATTCTTGTCCAAATTGCAGGTCTGGACCCAGCCCCTGTGGCTTGCCCTTTTGGTGTTGCCTCTCATTGTTATCGCCACTAAACAACCCCAGATATTTACACACTGGACACATTTTTTGGGAAGCCACGGACAAGGAACCTTTAATGCCTTGTTCTTTGGGGCCGCTGCAGGTGTGACGTTGTCTTTAATTGCCCAAATCGGCGAACAAGTCGACTATCTCCGCTTCATGCCCGATTTGACAGAACATAACAAGCGGGCATGGTGGCGCGCGGTGCTTCTCGCAGGGCCGGGATGGGTTATTCTCGGTGCCGCCAAACAAATCGGCGGTTCAGTTCTCGCTTCTTTCGCATCACCTCTGGTGGGCCCCGTCAAAGCGGACCAACCCATTCAAATGTATCTACATGCCCTGCATCTATGGATACCCAGTGTCGCCATGGCCTTAACGATCGGCACGTTCTTTGTCTTAATCTCCCAGGTTAAGATCAATGTGACCAATGCCTATTCAGGATCTTTGTCGTGGTCCAATTTCTTTTCCCGCATCTTTCACGCTCATCCCGGCCGGGTGGTATGGTTGATTTTAAATGTAGGTATCGCCTTGACTTTGATGGAACTGGGCGTGTTTAACTTTCTCAGTGCGGTTTTGGGTTTCTATTCCAATGTTGCAGTGGCTTGGATTGGAGCCCTGGTTGCCGATCTGGTGATAAATAAACCCATTCTTAAACTTAGCCCCAGCTACATCGAGTTCAGGAGGGGACATTTATATCATTTCAATCCCGTGGGCTTCGGCGCGATGATTATCGCGTCTATTGTCTCTATTACCGCCTATTTTGGCCTATTTGGCGCCACTCTTGCCGCCTTTTCTTCCTTTTTGTCTCTCATTTTAGCCTTTGTGCTTTCACCCATGATTGCCATTATTACCCGGGGCCGCTATTATATTGCCCGGACCAGCCCTGAAATCGTCCAGCTTTCTGGGGAATTAAACTGCAAGGTCTGCGATTTTTCTTTCGAAACCCGCGACATGATGCATTGTCCGCATCACCAAGGCACGATTTGTTCCTTGTGTTGCAGTCTTGAAGCCAATTGTCATGACCTATGCAAGGCTCCAGGACTTCAGATTGAAACTCAGCTTGGCGAAAACACCGTGATGGAACGCGAAGAAGACATATGACAGCACTCTAGCAAGAAAAAGTGCGAACCGGTCTCGGTATTGACAATGTCTCATCTTTGAACTTTATTCGAAAACGATCAGCCTAATCCCTATGAATTAGACGCAGACGGGCTCGAGAGCGAAGCATCGAGGATTCCACGAAGCTGCCACCGCCTGAGTGTGCCTTATGGCGCCATAAGGCGGCACACACGGCACAAACATCCCTTCCAGAGTGATCACCGAAAGTGAAACGTACCATGGCGGCAGGGTGCTTCTCGCTGGGAATCTGAAACATTCAACGAATAGAAGTCATTGCGGCTGAAGTGGTGGGAAGTACCGACCTTCGCCGGTGTGTTTATTATCGTGGCTGTTAAGAGTAACTAAGAGTTGTGAGCCGAAATATTGGACGACAGACCCGCATGTAGGGACTTAGGCGTGTCGTGATCCATCGCTCAATACTCCCCGGGCCCATTCCTTCGCCCACTCACCTGTTTACGGCCTGCGGGAGCAACCCACGCCCAACAGACTGGCAGCCCTCTCCAAAAACTCATTGTCAGACTTTCTCTGCTCGCATAAAATTACAGTAATTGGAACTGGTGATTTGAGATGAGAAGGTGACAGCAATGCATTTTGGATATTTCTCGTTGACTTCCTATGTAATAAGCTGCGTCATAATGCTATTGGCATTTGCCATTCGTGGAATGATTGGTTTTGGATCAGGACTAATCTCTGTATCCTTGCTAATATTTTTCTTGCCAATTAAAGAGGCTGTGCCCGTCGTCTTTCTATTGGGTGCTCTTGCCGCATTGGCATTAGGATCCTACGACTTTAAACAAATCGCCTGGTTAGAAATGCCTTGGCTGTGGATCTTTACAATTCTGGGACTAATCGTAGGGGCTTGGATTCTTAAGACATTGCCCGCCCAAAGCCTTACGGTTATTTTGGGTATCTTTATTTTGCTGTACGTGCTGTATGCTGCTGTGATCAAACCCGATCGGCTGCCAATGGTTTCTAAAACTTGGGGTGCGCCATTAGGATTTTTGGGCGGCATCATCGGGAGCCTTTATGGAGGAGGCGGGCCCTCTATCGTCGCCTATCTGCAAATGCGGCACTTGAACAAACGAGAATTTCGTGCATCTTTCCAATTTATTGCGGCTACCGATGCTGTGGTGAGAGGAGTTCTATATTTCCTCCTAGGGTTTCTTAGCATGCGCACTGTCTTAACTGCTGCTTGGCTTCTTCCCGCTACAGGAATAGGTCTTGTCACAGGTAATGTTCTTCACTTCCGCATCAAACCCAAACCTTTTCAATATATGGTTCTCGTTGTTTTGGCTATCGCGGGCATAAAACTTGTTATTCCGTAACCATTGTGCAAAAGATCCTAAGGGTTAACGGGTCCGGAAAGACTTTATTCTTATGACTTTTTCTTCGTTGTCATAGGGTCTGGATCATCACTTGACGACATGGCTGGGGAATGTCCATCCTTCTACTTCCGCAGAGGGTATAGCCTCGGTGTAAAGCCAGCCTTGCCCGGCCTGGCAGCCCCATTGACTTAAGAGGTCTTGTTGTGTCTGACTCTCTATGCCTTCGGCAATGACAGACAACCCCATGGACGTCGCCAACCCAATGACAGACCGAATGAGTCGCCGACCTGCGTCGGACCCCCATTGTCTTGTCAGCGTGAAATCGATTTTAACGGAATTTATGGGCATCTTGTGCAGTCCATGCAAAGGAGTAGTGCCCGTACCAAAATCATCCAGAGCAATTTGATATCCCTGGTGCTGCAAATGGCGAAGCGATTCCATGATGTGGTATCCTCCCTTGTCAGTCAGAGATTCTCGCACCTCGAAGGTAATATCTTGGGGCAGCACTAAAGGAAATTCATCATGCAAGCGGGTTAAATGTGTTTTCCACTGGGTTGCGGCCAGATCGGAAGGATGAACATTGACGGCCACCCTAAAACGGTGATTTCGTGAACGCCAGCGGTTTACATCTTCAAACACACGGCCAATAACGGCTTGATCCATTTGCTGAACAACATCCGGCGGAAGAACGGGTAAAAATTCGGAGGGATAATGCATTTGTCCGTTTATGTCCCGGTATCGGACCAGGGCTTCCCATTGGAATGGCACATTCACATCATTATGCAAAATTGGTTGGTAGTACACATCAATACGGTTGGTCTTTAGGGCCGTTTGGATACGCTCCGACCATTTAGTGCTCTCACTAATATCGACCCGGCTTGAATCAACACCCCCTGCCAAGAATTGTTTGGCTAAATAAAGTCTCTGATCGGCTACCGCCAGGATTTGTTCGATGTCCTCACCTTCTTCGGGATAGCGGGCATATCCATAGGAAGAAGACACGGTAACCCGGTCAATCTCTGCCAACGCGATCGGTTCTTCACAAGCTTGGCGAATGCGGTTCCCAAAATCCACAACGGCTTTAGCGCTTAAGGGATTGGACAAAATCAATACGAATTCATCGCCTCCCCACCGGCCCATCCAATCAGAGGGTCGCAATAACCTCTGCCATCTTTGCGCCACCACATTCAGAACACTGTCCCCAGCAGCATGCCCATAGGTGTCATTGACAGCTTTGAAACCGTTTAAATCAGCAGAAATCAACACAAAGGGGCTTTTTTGTGCTAAAAGCGCCTCCAGTCGTAATTGCGTGGCCAAACGGTTGGCGCTAAAAGTGACAACATCACGAAACATAAAATCAGAAAGGTGATGGGAACCCGTTAGATAAACCTCCAGCAACACCCGTTTAAACAAGGTTTTCAGATACTCTTGAATCACAGAAGCAGGTTTTTGCGAGGCGAATAATTCATCAATAGTCGCCGACAGTATCAACCAATATCCCTGGAGTCCTTCATCAATGGATCGACGGGCTTTAGTATAAGAAGTCAGTGCGTCCGTTCGCGAGGGTAATCGCCAGTCCGGGGATGCCGGAGCGTTTCGAAGCCTTTCGCACACTTCTCGTAATGCCACTAAAGTCTGTTCACGAAGATTTGCCAACTGTTTTCCCGCATTTTCTCTGGAGTTACTGCGTTTGGTCTCGGCGGCGCATAAGGCCAAAGCACGATCCGTAATAGCCTGCCAAGGTAAATCGGCCATCTGTGAGATATCTTTCTCTGACCACGGACAAAGCCCCTGGCTATTATCCTCTTTGTGCCCCAACGCCCCTGATACAAACGAATACATATCGTAACATCCTTCCCACTTCATCGGATCATTTCCGGAATTTTACCCAATATTTTCTCAAGGAGTATAGCAAAATCCAAACGCCTAGAAAGTCTCAGCTAAAGTCTCTGTTTTCAAGAGTACTTGAGCAAGATTTCATCCAATTCGAGACATCATTTGAGACCAACTCCGGGACTGCCAGACCCATAAACACTCTCTATATTATGTTTGTCACCACAGGACGCAGGTGATCAGTGCACAGTGAATAAATTGATGAAAGGAAAGGAACGGTTCTGATGAAATTGACTGCAATTTGGCGCGTCATGGGATCCGTGGGAATTGCCAGCACGCTGCTTTTAGGCGCGAGTGGATCTTCCATGGCTACAACCCCAGCGACCCAAAAGACAATATCTGCACCAGCCCCAGCGCTAGGCCTGCTACACTCGTCCATTGTGGCCAATGTTAATGGTAGTGGAACGATTACCATTACTGAAACCAGCTCAACAACAGGAACAGCGACGTGGACTTGGAGTGGATTAACGAAAGGACAATATGTGTCCGTGTATTTCGCACCCAAAGATAATCCCAGCCAAGTCCAACTGCTCTCAAAGAGCTCCGGCCAGGTCACGAAAACTGGACAATACACCGCCACTATCACATTGCCTAAAGGGTACACCTGGTCAAATGTTCTGATTAAAATGACCGAGTCGGCCTTTGCCACCGGTCAATTGCCTGAAGTCCCCTGGGCTGCAGGATTACCGCTTTTATCATTGATCCCTTTAGGTATATCCATAAAGCGCCGATCAATTCGCGCCTAATTCTTATATCATCCCCTCCCGCGAGATCATCGCGGGTTTTTTTATTTTCCCTGCCCCTACTATTCCAAGACCTTTACTCAGGTGATTTTCATTTCTTGTGACTCGGAATCGTTCTCTCTTTTTCCCATGTTGTGTGGGCGCTCGAATCTACAACTAAAGTCACTCCAGGGATCCTCTGTGCCCTGCCATGATACTGAGTTTGAGACCGTGGGAGGGACTGTCAAAGTATCCTCTCGTGCCATAGCATGGGCTCGAGTGTTAGGCAACGAGTTTTCGGGGGAGGACTTGATGTGACTAATGTTGAACGACACCATGTCAACCGGTTATCGGCATATTGGCTATTATGGATTATTGTCTCAGTAATTCCATTATTGGCTTATGCCAATCCGTTATGGAACAATTTATTGGCTGACACGCCGATTGCCGATTTAATTTGGATCCCAATAATTGCTCTGGGATGGGCTCTATGGAACATCCTGGCCAACAATTCCAGTGAGCCGGAGGACGGAGAACTCAATCTGATTCTAGGCGCTATGCTGGCGATCATGATTGGGGCCGCACTGGTTTTAGCTCCGGAAAGATGGCCGACCCTTTTCGTCCATGACCACGGCGGATTGTTATTGTGGCCATTTTGGATCTTGGCCATGACTTGGCTCTTTTGGGGTTTGCCCGCCACCAGAGCCGTTTTGGCCCCCCTAACGTATCTGTTCTTAGTTTGGCCTCCCATTTTTGCCGCGATTGCCAACGCCACCCAAAATGTTCTGGTTCGTTGGGCCGTAGAATCTTTGATGCTTCTTGCTCATCACGTGAAATGGCTCGCGCCCTCGCTGCCCTTTGGCACATTCTTGGTATCCTATCACCACTATCCGGTGTTAGTCGTGGTGGCTCAAGCCTGTAGCGGCGCAGATAGCCTCTTAGGTTCTGCCATTGTGATTCCCGTCTTATGGTTTGCCTTCAAAGGGCGGGTGATCAATAAAATTGGGATCAGCCTCATTGCCCTTTTGGGCTCCCTCATTATTAACTGGGTCCGTCTGGCCGTCATTGTGCTCTCTGTCCACACTATCGGCCCCAAGTTTACGTTTGCTGATATTCACCCTGTCCTGGGCTTTTTACTATTCGCGATGTTGGTCGCATCTCTCATGCTTTTGTCCCGGCCGTTCGGACTGAGTGTTCCTCCTCTTGCCGCATCGCGCGTTAAGAAACCCGGGTGGGGACGCATGGGAAGTGCCGCAATTTTCGCAGCCTTGATCTTTATACTCTCGTGGCCGCTCTTCTCCCTGCCCAAAGGATCATTCGGCAATCCTTCCACCGTTCCGGTTTTTAATCCGCGCACTTTTCTGCCGCGTTTAACAGGATTTGTTCAAAATCCGGTCTATTATGCCAATGAATCCTCTATTTTGGGTCTGGGTTCTGCCACTCAGGCTGATATGTATTCCTTGCAGAAAGGCGGGGGCCAGGCACTGGTGGAGATGTGGAGTACGCCTTTTGCTTCCAAACTGGCAACATACGGATTTCACGCCTGTTTGCTGTACCATGGCGATTCTCTACAAGCTGTGCAGTCATTCCAACTGGTACCCGGGGTCATTGCCACGGCTTACAGCGTACAACTTCCCCCCAACCATGTCGGAGGGCCACGTTCAACTTACGTCGATGTGGAATGGAATAACGCTGTCATGGTTCATGGACAGGAACGCTACATGCGTTGGTCAATCGCGGCCTTTCCCCATAATGCTCCGTCTCTGCCTCCAGGCTTTGATCATTCCCGTCCCCTGCAACCGTTGTCTGTGGTTCAGTCTATGGTAGCGCCAGCTTCTCAGGGACATTGGAATCCCACGCTTTTGAAAACCCGTGCCACCTTGATTGCGATGGCTGGAAAAATTTTTCGCCAGAGCCTCAAAAACCCAAAACCAAACTAAGCACCAGGATATAAGAGTTTATTGGGATTCAATCTTTCTTCTCGGGAATATGCGCTCTGTAAAAAGTTACCAAACGCGTATTGCATCTTGATGATCCCAGATCAAAATAAATTAACAAAGTGAGGCCATCTCTGTGAGTGTCAATCCCATCGAACTTTGGAATCAAGTCCCTCCTGTTGCCTTAATTAGCGGTAGTCATCACGCAGCAATTCCCGGCCACGACATTGATCCGTCCGCCGCCTTCCTTATCAGCCCCGACCAGGCCCGGGACATGGGCATCCTTCCTTTTTGCCGCAAAGGCGGCTGTTTATGGGTGGCTGCCTCCGCACCTTTGTCTCCAGCCGCGTGGGCACTCTTAGACCCTTTAGGTCCGGTACGCATCTACCGCACCGAGTTGAGTGATTTACTCATGGCCCAGTGGAAAATTTACGGCACCCCGGGTGAAAACCCGTCACGCTTTGGAGAAATTGCTATCAAAAAATATGCCCTCAATCCTCAACTCCTAGACCAGGCTCTCACCATTCAACAAAAACAGGGAGGGACTATCGGGCAAGCCTGCGTAGCAATCCATGCGCTGAATTCCTGGCAAGTGGCAACCATTATAAGTGAGCAAACCGGCATTCCTTTAACCGATCTCCTTGAGCCAAGAGAGCAAGATTCCCAAAGCCTTGATGCCGTCTTCTCTCTTTTGAGCGAAGAAGAATGGAGACGATACGGCATGGTGCCCGTTTCTTCCACGTCAAAGGAAATCATAGTGGCAATGGTGAATCCTTTTGACAACAAAGGGCCGATGTCCTTAGCGTCCAAAACCGACAGACAGATCACCGTCACATTAACCGGGCAAAGAGACATTGCCTGGCAACTGGCCCGACATTACCAGGAACAAGACCTTAAACGCGCCAAGTCCCATCTTCTCGACATCAGCCCAGAGAATTCTGCCACGAGGACCGTGACTCGTGGCCAGTTTCTCGCCCTTGGAGCGACGAGTATCCTTGTGACCCTCATGCTCATATGGCATGCTCAAGTCACTCTGTCGGTGATAAGCAGTATGGTGGTGTTCGCGTACGCGATTTTAGTGGCGCACCGGCTTTGGATTATCCACAAAGGCACCCAATCCCAAAATGATGTCCAATTCACGGCCGAAGAGTTACGAAAGCTTAAAGATTCAGATCTCCCCATTTACACCATTTTGATACCGGCTCGGGATGAAGCGTCGGTTTTGCCGATCATGTCCCATGCCTTGCAGCAACTCGACTATCCTCGTGATCGCCTAGATGTCAAACTCTTGTTGGAAGAAGACGATGAAACAACACTAGCTGCTGCCCATCAAGCCAATCTTCCCCATTTTGTCGAAATCGTCATAGTTCCGGTGGCTGAGCCGCGGACGAAACCCAAGGCCTGCAATTTTGGCTTGCAGCGGGCGCGAGGAGAATTTATCACAATCTATGATGCTGAAGACCTTCCCGAACCCTCTCAGCTTAAAAAGGCACTATTAGCTTTTCGCGGAGCGGACAGTCGCCTGGCTTGTGTTCAAGCCAAGTTGTCCTATTTTAATGCGAATCAAAATCTCCTAACCCGGTGGTTTACAGCAGAATACGGCGCGTGGTTTGACTTGCTTTTGCCGGCTCTTCATGCGGCCGACATGCCCATTCCGTTAGGAGGCACGTCGAATCATTTCCGCGCCCGCGTCCTGAAAGAAATCGGAGCATGGGATCCGTACAACGTGACCGAAGACGCCGATCTGGGAATTCGCTTGCACAAAGTCGGCTACCGGACGGCTGTCATCGATTCCCTAACCTATGAAGAAGCCAATTCGGAATTTGTCAATTGGATCAGACAGCGTTCCCGGTGGATTAAGGGCTACTTGCAAACCTGGCTTGTTCATATGCGCCATCCTCTCCAGTTGCGCCGGCAACTGGGGCGCAAGGGGTTCTGGGGATTTCAGCTGGCCATTTTAGGGACTCCACTCATGTTCATCCTCAATCCTTTGTACTGGTTTATCACCTCGTTATGGTTTATGACTCATTGGGGCCTTATCCCCCATCTATTCCCGCCCGGCATTTATTATCTGGGGATGATGAATCTCCTAATCGGCAATTTTGCCTTCACTTACCTCAACAGTGTCGGCGCTGCCAAACGCGGGCGATGGGACTTGGTGCCATACACCATTCTCACCCCGATCTACTGGAGCATGATGTCTTTGGCCTCATGGAAAGCTCTCATTCAGCTTATAACCAGACCCTCGCACTGGGAAAAGACCGATCATGGCCTGGTCGACTGGAAGAAAGTTCAATCGCCATCCGGATTTCTGCAATCTAATGGATAGCCTGGCCTAAGCTTAAAACGAACCCAAAACACCATTCAATGGAAAGGAGAAAAGTCCTTTGCTTCGACCCTACGCCATAATTATAGGCGCGCTCTTTATGATAGCAACCAGTTTGATATTAATGTTGGGAATTTTTTGGATTATCGACTTGGCCCCCTTAGTCTTCTTTATCGGCACAGGGGTGGTTTATGGAGTACTGTCCTCACATAAAAAACGCGATAAAGCAGCGCCGCTTTCGTCCACTGTTCCCCACGTCGTTACCCAGGAGAAAACCTATGAGTAGTGCCATACTTGATCGTCCTATTGAGAATGCTCAATCATTAAAACGTGAATCCCGGCACAATACAAAAAAGATGCATCGCATAAGCCTAGAAGCTGTGATTTCCCTATCGGCATTTATCGTGAATTGCGCTTTTGCGGCATATCTCGTATTCGACATGCACTATTATGCAGGAGATGCCGTATCGCGGGTAGCCAACGCCTACTACGTGTTGTTTAGCCGCAACCCGCATTTGGGCGCCATCGGATTCATTTGGAATCCATTGCCAAGCCTGTTGGAGCTTCCGTTTGTCGCGCTGCACCCTTGGTTTCCGTCTGTTGTGACTAAAGGTCTGGCGGGAGCAGTGGTATCAGCAGCGCTAGGATCAATAGCAACTTATCATCTCGCTCATATTCTCAAAAATATATCGCTGCCCAAATGGTGGCGTGTGGTCCTGACATTGTGCTTTTCCTTGAATCCGCTTATTGTCCTCTATGGAGCCAACGGCATGAGCGACATCATGTGGGTGGCCTGTATGCTGGGAACTTATAGCGGACTCTTCGACTATCTCCAAACGGGTTCTCTGCGCCGTTTGGTTGTTGCAGGTTTTTGGTTGGGGGCAGGCCTGGGAATGCGCTATGAGGCTGTGGCTTTCGGCCTTCTGGTCATTATCGCCTTAGTTCTGGGACAATGGGGCAAAAAATCATTGTCTCATATACAAGGATCCGCAATCCTGTTAGGAGCACCGATCGTGTTTGCGGGAGGAATTTGGATTTATTTCAACTGGATTATCATGAAAAACCCCCTATATTTTCTCACTTCCAGTTATGGGAATTTAGCTCAAACGGCTACGGGAGCCTATATGACCCCAGCTATGTCTCAGGCCGATCATCATATCTTGGGAGCTGTGCTTTACGTTGTGCGCTTCGGCCTGTTTTATTGGCCGATTTATCCTGCCTTCTTAATCACGCTGTGGTTCTCTTTCGGCAAAAGGCGCGACGCACGAGGGATTATTCTCATCTTGGGAACCATAGGAGCGGAATTGCTGGAACTGTTCTTCTGTTACGAAGGGCATTTGGGGCAATGGGATCGATATTTTCTCGAATTTATTCCGAACGGTATTCTCTTGGGCTCGTTTGCTGTCCAGAAAATTTGCTCCGGGTGGCCATCTTGGTCCAAAACCCGAGTGTTCTGGACCGGTCTTCTCGTTAGTGTCGTCTTTGTTTCCGGCAGTGTTGTCACACTAAGAACTCTTCAAGTCTCTTATCTAGGCCATCCTGACGGTTCAATTCTCGATGCGGCCTTTCAAGGCCAGAATTTAAAGTATACGGGCAACAATCCCTTTTATGCCGGTCAACCGCTTGTACAATACATCAATAACCATCCCCACCTCAGCATTTTGGCGGATACCTTTATTGATTGGCCCATCATTATACGCGCCAAGCACCTTAATCAGTTCACCATAACATCGGATTATAAATTTGCATCGATTCTTCATAATCCCAAAGGACGCATCGCGGCCTTTCTTGTTCCGAGGCCCGCTAACGTAGCTCAGCTCGACGCCGTCACCCGGGCATGGCCCGGGTTGTGGGCCGGACACGAACCATGGACCCACCTTATTAAATCTTTTCCGGGAGGCAATGATTATCGGCTGTATGCCATTTTACCTTCAGCTCCCTAAGCATAGTTTTGAGCGGATTCGGCGGTAATCCGAAAATATTCCCCATAATTTAACGTCTAAGATTTGACGCACCAGAACTTGCCCATTATCGTAAATATATCAGCAGAATTACCTTCTCACTTCACGCCATCATTGCACTACACCGTATTAATAACCGAGATGAGAAGTTGAACATAAGGGCACCATATCGAAAAAGGCAAACCTAGCGAAAGCTGGAGACGCAAAACTAAAGGGGCTTCTCGTGGACAAGACGAATGCCAGCCAGTTGCCGAAATGGGATGGGACAAAAAGGACAGTTTCCCCCTTTTCGGGAGGCTGTCCTTTTTTCAACATTCTCCTCACAAGGGGGAATTGTCTCTATGCACGTTCTCACGAAAACTCTGGCTGTTTGTTTAGGCGCGGCATTATTGCCTATTGCGATGAGTGCTCAAACGATGGCTAGTGCGTCCACAACGCCCATCAACTCGCCTCTCACAGCCCCAATCAGCCGATATGATTACGGTATTAATGTCTTTTCCTATGACAATCAACTCAATGCCCCCTCCACTCTTCCGGCATTAAGACAATTAGGCCTGGGCATGCAACAATTTCCCAATGCCAATGAATGGAGCTGGACTTCCAATTCGTTTCGCTCAGGCGGTAAGGCTCCGGTTTCTTTGCAAGACTGGGGGAATATCTTACAGTCTACCGCCAATCAAGGATTATTTATCTTTAATTATGACGAAAACCCTACCTTTACCGGCGGCGGAACGCCTGGGGATGCCGCCCAACTCACCCAGTACATTGTCACCCATCACCTGCCCATTTCCGCCATTGTGATCGGCAGCGAAGAGTACGGGGCATGGGATCACTATGCCAATCTCAATCCGTCTTTTTCTCCGCAGTACTATGCCCATCAGTCGGCTTTGATTGCCCAAGCGATTCACCGTATTGACCCGGCCATGAAAGTTGGCGTCTCGTTTACCCTCGGCCAGGGCCCTAACAGTCTCCAGTGGGATCAGACCGTTCTGCGTGAAGACGGACCTTACATCAATTTTGTCAGCATTCATGATTATCCCAATCAACACACGCTGAGCAATCAAGCACTGTTGGCCAGCTTGCCCAACGAAATTGCTCAGGCTATGCAGTTTGTTCAGACAGAAATCACCGCCAATGTCTCCCCCCATTATGCCGCAAACATTCAAACCTGGGTCACCGAATTCAATCCCTATGGACAACCCGGGCCCCAATCCACTCAACCGGTCTATGGAGCCGCGATGGTTGAAAGCGCCATGCTTTGGCGGGCTTTGGGGGCCAGCAAACTCTTCATTTGGAGCTATGACGGGCAAGCCCATGTGGCCAGTTCATCATGGCCTGTGGCCACAAATTCTTCTAAACCCTATGGACTCTTTGCTTTAGCCGGAGACGGCCAAAGCCCCGAGTTGGCTATGAACGCTTTTTATCCCTCGGCCGTGGCGTTATCCCAATTCATGCAAGCTATTGGCCCCGCAAGCCATTTGTCTGTATGGGCTACGTCCCAAATGATCGTGGGGCAAGTCACCTCAGCGCAAGGATCACACATCTTTGCCATCAATACCAGCACAAAGGCCGAGACCTTACCCCTCTCTCACGGATCCGGCCAAATCCTTCCCGCCTCGATGCAGGTGTATCACAATCAGTCTGTGGCAGGATCTGATCTTCAGATCACAATGGATATGAAGGGAAGCTCATCAACATATCAAGCCAATGTGCCGCAGATTCAAAAACCCTTGAAGGGTTTCGCCGGTGAAACCCTCACCCTATCGGGAACGGGTTTCGGCCATGAAGGAGCCCACTCCCATGTAATCATCAGCCAAAACGGAACCAATTATGGAGGGCCCGGAGATGCTTATAGGGTGTCAATAAAATCCTGGACCCCTCATCAAATCCAGTTTGTCATTCCCGGCGGCAGTTCGGGACCGGCTCTTAGCCCCGGAACAGCCCAAATCCTCGTCGAAACCGCTCACCGTGTGGTTTCTTCCACCATCCCCGTAACGATCGTGTCAACCGCTCATCTTACGGCGTCTATCACCCCTTCGGCCCACGTCTATCCCGGACAAATCGTCACGATCTCGGGATCTCATTTCGGCAGCCAAGAGGGTGCCGGTTATGTTCTCATCAGTAAAAACGGCGTCAATTATGGATCTCCATCTGACGTTTACAAAGTCCATATTGTTCATTGGACCAATACTCAAGTCCAGGTACAGATTCCTGACGGCACTTCGGGCCCTGCCCTCACACCAGGTCCCGCATCACTCCAAATTGTCACAGCAACCCAACAAAGCACAGCGCCACTGTCGTTGAGTATTACATCTCCGCCACACTTGCCAGCCGCAATACAAACGGCCTTACCGGTTACCCCTGGCCAAGTTGTCACTCTCAGCGGCTCGGGCTTCGGCTCGCAACAACGCAAGGGCTATGTGGAAGTCAGTCAAGGCACGGTTAATTACGGCGCGCCGGGGGATTATTATCCGATTAAAATTCTGCATTGGTCAAACTCTCAAGTGTCTTTTATGATTCCCACCAACAAAGAAGCCATTGATAACCGCTTTGAACCCAATCTAAATTCCGGAAAAGCTACGGTAACCATAACGAATGGCAGTGGGTTGAAAAGTCTCCCCTTGTCCATCACAATCGCAGGAACTCCATAGGATATAAACAGCCTAGTGAATGAAGTTTTTTACCCACGGCCTGGCACCGGATCCCATTGCTGGTGCCAGGCCTTCTGTATATGAACCTCTTATGTTTTCAAGCACACTACACCACCCCTCGCGTTTATCAAGAGCTCCTCGCTTCAATATAACTAGACTTGTGCGAATAGCCGTTTTGTTCTCCCGTTAATGCTGAGCAATGACAGAAGGCCCCTTCTTTCATTGCCTTTTGTTCTGGCCTACTTATTTACACCGGTACATACTCTCCCGTGACGTTCAAAACGGCCAAGAATACCGCCCATAGCAGTACGATTCGTATAAAGAATCGGTTGGCAAAAAATGTCAGGTTCCCCGAGAAGTGTCGTCAGTGAAGCGCTTTTAGACGCCTGTGAGACACAAATTGGGACCGGTGATCGGACTGTATGTCCGAGCCTTCTTTTTTAGGATGAATTTAACATGAATTGAGGGAGGCCATGGTTCTGCCATGCAAGAAATTGCCGAGAAATATCCCAAGATGCATCCCCACACAAACCTGATCGTTTCTGTGGTAATCCCCGCCCACAATGAGAAACAACACATCGCCCAGGCCATAGCGTCTATCACCAGAGAATTCGAACACATAAATATGGATGTTGAAATCATTGTTGTCGATGACGGATCTACTGACGGCACCTATGATGAGGCTCTCAAGGCCAGCACTCGCTACCCTTCGGTTAAAGTCATTGCGTTAAAAAAGAATCACGGAAAGGGCTACGCCCTTCGAACCGGATTTAGCCACAGCCAGGGTGAGGCCGTGGGATTCATTGATGCTGACTTAGAGTATCCGGTTAACGCCTTGCCCATTATGGCCGCATTAGTCCTTGAATCCAAACACTCCTGTGCCATTGCTTCGCGGGTCGCCGACAATCGGCCCCACATAGAGCGTTTGTCGTCCCATATCGCCCACAAACTCGCGGCATTCGTGCTGCATCTTCCTATTAAAGACACTCAAGCCGGAGTCAAAATGTTTCCGGGACCATTCGCGCGCAGTGTCCTCACCCAGTGTGCGCAAGAAGGATGGCTTTACGATGTGGAAGCCCTCTTGCGGGTGATTGAACAGCCTCTTGATGTCATTGAAGTCCCGGTTATGCAAAAGAGCGTGCGCAAAAGACGCGCCAGTTTATGGACTATGCTGGCATGCGCCCCCTCCCTTCTCACTTTGGCTGTATCACACCGCCATTCCTCTCGAGAAGCGCGTCAGCTTCTGCGCTTTGGGCTTACTGGCTTGATTAATACTTTGGTGGATCTGGCCATCTATTGGGGCTTGATTCAGTTATGGCCACCCTATTTCAATGGGCTGCAATCGGGTTTTGAATCACTGGTGGCATGGGTCGGCGCAAGTTTGGTCGGCTATAATTTGCACTCTCGCTATACTTTCGGCAAACAGTTGTCTCGTTTTGGTTTCTATCTTGTCACAGGTATTGGCGTGGCTGTTCAAGTGAGTGTTACGGGCTGGATGACTCATATGTTTGGAACCGAAGGAGGACTCGTCGGCAAAATCGCGGGCATTGTGCTGGCATCAGTCCTCACCTATAGCGGATACCGTGTTCTGGCCAAACACAGCGAACCCTTAACTGCCGTTTCTCCTGCCGTTCACACAGCCAATATTCCGACAATCTTGGGGCAAGAACTCTAAATGCTGCAAAATTTACGGACTAAAGCACGGGTTTTATGTTCGGATTCTCACTGAAATCACTTGGGAGTTTGGAAAATGGCCTAGGTTTCTTACCGCAGCCGCATCCACTTTCATAAACGCGCGTCGGAATGCCAGTTTAGTTTGGAGCAAATAGAGCCGGTGTCGCAAGTCCAGGGCGGCTTTTGTCATCAGACCGATCAATGGCGAATCAAGCCGCCTTAGCAATCTTTGTCGTCCCCTATGATTATTTACCTTCCTCAAAATCTCCCCAACCCCTGCCCAGTCTTCGTCGCGGCACATTAGGCCATGACCCTGCCAAGGTTTCCCGCCTTTCATAATATGAACCGCCGCCTTTCCGCTCATCACGTACCAAGTGACAAATCCACTCGATTA
>JAKBWA010000008.1 GCA_021841025.1 Bacillota bacterium | reverse complement strand
AGGGCGGTTTAGAGAGGTTTGGACACGATCAGACAGAGCGATTCCGAAAAAATCTTGAAATCGTGAGAACGCCGGCGAGAGAGATCGCTGGTGTCAACTTAGCGGGGGCTAAGCCGCACCGGATGAGCGCGGCTTTCGCTTCGGGCCCATACTGGGGCTTGCGTCCACGGTCGGGATGCGGCCGGACGCGGTCGAGGGCACTGGTGGCGCAACGCCCGGGCGGCATAGCCGCGATCGTAACGGCATAACGACGGGATTTGGTCGAACATTTGAGACCGTTCGTGCTTTGCGGCTTTCCGGTACCGGGGAGCCAACTCACGCACGACAGCTTGACGTTCTCGTAAAGACAGCGGCATCGAGGAATCCTCCTGAATGTGATGCCGAGAATTTCGTGTTGCCATCGTAGCACTCCTTTTTTGAGTACATTTTTTAATGAGGCAACGAAAGTGTTTGGAGTACTTTTTTTATGAGTCAAATCGGGTCGTTGACCCTTATGGTTTCGAATGGTAGGCTAGAGCCAATGATCAGAACTAGGATCAATCCTTGAGTCATGAGGGGGACGGAATGTTTCCAGTTACTTACCGAAGGGACGAGCATCATCAGATTTTCATTGGCGGAACGTCGGTGAAAGATTTAGCAGAAACCTACGGGACTCCATTATATGTGCTAGATTATGCAACCATGCTTCAACGCATTCGTCAATTTCAATCCGCATTGGATAAAATGCATCCACCGGGCGAGGCGTTTTATGCGGGAAAAGCTTTTTTATGCACGGCCATGGCTGGGTTCTTAAATGAACAAAGGTGGGGTCTTGACGTCGTGTCAGGCGGTGAGCTTTATACGGCTGTGAAAGCGAAATTTGATATGGCCAAGATTGTGTTTCACGGCAATGTCAAAACCCCGGAAGAGATTGAAACAGCTCTTCGCTATGGAGTTGGCTATGTGGTGGCCGACTCTTTGGATGAATTGTTGCTTGTGAATGAAACTGCTCGACGTTTGGACATGCAGGCCCCAGTCCTCTTGCGTCTTACGCCAGGTATTGAAGCCCATACACATGCCTTTATTCGCACAGGCCAGTTTGATTCTAAATTTGGATTTGCCATGAAAGATGGAATTCATGATGAGGCCGTGAGTGTTGCTTTGTCGCTGTCCCATATCAAACTAAAAGGATTTCATGCGCATATTGGTTCTCAAATATTTGAGGAAGACCCTTTTGTTCATAATGCGCAAAAGCTCATGGGGTTCGTTTTAAGATTATGGGAACAGCGGGAGTTCTGGCCTGAAGTGCTCGATATCGGCGGCGGATTCGGTGTTCAATATACACCGGGCGACGATCCTCCGGACGTGGAGCGTGTCTTGTTAAAAGTTAATCAGACACTTCGTACTATGACACCTTCTGGCTGTCAAGCACCGAAGCTTTTGATTGAACCCGGCCGGTCTATTGTGGCGGAGGCAGGAATCACGATATACCGTGTGCACGCTACTAAAGTTGTTCCCGGAGGCAGACATTACGTTGCAGTAGATGGCGGCATGGGAGATAATATTCGTCCAGCTTTGTACCAAGCTGTTTACACGGCACAAGTGGATGGTAAATCTGTTGAGAGACTGTTTCCGTATACCGTTGCCGGACGGTATTGTGAAAGTGGCGATATTCTTATTCCCAATGCTTCTTTGGCGCCTATAGAAACAGGAGACTATCTAGTCGTCTTCGGTACAGGTGCCTATAATTATGCTATGTCATCGAATTACAATCGCGTGCCTAGGCCTGCGGTTGCTTTAGTCTCTGAAGGCCAGAGTAAGCTATGGGTAAAGCGTGAGACATATCAAGATTTGCTGTCCCAAGATCTTCCCTGGCAAAATCTTGGGTAAGGGCACAGAAAAGAGGACGGACAGTGGGTGTGAGAGCAACGGTCAAAGATCGGGTTTTATCGGGAATGCAGCCCTCTGGGGCACTGCATATCGGAAATTGGATGGGCGCACTTGACAACTGGGTACAAATCCAAGACGTATTTGATTCCTATTTTATGGTGGCAGATTATCACTCATTAACCACTGGCTATCATGATACCCGTGATCTGCCCCAGAAAGTGTTAGATATGGTTATCGATTGGTTGGCGGCAGGGCTTGATCCTGAACGGTCGATAATTTTTCGCCAATCCATGGTGCCAGAACATGCCGAATTGCACTTGTTGCTGAGTATGATTACGCCTTTGGGATGGTTAGAACGCGTACCCAGTTACAAAGAAAAGTTGAAAGAATTAGCGCAACGTGATATTCATACCTATGGATTTTTGGGATATCCGGTATTGCAGTCGGCCGACATCGTTTTGTATCAAGCGGACAAAGTGCCAGTGGGACAGGACCAGGTACCACACGTGGAATTGACCCGGGAAATCGTCCGGCGTTTCAACGGTTTATATGGTGAGGTTTTGGTGGAGCCCGAGGCGGTGCTAACGGAAGCCCGAGTATTGCCCGGATTGGATGGAAAGAAAATGAGCAAGAGTTACGGTAACACTTTAAGTTTGGGAGAGTCTCAAGATAGCGTGAAGCAAAAAATCCGGACCATGGTGACAGATCCTGCTCGGATTAGACGGCAAGATCCTGGGCATCCCGAAGTTTGTCCCGTTTTCAGCTTGCACAAGGTCTTTAGTGATCCTAAGACTGTTCAGGAAATTGAGGAGTCTTGCCGTCAGGCTGCTATTGGTTGTGTGGACTGCAAGAGTCTTTTGGCTTCGGCAATCAATGTCAAATTGGACCCCATTCGTGAGCGGCGGCTTATGTGGCAAAGTCAACCAGAAAGGGTTGAAGAGATTTTGCATGAAGGAGCCCGGTCTGCTGCCGAGTTAGCACATGGAACGCTAAACGCGGTGAAGGATGCCATGCATCTAAAACCCCAACCACTAAACGGAAACAGCTGGTAAGCTCTGGGTTGACTGAACCTGGGCAGTTACGGGCTTCTGGTCATGAGTATTGGAGCGGCAAGCCTCTGGGGTCTGGTTGGGTGGCGTTCGCCCGAAAAAAAGGAGTGGATGTCCATGGCCGTTGTTTGCAATCACGACGATGGGTTAACGCCGATTCAAAAGAGTCGTGCGAGGCGTTTATGGTCTTCGGCATCTTTATGTAATCTCTATGGACCAAGTGCCTCAAGACTGCAGAATTGGCATAGCCATATCCGGCAATGAAATGGCAGAGGGGCATATGAGCAATTCATTTACGCACGGTGGTGAACCTTCAGTTTGTGTGTCCCATCCCAAGGTGGAATCTTCTTTTGATTTGGCCTCGGTATCCACAGGGGTTCGGGACAATGTGGAATGGGTAGACGATGTCAATGCACTGGCTCTAAGGGTGAGAAAAGATCCAGTTGTGGCGCGTGAGTTGACACTCTTGCATCTTGTGCGCAACTTATCGCAACGATGGCGGATTGTTCATGATTTGCAAGTAGTGAGTGACGAAGCTCCGGTCACCGCCTGGATCATTCGCCGCAAATCCGATGTGGTATTGCCGCAAAAAGAGCCTGAGGCCGAATCAAATAGTTCTTTAGACAAGAACACGCGAGAAGAGGATTTTTTGCGTGAGGCAGTACACACCCTGCATGACCTCTGGTCCTTGGGCCAGGAAATTTATTCGCGCCCCGTATCAGTACAATCCGAACGACGCTACCGTCCCATCAAAGGGGCAGATCTGGGAAAATTGGCGAGATCGTGGCCCAAATTGCGGGTTAGAACGAGAGCCGTGGCCCCGCGAGTAATAAAGGCTGAGAGTGACCCGCTGGACGCGAAAATAGCCCAAATTATGAACCGACTCAGCGAATACGGTTGTCCTTTAAGTTTTGACACCACAATCGAGGATAAGAGCCCCCAAAGCATTAGCACGACGTTTTTGGCTATGATTCATTTGTGGCATTACAAGACAGTTGAACTCAATCAAGAGAATCCGTATGACACGATATGGATTACATTGCAAACGCCTAGCACAGGAGATGACAAATAGTTCATGGATAGGGCGGTAGATTGCGCAATACTCCGGAGACTTGAGGCTTTATTATTTACTCAAGCGGATCCCGTGTCTGACGAACAATTGGCTTTATGGCTCAAGACAGACGTGGCCAACATTTTTGGATTTGTTCAGGCGTTAACACAAAAATTGCACGACCAGAATTCGGGTCTGCGCGTTGAACGGGTTGCTGAAGGGTATTTGCTGGCAACGGCCCATGATCTTGGCGAATTTCTCGACGGCTGTCTTGAGATGGAGGCTCCCGAAAGCTTGTCGCAGGCGGCGTGGGAAGTCCTGTCCGTGGTGGCCTACCGCCAGCCGATAACTCGACTCGAAATCGAAATGTTTCGCCAAACTAATTCGGAACGCGCGCTGGAAACTTTGATTAACCGAGAACTTATCGAACAGGTGGGGCGCAAGGATGCGCCCGGGCGGCCAATTTTATACGGAACAACGCGCCAATTTCTTCGAGAGTTTGGGCTTGACAACTTAGATCATCTTCCCCCTTTATCTGTTTCCGACGAAAAATCTTCCCAGGAGAATTCTCCCTAAATGGGGTATAAATTTTTGTCTTACAGTGCATCCTCATAATATAGCTCTCCTGGTGGGAGAAGAAATGTGCTTTCTTTAGGGTTAGGATAGCAACCTCATGGGTTCCCACTCATTAAGGATGAAAATAGGAGATTTCCAGTGCCGAGCCCCCTTGGGCGAAAAACTTAAAGAGTGAGAAACCCGTTCTTAGATCAGGCAAAACCAACCCAGAGCCAATGCGTGTACTGATCTTCCATGGACCATTGGTGTTGGTTTTGGGTGGAAAGAGTATGTTCCATTTGCTGAAATTCTCTGGCGGGCACGGCTGAAGGTCCTATTCTATAAGGACTTCTTATGGTTACGGACAAGGCATTTTCGTAAGGCTTTTACCTGGGACAATAGTATGCCATTTAAAAATATTTTTGCTGAACCTTCCCAACGAATGCTACGGATGTATGGATGGTGGTCGTCATCATAGTTGTGGGCATGGTTGTAATCGGTCTGGCAGGTGTCATCATTCTGATGGCTCTGCCTATTACCACTACCATTGTGTTTTCAGGCCAAGGGACACAATGGGTCATGGCATTTCATGCCCACGCAATGGGAATGCGAATTAGTCGGTCATGGCCTGTCCCAACTCCAAAGCGAAAAATCAGACCGACTACTGGGATCGACCCAAAACGGCTGCGTGAAGGGATTCACGTATTTAATGTTTATCGTCATTTTATCTCGGTCCTATGGGCTCAAACCCAGGTGACTCAATTTTCTTGCGTCGGATCGCTGGGCTTGGAGGAAGCGTCCACCACAGCAATCATGACGGGTCTTGTGAATAATTTAGTGGGCCTGTGGGTAAGCTTGCACATAGCACCCAACAGTTCGTCTCGACCCGTGTTCGGAATTTATCCCGTCTGGAACAGGGTACATGTTGAAGGGGAATTAACGGCAACCGTGACATTTAGGGTTGGCTATCTTTTACAAACGCTGGTGGGGGCTGCAGTAAGAACCTTATATCTGATCTTCCGCAGATGACTATATGGAAAGGGTGAAGGCCATCATGGAACAAAACCAAACTCAAGGAGTCGGGAAAGGAGAAGCCCATCCGATTGAAAGTCTTATGAAGACTGCTATGGAGTCCATCAAAGGTATGATTGATGTCAATACGGTGGTTGGTGAGCCTGTGCAAACAGCGGATGGAGGCACGATTATTCCCATATCCCGAGTGTCTTTGGGATTTGCTGCAGGTGGCGGAGAATATTGGAAACACCAAACCGATGGGCCGGGTCATCCCTTTGGTGGTGGAAGTGGAGCAGGTGTCAGCGTTCACCCTGTAGGGTTTCTGGTCGTCAACGGAGAAAACGTCCGGTTGCTTTCTGTTGAACGTGGCGATGTCATGGAATCCTTGGTGAATAACGTTCCCCAGCTGATGGAACAAATCCAGCACCTCATTCAGGGAGGATCTGGCGTCAAGGAAGCGAAGGAACACAGGAAAATGGAATCCAATATCGATTCTCACGACTTTTCGCCGCAATAGGCCTGAAGACTGTGAGAAGTTTGTTCAAAGGAGTCATAGGCTTCGGGCTCGTATCCATTCCCATTCAAGTCTATAAGGCCATGGACGAAGAAAAAGTTGAAGTGCACTGGATACATAAGGTGTGCGGCGCTCGAATTCAGTACCGAAAATATTGCCCCATTTGCCATGTCCAGGTTGAATCTGCGGAACTGGCCCGCGGTGCAGCCATACTGGATGGGCGTTACGTGATGTTGGATGACGAAAAACCTGAGACAATTCGTGACCATACCATCACCATCCTCAGCTTTCATCTTTTAACTGCGATTGATCCCGTGTATTTCCGTCAGGCCTATTGGCTTAAACCAGTGGCAGGAGGTCATAAGGCGTATCGTCTCTTGCGCGATACGATGCAACAGACCAATCTAGTGGCCCTAGCAGAACTGACTTTACGGTCGAAATTGTCCTTGGCGGTAGTCAGGACATATGAAGACTCTACTTTGATGATGCATACGCTCTATTATCCGGAGAGCTTACGGCGGGAGGGAGCCCAGTTTGGTGAGATTTCCGTGCCTGTGTCCAATAAAGAACAAGATATGGCTCTCATGTTAGTCAAACACATGCAAGAACCATTTGTTCCTGAGAATTATCCGAATGTCGCCAAACACAAGTTGTTAGAGAGAATTCAAAACCTGATGCCCATGACTAAAGATACGACGAACTACCAGACAACTGAAGAAGTGATTTTGCTTATGGAACAATTGCGCGAATCGGTTGCGCAAAAGACAATGTGAGGATGAACAATCCGGCACGATTTATTCCGCCCATGCTAGGCATTACCGTACCCCATCCATTTGATGATGCGAAGTGGCGCTACGAGATTAAATGGGATGGATATCGATGTCAAATTCATTGGACGGATCATCTGCAGATTTTTTCCCGGTCTGGCCACGATCTCTTGTCACAGTTTCCTGATTTGGCTGATATTGGAAACTTTCTCGATGTTCCCGTGATTCTGGATGGTGAATTGATAGCTTGGGAGAATGGCAAACCATCGTATTACGCGTTGCAAAAACGAACAGGGACTCTTCACCATGTAGTGGTTTTTGACTGTTTGTACGCTGATGGCCAGTGGCTGTGCCAAAAACCCTTGGCGACTAGACTTGAGTGGCTGAATCGATGCGTGTCAACTTCTAGTAAAATCGTAGTCGCAGACGGGATTATCCAACAGGGAACTGCATTATGGCAATTAGTCAAAGACCGTTCTCTGGAGGGCGTTATGGCCAAACATCTCGACAGTCCTTATCTGCCAGGAAAACGAGTGTCTTATTGGAAAAAATTTCTCGTGATGTCCAGACAGTGGACGAAGGTTTTTTCCATCTCGCAAAGTGCTGAAGGTCAATGGTACTGGTGGGTTTCCCCAGAACATGATGCCAGCCTGGTTATGGGGAAATTAGAGGCTCCCCGTGGTTGGGTGCTTTCAGGCAATAACCTGGCAGAAAAGGGTGAAGGTCTCAACAGCCCCTGGCGGCTCAGACGTCCTCTGCGGGTGGAGGTGGAATATCGTGAACTTACAGCAAAGGGAAAGATGAGGCATGGTCGAATTCGTCGATGGCAGGACTAAACTTCGGGTTTCACATCCCGACCGGGTTCTATTTCCTGACCAGGGAATCACCAAAAGGCAGTTAATGGATTATTATGCCATGGTTAGTTCTGTTCTTTTGCCTCATTACCGCAATCGTTGGTTGACGGTCAAACGTTGGCCTCATGGTCTTAATGGAGCGATGTTTTATCAAAAGCACACCAAAGTGGAAGGTTCGAAGGAAGAGGGTCTTATACACGTCCATTCCGCAGAAGATTTATTGCAGTGGGTCGCGAGAGGCGTCATCGAATGGCACGTGCCCCTGGCTTTGGCCCGGGATCCCCATTATCACGACTGGGCTGTTTTCGATTTGGACCCTTATCAGGTTAGTTGGGAGCAAGTCGTTGAAGCCGCAGGCATTATGATCAGGCTTCTTGATTTGCTCGAACTTCCTTTTGTGTTAAAAACTTCCGGGCGGCAGGGGTTGCACATTTACATCAAAATCCACCCTGAACTTGGCCGCGACGTGAGTCTTGCGTGTCAGCTTATCGCTCAAATCGCTCAGCAGACTTACCCTCATTTGCTGACATTGCAACGTTTGAAAAAACATAGAGGGAAACGGGTTTATATTGATTATTTGCAAAACTCAGGTCAAAGGACGATGGCTGGAGTTTACTCCGTTCGGGCCGTTCCTGGGGCTTGTGTGTCTTGTCCGATCAGGGTGAATGAAATGGGGCGAGATCCCAGATGGTGGACAATGAACCGGGTCATCGAGAAGATTGCTCGGGAGGGTGACTTGTTTCAAGTGTCAAGCCCAGGGGTTTCTCTGACCCAGCATTTGCGGGATCGCGGAATATCAGAAGACAAGCTCAGATTATGGAGGCCAAGAGGACTATGAGTAAGGCAGAGCCGTCTTTAGACCATTTAACTGCGCATCTTGAATGCTGGCCAAAGATTGAGCAGCATTTAGCGGACGGGCTCACCTTACACCGCTATCAAATTGACAGCGTTCTTACCGTCGTCAATCGTTTGGAAGGCCGTGCTATTCTTGCGGATGAAGTGGGATTGGGAAAAACTATTGAAGCCGGGCTCGTTGCCCAGGAGTTGAGAGCAAAGGGCCTGGTGAATCAAGTCCTGATATTAGTTCCTGCGGGATTGGTGTCGCAATGGATTCACGAATTGCGAAACAAGTTTGGATGGCGTACCTGCGACAGTGCTCGGGACAAAGGGTGGCTGTGGGTTTTTTCGATTGACAAGGCTAAAAAATCCCCGCTTTACCAACAGTTGCAATACGTGAATTGGGATTTGGTTATTGTTGATGAGGCCCATCATTTAAAACATACCGATACGTTAAACTACCGTCTCGTGGCAGGGTTAAAATCGCGGTTTTTGGTGCTGTTAACTGCGACGCCCATGGAGAATGAGCTGAACGAGCTATACACGCTCGTCAATCTGGTAAAACCCGGTCTGTTTGGCAGTTACTTGCGCTTTTATCGCCAGTTTATTCTTGATAAAAGGACACCGAAAAATGCCCGGGCACTGAAGAGACTACTGGCCAAAGTGATGGTCCGCAACCGGCGTCAAGAAGTCGGACTGGACTTGCCGCCGCGTGAAGTCACTCTATGGCCCATTGTTCTAAGTGCCCAAGAACGCCGTTTGTATGACGGCATGACTCGTGCTCTCAAAGATGAATACCGCCAGCGGCTACGGGGCAATCAAACCATTCTTCCCCTGATCACCCTTCAGCGCGAGTTGTGTTCTTCTCCGCAAGCATTGATTCCCACCTTAGAACATTCCGATTGGTTGGGGACACTTCAAGAAGAACTTTTGAGCCTAGCCCGGTCCATTCCTCAAACATCCAAAATGCGGAATTTGATTGACTTAATTCGGCCTGGATCCGGTCATGTTTTAGTGTTTACCGAGTACCGCGAAACACAAAAAACTCTTGTTAACGCCTTGCGGGAAGCAGACATTTCGGCAGAAATGTTTCATGGGGGTTTAAGCCGGACGGAACGTGACCGGATTATCGCTTGGTTTCGAGACGGGGATCGTGTGCTGGTGTCCACTGAGGCTGGCGGGCAAGGATTAAATCTGCAATTTTGCCATCGATTGATTAATTTCGATTTACCGTGGAATCCAATGCGTATTGAACAGCGTATCGGCCGGGTTCACCGCATGGGGCAGAAACATCCTGTAGAAATTTATAACTTGTTTACTATGGATACGATCGAAGAAAATATTTTGCATCTTCTGCACGAGAAAATCGATCTCTTTCGTCATGTGGTCGGTGAACTTGATGTCATCTTGAGACACTTAGAACGCCGTGGTACGTTGGAGAAGAGACTATTGGATATCTTCTTCTGGGAAGACGACCGTAAGGTGATTGAAGAGCGGCTGGATGCTTTGGGTCAGGAATTCATGGCCACAAGGCGGCGATTGACATGGCCGAGTGATGACCAGCTGGCTCCAACGCATTCTGCCGATGCGTCTGGCGAAAAATCGGCAAATTGAACACAGAGCTGATCGCCATCGAGCAGGGATAGGACAAATCTTGGAAATAAAATGGTTTTTATGACGTGAACATTTAAGGTGTAATATCATAGATAATCGGTAAGCACAAACAGCCTTAGCCCAGATTGGCCAGATCAAAAACTTGCACAGCAAGAGGTAGGGCGGCGAATTGGAGCAAGGGGGAGAAGTTGTGGGATTCTTAGGTGAGCGGGACCGTCAAACCTTGTCCGAGATGTTCCGGGACTTGAAGTTTCCGGTCCATCTGGTGCTATTTTCTGAGCCGGGCCGTGATTGGAGCACCCACACTGAGGGCATTTTGAACGAGGTGGTGAGTTTGATGCCGGACTTGCTGCACTTAGAAGTCTATGACTTTTATAAAAATCGTCTTCTGGCTGCGTTATATGGTGTGGAACGTGTGCCTACGCTTCTCTTGCGTGATAAAAATGAGGACGATACGGGAATCCGGATTTTGGGCATGCCTTCGGGATATGAATTTGCCGTACTCATCGAGGATATTTTGGATGTTTCAACTAGCCGCTCTCGGCTCAGTGAAAAGACCATTAATTACATTCGCAATTTAGAACATGATGTGTTGCTGCGGGTGTTCGTGACACCGACGTGACCCCATTGTCCCCGGGCGGTCCGCCTGGTTCACCAAATCGCATTGGCCAATCCGGCAAGAATTCGGGGTGAGTCGATTGAGTCTAGTGCGTTTGCGGAAATGGCCGAAATGGAAGATGTCTATGTCGTACCTAAAACAGTCATGACGATTCAGGACACCGGACGTAAACAAAGTTTTGAAGGGGCGTTGAGTGAAGATCACTTGCTACGACGGTTAAAGGCGTCATTTGAATCTTAAAAATCTTTTATGAAGGAGTTATCAGTTCTTGTCCAGTATTGTTTGTCTGGAATCATTAGAGGCTATGAAGGCATTTTTGGACCGGCAGGCAAATGAAAGGGTCGCTCTGGTTCCGACGATGGGATCTTTGCACCAAGGTCATCTGGCGTTGGTAGAAGAAGCTAAAAAACGGGCAGCCGTGGTGATTGTGAGTATATTTGTTAACCCGCTTCAATTCGGTCCTCATGAAGATTTTAAAAACTATCCCAGAGATTTGGAGAAAGATCTTCATTCATTGGAACGATACGGTCCTCTAAGTGTATTTGCGCCTTCAGTGGCGGAGATGTATCCCAACGGGCCCAGTCGAACTGTGATCACTCTGCCCTCCATGACGAATACGATGTGTGGGCTAGGACGTCCTGGGCATTTTGACGGAGTAGCTACTGTGGTTGCGAAATTATTCAATATCATTCGACCCCATTTTGCGTTCTTCGGAAAAAAAGATGCACAGCAATTAGCTATTATCAGACAACTTACCCGGGATTTAAACTTTCCCGTGGAAATTGTGGGAGTGCCCACCGTGCGGGAACCTTCAGGGTTAGCCATGTCGTCACGCAACCAATACCTGACTGCCCAGGAAAAAGATCAAGCGGCTTTTCTTTATCAGGCATTGTTAGCTGGTAAAAAACTGTTTGAGCGTGGAGAAAGACATGCAGGCTCATTAATTGCTGAAGCATTCAAGATCTTAGAAGCACATGGCATTGAGCCAGAGTATGTGTCATTAGTCGATGCTGACACTTTGGCTTCCGTGGACACCATAGCCGACTCCCCGGTCATTCTGGCGTTGGCGGCACGTCTCGGGCGCGCCCGCCTGATTGATAACGTGGTCATGGAGTCGTTGTAAGATTCTGGCTATGGGAGCATGAGGAATAACTGGGTCGCGACGACCCGTGTCTTAGATGTTTCGGTTCAACGGTTGGGATATTTAAAGAACCCTGATGGTATCTTGAATGTCCTTTACACGGACCGGGGGTAAAATCAATGGACAAACCATGGCTTTTTTAGCTAATAGATGTCATGAATTCTACGGGCGCCGCACCTAAGTGATTTTCGGCGTCCGAACGCGTACAGCGGAACGTGTTTGGGAGGTCTTGGTGGAGAGTTCGGTCAGGAGGAAGACTTGGTCGTCGATCTACCCCGAGCGCAGGCCTTGTTCGTTTGCTGCGGCGTAAATTTGCCTTGGGTTTATTTTTTCTAGATAAGCGGATTCGAAAGCTTCAGTACTGGCTGATTGAGAAGTGGGCGAGGGTGCGTGAAACCCGAAGACGATGCTGGGCTTAAAGTGGGTTTTAATTTACCCGTATTCTTCCGCATCATAACTATAGGCTCTGTTCCCTCTGAGATTTGGGCTCCAATTTTGGACTAAGCCATAGCCCACTAACACAAAATCCGGGGCGATCTCCGGTGGTGACGAACAAGAGAGGTTATGCACGGAAAATCCCCCTAAAAATCAGATGAGTTTTCTGTATACGCCATGCTGGAACGAGATGGCTGGTATTCCACGCACCAGCTCCAAGAATGCCTGCCGCGCTTTCAGCCAATCCCCTCGGATCAACTAAGGAACACTCACTCGCGGATTTTTCCGAAAAAAACTGAAAACAGATGAAGTCATTCATCCTGTGACGATAACGTTGTTGTGACAACCGCCCGTCATGGTGGGGATTGGGTACTGGCCCCTAGTTTTTTTGGACAAGTAGTGAAAGAAGGTGACGGAGAATATATTGCTCGGACTTTCCTACCCCCCGCTATCTAAATAAGCCGCCAGGTTTGGTCTGTAACAAGATGAACATTCATATATTGTCCCCTAGAATATTGGGGGGATAAGAATGGTTAATATCGTCTGGCTAGTGTTAATTGTGGGAGGGCTCATAGTCAGTGCTCTGAATCACTCCATGATCTCTGTCACCAAAGCCATCGTAAATGGTAGTGATCAGGCCGTAGAAGTTGCTTTTGGTTTTATTGGAATCATGAGCTTGTGGCTGGGCATGGCTAAAATTGCACAGGAATCAGGACTAATGCGAGCTATTTCACGGCTTTTTTCCCCATTTGTATCGCGGTTATTTCCGGGCATGCCCAAAGACCATCCGGCTATGGGAAATATGCTCATGAACATGGCCGCCAATATCCTGGGGATGGGAGGAGCGGCCACACCATTTGGCCTCAAAGCGATGGAGGAACTTCAGCAGCTAAATCCGGCAAAGGACAGCGCGTCGGCGAATATGATTACGTTTCTCGCGATCAATACTGCGTCTATTAACCTGATCCCGGCTACGGTGATTGCCTTGAGAGTGGCAGCGGGATCGAAGAATCCCACGGAAATTGTGGGACCTACGATCTTGGCCACGACGATAGCCTCTATTGTGGCCATCAGTGCCGAGCGCATTTTCCGGTATTTTCACCGCCATGACAAACTGTAAGCGAGAAAGATTCTTCTCCAAAGACTTGGATCAGAATCTTAAGGCTAACGAAAAAGTTGATGACAAATGATGACCGCCGCGATAAATCCTGCCAGATCCCCAATTAAAGCGACGGTAAGGGCATAACGAATCTTTTTGATGCCTACAGAGCCGAAGTAGAGAGTAATAACGTAGAAGGTTGTATCGGTACTGCCCTGGATGGTGGAGGCGAGTCGACCCACAAATGAATCTGCCCCATAATGGTGTAAAAGGCCTGTGGTTATTCCCAAGGCGGCCCCTCCGGATAGAGGACGAACAAGTAAGAGAGGAACGATCGGCGCGGGTACCCCGAGATGTTGAAGGGGGATGGAAAGAAAATGGATGACGGCATCAAGAGCCCCTGAATCCTCAAAGATGTTTAAAGCCACCAAAATACCGACTAGGAAGGGGATCATCCGGACAGCCATGCGGAATCCCTCTTTAGCTCCTTCAACAAAACTCTCATAGACTTTGACTCCCTTTAACCACCCGTAAAAGGGAATAAAGCCAATGAGAAAGGGAATTGCCCAAATAGAAATCGTCTCCATAATAGCGGTCATGACAATGCCCACTCCTTTGATCGCAGTCCGGTAACGGTCGAAATAGCCGAGACAACCTGGTATACTAATGCGGACAATCTCGAGCGCTGATGCCTTGTCTAGGGAAAGATATGACGGTGTTGACACAGGCATGATTGGAGGAATAAAAATGGGATGGCTTTCACAAAGACTAGAGGAACTAGGAATCGTTTTGCCTCCTGCCCCCCAAGCGGTAGCGGCCTATGTTCCGGCTGTGATTTCGGGAAAGTGGTGTTTGACCTCCGGTCAACTGCCATTTCTTGATGGAAAACTTGTAGCCGAAGGAATTGTCGGGGACAGTATCACGGTAAAAGAGGCTCAAGAGGCAGCAAAACAAGCCGCCTTAAACGCGATTAGTGTGGCGGCGGTTGCTGCCGGAGGTCTGGACCGTCTTGAACGAGTAATTAGAGTCGAAGGGTATGTACAAAGCACTGAGACATTTCACGATCAGCCTCAAGTTATCAATGGAGCCTCATGGATATTGCAAGAAATTTTTCAAGACAAGGGGCGTCATGCCCGATTAGCCGTCGGAACCAATGCCTTGCCTTTAAATGCAGCAGTGGAAGTCGCGTGTATTTTTGAGGTTCGTGAATAACACTTTGGTGGGGAAAACCCAGAACGTTCCTGGGGTTTCTTTAATTGTACTGAAGTGCGCTCCCTTTGCACAGGGCCATAACTGAGTTGGGACAGGATCATCGGAGAGAGAAGCCGAGCAAGAACAAGTGATCCCGGCCTTCAAAATCAGAGAATCACGAAATCACGAACAGTCAACTGGCGAGTCTTTTTAGCATTGTCATATTAAATGAACTTGCTGGAGAAAAAGAGGTGACGGCTGTGAAAGCCAGGTTGCAAAAGATATTGGCTCAGGCAGGACTGTGTTCGAGACGTGAAGCTGAAGTGTGGATGAGATCCGGCAGGGTGATGGTCAATGGCAAAATCGCGTTAATTGGCCAAGAGGCTGACACGGATACTGACAAAATTGTGGTCGATGGCCACCCTCTTCGACTTCGTCTCCAGCGAGTGTACTTAATGTTGAATAAGCCGCCAGGATATACGACGTCGTTAAAGGATCCGCATGCCGAACATGTTATTTCCGAACTTGTAGCTTCAAAGTTTGGACGTGTATTCCCTGTAGGCCGTTTAGATAAAGAGACCTCGGGTTTGCTCGTTTTAACTAATGACGGGTTTTTGGCGCATCGATTGATGCATCCATCTTATGCAGTGCCTAAGGTATATGAGACGTGGGTCGAAGGAGTGCCAAGAAGGACACATCTGGCCCGGTTAATGCGAGGAATTTTACTGGATGACGGCTATGCACAACCTCGAGATGTACGCGTGATCCGGTCTGAGAATAACCGGACGCTTTTTTGGCTGACACTTATAGAGGGACGCAAGCGCGAGGTGAGGCGAATTTTTGAAGCTATTGGTCATCCTGTTATTTCTCTGAAACGTATCGCATTTGGCTCCCTTACTCTCGATTCGTTGGCGGAGGGTAAGCTACGCCCTCTGACGCATCGCGAAGTGAAGGAACTCTATGCTTTAGTGAAGCAATCTAAGAAAAAGAATTCAATGAATCGAAGGGATGACAGGTTCAATGAATACACCCAATACCGATTTGAAAAACGTGGTGTCAAGTATTCAGGCCGTTTCGCAGTATCACCCCGCCAAGAGGAGCATAAGGTCGGCAACCCCCGAAGAAATTCAGGCCGGAATTACCGCTGACGTTTACTTTGTGGGAACTCAACAAATTCTTAAGGAATTACAGTTGCACAACTTAAATGTTACTGCAGAAATTTTTGCCAATCGACCCGGGATTTTAGCCGGAATTGAAGAAGCTTTAGCACTGATGGCGCCTATTCCCGTTCAAGTTGAAGCTTTGGACGAGGGAGTTCAGATAACAAGCAAGCAAGTAGTGATGCGGATTACCGGACACTACGGAGACTTTGGCCTTTTTGAAACAGCGCTTTTGGGAATACTGGCCTCCTCGTCTGGATGGGCTACGGCCACCAGAGAAATCGTGGAGGCTGCCCAAGGCGTACCGGTCTTTTCTTTTGGGGCCCGTCATGTCCACCCTGCGGTAGCCTCTGTCATGGACAGAGCTGCTTTGGTTGGCGGGGCACAAGGAGCGAGCAGCATTTTGGGTGCGCGTCAAGCGGGACAAATGCCGTCTGGCACGATGCCCCATGCGTTATTGTTAATGGCAGGAGACACAGTCCAGGCGGCTGTGGCATACGACCGCATAATGCCTCCGGAATCCCCGCGGGTGGTTCTGGTCGACACATTTAAAGATGAAGCTGAGGAAGCGCTTCGAGTGGCAGAAGCTCTAGATGGGCGGTTGGATGCCATCCGTTTGGATACTCCCAGAGAACGCGGCGGTGTCACTCCGGAACTCGTGCATGAAATTCGCACGCGTCTTGCGCAAAAGGGCCATGACCATGTCGGTATTTTTGTTTCAGGTGGTTTGACGCCAGACAAGATTCGTCTTTTGAAAGAGGCGGGGGCAACAGGATTTGGAGTAGGCAGTTATATTGCGGCCGCGCCTCCTCTTGACATGACGATGGACCTTAAGGCTATCGAGGACCAACCTGTGGCAAAACGCGGCAGAATTCCGGGGATTACCCTGTCACCCGGGCTCACGATTCGGCAGAAGAGGCCCAGCGATGGTTAAACAGCTCCTCTAAATTCCTATAAGAGGTAGGGTCAAGGAGGGCCGCAAGGTCTTGCAAGTCTTGCCGTGACCCAGTGTCCAGGCACTCAGCAATCCAGTACGGAAGTTTTTTCTGTTCAGGAAGCCACTGTATCAAAGCCCGTCGCACTCGGTGTTGATCCTTTGGATCAGCAGGCCAATGCTGTTCGATATACTGGATTGCCGACTCTGGACCATCGCGTACCATGAGGGCGTGAGTGCGGGACAGGTAGAGGGGATCCAAATGAGAAAACTGATTCCACAGCCATAAAATGGGGCTGGAGTGTAACGGCTCAAGCAGTGAGAGCAAGCGGTGAACGCGGTGCCAAGCCCGGTCCGGGGAAAAAGGGATTAGACTCCCTCGCCACAACAGCGACAGGATTAAAGGCACATGGTCTTCCAAGTTACTCGAGAAGGCCAAGAAAACTGAGTCGAGCGGAAGATAAGGGTTATAGGCCCACAAATTTAACCAAAATGGGAATCCTGGGCGCTGAACAACCTTATGACTGTCCCATGTGAGAATCCCTTGATGAATGACGCTATCTTCCAGCCAGCTCGGATGGAGGTCAGCCAACATAGCAGGCTGGCGCAAGAAGTCTTCTAGACTGGCAGTTTTAGTGGAAGTCGGTTTATTTTGCCCTTGCTGATGTTTTTTCATCCACCATGGGACAGGATTGGGCATCAAACGAACAATCTTTTGTATTGGGCGCTCTTCGGCAATGAGGTTCCATGGGCTTTCTAAGGCTTTTTCTATGGCAAAAGGCGGGAACACGAAGGTATCGGGATGATCGAGAAAGCTTGTGAGCAAAGCCGCCAAATGGGAACAACCGGATCTCTCACATGTACAGCCCCCTTGCCACGAGCCGTGCGAGAGTTCAAAATAAGGAATATAGGAGTCATGGTAACCTCTTAATTCAGCTACCAGCCGCCCGGGCATATGCATGGTGCGGATTAGGCGATCTTCATACAAATAGTCTCGCGCGTGACGCTGGTTTCGTTGTGGTATTTGCCTGAGATAATCGTCAACAATTTCTATCGTGATGTCCGTATGGTTTTGGGACACTATGTGATGAGACATGATGGCCCCCTTATTAGGTTGTTCTCAGTCATATCATGTATTAGGAGGGATAGCGATGCAAGTCCGTTGCCAAATATGCGGTACAGTCAGTGAAGTAGAAGTTTGGACAAAAGAATACCAGTTGTTAAAATATAGTCCTGATCATCCTTATATTTGTCACACGTGTCAGCAAAAAATTCAAGTGGAGGCCAAACAAGGGCAGAAGCCGTAAAATGACTTGCAAAAATCGCGAAATCATGTTGTGATCAGGCGTGAATAGTACGGATCATGGGGGAGAAAGGATGTTGACGGTTTGATTCGGGGAATACGAGGAGCAACGACGGTCGATCGCGATGAAGCTGGGCATATTTTAGAGCGCACTCAAGAATTGCTCTTGGAAATGGCCCGCGCCAATGATGTGCGTCCAGAGGAAATGAGCAGCATTTGTTTTACCATGACTCCCGACCTTCGTGCTACCTTTCCCGCAGAAGCGGCAAGAAAGATTGGATGGAGATATGTGCCAGTCATTTGTATGCGGGAATTGGATGTTCCTCATGGGCTTCCTAACACTGTGCGTGTGCTCATGCAAGCCGAAACGGAGAAGATGCAGGAAGAAGTCCGCCATATTTACCAGTATGGTGCTGTAGTATTACGTGAAGATCTTGTTCAAAGCCGTGAGGAGGGATAATGGAGGTACGGGAACGGGGCCCGATTGTCGCGGTTGATGGGCCTGCTGGTGCAGGGAAGAGCACGGTGGCCCGGAAAATGGCGCAAAGGCTTGGTTTTTTGTATCTCGACTCGGGTGCAATGTACCGGGCTTTAGCGCTCAAGGCTTTGCAGCACGGCATAGACTTGCGCGACGAATTAGCATTGGCGGAATTACTCGCGTCATCCGAGATTACTCTTTTAGGTAATGGGCAGCACGAGCCCGCCGTTTGGCTGGACGGAGAAGATGTGACAGCACTTCTGCGCACTCCGGAAGTGAATGCTAGCGTTTCCTTGGTCGCGGGATTCCGAATGGTTAGGGAAGAGATGGTGCGCCGTCAGCGCCGTCTCGCCTGTGGAGGATGGGTCGTGATGGATGGAAGGGACATTGGCACATATGTGTTGCCATGTGCTGATTTAAAATTCTATTTGACGGCTTCGTTAGAGGCGCGTGCCAGGCGTCGCCTAAATGATTTAATTGCGCAGGGCTTTCACCCTGAATTGAATGTTTTGGGAGAAGAGATCCGGAACCGGGATGTCCTCGATGCTTCACGTGAAGTGGGACCCTTGCGACAGGCAGAGGATGCCATTGTGATTGACACCACCGATATGGAGGTGGATCGTGTTGTCGATATGATGGTGGAAAACTTTCGGCAGCGCGTCTCGTAATGTTCTATTGGCTATTATATTGGATTGTGCGTATCGTTTTTTCCTTGTATTTCCGCATACAAGTCCGGGGGCTGGAAAATGTTCCGCGGCGTGGGCCACTTTTGATATTGGTTAATCACGTCACTTTGCTCGATCCGCCGATGGCAGCGGTATTGATGCCAAGATCTGTCTATTTTATGGCGAAAATTGAGCTTTTTTCCTATCCGGTATTAGGCTGGCTCATTAAGCATCTGCACGCGTTTCCTGTTCGCCGGGGGCGTCCTGACAGACAAGCTATACGCATTTCCTTAGACTTGTTGGAGAACCAACAAGCACTTCTCATTTTTCCGGAAGGTCATCGCTCGAAAACCGGGGAATTACAGGAAGCTCGCGCGGGTGCGGTCTATTTAGCTCAGAAGGCGGGATGTGATTGTCTTCCCATCGGGATTAGCGGGCACTATGGTTTTCGAAAAACCATCTGTTATTCGATTGGACCCGTGTTCAGAATTCCCCGGGATATGAATAGGCATGATGCGCAAAAACTTGTGATGCAGAAAATTGCTGAACAGATTCCCGATAATCGTGACAAATCATTGTCGCGGAAAAAACCGCTTTAGCGAAAGAGATGATAATGAAAATTCTTGGATTGACACAACCTTCCGTTATAATATGTAAAGAAGAACTATTACAGCATGTGTCATACAGGCAATGACAAGGGGGCCGGCGATGATGGATGAACGGGAACACACACTGCCAGAGGATTCCACGGAGAAAAAAACTGAAGAAGAGCATGAAGACATCATGAATATGGAAGATTCCCTTGCTTATGCTCCTATGGAAGATGTGCATCCGGGAGACATTGTGGAAGGGAAAGTAGTTCATATTTCCAATGAGGGCGTGCTCGTCGACGTGGGAGCCAAATCCGAAGGAATCATCCAGAAGCGTGATTTGAGTTACCGCCATATTGAGCGCCCCGAAGAAGTAGTGAAATTGGGAGATGTTATATCCGTCTACGTATTGGGCTACGAAGGGGAAGAAGGTGCCTTAAAGCTCTCGAAAAAGCGGGCGGATGAGCAAGAGGCATGGAAGAGACTGGAAAAGGCCAAAGAATCCGGGGAAATTTTATATGCTCCAGTGGTCGAAACGGTTAAAGGTGGATTACTAGTTGATGTGGGGCTAAGAGGGTTTATTCCTGCTTCGCATATCGCCCGGGGTTACGTCAGCGACATGACTCCCTATTTGGGACAGGTTGTGCCGTTAAAGGTCGTTGAATTAGATCGAAGCAAAAGGCGCGCAATCTTGTCCAGAAAGATTGCGATAGAAATTGAGGAAAACACTAAAAAAGAGAAACTTTGGCAAACGATTGAAGAAGGGCAGATTCGCCATGGCGTCGTGAAGAGTCTTACCGATTTTGGTGCCTTCATTGACTTAGGGGGGGTGGACGGCCTATTGCATATTAGCGAAATGTCATGGGGACGTATCAATCACCCATCCGAAGTCTTGGAAGTTGGCAAAGAAATCGACGTCAAAGTGTTGCGTTTGGATCCCGAGAAAAACAAAATTTCTTTGGGTTTAAGGCAAGTTCTACCCAATCCTTGGGAAAATGTTGAAGAGAAATATCGTGTTGGGCAGTTATATGAAGGTACTGTGGTCCGCTTGTCTGGATTTGGTGCCTTTGTTGAATTGGAGCCGGGGGTGGATGGTCTCGTTCATATTTCCCAATTGGCGCCTCAACGTATTCATCAACCGTCAGATGTTGTCGCGGTGGGGGACCGTATTTGGGTTAAGATCTTGTCTGTGGACGCAGCAAGTAAGCGTATCTCGCTCTCCAAACGACAAGCCGACGACGATATCGCTAACGGGGCCTTGTCGCAAGATCAGGAGCACGTGGAAGATGAGGGGGGATCCAGCACTATCGGAGAACGCCTTAATGCATATCACGCAGGAAGTTGGGATGATGAAAATTCTTCATCTTGATGGACTTTATCTTGCTTCGTAGACTTTGTTCAAACCCCCGCGAAATATCGGAGGTTTGAACAAATATTTGAAGTAAGGATAACTTTGTTAGCTAGCCTGGCGGTAGCTTTGTTTGCCCCATCGGCTTAACGTGAAGGACCGGGCCTTTTGAATAATAGGAAACGCCAGAGCCGCTTTAAGCATATCCCATCCGATAAATGGCAGTACTCCTTCTACGAGGGCGTGAATCAGGCTCGCTCCTGTGGTTAGCATGATTCCAATCATGCCTCCTGCATAAATAATCACGAGATTGACACCCAGCCCGAGAATTAACCGACGTTTGTGATCACTGGCACGAAGAATGCGTGCCATAGCCCAAGCCGCAATTGGGTATGCCCACAAGTACCCAGAAAACGGTCCAACTAGAATAGCGACACCGTGGGCGCCTTCCGCAAACACAGGAAGGCCAATAGCACCTAAAACCAAATATGTGAGCATACTGAGAAAGGCCCATCTGGCAGGCAACAATCCTCCGGCCAAATAGACACCAAAGACTTGTAAGCTGAAGGGAACAAGCGTCAAAAACGGTAACGTGAAAGAGGTCAACGCACCGATGGCGGTAAGCGCAGTCACGAATGCAGACAGGACTAGAAATCGCATATAACGAGGCATTATTGTCCCTCCGGCAGTAGTTTCAGAATAATTTATTAAGGAAATAATACAAGCCGCGCTATTCTAGCATAAAGCCAGGGTGCATGGAAAGGTGTTTCATGCGGAACCATATTCGGGTAGAAATTTATGTACCGTGGAGCGCCTGACGAATGTTTACTTGGTCTGTCTTTGACTTTTGGCTCGCCCAAATCCTATTGGTTCTGGCGGGATTTGGTCAGTCTCATCTCGAATCGCAGAGGATGTCCCGGGGATGGACGGGGTTTTTAATGATGCTTATTCTTGTGGCCTCAATAATCGGATTTTGGTGGAACCCTGGTATGCCCGCGATTTTGGGGAACTGTTTGTGGAGTTTAATTGTCCTTGTTATTTTTGTTCAAAGAACACATGGCCTACGGGGGATTACGAGCCTTACAACTTTCACTCTGGCAGTGATGCGGCATTTTGATCCGCTCAACCCTCACCAGGTGACGATGGTGAACTGGCCAATTTTGGAGAGTGTGTTGCCAGGATTGTTGATAGGGATTATCGCAAAAGATCCCCTGTGGTCTGCTTTGTCAACTGCAGTCATCACGAGTCAATCAAGTACTGTTCTTAGTGTGTTGACAGGACATCTTCACTTTAGGACAGCTCGCGACCTGTCTTTTTCGGTGGCTGCAACCATGATAGCGTGGTACACGTCATGGACCACAAGGAGTATCCTTTCTCTCTGGCGAATGTTGTGAAACATTGTCCATCGAGGATTTGTGTGTGAAGGCCAGGGCGGGCATAGGGGCGTTTCGATCATTGGTAGTTCCGTGTCTTGTCAAAAGCCTTGAGGGCCTGGATAATCGTAGTCACTGGAGGGATAAGGTTGGCTGTTGTGGCTTTAGTAGGACGACCTAATGTGGGCAAATCGGCGTTGTTTAACCGTATGACAGAAAGCCGGCGTGCGATTGTCGAGGATGTGCCGGGTGTGACTCGTGATCGCTTGTATGAAGAAACAACGTGGAATGGCCGCTCCTTTACCCTCGTGGACACCGGTGGTATATGGATTAATGGCGACGATGAGGATCTACTCAGCATGACACATGCCCAGACTGAAATTGCTATAAATGAATCGCAAGTGATTGTCTTTGTTGTTGATGGTCAGTCGGGGCCTACCAGTGGTGACTTAGATGTTTTGGAAATTGTGCGTAAGACACGTAAGCCTGTAATTTTGGCGGTAAATAAAGCCGAAAGCCCCAGGATGCTGGGTGTAGAATTTTATGAATTCGGTTTGGGCGAGCCCATACTCGTGTCTGCGATGCATGGGGAAGGCACTGGAGATTTGCTGGACCGAATTGTCAAAAATTTGCCGGCAGCGGGCGAAGAAGAGAGTGAGTCGCTCGAGGGCGAGATTCGTATTGCATTAGCCGGGCGCCCGAACGTTGGTAAATCCTCTCTCCTTAACACTTTAAGTGGACAAAATCGAACACTGGTCACTCCGATTCCCGGAACCACACGTGACGTAGTCGATAGTGTCGTCAATGTCGGCAATCAGCGTTATATCATTTTGGACACAGCGGGGTTACGCCGTCCCAATAAAATTTCCGACAAACTTGAAGAAAAGACGGTTCAACGCACATTGGATGCCATTAGAAAATCCGATGTGGTGCTATTAATGCTTTCCGCCGATGAATCCATCACGGCTCAGGATCAACGTATCGCGGGTCAAATACACAAGGCGGGAAAAGGTTGTGTGGTGCTACTTAACAAATCGGATTTGGTTAAAGGCACGACAATCCCCATGCAAAATCAAATTCGTAGTGAGTTGAAATTTTTGGATTATGCTAGTGTGATTCCCGTATCGGTGTTGACGCAGTGGCATCTCGACCGAATTTGGGGGGCCATTACGGAGGCGTACCAAAGTTATATCCAGCGTATACAGACGCATCAATTGAATCAACTCATTGGGGAAGCAGTGCATTTGAACCCTCCTCCCACTGATAAAGGACGAAACCTAAAGGTGTTTTATGCAACCCAAGTTGCCAATAAACCGCCTCACTTTGTTTTGTTCGTGAATGATCCGGAGCTGGTTCATTTTAGTTACGCGCGGTATTTGGAGAATCGACTGCGCGAAAAATACGGATTTCGTGGCTCTCCCATTCAATTATCATTTCGTCCCCGTTCAAGGAGGGATTTGGCCTAATGACTGCGCGCCTGACCATCTTTGGGTCGGGAAACTGGGCTTTGACTTTAGCGGCTGTCGCCGCATGGTCGGGAAGTGAGGTCAAAATGTTCGTCAGGCGCCCTGAACTATGCCGCACCCTCATGACCACTCACACTCACCCCGAATATCTTCCCCACCTTCATTTGCCTTCCGAAGTCACTTTCACAACGGATTTGGCTGATGCAGCAGCGTATTCCAACACGTGGTTACTGGTTGTGCCTAGCCAGTATATGCGTCATCTGGCAACGTCTCTGGCTCCTTACGTGCCCAAGGGCTTATATGCTCTTTCCTGTGCCAAAGGATTGGAGAATGCAACCGCTCTTCGCATGACGCAGGTACTTCTTGATTCCTGGCCGAACTTTGAGGGCGAATTGGGGGTCTTGAGCGGGCCCAATTTAGCTTATGAAATTAGCCATGGTCGACCCGCTGCTTCCGTTATTGGCGGTGGGTCGGAACTGTTCCGGACCGTGGTGAATTTGCTGGGGAAGGCCAATATTCGGCTGTATAGCCAAAAAGATATTACGGGAGTGGAACTCGGCGGGGCTCTGAAGAACATATTGGCTATCGCAGTAGGGATCGCGCAAGCTTCGGGTTTGGGAGAAAACGCCAAGGCTGCAATTATGACGCGAGGTTTGCATGAAATGGGGCGGTTAGCCGTGGAACTCGGAGCCACATGGACCACTTTGGCTGGGTTGTCGGGATTAGGCGATGTGGTGGCTACCGCCAATTCTCCGGGATCCAGAAACCGGTGGTTGGGTGAGCAATTGGCCGCGGGGCGGCCTGTCGCTGAGATTCTTGGCAGCACCACAATGGTTGTCGAAGGGGTACCTACGGCCTATGTGGCTAAGCGCTTGGGCCGTCAGTTTCATCTTTCCTTGCCGATTACCACCGAAGTAGTTGAGATTTTTGACGGAAAGCCAGTATCCGCCGCCATTTATGATTTGATGAATCGGGCACGAGTTGAGGAATTCGATTTTTAAAAGAAGCATGAGATTTTTTACCAATAGGGGCATGAATCCTGTGGTTCTCTCATATGTTGCTAGTGTCATCATTAGGGTGATTTGGGATCAGGCGAGGACCGGCGCCGCCCAAGTGGAGACCTAAAGGGAGGGGACCACCAGGATGGAAAAGTTTGATCTGTTCAAGGATTTGGCCGAACGTACCGGCGGCGATGTGTACATTGGCGTCGTGGGACCGGTCCGCACCGGCAAATCAACTTTTATTAAACGTTTTATGGAAGAAATGATATTGCCTGTGATAAGCGATCTGAACGATCGGGAACGTGCACAGGATTCACTGCCTCAGAGCGGAACCGGCAAGACCATTATGACCACCGAGCCCAAGTTTATTCCCGATGAAGCCGTGGAAATCCAATTAACGGATGCCATTAGCTTCCACGCCCGGTTAGTGGACTGCGTGGGATACGCTGTTCATGGCGCTTTGGGCTATAGGGAGGAAGAAGGGCCGAGAATGGTAATGACTCCATGGGCTGATGAGGCGATGTCATTTGAAGAGGCAGCGGAAATAGGTACGCGTAAGGTTATCCAGGATCATTCGACGATTGGGCTGGTGATTACTACGGACGGCAGTATAGGCGATTTGAGCCGAGAGGATTACCTAGACGCCGAAGAGCGTGTGATTGGCGAACTCAAGGAGATGGATAAACCTTTCTTGGTGCTTTTGAATTCTTTGTTGCCGATGTCCGAAGACACCACGAATTTGGCCCTCGAGCTGAAGAATAAATATGATGTGCCCGTTCTCCCTGTTAACTGCCAGGAGCTCCAGCAAGAAGACATTGTGCACATTTTAGAGCAAGTTTTATACGAATTCCCCGTGACCGATATCATTTTTCAAATCACAGACTGGGTGGAAGCGCTGTCGACCACTCATTGGCTCCGAAAGCAGCTTGATGCTGCCCTGGATGAGGTCAAGGCCTCCATTACGCGGTTGCGTGACGCAGACCTTGCGGTGAGCAATCTTCGTGGGTACGACTATCTGGATGACGTTCGGCTAATGCATATGGAACTCGGAACCGGCATTGCCGAAATTTATGTTGGGGTCCAGGAAGATTTATTTTTTCGGGTACTGGGTGAATTGGCCGATCGGCACGTGGCCGCGCGGGGCGACATTATGAAATTGTGGCGCGAGTTTGTGGTGGCCAAAGCAGAATGGGATAAACTCGAAGAGGCCATTCATGAGGTAAGGGCCACAGGCTATGGCATGGTGGCTCCAAGCCTGACAGAACTAAATTTGGCGGAACCCGAACCTATTCGCCGAGGTGCCCAATTTGGAGTGAGACTTAAGGCCACGGCCCCCTCCATTCACATGATTCGTGCCGATATTGAAACGGAATTGACGCCAATCATTGGAACCGAGAGACAAGCCGATGAGCTGGTGCAGTATTTGATGGAACAGTTTGAAGATGATCCCATTAAATTATGGGAAACGAATTTATTCGGTAAGTCGCTGCATGATTTGGTCCGGGAGAGTATCCAATCCAAGTTGTTCAAAATGCCCGACAACGCTCAGGAGAAATTACAAGAAACACTACAGCGCATCATCAACGAAGGATCCGGCGGCCTTATCTGTATCATTATTTGAATCTCAATCAAGTATAAAATTTGTGATGCTGCCCGTCATCTGTGCGATGCGCATAAGGTGAAGGGCAGATTTTTTATTGACCGTCCAAACTCACACCCTCCTAACTGTGGTGAGCGATTCAATGTTGTATGCGAGGACAATGGGTGTTCGGTGAATTTTTGGTAAAAGTTCGATAAGTTTAGGAGAGGAAGATGCTTAAAGAATTAAATCTCAAAGAGCAACATTTGATGACTACCCAGCGAAAAATTGTTTAGAAAGCCAAAAATTCCTGACTACGGTTATATTCAAGCGCCTGCCGACTGCGGAACAAAAGCGATGCAGTTGTACGCTTACGCTAGGGCCGCACCATTTTTTCTTCTCCACCGTACACTATACCAAGAGCTCCATGGGGATATTTGTCGATAAGAACTATCGACAAATTTTAAAGATTTGTTTTCCTTGCAGAAGGATTTTCGATTCCCCGCGTCGAATTAATTTGTCGGTTCGGTTGAAAAGTATGTCTATTAAGACATGCTCTGAAAAGATTAGGAGGAGATTTCCGTGAAACGGACATCAAAGAAAATCACGTTGGCATCCGCGCTGGTTGCAACGGCGAGCTTGGCGTTGGCTGGATGTGGAACCACGACCAGCACTTCCAAGCCTGCATCAGCGAAACCCCAGTCGGGTGGCACCATAGCCTTTGCTTTGCCTGCCAACAGCAATGTGAACTGGTATTTTCCTTTAATGAACGGATTAGACGACAGTGTTTATAATGCTTGGGTCCAGAATTTGATGTACAAGTCTTTGTTTACGCTGCATTCCAATGGGTCGATCAATTATCAGCGATCGTTAGCAAAGAGCATCAAGCCGAACAGTGCAGGCACACAATATGTGGTGACTTTGCATCATGGTTACAAATGGTCGAACGGACATCCGGTTACGGCTCAGGACGTGGTCTTCACATGGGATTTGATCAAAGCAGCTTCTGCCTCAAACGCTCCGTCTCCCTGGCCCTATGTCGGCGCAGGCACAGGAGATATTCCTAGTGGAGTCAAGAGCGTAGTGGCCAACAACAACTATCAATTCACTGTGACGCTCAACAAGCCGGCAAACCAGCAGTGGTTCATTTATAACGGTCTGGGACAATTTACGCCCTTGCCCAAATCGGTGTTTAACCGCTATCCCACAAATATGAAACAAGAGCTGACATGGCTGGGCAAGGTAGCCACGGATCCGACTTCGAGTGTGTATAATGTCGTCGATGGTCCATTTAAAATGACCCACGCTGTATCTAGCCAAAAATGGACATTTGCGCCCAATCCGACTTATGGAGGGCATAAAGCTTATGTCTCCAAATTGATATTCCAGTATGAAACAAGTGGTAATGCGGAATTTGCCGCGCTTAAGACCGGACAGTTGCAAGTGGGTTACCTTCCCAACTCGCTGTGGGGATCTCGCGCGGCCTTAAACGCTAATTACAATATGACGGTGGAGAATACCCTGGCATATGGCGATGTGCTGGTTAATATGAATCATGGGAATTCGAAGGCCAGTCTCAATGCCCCAAATGGGGTTGGCAATATCTTTAAAAACTTGTACATTCGGCAAGCCATGCAGATGGGAATCAACCAAAACGCGATTAACCAAGCTTCTTTCCATGGCAATGCGGTGACAGAAGTCGGCATTCTTCCTCCGAAACCCCCGTCCATTTTCTTTGATCCGGGACTGAAACCTATCTATCCTTACGACCCGGCTAAAGGAGTTAAGCTGTTGAAATCTCATGGGTGGCATGAGGTCGGTGGGGTGATGACCAAAGGCGGCCAGCAACTAAAGTTCCAAATGGTGTATTCGAGCGGATCCCAATCCTTTGTCCAAGAGGCTACTCTCTTAAAACAAGGCTGGGCTAAGGAAGGCATCCAAGTGAGCTTAAAAGCGGAGCCTTTTAGCACGATTGTGGGTCTAACCAATAATCAATGGCAAATAGAAGATTATGGCGGGATTAGCTGGGGCGGAAGCTACCCGACAGGTGGTGGCCTTTTCGGTAAGCCTGGAGTCGGACTAAATAGTCAGGGATATTATAACCCCACCATGGCGCATTTAATTTCCTTAACGCACAAGCCCTATGCGACGAAGAAACAATCGTTGCAAGCGTTGTATAATTTCCAGGCCTTTGTTGCTCACGATTTGCCGGTGTTGTGGGTGCCGTGGCCTCCCACATACAATGAAGTGGCTAAGACGGTGCACATTGGAAGCAAGTATGTTCAAAACCCGTTTACCGGGTCTATTTCACCCAACTACTGGTGGGTATCCAAATAAGACAGTCAAACGAACGGAAGAGGGATGATGTAATTCCTCTGTCCGTTCCTTTTTGATTTCCCAGAAGTTTGGATTCGAGACGGAAAGGGTGTCCTCATATGGTTTCACAAACAACAAATTCCGTAACTCTTTCAGAGCAGAGTGTGCCCAAGGAGAAGCCGCAACACTCACGAACTTGGCGGGCATTTTGGCACCACCCCTTAGGTCTGCTTGGCGTTATTGGGTTGGTTATCATCGTATTATTTTGCTTTGTCGGGCCAATTGTGTACCCAGCTAGTGCTTACGCTACCCATATCAGCGACTTGATGAAACCACCGAGTGCCCGTTTTCCTTTAGGAACTGATGATTTAGGACGCAATTATCTGGCTCGGTTGATGCTGGGAGGCCAGGTATCTCTCATTGTGGGCTTCGCTGCGGCAGTGGCTTCTATGATTATTGGTGTCGGCTATGGGCTTGTCTCCGGTTTAGCAGGGGGTTTTCTTGACGGCCTGATGATGCGCATCATTGACGTGTTGCTGACCATTCCCGCGCTTTTTGTCTTATTATTTTTGGATGCCGTGTTTCAACCCAACGCCTTTCTATTAACCCTCATATTAGCTGTTACCTCATGGTTCGGGGTAACCCGGATTGTGCGTTCCGAGGTTTTATCTCTTAAGAGCCGAGACTATGTTGAAGCATCGCGGGCATTTGGAGCCAATAATTGGCATATTATGGTGAGAGAACTGTTGCCAAACGTCATGGGCACGGTTATGGTGGCTACCATCTTTCAAATTGCTGCATCAATTATTGCCATTGCGACTTTGAGTTTCCTGGGACTAGGATTGCCTGCGCCTGCACCTAACTGGGGGGAAATGTTGTCGACCTCGATGAACTATATGTTTCAAAACGCCTGGTGGCTGATATATCCGCCCGGCATTGCGTTGTTGTGGACACTGCTATCGATTAACTTTATCTCCGAAGCGTTGCAATCTGCGCTTGATACTCGGCTGTAAAGGGAGGGGCACAAATGTTTATTTATATTATTCGCCGATTGCTTCAATCAATTCCCGCTTTGATCGGAATAGCAATTTTTAGCTTTATCCTCTTGCATATTGTGCCTGGTGGCCCTGCACAGACTTTATTAGGTCAGCATGCTACTCCAGCACGAATTGCAGCAATTGATCGGTCCTTGGGATTGAACAAACCTTTATACCAACAATTTTGGATATGGTTTGATAATTTGTTGCATGGGAATTTTGGTTATTCCTACACATTTAATCAGCCGGTTTTGACCGTAATCGGCGAGTATTTGCCCCACACGCTAACTATTGTGGTCGTCGCTATAATGATTTCTCACATGATTGCTATTATTTTGGGGACAATCCAGGGGTATTTTCGCAATCGCTGGTTTGATCACGTGATTACTACTGTCACCTTTTTCTTCTGGTCTATGCCGATATTTTGGCTTGCGATTATGGTCGTCTTGGTTTTTGCCATTTATCTAGGGTGGTTTCCTTCGGGGGGCATTTCTTTTACCAATGGTGGACCTTCAGGGTTTGTGGGGTATATCGATCATGCGGCCTTGCCGATTTTGGTTTTGGTTTTGGCGACCGTGGCGTCATGGGCGCGGTTTATGCGTTCGTCCATGATTGATTCAATGCTTCAAGATTACATCCGTACTGCGCGCTCCAAAGGCTTGTCGGAATTAGCTGTGGTATTCAAGCATGCCCTGAGAAATTCTTTATTGCCTATTATCACCTTATTTGGTCTGTCTATTCCCACATTGTTTGGAGGAGCTTTGGTCGTCGAGCTTGTGTTCAATTATCCTGGCATGGGTCTCTTGTTTTGGAATGCTGCCAACGAAAGAGACTATCCCGTGTTACTCGGAATCATTATGATCATCGGAGTGTTAACCGTAATCGGCAATTTGTTGGCAGATGTCTTATATAGTCTAGTGGACCCGAGAATTAGCTACCGTTAATTCATGGAATCGCCATCCGCAAATTTTACTCTGAATTTCAGCGATTGCCGGGTGGCGCTCCCATCTTGGAGCGCCACTGTTTTTTTGGTATGGATGGTTTAATGGTGAGAATGAAAAATATCGTCGCTAAGATTTTTGTTCCCCCTTAATGCTAGTAGTTGCTTCGGAAACATGCCAGTGATATAATCAGTGTGCATCAAATCGGGCTGTGGCGCAGTTTGGTAGCGCGCTACCTTGGGGTGGTAGAGGTCGTGGGTTCAAATCCCGCCAGTCCGACCATTTCGCTGCTTGCATATTGCAGGCAGTATTTTTTATGCCATATTTGTTTCCAAGGGGAAATGGGCAGGACGCGCTGAACGATGAGCCGCCTAGGATTTGTTCCGAGGTGGCATGACATGCCAGTATTGAATACCGGACAGGGGATTGAAGGGGTTGATGCGAAAGCCTTGCACATGGGAGTTAATATAAATGTGATGTTCGTGCCACAAAAGGAAGACGCCCGGCGGAGATTGGAGCAAAGCCGTTAACGCCTGCTTAGTGGCGGCAGTGGGATTTGGTGAAAATAAAATATTGTGCGCAGACTGGCGAAACGCCACCGAATTATATTGTCCATAGTTATCGGGACTTCGGAATCCGTAGTCTTGCATAAGCAAGGGATAAGGGGTGGCTGTACGTTTCACGAGCGCCATATTAAAAGCGTGTGTTTTCATGGCGTGAATCAAATTCGGAGTAGTTGTGAGCTGATTATCCCATCCTTCTGCCAAAAGTTGTCGATGGATAGCTGAACCTAACCGGACAGCATCAGGCTCATTTGCGGTCAGAATCGTGAAATTTATTCGATGGTGGTGTGGGCTTATCCACGTGTGGTGGATTTGCTTGTATCCGGATTGTAGCAACATGGCACGAGGATTGTAAGAAGGATGCCTGGTGGTGTAGAGACTACCCGGAATGACAGGCTCATAAGCAGGAGTGAGAGAATGGGACAGAGTGTGAGCCAGATCCTTGCGATTCATCATTTGGGGCAATGCTTTGGCTAAAGCGGTTGGAACCCTTTTGCTGTTGTACAGCAACATATAGTAGTGAGGGCCAGAATAACTCAGAACATGAGGGTGCCCGTCAGTCTTATCGGAAGTCCAATTGATGTCCGGTGCGGGGGAGTTATTCCACGTTGTAATCAACACACGACTCTTGGGCGCCCCTAAGAAATAATGAGGGTTGCCAATCCACTTCACTCCTTGAGCATTAGCAGATACCGGCCTGTACGGTCCAGATCCCATCATGTCCGGAATTTTGTTGAATATAGGAGATGATGCTAAACGTTTCAGGGGCACACTGTATACCATAAATGCCGGGAGTATAGGGTGTCCATTGCCGGATGCGACCACATTGCTCAAAAAAGCCGGATCGGGATATTTTAGCTGAATTTCTACCGTGCCAGCATTAACAATATGAATCTGGTTGATGACCGAGGATAACGATTTGTCAGGACTGATGGGTGCCCTCGGATTCGCATAAAGGGCATAGGACCACGCCACATCATGAACGCTAATGGGCCTCCCGTTCCACCATTTAGCGTGAGGGTTCAAATGGAAGACATACGAAGTATAATGATCGCGCACACTCCAACTGTTGGCAATATCTGGGCTTACTTGGCCGTCAGGCTGGATTTTGACCAGGCTGTCATATATCAGGCTCATAAGCTTTATCCCATTGTCGGGTTGGACGCGGGCAGTTAACGGGTTCATCGAAAAATGGGGAACGCCCAAGACTATTTCGGGACGATAGAAAATTTTGGGATGCGGCAAATGGATGTGAGGCAAACTCACCCTGGGGCCGCATCCTGTTAACAGCATAACAAGAGTAATGAGTCCTGCTTTTGTTGCTATTCGCCGCATGTATCGTACCGTTTGTCCGCTCCTCATGTTTAAGTATTATATCAAAGACAGCGGCAGTTACATCTGACACACCATACTCAGAGAAAGGAAGGAGAGGAATTTCTTTGATCGCGTTATACTTTTATGCCCAGATTTTTGAGGCTTGGCCCCAAATGCCGTCCATTCGTGGAGCTGGAACTCAGGCACGCGCTATTAAAGCGCCGGAGTCCACAGTGTTGTACCTGGCAATAGAAAAGGAGGACACACTCCAGTCCCTCGGTTACTGCCTGATAGAGTTTATTAAGGAAAGGGGGCGCTGCTCTCTGCCCGTGGTCTTACACTCGTTCAATCATTTATCGGACGAACCCATGCCTCTTAATCAAGCTCAAAGACTGTACGAACACCTACCGCATGTTATTCAGAGCGAAGGCATTGCGTCTGTCGAGTGGACGACCTTCGGGTGGATTTATGAAGTGCTCATCCACGATGTCGGTGGTCGTGGCACCAAAGGGCGACTAATCTGTCCACGAAGAAATTAAACGTCCAAGGTCTGATATAAAC
>JAKBWA010000097.1 GCA_021841025.1 Bacillota bacterium | reverse complement strand
TTATAGCGGGAATAATCGGCCGCCACCCAATCCACATCGCCATTGTCCAAAATAAAAGCCATGTCGCTCGCTGTCAGAGTTGGATTTACGGGCACGGCTACGGCCCCTAATTTCGCAATCGCCATGATCAACGTTGCAAAATTCAAGGAATTGCCCGCGGCAATTCCGATGTGATGGCCTTGCGCCACACCTAATCGGGACAGCCCCCTGGCCGCTTGATTCACATGCTCGTTCCACTCCCGGTAACTTAATGATTGCGAGCCAAAGATCACGGCGGTCTTGGCGGGGTTGCGCCGAGCGTTGCGGCGGAGCAGATCCCCTAAAGTGTTGCGCCGGATGAGTCTTTGTTCGGCGCTCGCCTCCGTATCCATGATGTTCTCTCCTTCCTTCTTTAGCTTCTTTGCGCACTTCCCTGCCTCCTTGCACGAAGGTGACAAGGACGCATTCGCATAGATTAGATGAAAAAATACTCCGCTTCCGTGCGGTGTATGGGAATTTGCGGCAACCACCGCATAGAATACCTACTACCATTATAGTGAATAACCAAACACCGCACGGGAGAATGATGCAGGGAGATTCTCCGAGTATTCTCCGGAGGAACAATTAGTGAGGGGTGAGGCTGGCAACACGGGAACGATTTGCCCGTTCCTTCGTCTGGACCTTGCCCATAGGGTAAGCAATTCCAGTACAATAGACTACGATCCGCGGTGTTATTCGTAGAAAAGGCGTGATAAAGATGGAGTTAGATCACATTGACCGACAAATTTTGGTGATCATGCAGGACAATGCCCGCATTCCCCTGCAGGAGCTGGCAGACCGCGTCGGAGTCTCACGCCCGACCATGCATGATCGGGTCAAAAAACTGGTGCAGCGGGGTTACATCTCGAAATTTCACACAGATATCGACCCGGACCACATGGGATATCCGGTGCTGGCGTGGGTTGGTCTCTTGACGGAACAAGGGGAAAGCGCGCACAGAACCTTGGACGAACTGCGAGAGATTCCTGAGATTGAGGCCGCTTACGTGGTTACCGGTCACTTCGACATCTTGGTGAAGGTGCGAGCACAAACCAACTCGCACCTGCAACGAATTTTGTTCGAGAAAATTGACCGGGTTTTCGGTTTCCAGCGTTCCGAAACTATGATCGTGTTATCGGCGGCAGTGGAAAAACATGGGCTGGATCCGTCTTTGTGGCAAAATGCCAAGGAAGATGAGCGAGGAATTTCGAAATCATTGGGACATCCGAAAAATGATTAGTCTGCATCGATCTCCATAGCCTCGAGACTCTCCGCACCTGCGGCTGCTTGCTGTTCTTCACGCATTCGGAGTTCTATGCGGTTTCGGCGGTACAGCCATATTCCCGCCCCAACATAAACCAAGAAGGCATACGGAAGAATGTTGTATGGAAAAGCGGGAACAGGATAAATGCTTCCCACAAGCGGAATCGTCATGAAAATGGCCGCAATAATCGCAATTAGCCAATGCCGAAGCTTAACACGGCTTTCCCGGCGCAAGTAAAACGGAAATGCCAGAGATACCAAAATATAAGCCAGGATGAACCCATAGGTCGCGTAGGTACCAAAATAACCGTAGGCGTTTAAAGGCTGAGCCTGGGATAAAGCCCATGTTGCGGCCAATACCGCCATTGATGCGATAGTTACGGCCACATGAGGAGTCTGGTTGACCTGATGAGCTCTTCCCAAATGAATTGACAGATGACGGTCCTGTCCCATCGCGAAGAGAGTTCGGGAACCTGCATTGACGGAAGCCAGGGTACAGGAAAAAAGGCTCACCATTGCTCCCAGGTCCGTTAACGGGCCAAACCAGGCCACATGATAGCGGCTAGCGATGGCGTTAAGTGGTGCCGATGCCGTTGAGAGCGCCGCAGTTCCGCCTGGGTAACCCAATACTTCGACATATGCCAGAAGGATGAAGAACAGTCCAGCAACGGCGATGCTGGTCAACACGGAACGCGGAATGTTGAGAAACGGCTGACGGGATTCATGACCCAGCGTCGCCGCACTTTCAAATCCGACATAAGAAAATACAGTAAGAACCATACCGAGCGCAAGTCCGCCGGGTTTAACCCCAGAGAGTGCAAATTGAGCCCCATCCCAGTGAAAACCGTGGCTGAAGAGAACAATAGCACTCAAAATCACAATAAAGGTTACGGAAGTAAATTCCATAATCAAGGCAGATACAGCCGACAGTCGTATATCTTTGTACGCCACATACCAGACCATCAGTGCTCCCAGGAGATCCCATGCTGGTTCGGGCAAACTTAACCCAATCAAGTGTCCGAGAATATTGGCAAATATTCCAACTCCCAAAAGAGTCGCCATAGCGGTTCCGAGGTAGGCAGCCAGCATGGCCCATCCTGAAACGAATCCTGCCAGCGGGCCAAATCCTGCCCCGACGTAATGGTACAGAGCCCCCGGGGTGGCCAGCCGCTTGCCAAATCCCGCAATATTTGCTCCCACCAGTGCCAATCCGACCATGGATACGAGATAGACCAGCCATGTGCCCGCACCGGCGTTGGCCACAACGAGGGGAATCGACAAAGCCGGGGTTAAAGTTGGTGAAATGTTGGCAAATGACTGGGCTATTGTTTCCGGAAATGACAGGTAGTTTCTTTTCAAACTCACCGGCTCACCGGGTTTGGGTACCGTGGACATCGGAACACCTCCTCGAATGAATGGGGTTTTGAATAGAAATTGACCGACGGCTACACTTCACATGAACCATGAAGCGGTGACTGCGGCGGAACATCCAAAGATGGGTTGAAGGGGAAAAATCCTGACGGTTTTAACGAAAATCCGATGTAGGCCACCGGCATAACCGGCCAGTCTTCAGGCCGTACGACATGATGATGTCCCATTGTGTACCAAACCACGATATCCGAGTCCGTTATGGAACGGTTCGCCGCGGTCCATTCAGGCAGTCCCGCACCACCGGGATGTTGGTTGGGATAAGGGCCTGCCGCATAGAGTTCGTTCGGATTGTACGGTGTGACCCACAGGTGTTTGGTGATAAATCCTGCCCGTTGAATCAGACTCGATTCACTGTCTGCAAAAGGGAGAACATTTTCTCCCGGGATGAGTTTGAAAGCCACCGGTTCCCCTGTCTTCTCGTTTAGCACATGGGGATTAATAATTTTCCAGTACCGCGCCGAAAACGGGTCGATAATCTGTTGTGCTTCTTGTTCCGTGCGCAAGACGGTGGATTTCGCGTAAAACCCGTTTCCAAGAGGATTATGACTGCCTAAGGATTCTTTTTCGGTGTGCACCTCGACGATGGAGTTGTTACGACCATCGACCTCCATGTCCATTCGCACACTAAAGAAATGTTGATGGATGGGAGCCATTAACTCCTCATTCAAAAGTGTCGCGTACTTCGGCTTGTCACCGGCACGAACTGCTCCCGTGTTGACGATCCCCGTCAGTTTAACTTCGAACTGAATGGTGCCGTCCAGGTAGAAGTACCAGAAAAACCCGTATTCATAATTGGCCACCGTGGCAATACTTGAGATGACTAAGCGGCGGGAACGCCTCACTTCGGTGTTCTGGTTCCGCCAGTCCGTGTGCTTCCACAGCGTGCCAAAATCCTCCTCATGAAGACAAATTGCATGTTTGATGGTAAAAGGGTCGCCGTGACTGGTGACGAGATGAGCATCAAAGTACCGGATGGTTCCCAAGCAGTCGCAACCAAGCTCCAGGGAATTGGCCAGCATGCCGATTCCGTATTCTCCGGCATCAAAAGCATTCTGGCGATTGTGGTTTGCTCCCGGGTCCCCGTAGGGGACAACCATTTCCGCCAATGATGCGCGGTAGATAATCGGCCGCAGCCTCCCGTTATCCTCGTAGGTTATCGAATGCAGGACCAACCCTTCGCGGGCTGTGAACCCAATGCGGACTGCCCATTTTTGCCATTTGACCTGATAACCGTCCACCGTGAAACTGGGTCCCTCGGGCTGAGTGACATGAAGGGGTTTCAAGTCCGTTCTAAGACCCGGAATTCGGTCAGCCGCATAATTTCCCGGTTCTTCCGGAATGGGAATTACCCCATTATCTTCCACGTCAACCACACGCATTGTGTTCAGATCCACGACGGTGAGAAGGCCTTCCACGGGATGCGCATACCCGTTGTCGTCCGAGTCCTGACGCACCCATGTCAAGGCACGTACCAGCCGTTGTCGACCGTGATCTTCGTTGCCATAGTTTCCTGCCGACCAGGGATCAATCATGACCCTGTCCATATTGGTAATGCCCCGTTTTTCCATGGCAGCTTGAAATCGGGGATCGATCTTCACAGCTTCCTCACATTCAATGAATTCATCTAACAGGATGTTGGGCTGAACGCCGGAAAGGACCTCGTGACCCAGAATTTTTTGGGAGGTTAGAGACAGCGTCCATTCATGAGTTTCCGAAGTTTCCGGATCGTAAGTAATGGCATAGGCCTGACGATCCCAAATTTGCCCCGGGCTGTATTCGTCAACGAAAGCCTTTTCCGGCTCATTGACACTCACGCTGACAAATCGCATTGAGTGACTTTGCATAACTATCTGAATCATACTCACCGCAGACTGGATTTCCTGGGCTGATAAGGGATCGAGCGGGTGCCGAGGATGTGTCATTTCAATCTGGTTTGGGAGTAAGTCCATCTGCCATTCCCCCTTGGTCTTCTTTGGTGGCAATGATTATCTTTATCAGATTTTGTCCTACGCAACGTTGGTACTTTTTACGAATTAATAACGTTTCGTAGACATTTGGCTGACATGTCGTATGATAAAAATAATAACCAATCGCTGTCAATGCTTTGGACAGCATTACCGGATTTATTGGTTCAATGCACAAGTGATACGACTTTTGAAAGGGTGGCAGATAAATGTGGAAGATCGTCATAGCTATTCTTTTGGGCCTTCGCCACGGCATTGCCCCGGATCATGTCGCCGCTTTAAACAGTTTCATTCGGATGCGCAAGGCCAGACCTCGCTTGGCCTGGTCATACGCATGGAGACTCGGCGGCGGACACTTGTCGGGAATGCTGGCGGTTTTTGGGATATTGATAGCCGTTATTCATAGTATTTCCCGAACAATTATTCACAGCATGACATTTATTTCGGGAATCTGGCTCATGGTCGTGGCCATACCCTTAATTTGGGCGATTTGGTCCGATAACCAATCACACTGGAAATGGACAAATCGCCTCACCACTCTGAAAGCCTCATGGCTTGTGGGGATTGTACTGGGTATCGCTATCAGCCCAGGCGATATGGCGTTGTATCTTCTCGTATTTAGTAGCTCGGTGTCAAACATTGGGATGATATGGCTCTTGGCGTTCTTCTTCCTGGCAATGTTGCTGAGTTTGACCCTGACGGCGACTTTTCTCAGTGCCACCTACCATGATTTTTTTCGCCCCATATGGAAAGTGTTGAGCGGAGTTTCAGGCGTATTCAGTCTGGTGTTAGGTGTTTCGATATGCCTTACGGCTTTCCCCACTTTCCATTAGTTGGGGTAATACCAGCGTCGCTGTCACCAGGTGCAAACTGATGGGGCATCCCGCCGCGCACGCGCAAACATCCGCCCATTTAACCGAAGAGTCCGAGCGGGAATGGGAAAGACGATGTGTTCACGGGTCTTATGGAGTTATTTTAAGGAACCGAAAAGCTGTCCCTTTTGGGAACAGCCTCTTACTGAGGCTAGGGATTGGGTGCTCCATGTCCCATCGCAACGGATCCTGTTTCGGTGTTAATGTATAACGACCCGCGTGGCCATATTCCGAACATATCGAATTGGGCATTGTGAAAACTCACTTTCCACAAATATGCGGGGAGTCCGGGTTGCGACCCCGCTTTTTGTTCGGCGGCACTGCGCGTCACCAACGTCACGCCCGTAATGGTCGGTGGTACAATGCGCTGAGAGGGGCGATGGTACTCGATATATTGAATAGCAATGGCTCGCGCTTTCCCTGCTGTAATGGTTACACTAGAGGGTAAAGGGCCGCGAGGGACTGATTTCGCTACGGGGGGAATCGGGAGATGGTTGGTGTGAAAGGTTTTTGGTGCAGGCATTCCCGGATGATGGGGATTCGCTAATGTGGAAGCCGATTCGGCCATAACATGGGAAGAGGCATGAGTCATCACAATACTGGCTCCAATAAGTACAACGCCGGCTCCGATAAATACCATTTTTCTGCGGCTCATTCCGATTCCTCCTCATTGTAATACCCGTTGGTATATTGTGCAGTCAATAGTCCCTCTTGCACTAAAGAACCTCCATACCAGTCATACCACGACCCATTGGAAAGGTATTCGAGCGACTGATTCGTCTGATTGGTAAACGTTCCGTGTGTTCCATCGAGTCCGGGATCATTGGAGCCGGCAAAAGCCGAATAACTGCCAGGGGGATTAGAGGTCGACGTGCCGACTTCGGAAAAATCAATGTCAACGCCCCATTCATTATTTCCGAGATATTGGGTTTCGTATGCATGAGACGTTCCAATCGCTGGACCACCCGAAACAGGGTGAAAATATACGCCGGAATTAGGACGTAAATCGGCCCACATATATTGGGGCGCGTTGTTAAAAGTGTTGGTATACCCCACCCAAATCCAGTTCGCTAATGTCGTGGAATTATTCGTGCCTTCCCAGACACCGAAATAATTGGTCTCCCCGGAGGACATCGAAGGAGTATTGGCGTAATCATGGGCCCCCGCATTGTAAGGCACTGCACTACTCCATAACGTTCCACCCCACTGCCCGGCCATATCTGTCGGAGTAGAGCCAGCCTACACCGGAACGGAAAACAATCCTCCAGCTAAAATACCAGTTTATGCGCTGAATAATAACGTCCGTTTCATCAGGTTCCCCCTTCCCCACGGTCGTTGGAGATTCATGTTATTATCTGGACTTCACTGCCAATTCTATGATATGGAATTCTCCCGGAACATATTGGGAGGTTTCCGAATGTAAACAAATTATGTTTGTTGAAATATCAGGCAATATACCATCTAGAATGAAACGGCGGTGGTCACTGAGCCACTGGCAAAACCGATTGGCCTGGGAGAAGAATCTTTACGTGACGGTTATTCCAGATCGTGCGGGGAGGCGATCTGGTGCCAGACGTCTCGATACCGGTCGTTTGTGCGACAGCTCTCTCTTTTTCCCTGCGGGGGGCAATACTCCACCAAAACAGGATTGCTGGTTTAAAAACAAATTTGCAGCCAATACCGCCATTGACGCGATATACCTCTCACGGACAACAACCAACGAAATTTATCAGGGCTCAGATGGCAGAATCCTCATGGCACATGTGTGTGACTACCGCATCGCATGAAATACCTGGTGAACAAGCCGCAGCCGTTCCTGGACCTTCAGAGGAAGAAGAGAAGGGTCAAAAAGGTTGTTTCCTTGCCAGAAGGTTTACCGGACGATCCGGATCCGCGTATCCGAAGAGCTGCGCGTGTTGGAAGAAGAACGGTTCCATGATCCGCACCCGCCGGTCCAGCTGAATATCGAAGCGGTTTATCTGACAGCGATGGAACTTCCGCGACCCGAAGTGGCGCGGTTATCTTTTCCCAAGCTGGATGAACTACGGAGACTTTACGAGAGATTAACCTCGAGGCCTCACGCGGCAAATTTTTGGTAGGGTGGTAGCCTTTTTTACAGCGAGTGCCTATTATGATCCACAAGGGG
>JAKBWA010000073.1 GCA_021841025.1 Bacillota bacterium | reverse complement strand
CCCGAACCTACTACAATCACATCAACCAAATTCGTGACTAAGTTGCGGACCAGACCTTTCATTTTTGGCATTTACTCCTATCGTATTTGCCTTCATGCCCCCTCGCTTCGGGTAAACATGAATGATGCCGCTTGGGTCTAATGTTGGTCGAAACTTTCCTAAACTTTTTGCCCGGAGTATACGCGTACTCTCCTATTCACTGCGTCAAGTGTGGCCCGAACTACGGCATCTTCAATGGTGTCACGAACTACGCTGCAGCCGGCTAAAAACTCTGTATCCGGGTCGGCTATCGTTACAACCATGACCTCAATGCCTCCTACCCGCGTGGTCTCTAGTCCATGAAATATCAGTTGTTCCAACGGAGCCAAGGCTTGGTTCACTGCTTCAACCGTCGCCATGGCAACAGCGATAGCAAGAGTAGAGCCCTGTCCTTTCCCCTCAAAAGTTGCACGGCCCCGGCTTAAGCGACAGCTCGCTTCTACGCCGACAGTCGATTGGGCAACCGACAACCCCGCAATCTGCAGGCGGGATCGCCCTTGAACTTCATCATCAGGCTGAATCTCCAACACCGTTACATCATCGTTGGAAATATCACGAAATCCGTAACTCCGCACTAGCGCAACAATTTCTCGAACAATTTGGCGGGGCGGTCTTCTCCCATCACTTAATACCTGGATCCGAGTCACGCCAGCTTCTTCGAGCACGCTGGCACTCTTGACATAAGGAATCCGGAGAATGACGTCTTCATATACGCGTAAATGTGCTGCCATATCTCCTCCTTGAGCTACACTGTAAGAATACGACACCAAATACCAATATCCTTCTTTTTTTCAGGATTTGTCTTCGAATTCCAAAGAAATTTTTGTCAGGATGGAATGAATTAAGCAAACGTGTTTGAGACGGACAACCAAATAGTGAATTCAACAGCTACGCCTTTCATTTCCCAAGAGCTTCGTGAACGGCAATTGGGATGGTTACGGTCACTTCGGCTAACCTTCACTAGGGCCGGCTAGCCTTTTTCCCCATTAGCCATAAATTTAGGGACCTCCGGCAAGGTCCCTAAATTCTTCAAGCATATACAGTAACCTTTCGGCTTAGCCAATGGGTTCCAACAAACCATAGTCTCCGTCGTGCCTGCGATACAGCACGTTAATGTTGTCCGTTTCGGCGTTAGTAAACGCAAAGAAATCGTGACCCAAAAGGTCCATCTGTAAAAGTGCCTCATCCAATGTCATCGGTTTGACCGGAAACGTTTTCCGCCTGACTACGTTAGACAGCAATTCCGTCGGTTCAGCGCTCTTATGCACGTGGGTATTGTCGTGCGTCACTTTTTTACGTTCCCGTGTCTTATATTTGCGATATTGGCGTTCCAGTTTGTCAACCACTAAATCGATTGATGCGTACATGTCTGAATGAGATTGTTCGGCTCGAAGCAAATAGCCTTCCAAAGGAATGGTGACTTCAACAATGTGCCTATCCTTTTCCACGCTCAGAACGATATGGGCCTTTACGTCGGCGTAATGATTGACCAACTTGGCTATTTTGCTCATTTTTTTTGTCACGTAATCCTTTAAGGCATCCGTAATCTCTACGTTCTTACCGCGAACGATAACATCCATCGCGTAACGCCCCTTTACGGCTTATGGTGCCAATCTTGGACGACTGGTACTAGTATTATAGCATGATAAAAAATGGCGAAAAACCACGCTTTGGCTTTCATGATTTGTGGTTAGAAAAGTAGAACGGAGGGTATCCTATATAAACAAAGAAAAAGCTGGGATAACCCAGCTCATTCTCGTCGAGTCGATCTTAGAGGCGGACGACGTTCGCAGCCTGTGGGCCGCGATCACCCTCCACTACATCAAATTCGACACGCTCACCTTCATTGAGCGTACGGAAACCTTCGCCATTAATGGCCGTGTAATGCACAAACACGTCACCGCCGTCTTCACGCTCTAAGAATCCGTACCCTTTTTCTGCACTAAACCATTTGACACGTCCGGTCATGCTAAAATATGTCCCCTTTCTTAAAGCTGTCCTACCATCCAGGACAACCGCGTTCAATATAGCACCCCCTACCAAAAAAGTCAAACAATATCGCGCGTGTTGAGCCCTCCACGCTTCGGCAACGTTTTCCACAAGCCTCTTGATTTCGAGTTCCGGCTACGGAAATAAGCATGATGATCATCAGTGCGCTGGCCTGGGTATTCTATTTGTCCAAAATATCCCTCCAGGAAAGACCATGCTTTTGCCATCCCCACCTAGGAAGTCATGTCACCCGCCCAGGGCAGGGATGGCAAAATGACATTAATTTTGCCCAAAGAGATCGGATCTTCTTCTCGTTTACCTTTACCACTGCTCGTTCACGTCCGGTTATCCATCAGCCATTCGTCCTTTGCCACAATTTTGTTCCCATAGCCGTCTTCGTGCTTTATGCGTGAAGGTGAACCCGACAAAGAAAATCCTAAACAGAAGTCTAGTCTCTGGTACTGACCTCTGCTTGAGCCAGCAAAGCATCTACCCGGTTGAGTTGTTCCCAAGGAAAGATCACGTCCGTTCGGCCGAAATGGCCATAAGCCGCCGTCCGCAAATACATAGGACGCCTGAGATCCAAATCTTCGATAATGCCCAGAGGACGCAAGTCAAAAACTTGCCGCACGATGCCCGCTAATATTTCATCCGGCAGCCGCCCCGTGCCGAAAGTGTCTACCATCACCGATAGAGGTTCCGCTACACCGATGGCGTAAGCAATCTGAATTTCCGCTTTGTCCGCAAATTTGGCGGCGACCAGGTTTTTGGCCACCCATCTCGCTGCATAAGATGCCGCACGATCGACTTTTGTCGGATCTTTTCCTGAAAAAGCCCCGCCTCCATGACGGGCATACCCTCCATACGTATCAACAATAATTTTTCGCCCGGTCAGACCCGAATCGCCATGGGGACCTCCTATCACAAAACGGCCTGTCGGGTTAATTAAAATCCGCGTCCTGGACAAATCCCAGTGAGATGCAATGACAGGACGGACGACTTCTTCGACAACGGCTTCGGAAACCGTCTTCAAATCAACCGAACCCTTGTGTTGAGTGGATATGAGAATGGTATCGATACCCACTGGCTTGTCGTTTTCATAACGCACGCTCACTTGAGTCTTGCCGTCCGGCCACAAAAAAGGTACAATGCCCCTCTTTCTCACTTCAGCCAGGCGGTATGACAAACGGTGGGCCAGGGAAATCGGCAGAGGCATAAGTTCTGGGGTTTCATTGCAGGCAAAGCCGAACACCATGCCCTGATCTCCGGCTCCAATCATTGCCCTGGCGTCCTGAGAGCCTTCGCGCGATTCCAGAGCCTGATTCACTCCTTGCGCAATATCGGAGGATTGTTCATCAATTGAGGTTAAAACAGACACGGTGTCCGCATCAAATCCCATTTTCGCCCGCGTATAACCAATCGAGCGGATGGTTTCCCGCACGGTATGAGGAATATCCACATAGGTTTGTGTCGAGATTTCTCCTACAACCAAAGCCATCCCGGTGGTAACAACGGTTTCGGCAGCCACCCGCGCCACCGGATCTTCCGCCAGAATACGATCGAGAATGGCATCGGAAATTTGATCGGCAATTTTGTCCGGGTGTCCTTCCGTAACCGATTCCGATGTAAATAGAAAATCACGTCCCACTGAACAGCCTCCTTCACTTTCACGCCTTTATATGAAAAATCCTCTTCTCGAGAGAAGAGGTTCAAAGGCATCTCTCATCCCTCCCCAAATTGGGGTCGGGGTTGGCACCATGGCATGTCTGCCGGTTGCCGGGCTTCATCGGGCCTGTCCCTCCGCCGCTCTTGATAAGAGCATAATGATCAATTGTCTTACAGAGTATATGCCGTCATGAATATTTGTGTCAACATCAAGAATCCGCGAGAGACGCTCGCCCTTCATAATCACTGTTCCCCCAAAGACACCCATTCATATCCCCCAGAGATGAAGGCCGAGGCTATCCAGTCGTATCTTGAGTATATTGGGGAACTGTCTGATTCTCACCGGGGGAGGGCAAGATCCCCCGGCATCTGTCCAGGCATCAAAACTACCCGGAATGGTTCGTGAGGAACTTTTGACGGGTGGCCTCGCCACCGCGAAGATGTCGTTCCGCTTTGTTGTAGTCCAGCACTTTTTTGACTTCTATGGCTAAATTTTGATTGACTTTCGGGAGCCGTTCCGTAACATCTTTGTGTACAGTGCTCTTTGAAACGCCAAAAACCCTGGCTGTATCCCTGACGGTTGCCCCGTTCGTCAAAATATAATTGCCAATGGCCATGACACGTTGCCAGATATGATCCTTCACATTTCCGGCCCCTTTCTCCCCCCGAACATGGTAGAGTATATGGCCGCAAACAAAATAAATGCCAGAGCAATGATTCCTGCTCTGGCATTTCATGGTGTCTTAGGACGAAGGGTGAAGATAGCCCTCGGGATTGGTTGCGACCGAACCATGGTAGACACCAAAGTCCAGGTGCGAACCGGGCTGGTGACTGTAAATGCTGCTTCCCCCCACGGTTCCGATAATCTGACCTTGTTTAACCATTTGACCCGCTTTGACCGACGTACTGCCGAGATGCCCGTAAACCGTTTCATACTGACCGCCATCTTTGATGGTAACCGTCAATCCTTGGTGGTTGACATTTTCCACCTGGGCAACCACACCACCCCAAGCAGCATGAATAGGCGTCCCCGCCTTAGCCGAGATGGTTAGCCCGGGATTGTAATACCATTCGTTTAAGGCTCCTGAATATTGCCAGCCAAACGGATTAGACACTTTTCCCTGTACAGGCATCAACAGCGGTGTCGCCGTGCTGTTAGCTGGGGCTTTTGCTTTACCCCGGTGTGCCCGGCCCTTAGAAGATTGTAAGTGCGCAACCGGCCCACTCGCAGGGCGGACGGAGCCGTGTGTCAAAGCAAAGGTTAATATCCCGCCCCCCACTACCGCAATGCCGCCGATAATACCAAACAGAGTCAGACGACGATTCGCCATGCGTTTGTTCCTCCACTCTCTTTGTACACTCTGAAACCGAGGAGTCGTATCCTCTTAATTCCATTGTGCCCAGGAAGTCCCAATTCAAACCTAATAGGTGACCGTCACGAGTGGAGTCCCTACATCCACTTGTTCTCGATGCAAGTAGGTGTTATAGTTCAAAGCCATTTGAATGTTCACTGGATGGCCCTGGAGAACATCATGATTGTGGATAAACCCTGTGTCCCCTGCCACGGAGATATAATGGGCTGTAGTAATCCCGTTGACAGACTTAGCGGCAATCGACCGAAAGGCCTGGTCAACAACCTGTTTGGCCTGGGGTGTCGATAATCTTTGGGGTAAAGTTCCTTGCAGGGTTAGCGAACAGTGTAAGGGCCCATAGCCATGAAGCACATGGCGAATGAGTCCCAAACTTTCTTCAAGACCGCTAAAACGTTGAGTTCCGACGCGATCGATCACCAGATAAGTAGAACCCGAAGCCAGACGTTCCGCAATCAATTCACTGGAAAAGCCTGCAATGTGTTGGTCAATCACAGCCTTTTGGTACCCAGTACCTTGTTCCGTATGGACAGCACCTTGAATATGGGTTTTGCGTGATAGCCGGCGAATGATATGTTCCAAACTTTGTGAACGAAAGGAAGGGGACAACTCGACCCAACCGTTAATACTGAATCCGGCGGGATGAGCCTTGGTAGCACGGAAGGCCGTCATGACTGGAGATACCACAGCAGCCCGGACGCTGGCGCCTGCCCATAGTACAAATGCTATTCCCGTCAGCCATAAGCCGTTACGAATCCAATTTCTCATCGGTTTCCCTCCTGGTAACAATCTTTACCAGATTGTTCCACCGAAATTATGAATTCATACCTGGCAAAATATTTCAGGCCCTTGCCATAACAGCAGGGGCCTGAATCTTTGTTCTTTGAGTGGGGATCGAAACTCAGGGCTCATTAGTGGGTCATCGCTGTGGGCCGGCCGGCTAATTTGAGCCGATTTTCCGCACGAGCCAAAGCTCGTTTGGCTCGTAACAAATCTATATTCGGCTCCTGTTTGCCAATCAATTCCAGAGCCCGTTGACGAGCCTTTTCGGCGCGGGCCACATCAATTTCCGAAGCCCTTTCCGCCGAATCAGCCAATACAACTGTGGAAGTGTCTCCAACCTCCAAAAAACCACCACCGATGGTGAATTGTTCGGTTTTGGCATTTTCCGGATAAACGGTAATAATATGCGGAATCAACGGCGTAATCAGCTGCATATGATGCGCCAGAATTCCTATTTCTCCTTCTGTGGATCGTACGATAATGTAACTCACAGGTCCGTCAAAAATTGTCCTCTCAGGAGTTACAATTTTCAAGTGATAGGTACTTGGCATGTTATCCCCCCAACCCTACAGGGTTTTGCCCTTTTCAACAGCTTCGTCAATGCTTCCCACCATATAAAACGCCATTTCTGACAAATCGTCGTGCCGTCCTTCCAAAATCTCTTTAAATCCGCGGACACTTTCACGAATTGGCACATATTTTCCGGGTGTTCCCGTGAACTGTTCGGCCACAAACATTGGCTGCGACAAGAAACGCTCTATTTTCCGGGCACGGGCCACAGTTAATTTGTCGTCATCACTTAATTCATCCATCCCGAGAATGGCAATAATGTCTTGCAATTCCTTGTAACGCTGCAACACCGCCTGAACCCCACGAGCCACTTGATAATGCTCGTCGCCCACTACCTGGGGGTCTAAGATCCGGGAGGTGGATGCTAAAGGATCGACGGCCGGAAAAATTCCCTTTTCCGAAATCCGCCGCTCAAGATTCGTCGTCGCGTCCAAGTGAGCAAACGTCGTCGCTGGCGCAGGATCGGTGTAGTCATCCGCAGGCACATAAACTGCCTGAATGGATGTAATCGATCCCTTCTTAGTCGACGTAATCCGCTCCTGCAAGTTTCCTATGTCGGTAGCCAATACGGGCTGGTATCCCACAGCCGAGGGCATGCGGCCCAACAGCGCTGAGACTTCAGACCCCGCTTGAATAAACCGGAAGATGTTGTCGATAAAGAACAACACATCTCGTCCTTCCTGGTCACGAAAATACTCGGCCATGGTGACGCCGGATAAAGCCACTCGCATCCGGACCCCAGGAGGCTCATTCATTTGTCCGTAAACCAAAGCAGTCTTGTCAATCACGCCCGATTCCGACATTTCGAGATAGAGATCGTTGCCTTCACGAGTGCGTTCTCCAACTCCGGCAAATACTGAAAACCCGCCGTGCTCTGTAGCAATGTTGTGAATCAATTCCATAATTAAGACCGTTTTCCCCACTCCGGCTCCGCCGAAGAGGCCCACTTTTCCACCCTTGGGATACGGGGCCAAAAGGTCAATCACTTTAATCCCGGTCTCAAAAATCTCAGTGGATACGGCCTGTTCGGTAAAGCTAGGGGCTTCCCTATGGATCGGCATCCACAGATCTGTATCCACCTGCGCTTTGCCGTCGATGGGCTTTCCCACCACATTAAACATGCGCCCTAAGGTGACATCCCCAACAGGGACTCTGATGGGACGCCCCTCGTTGACCACCCTCATGCCTCTGACCAGTCCGTCGGTTGAAGCCATGGCGATACAACTTACACGATTGTCGCCAATTTGATGCATCACTTCCAACGTTAAATCCGACGGCTGGGCACCTGGGCCGTCCCCCGCCGCATTCCGTTCGCCTGGCACGCGCAGGGCATTATAAATCGCCGGTAAGTGCCCTTGCGGGAACTCGACCTCCACAACAGGTCCTAATACTTCCACGATTTTTCCATCATGTTCTGCCACGCTTGATCCTCCTATTTCAAAGCTTCGGCGCCGCTCACCAGCTCCGCAATTTCTTTGGTAATCGCCGCTTGGCGCAAACGATTGCGCATTAATACCATTCTGCGGATCAATTCGTCAGCATTCTTGCTGGCTGAGTCCATAGCCGTCATCCGCGCTCCATGTTCGCTCGCCTTCGACTCCAGTAACGCGCTATAAATCAACACTTCCACATAGCGGGGAAGCAGATCCTGGAAAACCGTTTGCGTGTCTGGTTCGAAAACATAGCTGCGCTGCATGCTGGGATCATCACTCAGTGGTTCTTCAACCGGCAGCAAACGGATTGACTCGACTTGATGGTTCAAGGGATTGATGAACTTGGTATAACTTAGCCACACCTCATCCACTCGGTGATCGAGAAAATGCCTCAAGATTTCTTGCGCTATGGCCCGAGCCTGATGAAAAGTCGGTTCATCTCCGATCCCGAGAAATTCTTGCAAGATCGAGACGCGCCGATGTAAAAAATAGTCTCGGCCTTTGCGTCCTACCGCAAAAACTCCGGGATCCTTTCCGCCCGCCTCCTGAATTTTAAGGGAGGCGTGCCGTAGAATATTGGCATTATAGGGACCAGCCAGACCACGAGACGAAGTAATCACTATAAACCCCCTGTGCACCACGTCCCGTTTTCCCAACAGAGGATGCCCTGTTCCCTTGCTCACAGCCCGGCGGGTAATGCTTCGAATCTCCTCGCTGTAGTCTCGCGCTTGTTTGGCCCGGATTTCCGCTTTCCTCAGTTTGGCCGCCGCCACCATCTTCATGGCACGGGTGATTTGCTGGGTATTCTTCACGCTCTTTATACGCCGGTCAACTTCCTTCAGTCCGCTTCCAGCCATTTATAACACCGCCGTTTTCTTGAATTCCTCAATCGCCGTACTCAAGCTCTTTATCAACTCGTCATTAAAGGCTTTGTTCTTGCGCAGAGTGTCAAACAGCTCCTCATGATGCTCATGCAGATACCGCAAAAGTCCCGACTCCTGAGCACGTACCGATTCGACAGGAATGTCGTCAAAAAATCCCCGAGTCACCGCGAAAATCGACACGACCTGATCTTCAACCGGCATCGGGGCATATTGCGGTTGCTTCAGAATTTCCACGGTGCGGTTTCCCCGTTCAATACGGGCTTGCGTTGCTTTGTCCAAATCCGATCCAAATTGGGCGAAAGCCGCCAGTTCCCGGTATTGCGCCAAGTCCAGCCGCATAGTTCCGGCGACTTGTTTCATGGCCTTCACTTGAGCAGCCGATCCCACCCGCGACACTGAAGCCCCCACGTTTACGGCAGGGCGGACGCCTGAGAAAAACAAGTCGCTTTCGAGAAATATCTGACCATCCGTGATGGAAATCACATTTGTAGGAATATACGCCGAAATGTCCCCAGCCAGTGTCTCGATAATCGGCAAAGCAGTCAAACTTCCGCCGCCGTTCTCCTTATTGAGGTTGGCTGCTCGCTCCAAAAGCCGTGAATGAAGATAAAAGACATCACCGGGGTATGCTTCCCGGCCTGGAGGACGGCGGAGCAAAAGCGACATGGCACGGTACGCGACCGCATGCTTCGACAGATCGTCGTATATGATGAGAACATCTTTTCCCTTGTCACGAAACTCCTCCGCCATGGCACAGCCTGTATAGGGTGCCAGATACTGTAAAGGTGCCGCCTGAGCAGCGGGAGCAGACACCACCAGCGTATAGTCCATAGCTCCTCGCTCTTCCAGATTGCGCACCAGTCCTGCTATGGTCGACTCCTTTTGTCCAATGCCCACATAAACACAAATGACGTCTTCTTCTTTTTGATTCAGAATCGTATCGATGGCCAAGGCGGTCTTTCCGGTTTGACGATCACCAATAATCAGTTCCCGTTGGCCCCGGCCGATAGGAATCATCGCATCAATGGCTTTAATTCCCGTTTGTAGAGGGCGTGACACAGGTTCGCGCGCAATAATGCCCGGAGCAGGATATTCCACTGGCCTTCTGATGCTGGTTTCAATGGGTCCCTTCCCATCAACAGGCTCACCAAGAGGGCTCACAACACGCCCAATCAAGGCATCGCCAGCGGGAACCTCAACCATTTTACCGGTGCGTTTCACCCGCATTCCTTCAGTTATTCCGACATCATTGCCCAGAATCACGCAGCCGACATTGTCCTCAGCGAGATTCAGAGCCATTCCAAAGACTCCGTTGTCAAACTCTAGCATTTCTCCCGCCATACAGTCGGTCAAACCGTAAATTCTGGCAATACCGTCTCCAACCGTGAGAACGACCCCGGACTCCGATAATTCGGTCTCCACGTCATACTTTTGAATTTCTTCTTTGAGGATTGCACTGATTTCCTCAGGCTTAATGCTCAAGGACTACACCTCCTCCGTTTCCTCGCAAGCGTTCTGCCAAAATCTCCATACGTCTTTGAACGCTCCCGTCCAAAACGCGATCGCCAACACGAATCCTGGCGCCCCCAATGAGAGGCGGCTTAACTTCAGCCAGTATCCTGATCTCTTTGCCCATAGTCTGCCCAAGACGTTCGGCAAACTGTTTCTTCTGATCTTCACTCAGTGGTACGGCACTGTCGATATGCACTTCCACGATTCCCTGATCCTCTCTGGCGAGTTTGTTAAATTCGTCACAAATTGACGCCAAAAGAGATTCCCGTCCTTTGTCCACAACCAAATAGAGAAATCTAAGCAGCAAGGAATGAACCGAATTTTGCACTAACCGGGACAGGCTCTCTTTCTTGGCTTCGGGTGAAACCAGGGGATGAGAAAGAAATCTCTGCAATTCCTGAGACTCCTGAATCATCTTGGTGACAAAATCAAGATCCCTGCCGATTTGATCAATTAATTGGTTGTCTTTAGCCAGTTCAAAGAGTGCCTTCGCGTAGGGTTTGACAGCACGTTGATCGGTCATTGCAATTGCCCCGCATCTTGTAGAATTTGGTCGAGATATCGTTCTTGATCCTTTTCATCGATGTTGCGCTCAAGTAATTTTCCTGTAGCCATCAGCACCAGATCCGCAACTTCGGCCCGAATCATTTTGATAGCTTCGTCTCGTTCATGGTGAATTTCCTCCAATGCAGCTCGTTGACGGTAACTTGCCTCACGCTGTGCCTGATCCACAATCTTTCGCGCCTCTTCCTCACCTTCTCGGCGAGCCTGAGCAATCAAAGCCTTGGCGTCATCATGGGCTTTTTTGAGCAGATTGTCTTGTTCTTGCCGAAGTTTTTCCGCTTCTTCCCGCAACTTGTCTGCCTCAGAAATTTGCTTTGCGATATTCTCCCGCCGTTTTTGCATAGCTCCCAACAAGGGCTTATACACATAACGACGCATGAGAAACAACAAAATTACCCACTGTAGCACGCCAGCAACCATATTACCCAAGGTTAGCGATGTAGTACTCGACACGGTTTCGCTCCCTTCTCGTCAATCTTTCCTTTATGTTAAGAAAGACATCCCTGTTGTCTTAGCCGATTTTGGTAAAAACAAACAACACGAAGGTGATGACAGGCCAAGCCTCAACCAACGCCACACCCACCAATGCCCATGTCAGCAATCGGCCTAACGCTTCGGGCTGACGTCCAACTCCTTCCACCATTCGCCCCATTACCAAACCGTTTCCGATACCAGCACCAATGGCACCACCTGCTGCTGCCAATGCTCCAATTAACAACAAAACATCGTGTGGACTCACGCGAAATTCCTCCTTAGCAAATTTGGACCATAAATAACAATTCGACTCTACTGACTTGACTTCGCTATTAATGCTCGGTACTCGCTTGAATACTCATATAGGCCACAGTCAAGATTGTAAAAATTAACGCCTGGATTAATGAAATAACTAAACTAAACACTAACCAGAGCGTTCCCACCAGGACCACGACCAGCCACCCGGACAAACCGTGAGGATTCGTCGTCATACGCAACACCAATTCTCCAGCCAAAATGTTGCCAAACAGCCGGAAGGCCAAACTCACTGGCATGACCAATTGTTCCAGAGCATTAACCACCACACCAAAAACGGGTATGGGTTTCCAAAACCATCCCACCAGAAATCCGCCCAGGCCTTTGTACTTAATCCCTGACCACTGAATCAACAGGAAGATCACAATAGCCAATCCTGCCGGCATACTGAGAAACGCCGTCGGTGAATGAATCCACCGGGTGCCTATTCCTGGCAAAGGCAACAAACCGATGACATTGGCCACCACTAACAGAAGAAACAAGGTCAGAGACAATAACGTCAAATTGGGTGCCAACGCCTTGGGAGCCATTTGACCCACCAGATCCTGAAAGGTATCTACGGCGCTTTCCATGACGTTTTGCGCGCCATGGGGAACACCTGGAGTGAGCTGACGTACTGCCATCAGTCCGAATACTAGCACGACAACCACGGCAAGCAGTCCTGTAATAAAAGGAGGCCACTGAAAAGCCGTTAATGAAAAAATCATCCGTTCACCCCCTTGTGCCGCAAACTCCAAATCGCTTTAATCAGATACACGGCGTGAGGCAAAAAAACCCCCGCTAAGGCCCAGCCAAGGTCTAAGTGAGTGTAGCGTTGCAATACATAGAAAAACACCCCTAAAAGGACCAGCCGCGAAAATAATCTGAGATTTATGCTGACCATCCCGGCCCGCGCATTTAGACGTGCCCACAACGGCAAGCGCAGTCCCAGACCGACTAAATCCACAATCCCAGGGATGATTCCGATTGCCAGACTCCAAAAAACCGTTCTTGCACTGGCAAACAACAATCCGACTAACACAAAAGCCAAAGACAGGCCTAGAGATGCTGCAGCCGACTTTCGCCAAAGCGCTGAAAATTCGTTCACTTCAAGAAAACCCGAGCCATCTGGTATATCCCATAAAGTCCGGCTCCTATACCTAAAAGAACACCCAGCACTGTGAAAAGCGGTGTGGTATGCCACAGATTGTCAAGCCACTGTCCAAGAAAGACTCCGATGATGACAGAAAACACTAACTGAACCGACAGTGTGAACGCTATTCCTATGCCCCGCGCTGCAGTTAACGGGCGTTTGTGATTGTTATCGGGTCCCGTCGGTGGTCACCTTCTCCTTGGACAATTCAGTGGTAAGTTTGCCCATTATCGGCAACTATATCCCTTTCGCCAGGCAGACTCTCCCACGTGGTTTGGCTGAAGAGACGGTGCATGGAAAATCCCTGCAGTCTCTCTATGCCAATTCGGATCAGCTGCTTCGGGAACGTGGCGGTCTGCAATTTTCGGGCAGATACCAATATGGGTATGAGGGCCATACCCTCACAATCCATAAGTATAGTCCAGGCCAAAAAGCCCGTCAATAGAAGCGGCGGGCCAATATAACCTCCCCCTTGCGGGGATTTATTAGTCGACGACCGTGCCAAACTGCCGATCGCCTGCATCCCCAAGACCTGGAACAATATAGCCTAATTCATTGAGTCCATCATCTAACTGCGCCGCAAAAACCATCACATCAGGGTGATACTCGCCAACTTTCTGAATACCCTCAGGAGCCGCAATGACACTGACGACTCGAATCTCACTGGCGCCTTCTTGCTTAAGATAATTGAGCGCGTTTACCGCCGATCCTCCTGTGGCCAACATGGGATCTAGCAAAATGACCGGATGATCGTGGTATGATGTGGAAAAATTGCTGTAATACCGTATTGCCTTCAGTGTTCGGTGATCACGGTACAGACCCAGATGAGATACGACAGTATTGGGAACAACATCACGAAAACCCTCTACCATTCCAAGGCCCGCTCGTAATACCGGCACTAAAACCGGCACTCTGTCAAGTCTATATCCTGTAGTATCAGCCAAAGGCGTGGTTACTGTCATCGGCAAAATCTCCAAATCTTGCAAGACAGGAAAAGCCAACAAGCGTGTTAACGCCGTTAATTGCGTACGAAATTGATCAGTTCCCGTCCAGCGATCCCTAAGAATGGAAATGTGAACTTTGATAAGGGGATGATCAACCACGACCAACATACAAATTCCCCGTTTCCTTATAAAGTATAATATACCAGATTCCTGAATGCGCCAGGCCGCCTGGAAAAGGCGGCAGCATTCAGGAAAATCTTTATAAACCGCGCCTTTCAATTTGCTCGATTTTTTCTAAGCGCCTCTGGTGCCGCCCACCTTCATACGGCGTTGCCAGCCATACCTCCAGGATTTCCTGGGCCAATTCTGGTGCGACAAATCGGGCTCCCATTGTCAAAACATTAGCATCATTGTGTTGGCGGGCCAACCGTGCCGAAATGACATCATGAGCCAACGACGCACGAACTCCAGGGGTTTTATTGGCCACGATACACATTCCCTGTCCGCTGCCACATATCAAAAGTCCCCGTTCCACGTCTGCATTGGTGACCGCCAAAGCCACCTTATTGGCATAGTCGGGATAATCAACAGAATCCGGTCCGAACGTTCCGAAGTCTTCGACGTCCCATCCCCGGTCTATGAGGTAATTGACTAAGGCTTCTTTCAAATTCCACCCGGCGTGATCTGCTCCCGCGGCGATTCTCATTCACCTATTCCCCCGTTTCTTCCGGCTCAGCGGATGACTCGCCTTTTACTAGGCGTCTTTTTAATTTCGTTAACATGCGATATAACCGCCAGGCCAGAGAATCATAGTTCACCTGGTTCGTGCCGATTGGATCGGCAATACCTTCCGTTTCCGCTAAAAACTCCGGAAGGGAAAAGATTTTGTCTTTCCACTCGGGGCGCATTTGCTGCAGTTGCGCCGCTTGTTCCCTAGTCATGGTAAAAATCCAGTCAAAATCCCCTTGAACGTCGCGAATATCTTTAGCGCGATGGTTTTGTAGATTTCCCCCATAGGGTTTCACGGCTTCCTGAGCATATTCGTGAGCTGCTTGTCCGGGCCATGGTGCCAGCCCGGCTGACTGCACCGGGTACTCCCCGGAGAAAAGGCTCTTCCACAAAGCTTCGGCCATGGGACTTCGACAAGTATTCCCTGTGCATACAAACAAGATGTTGGGCGGGTTTTCCATTAGTCTGTCACCTGCCTCACGCATCCTTCCCACGTCAATTGCTTGGTACAGGCTTTCTCTAAGCGATTAGCCACAGCTAATCCCACACCCTGGTCATTCTCTTCCCACACCACAACAATCGCGTCCGGCTTGGCTTGGTCTAACTCCCGAAATCCCGAAAAGAGATTATGCGCAATGTCTTGGGCCGTGTCCTCCACTTGAAGGAAGGGTCCGGCAACACATCTCTGCCATTGCCTAGACGCCATCAGGGCCATACCAGGAAATTCTTCTTTCAGCTGCAAAAGAGCTTGCTCAATATGGTAATCCTCTTTCATATTAATCCAAATAACTGGAGCGCGGGGTGCATAATGTCGATATTTCATTCCTGGTGCTTTATGAGGCGCATCAGCGCCAGGCCTCAACACTCGACCTCCTAACACAGACTCTAAAGTCTGTAGTCCAATAAACCCGGGACGCAATAAGAGTGGGGGATCGACCGAACAATCGACAATGGTCGATTCCAGCCCAACCGGACTATTGCCCCCGTCTATGATATACGGTATTCGCCCTCGTAAGTCCTGCCACACATCCGCTGCTCGAGTAGGACTGGGACGTCCTGATCGATTCGCGCTGGGAGCGGCCAGGGGCCTGCCCACAGCCTGAATAAGCTCCCGGGCAATTGGATGACTAGGACTTCTCACCGCCACAGTGGGCATAAAGCCGCGAACTAAGAGGGGAATCGTGTCATTGGAGGGAACAATGACAGTCAAAGGACCCGGCCAGAATTTTTCAACCAACCTTTGGGCTGACTTAGGCATTTGTCCTGTCAGCACATTTTCGAGTTCTTTGATGTCGAGGACATGTACGATTAACGGATTGTCTGCAGGACGGCCCTTAGCCTCGAAAATTTTCTTACAGGCCTCGCTATTCGTCGCATCCGCGCCCAATCCATATACCGTTTCCGTGGGAAAAGCCACCACTTCTCCATTTTTCAAGGCGTCGATGCCACGGCTAAGATTGTCCGCACTCAAAATTTCTGTTATCACCGCTTTCCCCCCTTCGTACTTCGAAGTCAATGCCACAGATTGATGCCTTCCGGCGAAATATAAGCTTTCCTTTTCTTTTTATCCCATGATTTTGTTCAGAACAATAATATACAAAGCTCCCAACAGCAAGCTTAACGCAAATATCTTTAAGCCAAAGGGCAAGTAACGGCGAAAATTTAACGTATAGCCTCGTTCTTCTGCCAGTCCTTGACCCACAACATTCGCCGAGGCTCCCATGACTGTTGCGTTTCCGCCAATGGCTGCCCCCATCGCCAAAGCAATCCACAACTGGAAACCGTAACCAGGCATGAAGTGAAGAAGATGACGGATAAGGGGAATCATCGCAGCAACCAACGGCACATTGTCCACCAAGGCTGACAACACAGCGCTCGTCAAAAGTATTATCAAAGCCAAATTATTGGTGTGCCAGTGGGCCAATGTATTGGCCAGCCGGACTACGATCCCGCCCCTTTCTAGTGCTCCCACCAGTATGAATATGCCCACAAAAAAGCCTAAAGTTCCCCAATCTACCACACGCCAAAATCTTCCGGCCCTTCTACCCGACACCAAAAGACCCAAACAAGCGCCCCCCATAGCAATAGCGCCGGACGTCCAGTGAAACAACCCTTGCAAAACGAATGCCGCTAAAACAATGCCGAGAACAATTAACAACAGCGTCAAACGATCCGCTAAGGGAAAGTCTTGGGGAACTCGGTAGGGATCAACGGCAATCATTTGAGGATTGGCTTTCCATTCCAAAATCCTTGGCAGTATCAAGGCCACCCCTGTCAACAAAAACAGGGCGGGTAGTCCCAAGTGCGCAACAAATGTATTAAAAGACATGTGAGACGCGGTTCCAATGAGAATATTGGGAGGATCACCAATTAAACTCGCCATGCCCCCCAGATTTGAAGCCACGATCATGGCCATCAAGAAAGGGACCGGGTCCAAATCCATGCCTTCCGCGGCTCGAAACAAAGCCGGAGACAACAGCAAAATAGTTGTCACGTTGTCCAAAAACGCAGACAATACGACAGTCAATCCAAAGAAGACCCACAATAAACGTTTAGGCTGTTCTCGCGCCATCTGCCGAGCTTTGATGCCGAAGCGGAAAAACAGCCCCGCTTCCCCTAACAATCCCACCAGAACCATCATTCCCAACAATAGGCCAATGGTATTAAAATCAATGGAGTAAAACGCATCCCGAAAAGTAACGACGTGTAAGAGAACCATTAGGGCCGCAACTCCCAAAGCCGTCCAGGCACGATGAAACCAATCACCGATCAGAAAAATGTACAAAAGCACTAGGGCTGCCAGGGCAATTTGTGTTTGCGACATTCCCTTTAGGCCCCCTCTGTATTTTCAAACCTCGGGAGCTCGGCGCCACCCGACTTCAGGCCTTAGGCATTCTCACGGATGAGCTTGGCCCAACTATCCATACCCCCTACCAACTTATAAACTTTTTGATATCCTTGTTCTTCCAAAACTTCGGCAGCGTAGTCACTGCCTCCTTTTCCAAATTGACAATAAACGACGAGTTCACTCTCAGCATCCCAGTCCCATTCTTTGTCTTCCAGATCGGTAACGGGAACATGCCGAGCTCCAGGAATCTTTCCAATTTGTGCTAACCGCACATCAATAATCGTGATAGGATGAATGTCCGCATTCCGAGAGCTTAAGCGCTCACGCAATTCCTGAGCAGTTATTTCGCCAGCCATTGACTAGGTTCCTGCCTCCCTTTTTAAAAGTCTTCTAAAATGCGCGCCTCTTTGTCCTCCCTAGCCCCAACTCGCCGGAACTCCATTTGCTTTTGTTGCGCATTTTTACTCTGTTCCATTTGTAACTCTTATGTTTACATAAAGATCACAAGTTATCAAAAGATCTCCACCACCACCGTACAATTCATTGCTCCTGCGGTTTTTGAGCAGCAATCACCCGCTCAATTCCTGCCAAATCACGGGTACGGGGAAGTATAGTCATCCCTTGAGCCGTCAAGCATCTCTCCACTCGCTCCGCCTGTCCCATTCCTACTTCCAAGTAGACACGCCCTCCATCTGTCAGTCTCACCGGCAATTGGTTAATCAAGCGGACAATGGTATTTAATCCACCTTCTGAAGCATAAAGAGCGATTCTCGGCTCATAAGCCACTTCAGGAGAACAGACTTCTCTATCGTCTTCCGCCACATAGGGCAGATTAGCCGCAACGATATCGACGGGTTGAGAAATGCCTCGGAGTAAATCACCCTGAACAAAATGAATCTGCCTTTTTTTTAACAGATGGCCACAATTGAGTTGGGCAACTTTTAGGGCGTCTTCGCTCACATCCGTTGCAATCACCCGCCACGTTGGGTCACCCAAATAAGCCAGGGAGATTGCAATGGCTCCGCTCCCAGTCCCCACGTCGACAATGACTAAATCTTTCTTCGCCCCGGCATCCGCCAAAATGCGTTCTACCAGCTTCTCTGTTTCCGGGCGGGGAATGAGCACACGGGAATCGACATGAAAATTCAGTCCCATGAATTCCCGCATTCCCACGATATAATGAAATGGCTCCCGTCCCGATCGTCGTCTGATGGCCTTTCGGTATTCTTCAACTAAGGCGGGAGGCGGGGATCCGGAATAAAGAATCCAATAGGGCAACTCTTGACCCGAGACCCCAAACCATAACCGGGAGGCCTCCCTATAGGCTCTTTCAATGCCGGCAGCCCTTAATTCTCTCGCACCTTGTTCCACCACTGTCTGCCATTCACGGTTCATGACTCTTGTTGCAACCGCTCCTCCTGCTCCTGAGCCTGCAAGGCACTGATCAACTCTTCAATATTGCCGTCTAACACCTCATCCAGTTGGTGCAAGGTAATACCCACCCGATGGTCAGTTACCCGTCCTTGCGGAAAATTGTAGGTGCGAATGCGCTCGGAGCGATCTCCTGTTCCTACCTGCTGTCGTCTCTCATCGGCAATTTCCTTGGCCTGGGTGGAATCATACAGATGCTTAAGCCGAGCCCTCAGTACTTTCATGGCCTTATCACGATTCTTGAGCTGAGATTTTTCATCTTGGCATGTAACTACAATGCCGGTAGGAATATGAGTGATACGAACCGCAGATTCCGTCTTGTTGACATGCTGGCCTCCAGCTCCGCTAGAGCGCATCGTGTCGATACGCAAATCTTCCGGATCGATACTCACTTCCAATTCTTCAACTTCTGGCAATACCGCAACTGTCACCGTTGATGTATGAATCCGGCCACCCGCTTCAGTAACAGGAACCCGCTGCACCCGGTGGACACCGCGTTCAAATTTTAGGTGGCTGTAAGCCCCCAAACCCTCAATCATAAAGACGATTTCCTTAAATCCCCCAATGTCGGTTTCATTCACCGATAGCAACTCCATCTTCCATCCGTGACGTTCAGCATAACGGACATAGAGGCGGAATAACTCGGCCGCAAATAATGCGGCCTCCTCTCCCCCTGCTCCAGCTCGAATTTCCATAATCACGTTTTTCGAGTCGTTAGGATCCGAAGGCATCAACAAACTCTGAATTTCATGCTCAACGTCTTCAAGCTTTTGGCGAATTCTTCCCAATTCCTCGTCGATCCAGGATCGTTCATCAGGTTCTTCACGAGCCATATCCTTGAGTGTCTCCAGTTCTTGACTCAAAGACAGATAGGACCGATAGTAATGGACCACTTCCTCCCACTCGGATAGCTCTTGAGAATACTTTCGCAACAACTGAGGGTTGGAACTAACCTGAGGATCAGACAATACTTCTTGAACCTCATGATAATGCACCATAGCCGCTTCCAATCGCGAGCGCGTCGTATCATCCATCTCTTCTTCACCTTCTTTCTGATTATACTGTCACGCATTAACCTGGGAAAGGACACAAAAAAAACAGAGCCACCGGCTCTGTTCGAAAACTATTTCATACCATAACGCCTCTTGAAGCGCTCGACACGTCCACCGGTGTCAACAATTCGCTGCTTCCCTGTATACAGAGGATGGCACTGTCCACAGACCTCGATTCGTAAATTGGTTCTGGTTGATCCAATATGATATACTGCGCCACACGCACACGTTACGGTGGTTTTTTGGTACGCCGGATGAATTCCTTCTTTCATGATCTCACCTTCTTCCCGGTCCATTCCAAATGCACGAGGTATTTTAACAAAATTCTCTCGTATTGGCAAGATCAGCCCCGCATCGCTTCCCGGCAAAAGATTTACAAGGATGCATCCTACTTACGCTAAAGGGTCAGGTCCCAGCGAGACAAAGCTTGCTATTACTGCCCCCAAAGGAAAGGCTATCAGGTTGGAGTATGTTAAATCCGCGGCTACTGGGTTTCCGATCCAAGCTATCACAGCATCACGGCGTTTAATTCGCTAGGCCCGAAAAATATCAGCCGTTTGCGGTCGGGAAACACATAATCTTGTACCTGATACTCGGGATAGCGGCGAAGAAAATGTGTCAGCCCAATTGTCGCCTCCCGCCTCGCCAACGGTGCTCCCAGACAATAGTGGTTGCCTATGCCAAATGCTAAGACACCGGAAAAGTCCCGGTTCACATTGAACGTGTCCGGCGAGACGAACTGCGCCGGATCGCGATTCGCTGATCCCAACCATAATACCACGTGGCTTCCGGGTTGAATTTCAATATTGTCCATTTGCACAACCTCCCGGATCTCTCGCACCACAAGTTGGACTGGAGACCAATAACGCAATGTTTCCTCTAGAAATTTTGAGCCCCAGCTTTCCTCTTGTTTAATCTGCCACCGATCGTGATCACGTTCCGACAACAGCAACAACGTGCTTGAAAGTAACCGCGTGGTAGTAATATGCCCGGCAATAAAAAGCAGTAAGGTATAGGCCAAAAGTCCTTCTTCATCCAGTGCCGCGGAGTTGACCATGTGAGAGATGACACTGGCGTCACGATGATTGCGATAATAGAAAAAATACGAAGAAAAGTACTGTTGCATGTCAAAAACCACCCGATTACGGCGCGCAATAGCTTGTTCTTGCTCTTTCGAATTTTCCCTAGTACGAAGCGTATTAAGAGGAACTCCGAACAATTCAGTCATCCAGTCGTGGAATAACTTTTCATCTCCTTCATTAATGCCGAGCCAGCGCGAAATGACCTTAACCGGAAGCGGAAATGCAAAATCCCGGACCAAATCCATGGGCTTTTTCTCTTGCAGACGGTCCAAAAGCTCATCCACCACATCCACAATGATAGACTCCCGGGAATCTATAAATCTGGGTTGGAAATCCGGTTGAGTAATTTTACGCAGTGTCCGGTGACTCTCACCGTCCTGAAACAGCAAAGTCATACCCAATAGACGGCTCAATTTATCCTCCTGGTTCGCCGTCCGATTCTGGTGGATGTCAGATGAAAATACCGCAGGAGTCATTAACGCCTTGAATACGTCCTGGTAACGGAAAAATTCCCATACCTCGGTTTCAGAATCGTAACGCACGGGCGAAGTCTGTCGCATGTTATCATACCAAGCAAACTGTTCTGTCGGTTTGTTTCCCATCACAACATCTCCTTAAACACGAGCCATTGGGACTCTACTATTGCGCAATATCCTCATGTTCGAGAATCCGTTAAGATTTAGAGGGATAAATACGCCATAATTCACTTGCACAATAATAACGTGCCCATTTTTGTATCACAATACGCCATTCAGTTGTTCCGACTATATTACCATCGATATAGACGCTATTGAAGCATGTCCGCAGCATTTGTCGCAGTACTGACACACGCCCTCTGCAGAATGATCATCCGTCCACATCCTTTACCTGCCAAAAACCGGCACGAGGACACAGCCGCCATCCACTCCACCCATTTGCCAACAACGCACCTCCTTTTGCCAGAACAGCGATTAAAACTACTAGATTCGAATTCATTGCTATTACTTGACTAAAAAGTCTGACTATAAGAAGTTTAAAATAACTGGCGGTTGCTAGTGCGAATAACCGACTAAAATATGGATTGCAAGACAACATTTCGATCTGGAAAGGAATGATTCAACATGGCTGACCCGCAAGCTATTAACATTATGCTTCTTTCCGGGGATTATGCCAAAATCCAGGCAGCGGCAATGCTAACTACCGTGGCGGCTAGTTATGGCAAACCGGTTCGGGTCTTTGTCAGTATGGAGGCCTTGCCTGCATTTCATCGTGATCCCGAAATCGCAAGCTCTATCACGCAAGGGTCTGTAGCCCGCACCCTTGTTCAGCAGGGCGTCGAGTCCTATCTCGAGTTGTTTCGGCAAAGCAAGGAGTTGGGACCCGTGACTCTCTATGCCTGCAGTCTGGTGATGGATGTCTATCACTGGACTCTGGGCGATTTGGTAGACCTCTTTGACGACACACTGGGCGTCGCCGGATTTCTTGCCAAAGTTGAAGGCGAAAGCACGTATACCTTGTAGGGACCCAATCGTCTTTCCCATTAATCTCACGGAGGTGACACATCATGGCTGAAACGGTGAAGATTGTGGATGCACGCGGATCGTTCTGTCCTGGACCATTAATGGAACTGATTAAAGGCATTCGCCAGGAACCCGTCGGTACCATTTTGGAAATCTGGTCGTCTGACCAAGGATCGGCCAAAGACATTCCCGAATGGGTCCAACGCGCCAAACACGAACTCGTCAAAAATTTCGAGGAAGACGGAGTCTACAAAATTCAGGTGAAAAAATTACGCTAAGCGGTCAGGCGGTTCGAGCAGCCTCGGGTCCCCTCATCCGACCAATCCCCATACAAAGGAGCGATTGCATATGCCCCAGGTAGTAATTGTTGGCGGCGGCACCGGCGGCAGTATCGTCGCCAATCAGATGGCGCGTCAACTAAACAAGGAACTGCAAGACGGCACAGTCAGCATCAGCGTCATTGCCGATTCTCCCGACCATATCTATCAACCCCTGTTTCTGTATCTGGCTTTTGATCAAGCGACGCCCCAAGACATGCGCAAGCCGGAACGACAGATTCTGGACCGGCACGTACGCCTAATCTCCGGTGAGGCCAATCGAATTGATGCCGAAGCACAACGCGTTATTCTCACGGACGGCACCTCGATTCCCTATGATTACTTGGTGATTGCCACAGGCAGCCGACCGGCACCTGAACAAATTCCCGGCTTGGTCGAAGGAGGTCATCAATTTTACACTGAAGACGGTGCCATTCAATTGCGTCAAGCACTGCGTGACTTTTCCGGGGGCCGCTTGGTGGTGACCGTAGGAGTCCCCCATAAATGTCCGGTAGCACCCTTGGAATTCACTTTCATGGTCCAGGAATGGCTCAAAACGAGGGGACTCGGAGACAAAACCGAAGTAGTGTACACCTATCCCATTGGCCGGGTGCATTCGATTGAATCCGTGGCGAACTGGGCGGCTCCGGTCTTAGAAGAGCGACACATTGAAACGCACACCTTCTTCAATATGGAGAGTATTGATCCCGAGACCCACACCATTACGAGTCTCGAAGGGGATACTTTGTCCTATGATCTCTTGGTGGCCATTCCGCCCCATGTGGGACAAGACGTCATTGGCCGATCAGGACTGGGAGATGCAGGCCAGTGGATTCCCACCGATCGGCATACCTTACAAATGATTGGCCATGACAATATTTTTGTGCTCGGGGATGCCACAAATTTGCCTATTAGCAAAGCCGGCTCAACTGCCCATTTCGAAGCGGATGTGGTGGCCGCCAATTTGGTTCACCGGTTGCGAGGGGGACTGGGCATGATGAGCTATGACGGGAAAGTGTTCTGCTTTATTGAAACGGGTCTCAAAGAGGCCACCTATATTACTTTTGATTATGACCACCCCCCTGTGCCCTCCATGCCCACAGAGATGATTCATCTTTACAAACTAGCCTACAACCGAATGTATTGGCTCACGCCTGCAGGCTTGCTCTAAAATTGGTGTCCAAACGGAGGCGGAATATGGCAACAAACGAGGTTTCACAGGCAATGTTAGAAGAATGGACGGCATTGTTGGCCGCCATTAAAGACAGTGCCACGCCGGCTTTGGCCGAACGGCTGGGAGAGATGATGGCTACGGTAGGCCAATTCACCCAACAAATGACTGGCCTGGACGCCCAGGAAACTTTGGCCGTAGTGTTCGAACGGAAACAAACCCTTCAGGTCCTCTTGGATCAAGTGGAGCAATGGCAGAAGGACGGCACATGGACTCGTCTCACCGAGCTCGCCCAATTATTAGCTGGCATTCAGGCTTCGGCAACGGCTCCTTTGGCCGAACGCCTTGGTCTATTGGCCGCGCAAATGGGTCCTTTGGTGGCGCGTCTAACCGAAGCGGACACCCAAGTTACCTTGGACCAACTCTTGGCCCATCAACAGGACCTGCAGAGCCTGTTAGACCAATTGGCAGGCTGGCAAAAAGACGGCACCTGGGCAGCCTTAACCCAGTGGGCAGGCCTACTTAAGGCTCTGACGGATTCGTTGAATCCCTTGATGGTCGAGCGTTTGGTAACCACCTTCACTCAGCTAGGCGAATTCGTCAATCAGTTGATCAGTAGCGGCGGAATGCAGATGGTGCTTTATGCTCTCCAGCAACTGACAGAAGCTAAGACCGAAGCCCAGCAAGATCCGCACAAAATCACCCTGGGCAGTCTATTGCGCATGTTAAAAGATCCGGAAATCCAACAGGGAATGAAAACCCTGCTCAGCGTCTTGCGCCGCTTGCCGTCCATGTTGGACCCTTTGTCGTAGGGAGTCGCAAAGAATGGAAAATAAAGGAGCCCTACCCAAAGAAAAAAGGCAGGACTCCTTAACTGTTTTTAGGCTGACACATCAAAAACAGGCAGTGTCATGGTAATCACAGCACCTCCCTCAGGATCATTCTTAGCCGTGACGTACCCTTGATGCTGTTCCATGACTTCATGCACAATAGAGAGCCCAAGCCCGCTCGATCCTTTCCGCGCCTTATCTCCCGTCACAAAACGCTCAAATATGTGGGGCAGCACATCCTGGGAAATACCGGGGCCTTGGTCTTTCACCGATATCGCAATGGTTCGTCCCTCTTCACCCAGCACCGAGTCAATCGTAATCGGGGTTCCAGCTCGTCCCCACTTTGCTGCATTATCAATCACATTGATTAACGCTTCAACCAAATAGTCCTCAATGGCTAGAATTACCGCATCATCCCGCTGCTTCCAAACCAAGGAATGGCCCGTCTCCTTTATCAAAGGTGTCACTCGCTCTAAGGTCGTTTCTATCCAAGTCATGACATGCACAGGGTTTTTCTTCCCGGCACCGCTCTGAATCCGTGTCGCAGCTAACAGACGATCAACCAGACGTTTGAGCCGCAGCGTTTCTTCCCAAGCCACTTCTACTGCTCTGTCACGGCCCGGTCCGTCTACCATGTGGTCTCGGATGGCTTCCAAAAATCCGCGGATGGAGGTTAAAGGGGTGCGCAGATCGTGAGCCACATGAGCCAGTAGCGTATCCCGCACGTCGGACTCCTTGCGCAACTGCATCATTTGCATGTGAATCCGGTCACTCATCCGGTTGAATTCCTGGGCCAGATCCCGGACTTCTTGTGGCCCTTCAACTTCGGCGTGAGTTTGTTCTTGCTCTTCGATCCCCATTCTGGATACGCTCTGGCGTAAAGACACCAAGGGTCGCGTCAGACGCTTGGAGAATCCATAAGCTAAGAATCCGGCCATCACAATGGCTATCGCTTCCCCGACCAGCAAAAGACCCGTTAAAGATGTGGCCGTTTGGTTGGAAGTACTCAGGGGCGCTTCGAGAAATATCCCTCCCGCCACCTGTCCATTGACAATCACCGGAATTCCCGCTGTGGCTTCTGGAGCCTTGCCGGCCCCCTCGAGAACGCCCTGAAACTCCTGACCTTTCACAAGAACCCGGGATAAGATACTGCGGGACCATGGTGCAGCTGGAAGTCGGCTATTTCCTGTTTCCATAATAATTTCGCCAATATTATCCACCACATACACTCGGTCATTGAGGGAGCCTTGAACCAAATGAATTAAATACACGGCATCAGGACGGTACAAGGTTCCCGCAAAATATCTCTGCATTACCCGGGCCAAAGTTTGACCCTGGGTCGCTAGGTTTTTTACCTGAGATCCGACGAGATAATTGCGAAAGGTAATATTGGAAATACCCAAAGCAATCGCCAGCACCATGATCGTGACAGCCACATGACTGATGATGAGTCGCGAAGAAAGACTCCTTTGCATCCGAGACCATAGGTGCCGTAACACTATTGATCACGCCGCTGGGGTTTGAAGCGATATCCCTGTCCCCAAATGGTTTCAATATACTGATATGCGGATGGGGTTTTCAGCAATTTCTGTCGTAAGCGGGTAATATGGACATCCACCGTCCGTCCATCTCCTTCAAAGTCAAACCCCCATACCCTATCCAGCAACTGATCCCGGCTAAACACTTGCTGAGGATGAGAAGCCAGAAACCATAGCAAGTCAAATTCTCTGGGGGTTAAAGTCAATTCTTCCCCGCCTGCCGTGGCCAAATGTTGGGAGGCGTCAACCATAAGATGTGGGAATCGGATCACTTCCATATCTTCGGGCGCTGCCGGACTTTGAGCACGGCGCAAAACCGCTTTAACCCTAGCCACGAGTTCTTTCGGGCTAAAGGGTTTAATCAAATAGTCATCCGCGCCCTGTTCCAGTCCAGCAATGCGATCTTCTTCATCCCCCACAGCCGTGAGCATCACAACAGGAAGCCAGACCTGACGGGAACGGATCGTTTTTAAGACCTCAAACCCGTCAATTCCAGGGAGCATAATGTCTAACACGACCAAATCCACTTGCTGCTGTTCCAGCTTTTTGAGCGCACTCCCCCCGTCTTCAGCTTCAGTTATTTCAAACCCAGAGCTTTCGAGATAGAGACGGCACAGTTCGCGAATATGGTCCTCGTCATCCACTAACAGCACCACGGGTTTGGCACTGGCTCCCGTATCCACTTAATTGGATCCTCCTTGCGTAGCCGCAAACATGCGGAAAAACTCCTGGTTAGACTTGGTTCTGCGTAAATTCTGCAGCAGCAACTCGGTGGCTTCTATATCTTTTAGGTTGTGCGTTGCTTTACGCAGAAGCCATACGACTTCCAATTCCTCCGGCGACAGCAGCAAGTCTTCTCGGCGTGTCCCCGAGCGCTTAATATCCACCGCAGGAAATGTCCGGCGCTCCGCCAACTTCCGGTCAAGATGCAGTTCCATGTTGCCAGTCCCTTTGAACTCTTCATAAATAACGTCGTCCATGCGGGATCCGGTATCCACAAGAGCCGTGGCCAAAATGGTCAAGCTTCCGCCTTCTTCCATTTTGCGGGCGGCACCAAAAAATCTCTTCGGTTTGTGTAGTGCCGCAGGATCCATGCCTCCTGACAATGTACGTCCGGAAGCGGGAATGGTCAAGTTGTAAGCCCGAGCCAAACGGGTAATAGAGTCCAGAAAAATCACGACGTCTTGTCCCATTTCCACTAGCCGTTTGGCTCTCTCCAATACCATTTCCGCCACGCGGATATGATCCTCTGGGGGCTCATCGAAAGTGGAACTGGCCACTTCGGCTTTGACAGAACGCTGCATATCGGTGACTTCTTCGGGGCGTTCGTCAATCAGAAGAACCATCAGGTGTGTATCCGGATGATTTGTGGCAATAGCATTGGCCAGTTTTTTGAGGAGTACCGTTTTCCCGGCTTTGGGCGGAGCGACGATCAATCCTCGCTGTCCTTTGCCGATCGGAGCCACTATGTCTACCAAACGACTAGCCAAATCGTCCCTTTGGGTCTCTAAATGGAAACGAGGCTGGGGGAAAATTGGGGTCAAACCGTCGAAATCGGGGCGTTCCGAGGCTTTTTCCGGTGACATCTGATTGACAGCTTCCACTCGCAAGAGGGCAAAATATCTTTCGCCGTCTTTGGGAGGCCGCGCCTGACCAGATACCATATCTCCAGAACGCAAATCAAACCGGCGAATTTGCGATGCCGATACATAAACATCTTCGCGAGAACGCTGAAAATCGGTGGGACGCAAGAATCCGTAATCTCCCACCACATCTAATAGTCCCTCAACAAAGATAAAACCATCCTTGTAAGTTCTCGCCCGGAGGATTTCCCAGATGAGTTCTCCTTTACGGTAGGCACGAAAATTTTCCACGTTTAACGAACGGGCCAATTTATAGAGATCCAACAACGTCATCCCGTCGAGTTGCGCCATGGAGAGCTGATTTTCCCTGGTAGGTCTAGGCAAATCTCGACGCGAAGAAGCTGGCGACCCTGGCACATTGCGGCCCCGATTGTCACGCCCTGGTCCTGGAATCACTTTCGCACCAGGAGAAGCGTTAGCCCCGGCCCCGTTGGGTGCTGGCGCGGGTGAGGACTCGGATTGGGGCGCTGTCTTCTCATTCTCCATTCGAGAAGGCTTTTCACTGATAATCACTGGCGGAGCGCTAAGTGCGGGCACCTGGGTCTTGGCAATACTGCCAGGCACTGACGAGTCCGCCTTCTCCGTTTGCTCCTTCTGATCATGTTGATCAGCAAGGACCTCCCCTTCTCTGTTCTCGGTTCCTGGTGACGTTTCATTCTTACGGCCCGTTCCCGCATTCTTCTCTGAAGTTTTCGGGCGATCATTCCCGGAAAGCTTTTTGGCCCCTTGACCCTGGGCACCAGGTTCTTCAGAATCCGCTTGGGAGGAAACACTCCCTTTGGCTCTCCCATGTTCCTTCTTCTCTGTTTTGGGGGCGTCTTGCACGGTACCGGAACTTTCTTGGGACGGTTGGGAACCCTCTACGCTTGGGGCCGGCGTTTTATCCAACGCTTTATCCGAAGTCTGACTCGCCTGGGGTTGCTCGTGATCTGTTGCAGGACTCACAGCATCTTGACCTCGAGCCGCTTTCTTCCGTGACGGACGCTTTTTCGGCTTGGGTTCTTCTTTAGCAGGCAATGCATCCGGTTCTTGGGAGGAGGTCGATTCGGCGGCTCCCGCTTGGGTTGTGGTGGGGCGCTTGGAACGGGATTTCGTTCTCGTTGCGGATTTTTGTTCACTCTGAACCACGTTCTTTTCGCTTTCGGCCGCCGAATCTGGGGCGGTTAAAGACTCAGGCTCGGGTCCAGAATTTAAGGCCTCTGTCTTCTTCTTTCGAGGTTTCGTCGATTTTGTCTTTTTCGCAGTTTTGCCTTCTCCATCATCTGCTGTCCCTTCGGGCCCCGAAGAAGATGGAATCGTTGTTGTCGTCGTCTCTAAAGCCACCTCGCCCTTCTTGCTGCGTGACCCTTTGCCACGCCTGGACTTGCTCTGTTCTTTAACCTTGCCCTCTTGAGTTTCTTCACCGACCATGAATCAGTCTGTCCTCCTCATTATATAAAGAACGGCTCATCATTTTGCCGCCATTCGTTCCATTCGGTGCCGGGTTGTAATGTAACGCACAGTTCCGCTTTGGGCACGCATCGCGACGGAATAGGTCGTCGCGTATTCTTGTCCATAATGCACGCTTTTCAGCAAGTCTCCGCCGGTAATGCCGGTAGCGACGTAAAACGCGTCATCTCCTTGCACTAAATCATCCAAATTAAGAATATGATCACTATTAGCCACGCCCATCTTCCGCAGACGCTCCAGTTGCGCGTCATCTTCCGGAATGAGACGCCCTTGCATCACACCGCCTAAACTTTTCACAGCAACAGCCGTTATGACACCTTCAGGAGCTCCTCCGCTGCCCAAGAGCATATCAACCCCGGAATGTGGTAGGCAAGCTTGGATCGCTGGGGTGATGTCCCCATCCGAGATTAATTTGACGCGTGCACCACTTTCTTGAATACGGCGAATCTTGTCTTCGTGGCGTTCACGATCAAGCAACACCACAGTCAACTCGCTGACAGCACGACGCGAAGCTTTGGCTAGGGACCTAAGGTTTTCTTCAATAGGCGCATCCAAGTGTATAACACCGACCCCTGCAGATCCAGTCACGATTTTTTCCATATACATGTCGGGCGCATGAAGAAGATGTCCTTTGGCTGCAACTGCCATCACCGCTATAGCTCCTGGCATCCCCTTGGCCACTAGATTGGTTCCTTCCAAGGGGTCAACGGCAATGTCTACCTCGGCACCTTCACCTGTGCCAACCTCTTCGCCAATATAGAGCATTGGCGCCTCATCCATTTCCCCTTCACCAATGACCACAGTACCTCGTATATTGAGGCTTTTCAAAACGGATCGCATGGCATCAACCGCCAGCTGGTCTGCTCCGTTTTTGTCGCCACGCCCAATTAAGCGGCCCGAAGCGAGGGCTGCAGCTTCAGTCACTCGCACAAATTCTAGCGCCAGTTCGCGCTCCATTGTCTGCCTCCATTATTCATAGATTTCAAAAAACCACTTTGGGAACAATTGAAGAACACATATTTATCTCGCGAAGAGAGTAACATCTAAGTTTGGCGGTCCGGAACTTGGTAGGATACTCGCTACCGGAAAAGGAATTCCTGAAGTCATCACATCTATTGTAACCAAAATTTCAGAAATTAGCCACCAAAATTTTTAATGCGTGGGTATCCTACCATAAGCACACCACAATGGCAAGCTTTCAGGGCCATAGAGCTAAATCTTTGCGGCCACATCCTGAATCAGTTGCTGGAAAACTTGGAGATGAAAAGGTTTGCTCAACCAGTAAACATTCTTAGGCACACGCTCTTGAGCGCGCGAATCGCCCGACATCACAATCAGTCGTGCCGACGGATACTCGCGGACAATGTGTTCCATCAAAGGAATCGCCGGCCAATCAGGCAATGTCCAGTCGATGGCGACAACATCCGGGGCCACCTCGCTATGAGCCAAGGACTTTAACACCTGGCTCCCAGAAGAAAATGTGTAAAGATCCCAATTGAGATCCGCCAACGCCAATTTCAACAGGGTCAGCAAATCCTCGTTATCATCAATAATCCAAACGTTCATAATGTTTCTCCTTTCGTTCAATTTCCGACGCTTTCTTTCTCTGTTGTTTGCAAAAAATCCTGCTAAAAACAGGGATAATCCCGATCAAACTCCAGATATTGTAACGGTTTCGTAACAAGTGGTGGATAGACTATCGTTGAAAAGAAATCGCAAGGACTCTTTATAAAGATTATGAAGGAGGAATTCCCATGCGCCCTATCACGCGTACCATAAGCGCCGCTGTGATCGGTTTTGCGGTTGGTGCCGGGGCCGTGAGCGGAGGACTATTTGCTTATAATCAGATGAATCCCAATGCAAGTGCCGCCCTATCCCTATCGACACGCCAAGTGAAAACTCCTTATGCGTCGGTGGCCACCGCCACGCCTTCCACGCTGCCTCTGGGTCCTGATACCATTGCCAATGTCGTTAAGCGAGATGGACCCGCGGTCGTGAAGATTGTCGCCACCGTACCGCAGTCAACATCATTGTCATCCTCTCCCTATTTCAATCAGTTTTTCGGTTCGCTTTTTGGCAACGGGTTGCCTGTGACGCCTCAATCCACAGTACAAACCGATATCGGATCTGGTTTCTTTATCAACAGCCGCGGCTATCTGTTAACCAATGATCATGTCATCCATGGTGCAACCAAAATTCAAGTTTATGTTCCCGGATATTCCAAAGCCTTTACTGCCAGTCGGGTTGGCACGGATTATGCATCTGACTTGGCCGTACTCAAAATTTCTGCTCCAAAACCTGTCCCCTATCTCGTACTAGGAAATTCTAACCAAACCCCAGTTGGTGGCTGGGTTGTGGCAATCGGCAATCCTTACGATCTCAGCCATACCGTCACCGAAGGCGTGATTAGCGCCAAAGGCCGACCGTTGACCATAGGCAATAGACACTACCGGAATTTATTGCAAACCTCCGCGGCCATAAATCCCGGAAACAGCGGGGGGCCCTTACTTAATTTGGCCGGACAGGTCGTTGGTATTAACACAGCCGTTTCCACCCAGGGGCAAGGCATCGGGTTTGCAATCCCGACCTCTACAGTGGAACAAATCTTGCCGCAGCTTATAAAATATGGGCATGTGATTCGACCTTGGTTAGGCGTATTTATCGTTACCGACACCAAAAACATCGCTCATCAAGATGGGCTAGCCACGAGTCACGGCGTTGTTATCGTCAGCGTAGAGCCCAATAGTCCGGCAGAAAATGCGGGCTTAAGGTCAGGCGAAATCATAACTCAAGTCAATGGTCAGACGGTAACGAGTGACACCCAACTGAAAAACTTAATTGACAAAATGAAAGTTGGGCAAACAGCCACCATAACCGTTAATAACCAGGGCAAAACACTAACAAAAACCGTCACCATTGGTCAGGAACCTAATGGCCCTATTACTCCACCCTCGTCCACTCCAAGCTTTTAGAAAAATAAAAATAGCACGCTCCGGGAACTCCCGGGGCGTACCTTTCTCTCTTTACAGCATACGCTCCATTTCCAACCGCGTCGTGTGATAGCCTTGCCGTTCATACAAATGTACGGCGTCGGCATTGTCCGCAGTTACATAAAGCCGGGCAACGGCAATTCCCTGCTTGCGAATAAAGTCGTGGGCTGCCTCCATTAATAGTTCTCCATAGCCCTTCCTGCGATATGGCTCCCGCAAATAGACCTGATCAATGGATCCGTAAGTTCCCTGCAAATCCATGCGCAAAGCTACCCAGATGAAGCCCGCCAGCTCAGTTTCATCCGCTAGCACAAAAATTCCATTTTCAAATGGCCTACGCGCCGCAGCACGCAAACGTTGCGACTGGTCGGCCAAAAACGCTGGCGTACAGACAAATCGCGGAAAATTGATTTTATATAAGTCGCATTGTGCATTTAATATCGCACGGTAATCTTGCTGTGGACGATATGGTCGAATTTGCATACCTTCGCCTCTCTTCGAATTCGATCTCATTTTATGAAACTTCCCCACCCTTGAGCAACAATCCGTCTTATACTTTCAAAATACTATAGCCCGGGATCAAACACGATCTGCTATGATCACTAACATGATAAATTGGAGGATTGTAAACATTGAAACCTGGCCCATTTCCCAAATTTCAGCAAGTTTTGCGACTGAGTGATCTAACCTCACTTTCTGTTTCCAGTGTCGGGCCTCTTTTTAGCATTGCTGCCGCGGGCGGTGTGATGCTTCAACTGGCAGGTTCCAAGGTTTTGCTAGCCGTTGTCATCATTGCCGTGCCCCTTCTGGCCAGTGCCTTTATTTTTCGCTTGCTTAATCAGCACTTCCCCAACGCAGGAGCGTCCTACCACTGGGGAAGACAAGTGATGGGAGCCACCTATGGCCGGTTTCAGGCAATGGTAGTGATTGTCGCCTATTTTGTGTCATTACCCCCCATAGTGATGCCACAAGCCCAGTATAGTTGGGTTCTTGTCTTTCCGCATAGCCATCCCACATCTTGGCAACTCTTCCTGATTAGTGCCATGTGGGTTTTCGTCGCGATGATCCCGCTGCTTATGGGGTCAAGACCCACAGCCCGGTTTACCCAGTTGTTTTTAAGCGTGGAAATCATATCTTTGGCCATCTTGATTCTAGCAGCCCTCATTCGTTTCCCCGCCTTGCATACCCTATCTCCCCAGGCATCATTCCATACCAGCACCCCCTGGACCAACATTCTGCTTGCTGCCGTGATAGCCTCGACCATTATGGATGGGTGGGAAATCGATAGTTACGCTGCCGAAGAAGCGGTATCTCCACAAAAAGATCCAGGGCTTTCGGGAATTTTTGGCGCCTTATTCGCTCTAGCCATTTATGCCGTGCTGTTTCCCTTGATCCTACAAGAAACCCCTTCGGGAAAAATTGGTTATAATGCCGATCCGCTTAGTGCCTGGGCCTTTCGTATATTTCCCGATGCCCACTGGCTGATCTTGGTGCCGATTTTAGCGTCTACTGCCGGCTCTTTGTGGCTCACCACCTATATCTTAAGCCGCGTGCTATTTGCCCTCGGCCGTGATCAGCTCTTGCCGCGCCCCTTCATACGTATGAATGGCCAAAAAGTTCCTTATTGGTCCATCATTTTGCCACTGGTGCTTACTTTAAGCATTGTCTCTTTGCAATTGTGGTTGCCTTCACTCAAGCAACTTTTCCAGCTCGTCTTATCTTCTGCCGGGTTTTTTCTCACGATGGAATTCTTCTTGGACAGCTTAAGCGCCTCATGGTTTCTATCCAAACTCCATCATCGTCATTGGCCCCACGCGAACGACCATGGACACGGGCTTCTCCGTGTTCTTTCGTATTTCACGTCGTTATTGCTGTTATCTCTTCTTGTTCTGTTTTGGGTCCTGGCCCCTAAAGTCATGGGATTCCAAATTGATGGAATAACCATTGGCATTCTCGTACTCGCTCTCGTATTTTCCTTTCGCAGCCAAGATGGCCCGCTTCACGTCTTTGAGAGCGCCGAGAAAATCTCGTCAAGTTCTGAGGCAGAATCTTGACACTCCCCCCGGCTCAAACCGGGGGATTCTTGCGAGGAACTCAGATGAGCTTTACTCGCAAGGGGTTTGCCAAAAGCCCCCTAGCCACTCGCTCAAAGTCGAGTCTGTGGTTACTTTTGCGTAGGATGTTCGCCGCACCATTCAC
>JAKBWA010000071.1 GCA_021841025.1 Bacillota bacterium | reverse complement strand
GAGCTTGTAATTCCTTTGAGGATCAGCGGATCCTCGAAAAATTTACCCCGATGCCGCGTTCTGCCGTGTGATGCTGTCCTCGGAGACTTTTTGGCGGAAACGCATCGGGGTACCTAAATAGTTACCTTTTTTCAAGGTTTGTTCGCCGTCTTAACTCATCCTGACAGATTATTATGGCGGGAGAACTTGAGTTAACTTGAGTTAAGGAAGAAACACAATGATTGAACCTGCTGTGGCTCTCCATGATGCTTGACGAGACCAGAACTATGAAATTGTATTCAGCCATTCGGCCACCAGGGGAGCGGCCAAATAGGGGATGCCAGAATGATCTGAGTCTACGGTTCGCTGGGTTTTCGGCTCACACGCCATATCGAACAAAGTTTTCGCGCTTGACACAGGAAGCTCCTGGTCCTGGGTACCATTAACTAAGAGAAAGGGACGACCTGCAAGTTTGTCCAATGCCAATGGAATGACCTCGTCCATGGCCAGACCGACTTCTACAGGACTGGCTCCATCTACCCACGCCCAGCGTTCCAGATAGTAACCAATGACGTTCGGGTTAGGGCGCATCACAGTGACAGGGTAGCCCAATCCTAGGCTGGCGGCTCCAATAGCCGTATCGTCGCGGCTAGCCGCCGTCAAAGCAACGGCCGAACCCATACTGTGTCCGATGTACACTGGACCGCATGGTGAGGAAAGGGCCGCATTAGCGTCGAGGGCGACTTGGACGGCCATATCAAAACTGGTTAGGAAGCCACCTGTGGCACCCAATTTATGACCTGGCAAATCTAGTGACAAAACGGGATAGTCTTGTTTGGCAAGAGCTATAGCAATAGGATCCAAAGCGTGTTTCGAGGAACTGTAGCCATGAATCAATATCGCGCGAATATTCTTGGGCGCTCCGGAATGGGGACCATATCCTAAGCCACGGATGGTTTGTCCACCGGACACAAACGAAATCGGAAAGATATTCATTTGAAACCCCCTCCGTATGACCTATCTGCTGCCACGTCATGAGACAGCCGCATTGTTTACAGGATTGCATTTGCATTATACAGAATCCCCTGGACAACGAACAAAACTGTTTTGGCTCGCATCGTCTGCGGAGAACTTACCTTGTTTGACATTCTGGATTCTGGGGCGGGTACTGTGGATAACCACTGGAAATTGACGGGGCATAGGCTCGGCATACAAGCTGATATATAATGGGGAGCATATTGAGGTTTTTTGGTGATATTTCCATTGTTGCGGTTCGAGATGGAGGTTTTATGTTTAAGTTTATACATTGCGCAGATCTGCACTTAGACAGCCCTTTGCGTGGGTTATCGGCAAAAGAAGATTGGCCGGTCGATGTGATTCGTACTGCCACAAGACGCGCTCTCAATAATTTGGTAAACCTGGCAATTTCACAAGAAGTCCGCTTTGTTATTATTGCTGGAGACTTGTTCGATGGGGATTGGCCCGATTATTCCACAGGACTATTCTTTAACGGGCTGATGGGTCGTTTAAACGATGCGGGAATTGAAGTCTATGTTGTCAGAGGGAATCATGATGCCGTATCCAATATTACACGCCACTTGGTTTGGCCTCCCAATGTTCACGAGTTTTCCACTACACATTCTCAGACGTTTGTGATTGATGATCTTGCGGTAGCGCTTCATGGCCAAGGTTTTGCCCGGCGTGAAACGATGGATAATCTTGTCCTTCATTATCCTGATGCCCATGTTGGTTATATCAATATCGGTGTCCTCCACACCTCTTTAGAAGGCCATGAAGGTCATGAGACCTATGCCCCGTGTACAGTGACCGACCTGATCCATAAACACTACGATTATTGGGCTTTGGGGCATGTTCATAAGCGGCAGGTTGTACGCGAATCGGATCCGTGCATCGTGTATCCGGGAAATTTGCAGGGCCGTCACATTCGCGAAACTGGGGAGAAGGGCTGTACACTCGTGACTGTCGACAATGGCCGCTTTAAGCTCGAACATCATTCTCTCGATGTTCTTAGATGGTATGTGGCAAACGTGGATTTAACCGGGGCCGAAAATCATGAAAGCTTTGTCGAACGTATAGTGCAAGCATTTCAGCAATATCTCGACGATAATGTGGAGTCGCCGTTGGCGTTGCGCTTGCATTTTGTTGGCGAAACGGCTTTGCATGGACGTCTTTTGGCGGAACCGGAACATTTTTACGAGGAAATTGAGAATGCTGTGGTAATGACGGCTCCCGGGCAAATATGGATTGAAAAAGTCAAATTCTTCACTGCACCGCTGCCCAGTCCGCATGAGTGGTCCCAACAGATTGATGCCATGGCCCAGTTGGCTCATTACGTAGAAGGGGTTCAAGATGACGAAAAATTTCTTGAACAATTTCTCCGCGATATGGAGCGTGTTCAGACGCGTCTTAAGGCTTACATAAGTTCAGAAGGGGCGACAGCCATTCACTCTATAGATGATGTGCGAAGGCTACTTGGAAACGCGCAAGATTTATTGTTAACCATGATGGCCGAGGGGGGGAGTTCACAGTGAAATTGCGGAATATTGAAGTGTCACACGTGCTTCACTACGACTCTCTGAATGTGCAACTGAATGACGATGACTCCGGGATGCATATTCTCTATGGCCCCAACGAAACCGGCAAGACCACCTTATTGAATCTAATCATTGACTGGTTATATGGGGGGCGAATCGCCGAACCAGTTGCCGAGTACTATAGCAGCGATTCTTTGCTTGCGGGGACGATAGAAAATAGTCAAGGACAGTTTGTGCAATTCGGGCGCAAAAAGCGGTACTCCCGACTGGAACTGACCGACCGCTCTTTGTCAGAAGAGGAATTGGTGCAGGTTATGGCCGGCTACGATCGAGAACGGTTTACCTTGATTTTTGGTTTCGACCACGAGAGGCTGAGAAATGGCGGTGAAAGCCTTTTGCAGTCGGGAGGACATGCCGGGGTGTCGTTGTTCGAGGCTGGCGGCGGTATTCAACATCTCCACAATCGTTTGACTCACCTTGATTCGCGTGCTCGCGAACTGCTCGATCCCTCTTTTCGGGCCCAGTCGAAAAAATTTCTCAATAGACACTGGGCGGAATTTCTTAAGGCTCAAGGGGATATTCGTAAAGGAAGTCTTGGTGCACAAGAATGGGATCAAAGGCGGCAGGCCATTGCTACTGTAGAGGCAGAAATTCAACGGCTTAGGCAACAACACCGCGATGTGCAACGCCGTCTAGAAAAGATTCAACGTTTGGGACGTGTAAAGACCATGCTTCCCGAGCTTCGCCAGGTGAGACAGAAGCTACAGCAATTGACATCAGTCATTATTTTGGAAGATGATGAGGAGTCTCGTATACAAGAACTAATTCGCGAGCACCACAACGTGAAAGTGGACATCGTGCGCAATGAAAAAGATGTGCAACAACTGCGCGCCAAAATCGAGGCCCTTATCCCCGATCCCAAGGTGACAGATCAAGAGGCGGCCATTCAAAAAATCAATCAGGGCCTGTCTCAATATGAAACCCGGCGCCGGGAGGAATTACCTAGACTTTATGCGAACAAGAACCAACGTGAAGACACAATAATGTTCCGCATAAAGGAATTATTAGGCGATGCCCCCTCAGTTCATGTGGATATGTTGCGAATACCTTTTGCCGACATTGAATATGCAAAACAGATCATTGGGCAAATTCCCGAAGTTATAGGCAAGTTGCGCCATCAAGAAGAGCGCTGTCAAGAATTGCAAGAACAAAGAAGCGAAACACAGCAGCGCTTGCACAATATTGGTCCCGTCGAAGATGTCCTGACCTTGCGAGAACTCGTGGATGAAATTCACCACGATGGGAATTTGGACGATTTAATTGCCCATGCCCAGGCTTCTGTACGTTCCCAAAGCCAGTTGATCAAACAGATTCTCGCGCGTCAATCAGTGTATTCCGGGGATTTAAACACGCTGGAACGCTTGGTCGTACCACTTGATGCCACTGTCGATCGTTATTACAGCGAATGGGAGACATTGCGGGATCAGCATTACGAGCACCATCGCAAACGCCAGCAATTGGAAGAGAAACTGGCTGCTTGCAATAAAGAACTGGAGACACTCGAGTTGTTAGGCCATGTTCCCATTGAATCCGAACTGATTGACATGCGGAGACTCCGGGATCAAGGATGGGAGCTTCTTAAGCGCCAATGGCTTAATCATTCCCAGGATAATGGGGAAGACGGGATCTTGGCGTACACCCAAGGGTTACCTCTTGAGGAGGTTTTCGAGAAGTATTTGCGCCAGGCTGATGACATTGCTGACCACTTGCGTCTAGAGGCCGACAAGTCGGCCCGAAGAGCACTATTGTTATTGGAGAAATCACAAAATGAGGGTCAGCACGAGCAAGTAATAAGACGCTTGAAAGAAATACGCCAAGAGGTTGATCAGTTTAAGCAAGCTTGGAAAGCACAATGGGCTGATGCCGCTATCGATGTTAAAACTCCTGCCGAAATGAAAGAGTGGTTGGCGACTGTCTATCGCCCGGTCATCCAGGGTTTGAATACACTGCGATCATACGAAAAGGACTTGCAGAAATTAATATCGAGGCGCGAATCTTTTCGTGAAGAATTGAGCAAACAAACACGAAAATTTGATTTGATTCTTCCCGATTCAGGACTAAAACAACAAACCTTGATTTGTGAAAGCTTTGTGAAAGATATGGAAGATCGGCAGAGAGACGCTGAACGATTACGTCAGGACCTCATTATGTCAGATCGCCGTTTAGAAAAGGAGCAAACGGTGCTGGAAAATTTTTACCAGGACTTGACACGTTTGGAAAGGACATGGGAGGAATGGGCAAAGCAGTACCCGTTCTTGCCTGAGGACTACCAAATTGCTTCTCTTTATATTCAACAATTGGAGGAGTTGTTCAAGTGGGAACGAGAGAAACAGGAAATCGAGCGAGAAATCGGTGCAAAAGAAGCCTGGTGCCAGGCGTTTGAAAAGGACGTGATTCGTGTAGCAGAAGCTCTTAACGATCCCCTGACAGATTTTTCGTTAGTGGCCCCATGGATATCACATATCCGTCAACGACTGGAAACAGCGAAAGGTATAGATACCAAGAGGATACAACTGAATAGTCAAGTCGCAGAACAAGAGGAGGAGCTTGCTCATCTGAGACAAAGGTCTGAAGACATAGGTGCACTTTTGGAGGAAAGTCTTATAAAGTGCCGTTGCTCCACGGTCGACGAATTGCTTCAACAAATTGATCGGTCCAAAGCGGTGAAAGAATCCCGCCAAATCCAACAACAGTTGGAACAAAATATTCGTCAAGCAGGAGACGGACGTCCTGTGGATGAACTCGAAGAGGAGTTTGCCGCCTTGGAACATCCCGAGGACTTAAATCTTATGGCTGAAGAACTGCGCGCCGAGGTAGATAAGCTCGCTGGCAAACTAGAAGAACACAATAAGACCTTGCGGAATATGCAAATGGAATTCCATTTGCTTTCCGGGGACAAAACTCTTGCTGCAGAAGCTGCGCAGAAGGCCGAACACCATCTTGCTGAAATTGATAGGCTATGGACAGAGTACTTGCGGGTAGAGCTCGCTCGAAGATTGCTGCAACGAGCCATTGAAAACTATCGACAGCAAAATGAATCGGCCATTATTGACCAAGCTAGTGACTTCTTTTGTCGGCTCACCCTGAACCACTACACTCAATTACGAGTCGAATATGACAACAATATCCCGTATCTGGAAGCTCGGCACCGTAAGGAAGGACGAAGACGTGTTAGTCAAATGAGCGACGGAACGCGTGATCAGTTATATCTGGCGTTGCGGCTGGCCTTTATCGCTCAGCATCTAGCTAAAAGCGAACCATTGCCTTTGATTATGGATGATATACTGGTGCATTTTGACGACGACCGAACCCAAGCGACATTAGAGGTACTTAATGAACTGTCCAACAACACTCAAATTCTTTATTTCACGCATCACCAACTCGTGGTCGACAAAGCTTTGACATTACGGTCGCGTCCTGCGCAAGTGCATTATCTAGCCCAATTGGTGTAAAGGAAAATGAGAGGTTTCTTTAGACCCTTCACTCGGACTTTTTAGGCAGATAAATTACTCTGTTTGGTTAAAGGCTCCCGGTACAAATACCGGGAGCACCAAGCCCATGGCTGTCTTGGGTTTGTATCACGAAAAATGTTGAATCCAACCTGGAGACAGACAATAACGGGAGCTGATTTGCAGCATATTCATGACATCCGCTCGAAAAAGATGATGGCATATAAGGCAGGTTGCCCCGGTATTTTGAGCCTCATCACTGAACCATGGAACGATCTGTCCCCAGAAAGCAGACCAAGTGGACGCGCGGAAATATCCGTTCAGTCCTGTTCGCCATGGTCATACCATAGCTACACTTATGGTGACAACCGGATCTTGCTAAATCCGCGTAAAGGAGTACTGAAAATGTCGTCCCATAATGAGGAGAATTCCGATCCCGCTACGCCCGCATTATTTGATGTGATTTCGCCGCATTATGATCATTGGAGCAATTTGCTTTCTGTGGGCGGAATGCATGCCTGGCACCATGTCGCAGTGGACCGCATGCATTTGTCTGGAAATCTTCGGGTATTGGATGTTGGATGCGGTACGGGCACAGTGACTCGGCAGATTGCCTCAAAGTTGGGGCTTCACGGTCTCGTTGTGGGACTTGACCCAGCCTTAGGTATGTTAGATGTTGCCAAAAACGCACCGGTTACGGCAAATGCGTCTCCGATTCAATGGGTTTCGGGATCTGGTGAAAACTTGCCTTTTGACAATGAAACATTTGATCGGGTAAGCGCGGAGTTTTCCTTGCGCAACATGAGTAATTGGGACAAAGGGCTTCACGAAATGATGCGTGTGTTGAAAACAGGAGGGCAATTGACTATTTTGGAAATGATTCAACCCCTCACGCGTCTGGGTATTATGGCGCGTCAAGGATTAAATGCGATTACCGCTCGTATATCTAGCCCCAAACTCAATCCATACCAATGGCTCGGAGTTTCGTTGCACCATGCCCCAACTATTCACGAATTGCGTACCGAAGCACAGCGCTTAGGACTCACTCAACTCGCAGTCCATCAATGGCTTGGTGACCTGGTTGTTCTGTTAACGGGAACGAAAGAACCATTGCATGCAGACGCCTCGCAGTTACGAAGTTCCAATGCTATTGTGTGGGGGATCGATGGTTCTCTGACTTCTCTGCGGGGAGCATTGTGGATAAATCGTTTCATTGCCAGAGATTCCGTGGTTCATCTGGTGATTGTGTTGCCCCAATCACGCCACGCGGAAGAAATTCAGAAGACGGACCGTCAATATTGGCGGCAACAACATGCGATGGCGGAAGAGCTTCTAAGCCGAGGCAAATTTCATACTGATGTGACAGTACTCGAAGGGGATCCGGGACCGAGTCTGGTGGAATTTGCCCAGCATGTTCACGCCAACATGATTATCCTAGGTAATCGACATCGCAACGATGTGGCTGCCTATCGGCAGGAAAGCGCATCGCGTTATGTGAGCACGCATTCCCCCATTCCGGTATTGCTGGTCCCTACAGAATATGAGGGCACATAGTCAGCGGCTTAAGCTGAGGCTCGTTTTGGCTGGATAGAGCAAATACTGATCTTATTTGCGCATTTTAAGAAAAGGCGGTGTCGTTGAATTTTAGGAAGGGTCTGCGTCGCTACGAGATCGATTCCTTTCTGATCCATAAGAGATGTATGCCAAAAAAATCGCGGCCCCCTCACAGAAGGACCGCGACAATGCCACATTGACTAGTGAACTACAGCACATCGATTGGGCCCAATTTCAAGAAAGTCTGCCG
>JAKBWA010000072.1 GCA_021841025.1 Bacillota bacterium | reverse complement strand
TAGTTAGCCATTTACCGCCCGACTCACTGGGAACAGTTCCTTATAGTCAGGGATTATGTGCCTATGCTGGGGTTAGTGAGCCATTTGACCGTATGCACAATATAACCAACTGTTGTCGCAGCCCAAGCGATTAAGGCGACCGCCAGTCCGTAGGAAACAATGCTGTGTAGCAGAGAGAGTCCTGGAATAAGTGCCAGGGCGTCTGTTGCCGCCGTATACATGCCAATCGGGAACACCATACTCCAGAATGACGGGTCATAGCGAATGGGGACGCGTCCTCGGATATGTCGCCACCATCCGACGATGAATAACAAGGGAATCCACCACGTGCCAAATGCCCATAACAAAACTGTCAGTCCGACAATAAAGTCATGAGTGGTTTTAAGCAATTGTGTGTTAGATTGTAAAGCCAGGTGTGCACCCGCTAACGTGGTGATGGCAATGGCTCCCATGTTAATCCAGTAAGGTGGAGTTGTTTCGCTAGGTTTGACATGGCTGAAGAAAAGGCGCGCCATGACAGCAGTGATGATTATACAGTAAAACACCACTCCGGTGCCCCAAACCCCAAACCCAAAAACTAAAAGGGGCACCCGCCATTGAGGAAAATGAGCAGTTAATTGTGTTGCCATAATTGCCAATGATTGGAGACCTACGGTTATGAGAAGCCATGTGCCGCTCACTATCTGGGCTACCGGTTTCTCATTGGAATCTAAAAGGCAGTAACTCACCCAATATGAAAGGAAAAGCCAGGTAGCGAAGGCGATAATCCCCAGAATGAAGCCAATATCCACATATCCACCCAGTACGAAACGGCTGCCTAAAACACCCGCGCTGGCAACAAATGTGAAAAACCCAAACATAGTCCCGGGATCCTTAAAGTCCCGTGCAAACGAACTCGGTGTCAGCACCATACGCAAGACATTCGCCACAATTAGCACAACGTAAAAGACCGTTGCTAATACCCAAAATACTTCGGATATTATGATGCGCTTAACTAACAGCAATACGACAGATATCACAGCGGTAGCCATGACGCTGGTAAAGTATGCAGGAGTGAGTCCGGTTACGGATCGAGTCAACCATGGGAGTTGACGCGTTGATTGGACGAATGGAATACGCGACGAGTTCTTTTTCATCGTCGTGGTCACCTTCTTTTACATGGGTTGGCAGGCTGTCATTTTTTGACGGTACTAATATTAATGCGTGAAAGTGGTCTTGAAAACATTTTCAACCTCTCAGATTGTCTGTGAGCTGTAAAGAAGACTCTCTTCAAGGTGATCTTGCCCAAACGATGGTCGATGAGAAACCTAACGAAATTCCAACGATGTACCCTTTGTTGATTCGCTTGATCTCACTGGGCCGTAAGTGACCGCCGACGTTATGCACACGCAGCGCGAGTTAGCCATCTATCTCGTGACACAAAAAAGCTGACTATGTCTTCATCGCGAAAGGAAATCAGGCCGCCGTCGAAGAGGATATACGGGACCTGGAGCCCAAGGATTTTTCGCCTCCGGTCGACGCGTGGAATAAGGGCCACGGGTCGCTTAGAACATCGGCGTATTCGGGTCAGCAGCGCCTTGAATCACTTCACCCCCAACTAGTCTTTGCCTTAGAAGGGACCATGACGCTTCTCAAAACGGGCACCGTCCGGCAGGAAATCGTGGTGGGACGGAGTAGTCGCACTCCCGTTAACTAACCACCCGACACGCCGTTGGACGCCATACGCTCACACTGGACCATCGAAATCAGGTGCATGGGGTCCAGGATGTCAACTGGTACGGGGATCAGTCCCGTGCGCACGCACGGGATTGACTCCGCACATCTTGGCGAGCTTGCGTCCCCGAACGCACTCTGTTGTTCTGTACTGACTCTATGTGGTAAGATAGGAACGTGACAGTTTCAGTAATTTGACGAGTAGGCTGATCATTGATCAGACTCAGAGTGGGGGATTTCCCACTCTTTTCGCTTGACAGGGGCTATGGCTCCTTTTAGGGGGGATGTTGGGTGAATTCGGAACTGCTGAGCGCCTTGGATGAGCTTGAGAGGGAAAAAGGAATTGATAAGGAAATCCTCTTTCAGGCGATTGAGTCGGCATTGATCTCGGCATATCGGCGTAATTTTGCCTCCGCCCAAAATGTTCGCGTACGAATCGACAGAGTATCCGGAGCGACACAAGTCTGGGCACAGAAAACTGTCGTCGCACAGGTTCAGGACCACCGTTTGGAGGTCAGCCTTGACGAGGCTAACGAAATCCGGCCTGGCTCTGTAGAAGGCGACGTCGTGGAGTTTGAGGTGACACCGAAAAACTTCGGCCGGATCGCGGCGCAAACGGCGAAACAAGTGATTGTGCAACGCATCCGAGAAGCAGAGCGTGGATTGATTTATGAAGAATTTGTCGGAAGAGAAGGTGATATTGTTACCGGGCTGGTTCAACGAGCCGAACGTGGATTGGTTTACATTGATCTGGGGCGTGCAGAAGCTATCATGATGGCCGGCGAACAGGTGCCAGGGGAACGCCTGCGAACGAACGAACGGGTAAAATTGTACGTGGTAGAGGTCAAAAAGACCAACAAAGGTCCACAGATTTTTGTTTCCCGAAATCATCCCGGGCTAATAAAACGGTTATTTGAGCTGGAGGTTCCAGAGATTCATGATGGAGTCGTGGAGATAAAAGGAATAGCTCGTGAAGCAGGAGCCCGTACAAAAATTGCCGTCTGGGCCGAAGATCCTAATGTGGATCCTGTAGGTTCATGTGTTGGTACTAAGGGAGCCAGGGTGCAAGCGATTGTGCAGGAACTTCATGGTGAGAAACTCGATATTGTCCGCTGGGATCCGGATCCAACGATTTTTGTGGCCAATGCTCTGTCTCCGGCTCAGGTCACTGAAGTTGTTGTGGATCCCACGACACGAGAAGCCCGTGTTGTCGTTCCGGATAATCAACTATCCTTGGGGATTGGCAAAGAAGGGCAGAACGCACGTTTGGCGGCGAGATTAACGGGATGGAAGGTAGATTTGCGTGCTGAGTCGCAAGTTTCCAATAACGGGAGCTGGTGGTAATGAAACCTAAAAAAATTCCGATGCGAACTTGTGTCGCATGTCGCACATCACGACCGAAAAGGGAATTGATTCGGATTGTTCGAACACCCCAAGGTGCCGTCACTATCGATAGCCGAGGCAAGATGTCGGGGCGGGGAGCTTATATTTGCCGGACAAATGCCTGCTTCGATCAAGCCCTAAAATCGAAACGGCTTGAAGGGGCTTTAGATGTGATACTTCAAAGTGAAGTCATTGAGCAATTGCGGCAACTTGTTGAGAAGGAGAACGTCAGTGGATAACTGGTTAAACTGGATAGGGTTGGCGAAACGTGCTGGCCAATTGGCTCCCGGACATAATCAAGTGCAAAAGGCGATGCAGGAAGGAACGGCAAAATTTGTTCTCATCGCTATTGACTCCGGTGAGTCGGTTTATCGCAAGTACCACCTGTGGGCCCAAAACTTACAGATTCCGATGGCTCAAGCAGGAAGTATGTTGGACCTCGGACGTGCCATGGGTATGGGCCCGCACGCGGTACTTGCGATATTGGACAAGAACATCGCCAATCGGCTGGCGACCCAGTTGAGAGTTTCATCAGGGGGGATCAATTTTGACAGAAAAAGAAAAAGTACGCGTGTACGAACTCGCAAAAGAAGTAAAATTGGACAGTCGGCGTCTAATCGATCTGCTGCATCGTCTGCACGTGGAAAACATCAAGAATCACATGAGCACGGTAGAACCGGAAGCAGTGCAAACGGTCAAAGATATCATGGAGGGAAAGTTACCGCCCGAACCGGCGAACACACCCAACGCCGCAAAAAGGACTGAAACCGTCTCGACACCGGAAACCTCAGTCAGACGTCAGGTTCAAAATCCGTCGGAGAAAATGACGAAGGAGTCGGCTTCTCGCTCTGCACCTCAGCGGCAAATACCCGGAAGTGGCAATACGAATAATCGGCAGCCAGCTCAAACCAATACTCAGACAGGACGTACTTATAATGAACGGCGCGCTCAGCATAATGGACCTGCGCGGGATCAGAACCGTTATGACTCGTCGAATGCCCGGAGAGCTACTGGGCCGACGAATCAACGCCCACAAAATGGCAGCAGACCTTCGGGCTATTCCAATTCCAGTTCTAGGCCACAACCGGGGTCAGAGCGCAGAGCGTCTGGATCATCTCCTAGTTCAGGGCGTCCCAGTGGTGGCCACCAGCGATCAAATGCTAATGCCCATCCGGGAGGTCCAAGGAACAACTCGTCATATCGTTCCGGTCCCAAGCCTCTAACTGTTCCTCCTGCTCCTGTTCAGACCACACGGTCAGGGAGGGAACAAAGCCGGAAGGGTAGTTATAACAACAAGGACCGCCGGAATATGTATGACCAAGGCGGGCGCCGGCGTGGAGAATGGGATGACAATCATTATGGCAGTAAGAAACGTAAGTCACAAAAATCTGCCAATGCACGGCAGCATGATGTTTCCATGCCTCCTGTCCAGCGCCATATTGTTCTTTCTGGGTCCATTCAAGTCAAAGACTTAGCGGATCAATTGGGAGTTAAAGCCAACGAACTGATAAAACGCCTAATAGCTTTAGGAGTCATGGCGGCTGTAAATCAGGAACTTGACCGGGACACAGCGACCATTGTAGCTACCGATCTAGGGGCCACGGTGGAGGAGCGGGCAACTCAGGAAGAACAGGAAGAACTGATCTTGCAGGGTGAAGAAGACAGCCCTGAAAGCCGTACTGAGAGGCCTCCAGTGGTTACTGTGATGGGACATGTCGATCATGGGAAAACATCCCTTTTGGACCGAATTCGAGCAACTCGGGTGACCCAGTCCGAGGCCGGTGGCATTACTCAGCACATTGGAGCTTCTGTCATTGAATGGCATGATCGGAAAGTCGTATTTTTAGACACTCCTGGACACGAGGCATTTACATCCATGCGTGCACGAGGGGCACAAGTAACTGACGTGGCCGTGTTAGTTGTTGCAGCCAATGACGGAGTTATGCCTCAAACTATTGAGGCTATTAACCATGCCAAGGCGGCAAATGTGCCGATCGTTGTGGCCATTAACAAGATCGACTTACCCGATGCTAATCCGGATAAGGTGCGGACGGAAATGAGTAATTTTGGCCTCATTGCGGAAGAATGGGGTGGCGACACTATTATGGTTCCCGTATCAGCCCGCTCTGGAGAGGGAATTGACCAGTTGCTCGAAGCATTGATTCTTCAAGCTGACGTTCTGGAACTGAAGGCCAATGCTAATCGAGCGGCACAAGGAACGATTATCGAAGCCAAACTGGATAAAGGCCGGGGACCTGTTGCTACGGTATTGGTTTCTAGAGGGAGACTCAATGTAGGCGACGTCTTTGTTGCCGGGGCCGTCTACGGCCGTGTACGGGCTTTGATTAATGACCGGGGCCAAAGGGTGAAGAGTGCTGGTCCTTCGATGCCCGTCGAGGTGCTGGGTTTCAATCAGCTGCCGGAAGCTGGGGATGACTTTGTAATTTTGGCTGATGAGAAGAAAGCCAAAGCGATTGCAGATTCTCGTCAAGACCGTATGCGCCGTCAAACTGAAAGTGGCGGACACGGAGTGTCCCTTGATGACTTTTTACAACGCCTCAAGGATGAAGCGATTAAGGATCTGAACTTGGTCATTAAAGCAGATGTTCATGGTTCTGCAGAAGCATTGGCGCAATCCGTGATGAAGTTATCGACGGATGAAGTGCGGGTAAGAGTTTTGCATTCAGGAGTGGGAACGGTTACCGAAACTGATGTTATGCTGGCGCAAGCGTCTCACGCTATTATTGTGGCATTTGGAGTGAGTGTCGAAAGCAAGGCGCGACAAACAGCTGAAAAAGAGCATGTCGATATTCGCAGCTATCGCGTTATCTACGACGCCATTGATGACATTAATAAAGCATTGAAGGGAATGCTGGAACCAAAATATGAGGAAGTCATCGTTGGACGCGCTGAGGTGCGTGAAGTCTTCCGAGTGCCAAAGATTGGGGCGGTAGCTGGCTGTTATGTAACGGATGGAAAGATTTTGCGCAACGGCAAAACCCGAGTGATACGCGATGGTTCCATTATTCACGAAGGAAATATTGCATCACTGAAACGGTTTAAAGATGATGTTCGAGAAGTAGCAACCAACTTTGAGTGCGGGATCGGTCTGGAGAAATTTAATGATATCAAAGTGGGCGATATCTTTGAGGTGTTCACTGAGGAAGAGGTTAAGGCAAGTTGAGAAGGTGAAAGTAGGTGAGTGGCGATGAATAAAGCGCGTGCCCAACGTATAGCTCTATCAATTCAACAAGAGCTAGGCGATATGCTGCAGCGGGACGTTAAGGATCCGCGGATTGGCTTTGTTAGCATCACACACATTGAGCTGTCTCGTGACTTGTCAGTGGCTAAAGTGTTTGTCAGTCATTTTGGCTCAAAGGAGGAGGCCGAGGCCAGTCTTGCGGGACTTAAGAGCGCCACACCGTTTTTACGAGGAGAGGTGGCCCGTCGGCTACACTTGCGACTGGCACCTCAGCTCGATTTTCGATTGGATACGTCCATTGTCGAAAGTATGCACATTCAGGACATTTTGCGGCAGTTACCCAATCGAAAATGACTTGGGAACCATGATTTCGTTTAAGCAAAAGAGGGTTTTTGTGTGTTAAACGGATTTTTAAATGTCTATAAACCTTCTGGGATGTCTTCACACGATGTGGTGTCTAAGATTCGGAGGATGACCCAACAGAAACAGGCTGGTCATGCGGGAACGTTAGACCCCATGGCGGAAGGTGTTTTGCCTATTGCCATGGGGTCTTACACCCGGCTGTTAGAGTGGACAAATCTTGCTCCGAAGGTATATCAGACGCAAATGGCGCTAGGTGTCCAAACTCATACCGGAGATCAGGAAGGGTCTACGGTTGCCGAATCAGGTAGTCCTTTTCCGGACCGCAATCAAATAACTGCAGCTGTTGCGTGGTTGCAAGGAGACATTTTACAATTTCCTCCACAGGTTTCCGCTTTGAAACAAGGTGGTAGACGAGCTTATGATCTGGTGCGCCATGGTCAAACTCCTTGGCTTGCGCCCAGGACTGTTACGGTCCATGATATTCGAGTTCTGGAAGGTCAAAGCCAAACGTGGCTCCTCGAATTAACAGTAAGTTCCGGGACATACGTTCGCGCAGTGGTAAGAGACGTGGGATTTATTCTTGGCCATGCTGCGTCCGTGCAAACTCTAACGCGGATGCGTGTAGGAAGCTTTACGGCAGATCACGCCTATAGTCTCGAGCAACTAGCGCAACACCGTAATTGGCATTCCCTGTTACTTACACACCCTTCCTTACTAACGATTCCTGCCCTTGAAATAAAGGATTACGAGATGCGTCAATTGGTTCATGGAAAGCTTTCGGCTATTCCTCAGATTCAGAACCTCACAGGTCTTGTGGGATTGAGTTACAAAGATGTCATTGTTGCTGTGGTGGAAGGACCTCCATGGCATTTTCGTAAAGTTCTGGCAAAGGATGAATAGTGTATGGAACCGTTTACGCAAGCCGACCCAAGAATTTCTAGTGTGGTCATTATTGGCAATTTTGACGGTGTTCATGTAGGACACCAAGCTTTGATCAAGCAAGCCAGGGAAATAAGTCGAGAAAATCACTGGCCGGTTGTCGCGTTGACATTTGATCCACATCCCTCTCTCGTGTTGCGCTCGCGTCCTCCCGAGAAGTACTTGCTCACGCCGCTGGATTTGAAACTTTATTGGCTGGAATGTTACGGCGTGGACTATGTTAAGGTGCTCTCTTTTGACCGCGATTTGGCAATGGTGCCGCCAATTGCCTTTCTCACTTTGGAAGTGCGTCAAAAACTTCGGGCTGAGGCTGTGGTTGTCGGGTATAATTTTACTTTTGGGGCACGGGGAGCCGGGAGCGTTGAAACCCTGAAACAATGGGGAGAGTTAACGGGGGTCATGGTGCGAATCGTCGAACCTATCAATACGGAGTCCGTGATTGTTTCGAGTTCTGCCATCCGTCAATATATTGCCCAAGGCAGTATTGAGGAAGCCCGTGACTTACTAGGTCATCCATTCACTGTCCAAGGTGTTGTTCAGCATGGCGAGGGACGTGGCTCTCAAATCGGGGTACCAACCCTAAATTTCCTTTCCCCATCCCAACAAATTATGCCACCTTTTGGCGTTTATGCTGGCTATCTGAGTGTAAACGGGTCCGAAACGCAGTGGCCAGCTGTGGCTAATTGGGGAGTCCGTCCGACATTCGGTGGGGAGAACGCTGTATTTGAGGTGCATGTTCTTGACCAACAACTTGGAAATCTTCATGAACAACTGGTACGGTTTGACTTTCATTATTCTCTGAGGCCAGAGCAAAAGTTTAATCAAATTGAGGATCTTGTTAGCCAAATACGACGGGATATCGACAAAGCTCGTCAGTTGCTCTAAAAATACCAGTATGATACAATAAAGTGTCTTTGGATTGGAGTTAGCTTAACGTAAACCGGAATCTGACAAGGAAATGGTGGGTAGGACTCGGCACAAACGGTGTAGAGGATCCAAGCCCAGCCGAGTATGGGTGACAATGCTTTATCGGCGGACAGGAATTACCCAACCGACAGTACAGGTTTATCAGGACGACATGGCGCTCTATCCTGGCGAAAGATGACGATAGAGGCGTTATCTTTGAGCAATACGCATTAACGGTTGTTCAACAGAAGGGGGGAAGACGATGGCCCTCGAAGCAAAAGACAAGCAGGCCATCATTGCGGCTAATCGGCTGCATGAATCGGACACGGGGTCGCCAGAAGTTCAAGTTGCACTGTTAACTCAGCGCATCACAGAACTCACTGAGCACTTGAAAATACACAAAAAGGACCATCATTCCCGTCGCGGTTTACTCACCATGGTGGGACACCGTCGGGCATTGCTGAATTACCTGAGAAAAACTGATAGTGCAAGATATCGTGCTCTGATAGCACGGCTGGGATTACGTCGATAGAGCGGGCTACTCCCGCTCTTTTTTCCAATGCGGTATTACATGATGTTTGGAATCGCGATTTAATGTACAGGAGGGTACATATGGAGGCTATTACTACCGACTTTTTGGTAGGCGGCCGCACTTTGACACTAGAAACCGGAAAAATGGCACGGCAGGCCAATGGTTCAGTGGTTGTTCGCTACGGTGACACCGTCGTGCTCGTGACCGTTGTGGCATCAAGAGAGCCTAGAGAAAATGCGGATTTTTTCCCGTTGACGGTAGATGTGGAAGAGCGGTTGTACGCCGTAGGGAAGATACCAGGAGGCTATATTAAACGGGAAGGACGACCTAGCGAGTCTGCAATTTTAGCTGCGCGGTTGACCGATCGGCCTATTCGCCCGTTATTTCCGGAAGGTTTGCGCAACGATGTTCATGTTGTTGTGAGTATTTTATCCGTAGACTATGATTACTCACCGGAAATTTGCGGAATGATTGGAGCATCGGCTGCTCTAAGTATTTCTGATATTCCGTTCGACGGACCTATCGGAGCGGTTCAGGTGGGATATATTGATGGCGAATTTGTCATTAACCCAACAGCCGAACAAGACAAACAGAGTGAGTTAAAACTGATGATTGCCGGGACCTACGATGCGATTTTGATGATTGAAGCGGGTGCTAACATTGTTCCCGAATCTGTGATGCTAGATGCGATTTTATTTGGGCATGAGGAAATACGCCGCATTATTGAAGGAGTGCGGAATTTTCAACAGGTCGTAGACAGACCTAAGGCCGAATATCCTCTGTTTCTTCCTTCGCCCGAACTGTTGGAAACCGCGCGTGAGATTGGCTGGAGCAAATTGCTTGAGGCTATGCACAATGAGGATAAGCAACAACGGGGAGAAAATATTGAGCGGGTCAACCAAGAACTGAAGGAATTTTTATTGGAGCGGTTTCCGGAAGAAGAGGCCATGATCTCTGCAACCCTCAAAAAGGTGCTCAAAGAAGTGGTTCGTCATGCCATAATTCATGATGGCATACGCCCTGATGGCCGGGAATTGGATGAAATCCGGCCTATTTCTATCGAAGTGGGCGTATTACCTCGAGTTCATGGTACAGGATTATTTACGCGAGGACAGACTCAGGCCTTGACGGCAATGACCTTGGGGCCTTTATCCGACCAGCAAATGTTGGATGGCATTGGAGTAGAGGAATCGCGCCGTTATTTACACCATTACAATTTTCCGCCCTTTGCCACTGGAGAATCGGGACCGATGCGAGGACCTAATCGTAGAGCTATTGGTCATGGGGCTTTGGCCGGGCGTGCTCTGGAACCCGTTATACCGTCTGAAGAGGAATTTCCATATACACTGAGACTTGTGTCTGACATCTTGGAATCAAACGGATCCAGCTCTATGGCCTCAGTATGTGGAAGCACACTAGCCCTGATGGATGGAGGAGTGCCTATTAAGGCACCTGTGGCCGGTATTGCGATGGGATTAGTGAAAAACGATGAAGGCGTAGTTGTGCTGACCGATATACAAGGTCTCGAGGATGCATTAGGTGACATGGACTTTAAAGTCGCTGGAACTCGGGAAGGTGTTACGGCTATTCAGATGGATATTAAGATTCATGGGCTGCATCGTGAAATTTTAGAAACGGCCTTACAGCAGGCCCGCAAAGCCCGATTGCAAATTCTAGATATGATAGAGGCCGTAATTCCTGAGCCGCGCAAGGAACTTTCTTTGCACGCACCGCGTATATTGACCATGCAGATCGATCCCGAAAAAATTGGAGCCGTGATAGGTCCTGGGGGCAAAACCATTAACAAAATCATTGACAGTACACGGGTCGGGGATAAGAAGGTCGAAATTGACATCAAGGATGATGGTACGATTTATGTCACCTCTATGGATGAAAACGTCGCCCGCCGTGTGCAAAAAATGATCGAAGGACTGACACGAAATCCCGAAGTGGGAGAGGTTTTCGAGGGGCGTGTGACTCGCCTTAAAGACTTTGGAGCATTTGTGGAGATCTTTCCGGGGAAGGAAGGTCTGGTGCATATATCGCAGTTGTCATACAACCGCGTAAACAAGGTTGAAGATGTTATTTCCGTTGGGGATCCTTTAACGGTCAAGGTCATCGAGATTGATCCTGCGGGGAGAATCAACTTGTCTCACAAGGATACGCAACCAGCACCAGAAGGATATGAGGCGCCCAGACCACGTTCGTCACATGAACGAGGATCACATGAACGAACTCATGAGCATTCATCGCATGACAGAACGTCTCATAGGCGTTCGGGATCTCATGGTTCCAATACGCGTGATTCAATGAAATGAATGCCAACGAGACGGATATGAAGAGGAAATGCTCTTGACCATGTGAGTTTTCTCCTCAGCAGATGTGGTGCAAACATGGCAAGTCAAACAATGCAACCCACTTGCCAAAACGGGAACGGTAATGAGCTGGTTAGGGCAGGCTCACATCCGCCCGTTTTTTGTTCGTTTCCTTCCTGTTCTACGAATTTCCCCGGTGCTGAACTTCTAGACAAGTTGGCACATGGCTATATCCATCGATCTCGGACAACAATAACGTCTTCTTTCATCAACGGTATCTGTAATATCTTTCATGTATTTTGTGCTGAAATCTGTGCCACCCTTCTTTAAGACTGAGGGTTCTACTTTGGCCACTGACGACATAGGACAGGGAAGACCCCAATGACATGGAGAAGGAGTATTTTGATGTGGATCAAAGTGATTTCCGTACGTTCGCCTGCAATAAAGTTGTTATCACTAATTGCCATCTTGGTCACGAGTGTTTTGATTTTTAAGAATTCCGTCCCTAGCAGAGCGCCTGTTGATGCGCCGCTGGCAAATCCGGTTTACCGGGTCATCACCTCGCAGCGTGCCATGGCCCTCACCATCAACGTAGTTTGGGGGACACAATATGTGCCCCAAATGCTTAGTGTCTTGCGTCAGAATCACGTTCACGCCACCTTCATGGTTGGTGGCGCATGGGCTAAAAATCACCCGACCCTAGTCCGCCAAATGGTCACTGACGGCATGGAGGTGGGTAATCATGGATGGAATCATGGCCATCCGGCCAACATGTCTGTCAAGGAAAATGTTTTGGATATTGAGAAAACTAATGAGATGGTACAAAAAGTGGCTAACGTGCTGCCTCGTGTGTACGCGCCTCCCTATGGGGAACTGGGATCTTCTGTGATACAGGCTTCACAGCAACTTCACATGCCACTGGTAATGTGGACCATTGATACAATTGATTGGCGTCCATCATCCCAAGTGTCTGACATTGTCAATAAGGTCTTACATAAGGCCGTACCTGGAGCAATTGTCCTGATGCACCCGACAGACCGGAGTGTTGTGGCTCTCAACCAGATTATTAAAGGTTTAAAAGAGCAAGGCTACCAACTGGTGACAGTGTCGCACCTGCTCAAATTAGGCACGCCTGTTGGGGATGAGTAAAACACAAGACCATCACTCATAGAGATTCTTTTGGTATGATGGGTTTAGACAAATCTCAGCTCGGTATTGATTTCATTAGGGGTTGGGAATTTTGTTCCCCAATATGTTTTGGGCGCAGAGGTTTTGCATACGACGTGCGCTGCTCGTGTATATGTTTTGTGGGGACGGAAATGAGAAAGGAAGGAAGAAAGACCATAAACTATTTGATGACGCTTCCGTCCCAAATGACGATGATTTGGGATGATTATGGATCCATAGGGACAACGGCTATTGCATTTTTTGTGCGGGTTGGTTCACGTGATGAACCAAAAGATCAATATGGGGCAGCGCATTTTTTAGAGCATGCTGTATTCAAGGGCGCAGGGAACTGGTCAGCACGTGATATTGCTGGGATTCAGGACCAGCTGGGCGGAGAAATTAATGCTTTTACAACCCGTGATTATACCGTTTATTATGCGAAGGTTTTATCTTCGAAAGCCTCTGAGGCCTTAGAGTTATTATGGACATTAATCAGTGCCCCATTCCTTGAATCCTCAGACATTGACAAAGAGCGCCACGTCATTTTGGAAGAACTATTAGAAGCTCAAGACGACCTGGAAGACCGCTCTAGCGAACTATATGTGTCGGCGCTGTTTCCCGACCCGGACTTTCACCACGATGTATTGGGAACAAAAGAGACGATACAGAATTTCAAGGCGCAAGATCTTCGTGATTTTCACCGTCAATTTTATTTTCCCGGCAATATTGTTGCTGTTCTAGCGGGTGATGGGGTGGACCAACTCCGTCGTCAGCTGCAATCGTTTAGTTGGCCCAAAAGTGGCCATAGCCGTCCCTTAAGTCGGCAACCAGTATTTCACCAGCCGCGCGTTCGAATGCTTCAGAAGGCTGGTGAACAGGTGCATCTGACAATGGGCATTGCTGCACCGCTTTTGGACGATGTGGCTCATGATGCGACATTAATTCTAACCACTATTTTGGCGGGACAAAACACCTCGCGTTTATGGCAACGGCTACGCGAGGAGGAAGGATTGGTTTACACAGTCAGTGCATCATACTCGGCGCTGAAAGATTGGGCCGAGTTGTCGGTCTATATGGCTTTGAGCCCGGGCTCCGTGCCCCGCGCGTTAGAAGTCGCCCGCGACGAAATTCAACAATTGGTGCTCACTCCACCTTCAAGTCGAGAACGGGACCTTGCGTTAACACAAGCGGAAACGTCTATGGCTTTTGCGATGGAAACTCCGGACGGCCGTGTGATGCGGCTAGGTCTGTATGCCCTTTACGGGATGATGCCGTTAGATCCACGTGAGCGTCTTTCTCAATTAGAGCAAGTGACATGTGACGAGATTCGAGTGACGGCGCACCGGTTATTTCATGGCAGCCCGTGGGCTATCGGGGCTTCGGGGCCAGTCGATTCCATCAGGCCGGTGCTAAATCAAGGATTTACCGCATAAGCTTTCCCAAGGAGGGACGTCTTATGCGTTTTAGTGAACTGGCGGCAAAAGAAATCATAAATTTATCTAATGGCAGTCGATTAGGAGCATTGGGGGATACCGACCTGGAAATTGATCCCCAAAATGGCGAAATTCATACCATTTTGGTTCCCCCTCGAGGCAGATTTGGGCGTCAAGTTCAGCACCCCATAATGATTCCTTGGGCATCTATCCGGCGCATTGGACCAGAAGTCATGATAGTCGATCTGGATGACGACCAATTGCGTCGTCAAGGATCCCAAAATTGAATACTCTTTTTGTCGGGATGGACATACTAGTTCCGAGTATGTGACAAAAAGGAGGCGCAGATGGTATGGAAAAAACAGTTATTGGGGTATTTCAACATCACCGTGATGCAGAAAAAACGGTGGACGAATTAAAACGGCGAGGGGTGCCGGAGAAGGACATTTCGTTGGTGGCCCGTGATGATGGCAAAATGAAAGGCGGCCATCCTGGTGACGGAATGCACGATTTATCTAGCGGTATAGGGTGGGGCAGTACGATTGGCGGTGTAACCGGACTCTTAGCTGGTGTCGGAGCACTGGCGATCCCTGGGATTGGTCCCATTATTGCGGCTGGCCCTCTTGCGGCCACACTCACGGGGGCCGTCGCCGGGGGTGTTGCGGGCGGGCTGATGGACTACGGAATTCCGAAAAACGAAAGTCATGAGTATGAACAGCGATTGAAAGAGGGAAAAATTCTTTTGATGGTTCGCTCTGATGTACCCGAAGTAGATAAGGCGAAAAGACTCTTCGAAGAAAACGGTGCCAGCGACATCCACGTTCATTAAAGTAATTGCTACGAATGAGGCATAAATCCGGGAGACTTATCTCCCGGATTTTTATGTGCCATTTAATGGTATTAACAAAAAGGGAACCGTCCTATCCGCCTCCTCGTATAGTGAACCCGAGGAGAGATGTTGGCATCGCATCAAGAAAGTCTATCCAGCGTTGTTTCTGGGAGAAGGGATGGGATGATTCATGACAGCGCGTGTTGTGGTGGCTGGCGGGGATTTCCGAGATGTATGGCTATGTCGGTTTTTGGAAGATCAGGGGTATGAAGTCAAATCACTGGGTTTCCATGTAGAAGGGGTGGCACCATTTCATCCGGGTCAAGCGCCGCTTAATATCTTTATCGGTCCCATGACCGGTATTGATGACAAGGGATGTATGGAGACGATGGACGGGGAGGTTGTAATGACTCCCGAGATTTTTCACGATCTCCGGGAAGGAGGGGTAGTGGCTGCAGGGTTGATTGCCCGGCCGGTTAAGGAACGCGCGGAAAGTCTGGGGCTCAAGACTATTGAATATCGAAATCAAACCACATTCATGTGGTTAAATGCCGTGCCAACAGCCGAAGGTGCAATTAAGTCAGCGATTGGCCGTTCGGGGTTCACTCTTTATCACCGGCCGGTTGCAGTGTTGGGGTTTGGACGTGTGGGTTCTATTTTGGCGTTGCGCTTGCAAGCTTATGGGGCGATGCCGGAAGTGTTTGACCGTACTGTGGAAAAACGCGCAATGGCGTCGGCCATGGGGTTTCCTGTCCATTCTCTAGACCCTCGATGGTGTCCGCCAGTTGACGGTGTGTTCAATACCATTCCTGCGCCCGTATTGACCCGGGATTGGGTCGAGGCCACAGAACCAGCCTGGATTATAGACGTGGCCTCGAAGCCAGGTGGATTATCTTCGTCTATTGCTCACGACCCCGCGGTATTAGCGCGTTATGAGTCGTACTTAGGAGTTCCAGGGCATATTGCTCCGCGAAGAGCCGCTGAAATTATTTGGGAAACTCTGACAACCATTCTTCATGATCAGCCAGGGCGTGTCATCAGAACACAAAGGGGGTAAATTGCATGAGTGAGGTGCGCGAGATGGAGCTTTCGGGAGTAAAAATCGGAGTGGCTATGGCTGCGTCCCATTGCAATATGCACCGTGCTATCGCTACAATGAAAACATTGGCGGAAGCAGGGGCGGTGATCACACCTATTGTATCATCGTCGTTGCTGCAAGTTTCGACGCGGTTTGGTTCACCGGATTACTGGCGAAACGAAATTCGCGCAGTGACCGATCAGCCAATTTTAACGTCTGTTCCCGAAGTAGAACCTAGCGGTCCTAAACACTGGTTTGACATTATTATTGTAATGCCTTGTACGGGCAACACGTTGGCGAAAATAGCCAATGCCATCAATGATTCACCCGTTACGATGGCAGTGAAAGCCCAGTTACGAAACCAAGGACCGGTTTTGTTAGCTATTACGTCTAATGATTTGCTGGGTATGAACGCGATGAACTTGGGGCGGCTTTTGAGTGCCCGCAATATTTATTTTGTACCGTTTGGGCAAGATGATCCCATTCGTAAGCCCCGGTCATTGGACGCTCATCTCGAATTGATTATTCCTTCTATTCACAAAGCCGTAGAACATGAGCAGATTCAGCCGATGCTTGTCGAGTGGGAACGATAACGTCAAGGGAGTGAAAGTGCCAGGTGTATGGCGTCAATGTAGCTGTTTTAGGTGCCACAGGGTTGGTTGGGCAGAAAATATTAGAAATTCTTGAAGAGAGAAAATTTCCGGTGCGCAATCTTGTCGCCCTTGCAACGGAAAGCCAGGGACGTACGGTGAAATTTCGAGGAGAAGAAATTCCGGTCCGTAGCGTTGAATCAATGGATTGGGCATCGGTTCAAATCGCGTTTTTTGCAGCAAGTGCGGATGCGAGTCGTATTTATGCTCCACGGGCGATAGCCCAGGGAGTGACAATTGTGGATAAATCGAGCTATTTTCGCATGGATCCTTCCGTGCCGCTCGTTGTGCCAGAAGTCAATGGGGAAGCGGCGAGAGACGCTGCACTAATCGCCTCGCCGAATTGTTCCACTATCCAAATGGTTGTTGCGCTTGAGCCCATACGAAGGCAATATGGCCTAAAGCGTGTAATCGTGTCAACATATCAGGCGGTATCGGGTACCGGCCGGGAGGCCATGGAGACTCTTGCTCGAGAAGCGGACGATTATCTGCATCACAAGGATGTGGAACCTAGCACGTATCCTACACCCATTGCCTTTAACGTATTGCCTTACTGTGACAAGTTTGGCGAGGAAGACTACACAGGCGAGGAATGGAAGCTAACTCGGGAGACACAAAAGATTTTTGGTGAACCGTTAGCGGTTAGCGCAACGTCGGTAAGAGTTCCGGTTTTTGTGTCTCATGCTGAGTCGGTTTACGTGGAAACGGCCAAGTCTTTTGAGTTAATTGACGTACGCAATCTTTTGGGCAGTTCTCCAGGATTGTCCGTGGTGGATGACCCGAACCAAGGCCAGGTTCCCGTGCCTTTGGACGCCGCCAATCAGGATTTGGTGCTGGTAGGGCGATTGCGCCGGGATTTGTTTGTAGACAATGGATTGCATATGTTCGTGGTTGCGGACAATTTACGAAAAGGGGCTGCAACCAATGCTGTTCAAATTGTTGAAACTCTTTTGGCTCGGTGGCTTTGACAAATTCTGGACACTGAATATATTACAGATGAATACTATCGACGCGAATTTTGGACGTGGACACTTTGGCGAATTGTCAGTGTGAGTGAGACCCGAGACTGAAATGCCTTCAACTACCAATAAGAACTCCCCTACAGACATCTTGAAAAGAACACTCAGGTGAGGGGGGTGGCAAGTGGAAATCGGGATATTTTCTCTTTTTGCCTAGGCAATCAGGGTTATATTCTGAAGGTCGGCTCGATTTTTGTTGACTTTTACTTGGACAATACGAGTCAAACCGAATTGGAACCGGCAAACGGCGAAGAGTTCATCTTTTGTTTACTGGGCAGAAGGGAATAATTCTGCGACTTAGCAGAGCGAAAAAGAGCAAGAACAACAGATAGAATTAGGCCAAACAGTTCCAAAAAATCCAAACCGTAAACGTAGAAAGGAGGAACCTGGTTTCCGGAGCGCCTGCCGGATACACGTGGCGACGGATACCGCTGCATGTTGAAAGGTTTGGACGGACACCTGATAAAGAGGATGCCCTAGAGAATGGGCAGATGGCCAGGTGATTTGTTTTCCCTGTGTGAAATTATCGACAAAACCCTTCATGCGGAATAAATTCTCTGAGATCCGGGGCTCGCGAGAGTCGAAAAACCTTCGTGCAATTATCGTGGGTTTTAAAACCAGGACTTGTGTGGCACTTGTTATTCAAAAATTTGGCGGCACGTCCGTTCGAGATGCCGATCGTCGTGAAATCGTTGCCCAGTGGGTCCATCGAGCTAAACAGTCTAATGACCAAGTGGTGGTTGTCGTCTCCGCAATGGGACGCCGAGGAGATGCTTATGCCACTGATACTTTATTGGATCTTATTGCAGGAAAGGATCACACTCCGGCTCAAGAACGGGATTTGTTAGTCTCTTGCGGAGAAATCATAAGTGCAGTGGTTTTGGCCTCAAATCTCCGCGACCGGGGACTGAGCGTCCGGGTATTGAGTGGAGGAGAGGCAGGGGTTATTACAGACGATAACTTTGGCGATGCTCGAATTCTTGAAGTGCGACCCCAGCTGTTGCAGGGCTTGTTAGCAGAAGGAACCATACCGGTGGTGGCGGGCTTTCAAGGGCGGACTGCCGACGGCCGCATGACGACTTTAGGGCGCGGGGGATCTGACACGACAGCGGTTGCCTTGGGCGCCGCACTCAACGCATCTGTCGTCGACATTTTTACTGACGTGGATGGCATTAAAACTGCTGATCCCCGGATTGTGCCCGATGCTCGCACCATTGCTGAGCTGGACTATGAAGAAATCTTTCAACTCGCAAATTTGGGAGCCCGTGTTATTCATCCGCGGGCCGTAGAAATTGGGCGGCAATCCGGCGTAGCTATTCGAGTGCGGTCGACATTTTCGGAATCAACAGGGACTTTGATAGCGGCAGGTCATGGAACGTTAGATCCGTGGGGACATCGGGATCCAGATCATGCTGTCACGGGAATTACTCAATTGCATCATTTGATGCAGTTTAATGTCACTCCACGTTCTTCAATGGTAAAGGATTGGGCGTATCATCTCTTCATGTCGTTAGGAGAAAACGGCGTTTCCGTGGACTTGATTAATCTGTTTCCCGACCGCGTGTATTTCTGTGTGCCTCCTGAGAAAACGGAGACCACCAAGCAAATTGTGGAAAACTTAGGATACGCATACGAGGCTTACGATGATCGAGCTAAAGTCTCCATTGTGGGCTCGGCTATCCAAGGACTGCCGGGAGTCATGGGGCGAGTTATGGCAGCTATGGCACAATCTGACATTGAAATTTTGCAGTCGGCAGACTCTCATTCAACTATCACCCTCCTGTTGCACCGCCATAATATGGAGAAGGCAGTTTTCGCTTTACACCGACAGTTTCATTTGGATGAGGAGGTGCCCAGGAAATGATTTGGCCACGACTTTTTACGGCAATGGCCACACCTTTCACAAAAGAAGGAAATGTTGACATCATAAGTGCCGCCGGACTAGCCCGATATCTTCGGGACCACAACTCCGGCGGTATCATTTTGGCTGGTTCCACAGGGGAGGCCTTTAGTTTGAATCTCAATGAGCGTCAAATTCTCTATGAAGCGGTACGTGGCGCTACTCCAGAACTTCCGATTTGGATGGGAACCGGCACCAATGATACCCGAGCGACAGTAGAACTATCCACAGCGGCGGAATCGTGGGGAGTGGACGGGTTGCTCGTAGTGTCCCCCTACTACAATAAACCCACGGCTGAGGGCTTGATTCAACATTATTCCGAGGTGGGCCGTCATGTTCACTGCCCACTGATGCTGTATAATGTGCCGTCGCGAACGGCCAGTATGGTTGATGCGGAGACAATTGCGACCATTGTTCACCGAATACCTGGTCCTTTTTCGGTAAAAGAAGCATCGGGGTCGCTTGACCAGATCATGCAATTGCGTCGAATACTTTCTTCAGAAGTTCCGGTCTATATCGGAGACGACGCGCTATATCTGCCCGGATTAGCAGTAGGGGCTTACGGAGTGGTATCAGTAGCCTCTCACGTTGTAGGAAACGAAATGCTGAACATGACGAAGGCGTATTTGGCCGGAAACATTGCCTTGGCACAAAGTATTCACGACAGCCTGTGGCCACTATTTAAACAGCTGTTTGTGGTGTCGAACCCTTTACCTCTTAAATGGCTTTTGACACGTTTAGGATTGATTGGTCCCTGGGTGCGCAAGCCTTTGGTTATGCCGGAGGATCAGGTCTTTGAATCTCTTTTGCAAGCCTATGTGTACGCTAAGCAACATTTAGCGACAGACTCACTACAGGACGTGCCAGGATTGGAGAATAATCGAGATCGAACCTAGGGTCTCACCGGTGAAAATCATCTTCTGTGATTGCATGCTGGCTGACCATCGAGTTATACTATTGACAACGACTTAGTGCTCGGTGGTCAATGGCATGCAAGGGTTGGAACAGGACGGGACGGGGCCAATACCGCGTGCCTTAAATCAAGTGCCCCTGGCATAAGTCCCTAGTCGGAAGGCTAGGGGCATTTTGATGTGCTCCGTGTGCGGAAAATTAGGAGGTGGGGAAACTGGCACGCCCAGGACCCGGAAAGTTGCAATTTATTCCCCTTGGGGGATTAGGAGAGATTGGCAAGAATTTAGCGGCGGTGGTGTACGGCAATGACATTATTTTGATTGACTGCGGACTGGCATTTCCAGAACCCGACATGCCGGGAATAGATCTGGTTTTGCCCGACATCACCTATCTCATTGAAAACAAAGATCGTGTTCGTGCAATATTCTTGACTCATGGTCATGAAGATCACATTGGTGGTATTCCATACTTTTTGAAGCATATTCAAGTTCCGGTGTATGGTACGCGGTTGACCTTGGGAATTGTAGAGATGAAACTCCAGGAACATCAAATTAGTCTACATCCCAAGTCTCACCCTGTGGAGCCGGGAGATATTGTCCGCGCTGGAAGTTTTTCGGTAGAGTTTTTCCGTGTGAATCACTCGATTCCCGATGCGACCGGCCTTATCATTCGTAATCCGATAGGCACGATTATTCATACCGGTGATTTTAAGTTTGACCATACTCCTGTCGATGGCCATATTGCGGATTTTCATAAGTTGGCACAAGTAGGGTCAGAAGGGGTATTGTTGTTATTGGCAGATAGTACGAATGCAGAGCGGCCGGGATACACTCCTTCCGAGAAAACGGTTGGTAAAACTTTGGACCGCATTGTTGAACAAGCTCCGGGCCGTGTCTTGGTGTCGTCCTTTGCATCTCAGGTCCACCGGATCCAGCAGGTCGTCGAATCGGCCATTCGTCATGGACGTCACGTGGCTGTGGTGGGACGAAGCATGGAAAACGTGGTGGAAAAAGCGACAGAGCTGCATTATCTCAATTTTCCGGAAGGCACTTGGATGTCGCTGGATAACATTCTAAAGCAGCCTGCTAATAAAGTCTTGATTTTAACTACGGGTTCCCAGGGCGAACCAATGTCGGCTTTAACACGGATGTCTACCTCCGACCACAAAAAGGTCGAAATTATATCCGGAGATACGGTGATTATTTCGGCGACGGCGATCCCGGGCAACGAAAAGATGGTAGCCAAGACCGTAAATAATCTGTACCGTTTAGGTGCTGACGTACATTATGGCCCCAGCATAGGCATTCATGTGTCTGGTCATGCATGCCAAGAGGAACTGAAGTTGATGTTGAATCTCGTTAAGCCAAAGTTCTTTATTCCCGTGCACGGTGAATATCGCCATTTGGTTCATCATGCTCGGTTGGCCCGTGACGTGGGAATGGATCCTTCTCATGTCTTAATTGGCGAGAACGGCACGGTATTTGAGCTCACGAAGGACACGGCACAAATTGTAGGGCAAGTGCCGTCCGGAAAAGTCCTCGTTGATGGTTTTGGTGTCGGAGATGTAGGTAATATTGTGCTCAGAGACCGTAAACAATTATCCAATGACGGCATTCTCATTGTCGTAGTGGGGATGGATGCCCAGGGTTTACTAGTGTCGGGGCCTGATATTGTATCCCGGGGATTTGTTTATGTAAGAGAGTCCGAGGCTTTGCTGGATGACGCACGTAACCGGGTGAAAGCGGCCTTGACGGCGATGGAAGGTGGACATCTCGCCGAGTGGTCGGTTATCAAAGCACTCGTAAGAGATACATTGGGACGGTTTTTATGGGACCGCACCAAAAGGCGTCCCATGATTTTGCCAATTATCATCGAAGTCTAAACGAAGGTAGCACATCCGTCGAACATGAAGTCGTTGCTCAATAAGGGCGCCCTAAGGGGGGCCCTTTTTATACGAAAGAAGCATAATTGCCACCGTAATTTTAAAATGGTGATAAGGGTTCTGGTTGCGTATTTCGGCGACGGCGATTTTGGGTCGGCATATGCAAGTTTCATCATTACAAAGAGGATGAGGATGGACTGGGCTGAACGGATATGAGCAATTCGGAATGAGGACCCAACAGCAATGCCTCAACGCGAATCTGATAGAGGCGGCTACCAATAACTACAATGCGGTTGTTAAAGACATGGTAAATGACGGGCAATTTCAGGTATTGCAATGACAAGCCAAGAAGAGCTTGGGTATACGGAGATAAGGCTTCAATCACTTCATCCTTGGGTACGGGACTTTTGATGACTGTAACCATGACATTTTGAATGTACAGATGCCTTTCGGACTTGCGGTTGATCGACCCGAGTTCTTCCTGCAATCGAGTGGCTTCTCTTTGCCAGTATTGTGCTCGAGCCTGCCATTTATTGAGTGAGGTAGCCGTTTGCAACCGTTCTTGCGATGTCTCGCCTTGCATGAGTGAAAGCCCTGTCAAGAGCCCTAAAAGAAAGATGGGCCATTGCAGAAAGGTTCTCACGCGTTTCATGGTTTGGCAAGCTGGTTCAGGATCCAGTAGCCGCTCTGAGCTCCCAAATAGGCCATAATGATACTCACGGTGTCTCGCAAGATCGCAGGCAGAGCATGAGTTGAGAGGCCGCGTTCAAGATTTTCCAAGACCGTAAAGGTCCCTCCGATGGAAATGGCTACGGCCCATATGCGAATGCGGTAGGCGGTGATGGCGGGATCTTGAGGCCCTTTTCCCGCAAACCACAATCCCAAGGCACCTAATAACCCACCACCTAGCGTGACACCCAAGGACAGAAAAAATGGTGGAATACCAACACGGATAAGTTTTATGAACAAGTGACTAATGCTTGTGCCGGCTATTAACCCACCTAAGTCGCGCATAGTCTTCACCTCTTTGGTACAAGACTATGAAACCTGTCAATATCTATCCCTATTAAAGACAAAAATCTTCTTTTGCCACGCTACGACGGTTTCACTCAGAACGAGAGCTGAAGAGAGGGAGGAGTGGTATGAAAGCCGGAGATTATCAAACACTACAATAGAGCGCAAGAAGAAGGAGGGCAAATGAGTGCGACGTTCACATCTTGGCATTTTTGGCGAGACCGAAGAACCTCGGGTGCCTGATTCCGAGAAGAAGAAAGCACAATCCACGGCTGACAACATTCAAGAATTTGGTTCGGCGAAAATTCCTACGGCGAAATCTCGAGTTCACACGATGGTGATTATTGGCCAAATTGAGGGTCACGTTGTTCTTCCTTCTCAAAACAAAACCACAAAGTACGAACACGTGATTCCTCAGTTGGTGGCCATCGAAGAAAGCAAAGATATTAAAGGTCTTCTCTTAATTTTAAATACGGCCGGTGGAGATGTGGAAGCTGGACTGGCTTTAGCTGAAATGGTGGCCAGTCTGTCTAAACCTTCGGTTTCCTTAGTCTTAGGTGGAGGACATTCAATTGGTGTCCCGGTTTCCATTGCTACAACATATAGCTTCATTGCCCCCACAGCAACCATGACCATTCATCCTATTAGGATGAATGGCCTGGTCATTGGAGTACCGCAGACTTATGAGTATCTGGACAAAATGCAAGACCGGGTAGTGAATTTTGTTATCAATCACTCACATATTACGGAGGAGCGCTTTCGGGAGTTGATGTTTCGGACGGGAGAACTGGCTAGGGACATTGGAACAGTCCTCGTCGGAAAAGACGCTGTGAATGCCGGTCTCATAGACGAGGTGGGGGGAATTGACCAGGCGTTGGATCACCTTAATGGAATGATTAACCAGAACAAGCCTTCTCTTGTACGCAAGGCTCATGCGAAAAAAAAAGACCGAGAATAGGAAAACTCGACAGGAGGTTCATTAGGCAATGACAATTTATACTCCTTTATCCTTAGATGACATCTTTATGGAAAAACCGGCCGCTACACCCATCCAGGAATGGTGGATTGACGGTCGCCTGTGCTTGATCCGCCGGGATAAGGACGGATATTTTCGACTAGAACGGCTTGTATCTTCGGATCCTCAAGATTATCTCGATCAGCGTTTTCAGCCAAATAGAGTAGTGGCAACGATTTTGTTTTAAAGCATTGGCAAATGCGGGGTCTGTTCTTTTTTGACTCGTGACAAACCCCGCCGCTCCCAATTTGGCCGTTGACAGAATAGTGCATTCATACATGAGCGAGTTTGCCGCGACAGGCATGAACAAGTCGCAGCTTGACTCATAAGCCCCGGGGAGATACCTTCTTGATGGCGTGGAAAATATTCGTCATCTTCTGTCATTCAATGGAAAACTGAGCCCGAAGACGCGAGAGGCTGCACGTGTTCAAAAATCGGGGGTTAGAACACTCTTAGAACTTAAGAGGATCATGGCCTCACCCAGAGCACTCAGAATGCTGCCCTGGGATCAAGGTTGTCATAGAATGAAAGCGCCACCTGCCACAGAAGTCCGACTCCGCGAGAAATTCCACTGAGCACGACCTGCGACCAATCAGATCGGCTGCGATGCCGATGGAAGCCCACTGTCCTAAAATTCTGATTGACATACGGCACCCCATGGAACTCCTATTTGCCGCCAAAATGCGAAAAATACGAATTTATCGATCGCTGATCTTGTCACGTAGTCGCTTCCTGTCGTTAAGACTGTGTAACGCATGTCTAGAGCCGTGATCAGGCAGGAGCGGATCACCCGAGATCTTCAGTAAAGCTAACAAGCGCGTTTCAGTATGTTCCAGTATCCGTAGCCTAGCGGCGCGCAACAAAGGCTAGGGGGTTTCCGTGCTCCGTGCCGGAACTCATGATTTTAGAGGTTCAGCGGCTGTAATAGGAAACCTGTCCTAGATTATCGGTATAGTCACTTGATTCATCAGAAGCCAAAAACATCCGATGACACCTATCCTTCGTCATGGCATGCTGGCGGTGAACTAATTTGGCATTGGTGATGGACATAGAAAGCATTAACTATCAACAGCGCTAAACGGTGAGGGTATTCAACCGGCAAGGGCTGAAATTCTCGCCCTTCTGCCATTGCGAGGTGCTGCAGTTGTTAGGGTATCCTTATTTTTTGGCATTGCGCTACAGCCCTGCCGGGGTGTAAATCACCACCGATTCTCACTCGTAGGCCCGAATATTTTTTCAATTTGTCGAATACTGTGTAGCTTTTGGTTTGCCGGGGAACACAACTCTTAAATTTCCCTTTCTTTCTGCTGTTGTTGAATCCTTTGGGGGGCTGACACGCAGTAACCGAGACATATTGCCTAGAGATAAAAATTGCTCTTGTTCCTTGATGGCATTATATTGCCTCTAAACATCCAATTTTTTGCCCTGTTCCGAGAAGGATAAAACGGTCCTCCTGGATGTGTGTTCCTTAGGCGAGGCTTTTGAGTTCGCGGCCTTGACCGGAAAAATTTCCGTTTGTGGACATATTTTGCGTAATCCTCCTATAGGCCATTAGCAGAAGGAGGAGACGAGTGTGTGGAGGGCAATCTTATTAGGAATGGTTCAGGGCTTGAGTGAATTTTTACCGATTAGTTCTTCAGGTCATCTGATCATCCTTCGAAACTTCTTTGGTCTCGTGAGTCAGGAAGGTCAATGGGAAGTAGTGTTGCATGGAGGAACTCTGCTGGCAATCATCGCAGGGTACCGTCATGATTTGATTAGCGTGATGAGAGGTGCTATTCAAGGACAAAACAGTGATCGAAAGACAGTTGCCTTAATTGTCACGGCGACGGTCCCAGCTCTGATGGTTGGCTATTCACTAAAGATGTGGATTACCCAGTGGTTCATACCTCTGGGTGCGGGGGCAGGCTGGCTAGCCACGACAGCGGCGTTGTGGATGACACCTCATTCGGGTTATGGCACAAGAGAAATTAAGGACATGTCCTGGCTTGAGACGTTTGTGATTGGGGTAGCGCAGGCGATGGCATTATGGCCTGGTCTGTCACGATCGGGTTCGACGATATTTGCCGGTCGGGTTTTGGGGCTCTCGCCTCAAGAAGCTGCCCGGTTTTCTTTTTACATGGCAATACCGGTGACAGTTGGTGCCATGGTCTTGACCTTCTCTTCGGTGTCCCCCTTTGCCAACATCTCGTTATCCGCGATGGCGATCGGGGTGGGAGTGGCTGCCATAAGTGGGGTTTTTGCGATAGAATGGGTTAAGCGTGCGCTGGAGGCAACACGTTTGTGGCGCCAATTTGGATGGTATACATTGATTTTGGGACTTGTGACGTTATGGTTAGGAGGACTTTGAATGCTGGCAGTGCTCAAACAAATTTCCAAGGACATGCGACGTGAAATTGGCGGAATCCTTTTGGTTGCCTTGGGTTTGTTGGGCTATTTGTCGTTGATTTTTCCGCATTCCGGTGCTCTTACTCGGGATTTGGCTTATGGAATGACGTTCAGTTTTGGTCTATTTGCCTGGGCTATCCCCGGCTTGGTTTTGACTGCCGGTATTTTGCGGCTGCTGGGCCGGCCTTCGTTTACGGGACATAGACGGGGCTGGGGTGTGATTTTAATGGTAGCTGGCGTATTTGTCCTCCTGCCTTTAGCTGATAAACCAGCGGCGGGTTGGGTTCCGACCTGGCTAGAAGGAGGAATTGCCGGAGCGATTGCACCTACCGGGGCATTTTTACTAGGCATTGTCCTCGTCGTTATTGGACTTATGTTATATACAGGGTCGAGTGCTTTAACTATGGGAAATCGCGTGGCAGCGGTGTTGTCTACCGTGCTCAAGGGGGTATTCCGGGTAGGGCTTGTTGTCAGCCGTGGATTACGGGATTGGATCTATCCGCCGGTGGATGACACTAAAACTGAAGAACAGCGAGCGTCTCTCCGGAAGCGCAAGAGTCCACATCCTGTTAGTGGCCCATCTTCCGCTGGCCGCGACTTGGTCACCGAAACATCCTCGGCAAATATGACGCCATCGCCAAGGAAACCGGTTGCTGAGGCAGGGAGAACTGCCGAGAGCCCTGGCGTTGCCAAAAATTTGTCGCCGGTATATGGTGTGAACTATGTCCCACCCCCTTTGAGTCTACTAGCGATCCCAGAAGGCCATAAGGGGGGGCGTTTGGGCCAGAGTGCCAATGAACGGGCGGATATCCTCATCAATGCCTTGCATCAGTTTGGCATTAATGTCAGCTTGGGGGCTGTGAGTCAGGGACCTACCATTACCCGTTTTGAAATCGTTCCTCCGCCTGGGGTTAAGGTGTCCCGGATTGTCAATTTGTCCGACGATATTGCTCTGTCGTTGGCTGCGACGGGTGTTCGCATTGAAGCTCCGATTCCGGGCAAATCGGCCATTGGCATCGAAGTGCCTAATGATGAAGTGACTCCGGTGTTACTCAGAGAAGTTTTGGAAAGTCCTCAATTTGCACAATCGCCTTCCCCATTGACAGTGGCGCTCGGAAGGGACGTTGCCGGAGAACCGATTGTGACCGGGTTGGATCAAATGCCCCATCTTTTAGTGGCAGGAGCAACAGGCTCGGGAAAGAGTGTATTGATCAATGTGCTTATTACTAGCCTTCTGTTTCGGGCCAGCCCCGACGTCGTGCGTCTTTTGTTGATTGATCCCAAAGTTGTGGAGCTGTCAATTTATAACGGCATTCCTCATCTTTTGAGTCCGGTTGTGACGGAACCGAAAAAAGCTGCTGGAGCCTTGCGCTGGGCTGTGGCGGAAATGGAGAGACGTTACCGATTGTTTGCTGAAACCCAGGTGCGCGATATCAACCGTTACAATCAGGCGCAGGCGGCCGAAGAGCGATTGCCGCTGATTGTCGTGATTATCGATGAACTTGCTGATTTAATGATGGTCGCTCCGCAAGATGTGGAAGAGTCTATTGCTCGTTTAGCGCAAATGGCTCGTGCGGCCGGAATCCATTTAGTCGTTGCCACCCAACGTCCCTCGGTTGACGTCATCACTGGGGTGATTAAGGCCAATATTCCATCTCGAATTGCCTTCGCGGTCTCCAGTCAAGTTGATTCGCGAACCATATTGGATGGCGGGGGCGCGGAAAAGTTACTAGGGCGCGGGGACATGCTCTTTCATCCCGTCGGTGCCACGAAGGCTCAGCGCATTCAGGGAGCCTTTATTCGAGAAAAGGAAATTGAAAGGATTGTCGAATGGGTTATCCAGCATGGCGAACAACAAACATCGCAAGACACGGTAGAATTTCAAGAAGCGGGCGGAGGTGAGCGGACTCCAGTTCAGGAAAGCGACCCACTGTTTCCTGAGGCTGTCAAGATCGCGGTAGAAAGTGGCCAGGCCTCCACATCAATGCTTCAACGCCGGTTGCGAGTGGGATATACGAGGGCTGCCCGGCTCATTGACGCCATGGAAGAACGGGGATATGTCGGGCCATCGGAAGGAGCCAAGGCCCGGGACGTTCGAATTACCATGGCGGAATATCACCGGATTTTTGTCGATGAATCGCCTTCTGCATAACCACGAAAGACGAAAGATGACACGCCAACTATTCCCTCTCATGAGGGCACTTGGGACTCTGTTCCCATAGGATTAGGTGATTCTCGTGACGCCTGAGCCAGTCCAAACAGGCAATAGTGACGAGAGAGTTAATTGTGAGCCCCGTGGCTGCGCTGGCCTGTTCTAGGCGTTTATAGATGGTTTCGGAAAAATGAATGGTGGTTTGCTTTGTTTCCCTCATAGGGGCCCTCCTCGAAAAAATTCCCATAGGAGCATAAATTACCTGGATTGCGGATTAGACGTGATCTTGTGCGCCTGAATAAGAAGGACGTAGAAGATTGGTTCGGATCAGCCTGACCGCTTCAAGCCTCTGAGTAATCTTTGGGCCGTGAGTCTTCTTGAGGTTTTCAATCGCCATTAATTTAACCATTACGTGAATCTAAGTATTTGTCAAGCACGTTCTTGGTTTGGAGGCTTTGGACCCAGGTGCTTGGCTGTAGATCGGTAAGGGATTAGTAGGACACCAGCAAGTTTCGTTGACAAAGCCAAGGTTGAATGATGAAAAGGGGAGCCACATAGGGCTCCTCTGATTCTTTCTCGCCTCAAGGGTACCGCTCACTCGGTGGATTTGTCTGAAGAGGAATCCAACTGCTTGTTGGATTGTTGCATTTCCTGTTTGAGTTTTTCCAGTTCATCCTGTACTGCTGTATTGCTGTTTGCAGCATTGAGTTGTTGACGGATGGTATCTCCACTATCCGATTGTGACAAGGCATTTATGTCGGGAGAGGATTCTAATTCATCCAAGGCCGAAGCTTTGGCTTGTATGTTACTGATTTTATCTTGCGCTCGTTGCAAGGCCCCCGAAACGTCTTCGGCATGTTGGGTTATACCGTGTATTGTTTCTCCGACTTGAACTTCTGCTTTGGCTGCAGAGTATTGAGCCTTCATGACTTCCTTTTGGGATCGGAAGGATTCAATTTGTGCTTCCAGTTTGTGCTGGGAGGCAGTCAGTTTATCTTGCTCGGCGCGAGTTTCGTCGATATGCTTTTGCATATCTTGAATTTGTTGTTCGGTGGAGGCTTTCAAGGATAACGCCTGTGTCGCGAGGTCGTCACGCCCAGCCTTCACAGCGTCTTTCGCGTCGAGAGCATATTGATTAGCTTTTTGCTGCAATGTTTGGAGTTGCATCTCTAATTGTTTACGTGCCGTGGCGACTTCCAAAATGTGCCGCTTAGTTTCTTGCATCGCTTCTTGCATTTTCTGGTAAGAATATTCAACGGTCTCAGTGGGGTCTTCGACTGCGTCTAAAGCGCGATTAGCCTTGGCACCCAGAATAGTTCTTACCCGGTCTATTAATCCTGCCATTGTATTCCCTCCTCATTGATCTTAGGTACCAGTATACCGGAAGTTGATGCAGTGTGCCGAGGCAATAGCCAGGATGTCTTTGTCGGATTCATTGGGTTCAAGGTTCTTGCGACAAGCCGGCCATTAGGATTCCGGCTTGTCGCAAGTACGAAGACTAGGGTACCTGAAATGTGGTGGCAGCATGATTCGAGTCGCTCCATACTACCTGATACGAGGAAGAGGGGGGCAGCATTACGGTCACGAGACCGTGAACTGAAGCCCCTGGCTTTACGTAGCGTACCACGCTAGATGGGCTGGAGGCTTTCACGGGTAACGGAAATAGAGAGGTGTTGGCCTGGAGCTGTGACGTTTTGACGTCGTTATAAGAATAAGAATACGCGCCCTGGTGAAGAGGTTCTGCCGTGAAATCGTTGAGATTCAAAGGAATCATGGCGGACGTAGGGTTATGCACAGAGACGTTCAAAGAATAGACATCTAATCGATGTCCGTTGATGGTGGTAGATCCCTGTGAGGTCACGTTGGTGACACGAATAATCATTTCCGAGTAGACACCGGCCTGAGGAGGCGGAGGAGTGGGAAATGACTGCGACTGAGTTTTGGAGACGGGTGTCGCCCTAGAAGAGGACGTAGGCGTTTTTGATGGGGCAGGACTGCTGCTCGGTGTCGCCGTGTGAGAAGAGCCTCCGAAGCTCGTGTTCGCCGCACTTGAAGATGATTGGCCACAGCCCGATGCGAGGCCCAATACACCCAGACCCACCACGGTACTCATTAGAATGGAACGATATGATCTGCGCATACGTTGATTCTCCTTTTTACTGTTTCCAAATGGACGTCATCGCAGTCAGAGTATTCCAATAACCCGTGGTCTCAAACGGCAACCGCCATGACGCGACTCCGGCTAGATGATCTTGTATTGCTAATTTTAGCAGATCGGCAAAGGAACGAGAGGTTTGATCCCACCATTGCGTCTGCTTGATTTGATATTGGTTGATGGCTTGAGTCAAGGCTTGTGCTGTTGGCTGATCGTAGACTCCGCTCTGAGCATTGGCTACATGAAATTCCTGCTGAAACATGGCAACTGCCTGAGCGGTTTGAGAACCATAGTAACCGGCTGCCCATAACAAAGGCGGGGGTGTTTGATTGTGTGTTATGGCGTACTCTAATAGCACAACATTCAGAATAGCCTGTAGATTAGCGACTTGAGGCGACTTCGTGTTAACGTTATAGGACAAAGAGGCTGGGGGTGTTTGAGCTAAAGGTCCCGTTGTGAACACGATGGTTTTTTCCCGTGAGTCCCACAAAGGAGCAATCTGATGAGATGAAATGTAGTTTTGGATACTACGGTTGGACTCAAAATTGTTTGCTGTCGAGCCTGAGTTCGTGAATGTCCACGAGTGGCCATAAGGAGCGACACCCAAAATAATTTGTGAGGGGTTGACGCCGGTAGCCAGAGCGTTGTGAACAATATTCGCTAACCAGGGAAATCCTTGCGTGGGTCCTGGGGGTGTAGAACTGTTGTGCTCAGGATATGCCATGACGTTAATCCAATTGACATAAGGAGCCAAGGCTTTATAGTTGTAAATCGTTGAGGGATAGGGGCTCGCGTATACCGCTATCATGAGTTTTTTCCCATTGGCATGCAAGGCGCTCCCCAACAACTGGATAAATTGCGTATACTGGTTGGAAGCCTGAGTCACACTCATATTACCCGATCCTTGGCTTTCGAAATCTATGGTTAAGCCATCATAGCCATTTTTTTGAACAATGTTAACCAATTGTTGGACGAGTTGTTGCTGATTTGCTGTTGTTGTGATGGGCCCTGAAGACGGGTTGTAGTAGATCCCGACGGAGGGCATGACGAGTACGCCTTCTTTATGCGCGGCCTGCGTCACCACTTGCACGTTCGTCTGTCCATTGATGGTAGGGATAGAGGTAGTCCAGTCGTTCAGAGTCCAACCCCCTCCTGAAGCTGCGTTGACATAGTACCAGACTGGATTAATTACGGACAAAGCATTGCCATTTTGCAATAAGTCCAGATAGGACGAGTTGCTGGCGCCGTTGGGTTCATTGTCGGCATAATATCCGTAGCCCATGGACAAAAATCCAGTGGCCGAAGTCGTAGGCGACGGTGAAGGAGTCGTAGGCTGAGAGGGGTCATTCGGGACCGCGGTGGATCCCAGCCTTGGGCCTATGGTGTAACCGCTGAGAGTCGAGACCGAGATGATGTTGCCAAAGTGGAACCCTAAGTTGTGGAAGAGGGTGGCATTGGGGATATGTCGCAACGTTCCTTCCTCATCTACGTAGACAGCCTGATTTCCTGGAACCTTGAGGAGCGAGCCATTAGGATAGAAACGTAAGGCTTTGGTTGAGCCGTTACCCACTGGATAAGGTAATTTGGCCACAACATGAATATCATTCCATTGATATCCGAGATTATGAAGTTCTGCTGGCGAGGTGATGTGAAACAGCACGTGGTTTTCAACCTCGTAGACTTGTGGCTGGCCGGATTGCCGTAAAACCGTTCCCGATGGCCAATAGTTTATTGGCGTGGTAATGGCGGCCCCCGCGGGCCAGTTGTTCAAGATTTGAGGCACTGTCTGAATAGCTTTCCAGTTTAATCCCATTTGATTAAAGACACTTGATGAGGTAATGTGTCGAAGAATACCGTGCACTACGAGATAAACCGCAGGTTGAGACGATGTCTTAATGAGAGAGCCTGACGGATAGGGCACAAGTATCGGCAACCCCAAAGTGTCACCACTGAGAGAAGAAACGGTCTTGATAGTCTGCCACGAGCCGCCCATGGCAGCGAAAGAAGCGGCGTTGGGTACATGATAAAGTGTGTTATTAGAAAGAGCGAAGACCGGTGTCGTGCCTTTAACACGTACATATTGAATTTGGTTAAGCGAGAAAGCGCTGGCTTTTTGACTGCTTAACAGACTAGCCGACGCGATACACAGAATGGACACGCCTAACACAGTGAATGTTTTCCCCACTTTGGGGTGTCGGTGTTTTCGGTTGTGACGCATGCAGAACCTCCTGAGCATAAAGAACACAAAGACAGAACGCATCTTGTCCGAAATTTGGAACAAGAATCAGCAAATTTTTACCAACTGTCGATTACGATAGAAGATATATTGGATGTGCTGTGATTTCCTTAATAATAATTTGATGTAAATCGACAAATTCCTGCTTTTTTGACACAAAAAATGTCATTAATTTTGTTTTAATTTGACGGTCCCGTACGAGTTGTGGAAAAGGCAAAAAATGCACTTCTTGCCGCGCTTAAAAGTATTGAGACACGGCGATGGACCCAGGAGAGGAAAACCAGGGTGATCCAGGGACTATGGCATACGGGAACCCATCCGAATTCCCTTTATAGGCATCCAGGTGTTCGGACATTGTTCTATGCGCAAAAAATATTCGGGTCATGACTTCGAATAAGCCTTTCACCTGGCATGCGGCCGGTCTGTGACAGTCACTTGAGCATTACTAAAATTGATCCGACCGCGATGCTCAACGAAGCCCACAAGGCAGGGCAGTCCAGGGGTTCTTTGAGAATCCACCAACCCACTATCGGTGCAAACTGCTATGCCCACTTGACGCAAAGCCAGTATGGGGCTGCAGGCGCATGCTGATAGGAGAAGAAAATAAGAAGAGATGAGGTTAGACCCATAAAGGCCAGCAATCACTGAAGGGTCAGCAGGAAGTGAAGTGCGATCCCGCAGGGACGGAGGTGTCAGTATCAAAGCTGTCCCGAGAAATTGACACGCAATATATACGACGGGAGACATCAAGCGAACGGCCCGGTTATCTATCGTGGAATATGCCGTGATGCTCAGGGCCATCAAAAGCGTCCAGCCTACTGTCTGCCACTTCCAGTTCGCGTGCCAGGCATCATGTAATCAATATGGCAATGATGATAACCTGCCCAGGGTTAGTCAATGAAGATGTTGGTTCCACAAAATCCAAGCTGACACAGTAGTCGCAATAATCTTGCCCCCTCGGGTTGCCGGATATACCTCACCCAATTCACCCCCGCCATACGATAGGGACAAGCCGACAAAATGGACGGCGCGGGCTATGATAGTTCCAAGCAACCATGGCCAGATAGAAACGGGCATGGGCCACGTTTAGCCACGCCGCCGCCAGTCCTCCAGACAGAGTCAGGCACCAAACAAATTTGATGCGGCCTGGATAACGACGGATCATGAGATTCCAGACTAAGTGCAAAGTTGCCGATGCCAAGACTAAGGCGGCCTATAAAAATTAATTTTCACTATGCAAAGGACAAGAGGGGGGGAATGTCGAATGTATAGGTCACAGCAGAGAGGGAGGCATTCGACGATAGACACTCAAGATATGGAAGGTAAAATCCGGAAAAAGTATGGACGGCTGGCGCCCTTTTTAGATGAAAAACTGCGTCGATTAATGGCCGCGAGTGAAGCCTGGGCACTGGGATACGGAGGCATCGCCCTCGTGT
>JAKBWA010000062.1 GCA_021841025.1 Bacillota bacterium | reverse complement strand
TGCACGGACCCGCGTCAACTCACAAGCCAACAGGGACACCGCAGTGCGAAAATCAGACGCTGCGACCCATTCTATTTCGTGCTGACTGTGCCAAGCTACCCAGTGCGCGAGGCCTTCCAGTCACCACTTATGTAATTCCCACTGATTAGGAGTTAAGCCCACTCCTTGACAAAACTCACGGCGGTCCGTCGAAACATAAACAAGCACATCTCTTTCGTTCTGCCATGGCCCCACTATTATCATATCTAAAAGAGGGGGACGAGACGGAAGGTAAGAGGGGAGGGGAGAGAGGGGCAGGGGAAGTCTTGCCCTTGGCTGTCTGATACTAAAACCTAGCAAGTTTCCGAAACACTCCCAAATCCCGGTCCTACTGTAAGTAGGAAACTCTTCCTAGAGAAGACCATTCTGGGTCAAAACGCGATAGTATATGCTAACCATGGTACTATTAAGTTAGCCAAAAGCCCCCTATCCGGTCGCCCGAAGGTCTCCGGTTACTGGGAATGATCGTTCGCCGAATCCTGTTAACGTCTGGTCTTGACGACGCGATATATTTTACGCCTCCCACGATTGCGGGAGACAACCGCCAATATATCCTATTATCAAAGAGCGAAAAAACTTTCGCCTGACGGCGAGCGCCTTCTATCCCCGCCCTAAACAGCAGGGTTTTACGGCGCACTGGATAAAATGGAACTATTGAACAGATAACAGCATTTAGATAAACTCGAGTAATTTCGGCTTAGGAGGGAACGCATGGCAAGGCCACTAAAATCGGAACGGGAACGTATGCTAGCTGGTGAATATTATCAAGCCATGGATAAAGAGTTGATAAAGGAACGCGAAAACGCGCGCCGATTGACACGGCTGCTTAATCAAACGCTGGAAACAGAGTATGACGAACGACAGCGCCTTCTCCACGAACTATTCGGATCCATGGGCGAAAACACAATCATCGAACCCCCGTTTCGTTGTGATTACGGCTACAATATACACCTGGGCGACAATGTATTTCTTAATTTTGACTGTGTCGTTCTAGATGTGTGTTCTGTCACCATTGGCCATCACTGCCTCATTGGGCCCGGCGTTCATATTTATACGGCAGCGCATCCACTAGATCCGCAAAGCCGAGCCCTTGGGCTGGAGTACGGAAAATCGGTCACTTTCGGGAACAACGTCTGGATTGGCGGTCACAGCGTCATTAATCCAGGCCTGACAATAGGCAATAATGCGGTAATCGCGTCAGGTTCCGTGGTAACCCGTGATGTTCCAGAAAACGTCGTGGTTGCAGGCGCCCCGGCTCGGATTATCAAATCTCTTTAGAGAGAGTCCACAAGGGAAACGCTTCATTGTTTGACTCCCCTGTTGTTGAGTTAACATAATCTCTATTATCGGACACAACTTTTCCGTTAAAAGGGCCTTCTCCTACCCAAGATTTGCTGTACACTTTTTTCGAGGTGTTAGTATGTTTCGGCTCCTGGAAATTATCCCTAATGTCTACGTAGCCACCAGTTCTCTTTATCTCACCAACTCAATCGTAATCGAAGGGGCGAACCGCCACGTCCTGGTGATTGATCCCGGCGTCACGGTGCAAGATATTGCAATGCTTACGTGGGATCTGCGTTTAGCAGGATTTCGCGTCAACGGCGGCTTCTCCACCCATCCTCATTGGGATCACGTCTTATGGAGCCAGGGCTTGGGTGATGTTCCTCGTTATGCTACTCAAGCGGCCCTTCAATACGTCGCAGCTCACCGTGACGTAATGGTTGCGGAAATGATGCCGGTTGCACCCGGCCACGATCTGGATTTGTTCGGCCGCCTTACCACTCTTGAACCTATGAACGACGGCCTATTCTGGGATGGGCCGTCCGCGCGAATCATCACACACGGCGCCCACGCGCCCGGTCACGCCGCGTTATTTTTTCCAGATTTCGGCGTACTCATCTCGGGAGACATGCTCTCAGATGTTGAAATTCCACTCTTAGACTTGATGGCATCTGATCCCATTAAAGACTACCGCGCGGCCTTGCGTTTACTATCCACAGTTCAACCTGACGTTCACATTCTCATCCCGGGTCATGGTCATGTGGGGTACGGAGGGAAGGAATTTCAACGCCGCATGACTGCCGACATGACATATTTGAATAATCTTGAAAAAGGGCAGATAAGTCCAGATCCGCGTCTTCGAACTCCGTGGCTACAAGCAGAACACACCACACAATGGCAGCATTTCCATCGTCCTAATCGTGCGAAATAATTTTAACACCCTCACAGAGTCCTGACAGTTAACCGCAGGTTTAATGTTAAGTGTAAGGCGTCGAAACGGATGGGCCATCGCCTCTTTTCATCGGTCGTCTTCACCTTGTCAATCGAAGGCCGATAACATGCTCTCCTGCCGAAGCCGGTAACGCTGAATCTTCCCGGTTGCAGTCTTGGGAAGTTCCGTGACGAAATGAATCTTGCGCGGAAATTTATAATGAGCCAAATGCTCCTTGACAAAATTCTGCAATTCAGTAGCTAATTGATCACTGGCAGCTACCTCGGAGTGCAGCACGACAAACGCCGTAGGTTGTTCCAAACCATGCTCATCACGCTGTCCAATAACAGCGGCTTCCATGACTAGAGGATGTTGTCCCAATACATTTTCCACTTCAATCGGCGACACCCAGATTCCACCCACCTTAATCATGTCATCGGACCGGCCGCAATAGACAAAATGCCCATCAGCATCCTGAAAGTATTTGTCTCCGGTCTTAAACCACTCGCCTACCATGCTCTCCCGTGTTTTCTGATATTGTCTCCAATAATAAGGAGCGACGCTGTCCCCTTTGACATACAAATCCCCCATCTCCCCTGGTTTGACCACTTGCATATTCTCATCAAAAATCTGCACTTCATAGCCCGGGACCACGGTCCCTGTGGTTCCGGGTTGGGATTGGCCCAGACGATTGGAAATGTAAATATGAAGAACCTCGGTTGAACCGATGCCGTCCAGAATTTCCACCCCAAACTGTTTCTTCCAGCGCAAGTAAATTTCCTGAGAGAGAGGCTCTCCGGCAGACACGCAAGCTCTCATTCCTGGCAGCGAATGAGGCTCGGCAATTCTTAACATGGCATTAAAAAGCGTAGGCACCCCAAAAAATAGAGAGGGATGGGTCGTCTCAATGGTGGTGAAAACGTTTTGGGGGTCCACCTTGCCCGGAACCAGCACGACTGATGCGCCGTTAGCAAAAGCGAAATAAGAACCATTGCCGAGCCCATAGGCAAAATATAGCTTCGATGCACTGTAAAGACGGTCTTGCTCCGTTACATTCAAGATATTGCGAGCATACACCTGATTGGAAAACACCATGTCTTTATGACAATGCACCACGGCTTTGGGTTTCCCTGTGCTGCCGGAACTGTACAGCCAAAACGCCATGTCATCACGGCAGGTCTTAATAGCCTCTAGACTCCTATCCCACTGGCCAATCCAGTCTTGATAAAAAAGAAAGGGACCAGGATATCCTTGAGGACGCACAAACCCATCTTTCAGTCCCGGCAACAGCATGACCCATTTGAGAGCCGATACAGCATGGCCGAGCTCCGGGGCCGCCTCGGCCCAAATTTCTGGTTCAATGACTAAACCTTTAGCCCGTGAGTCCTCAAGAAAATACCGATAGTCTTGAGAAGAAAGATAGGTATTCACAGGAACTGGAATCGCCCCGATTTTCATGGCGCCAAACAGCATAGCCACAAAAAAAGGAGAATCATAGCCGATTAGTAAAATGCGATCTTCGGGCTCTACACCCATATGGAGAAGTCCGTTTCCCACTCGGTTTATTTCATCAATCAACTGACGGTAAGACCAAATTTGGTTGCGGTAAATCACGGCAGTCCTTTGGATAGCATCCGGATTGTCCCACGGTCTGAAAATAGCGTCTGTGACATTCAGTAACCGATCTTGTTCGGAGTGCTCCACCATCAAAACCCCCTCTTTTTCTCTATTCGTTTTTATTCTCTCACCCCGGCACGGAGGGTTTCGCCGACTCCATATCATTAGCCAGTGGCCGCACCCACTGGTCTCCCTCGAGTTCTGAGCACGGGAGACCCACCGGCCCTACTTCTACCATCACGACATCCACGCGGTTCGTCATGGCCACATCCTCCCGTGTCCCCGGTTTTTCTTGGCGCTCAATCGTTGTGCCTGTCCGTTCTCTGTCCCTGGCTCTCTATGCCTCTGTCGAGAGGACTTTTGTTTTTCGTCCCAATTGACCGGGATAAACCATGGTGAGAAGAACCACGCCCCCGATCAATGGCAAAATACCCGCTACTAAAAATGCCGGCAAAAACTGAGTCCCATGAATCAAGAACGCTCCGGTAATAAGCGGAGACAACGTCACCATGAGCTGGGCCAGCAAAAAAATCCATCCGGTGGCCGAACCCGCCCGGCGCGCCAACGTGTCAACAGGAATGACTTGGAAAATGGAAGCGGACAATTCATTAAGGCTTTCGGCGATAAACAGCAAAATGGCTACCGTAATCACCGACTGGGCAAAGAGTGTGGATAAAATCGCAAGCCCAAAGACAAATTGGCCCAACGCCGCAAGATAGGTTCTTGCCACTCGCAGGCTTTTGGTGCGCGCAAAGACGTAGTCGGTAATAAATCCAGCCAAGAGGCCCATCACGGCTCCCCCCACCCAGGGCCCTACGGCCGCAAATCCAGCCTGCATGAGGTTCAGATGCTTGACCATTACGAAATACGTGGGAAGCCACGCCACCAAGAAGACGAAAGACCATCCGGAAAGCGCCCAGGCTATGCCCGTGCCGGTCAGGGTCGGCGAAGCAATGATGGTCCTCAAGGGAATTTTCTCGGACTCTTTCAGTTCATTCAGATAATGGCTTTGAGCCGGTGGCACAAAACGGCTCTGATCGGGACGGTTAGATACCAGCAACATCCACAGAACGAGAACGATTAGTCCTAGAATTCCCAATCCAATAAGAGGAGCTTGCCAACCCCACAAGAATTCCAAAGGAGCTCCGATGCCAGTTAGAATCAGAACCCCCAACGGAAAACTAAAATTAAAGATAGCAGCCGCTCTCCCCCGTTCAGCTTTGGGTGTCCAATATCCTATGACGCGGTTTCCCACCGGTGTCGATCCGCCAGTTCCCCCAAAGCCATAGACAATACGCGACAAGACCATTGAACTCATCTGGCCCGCACCAGCCCACAAGAAGTTGCCGATGGATGCCACCGCCAAAAAAACTCCGCCGACCACTTTGGGTCCCCACCGGTCGGCGGCATATCCGCCAATCAAAGCCATCGGAATAGCAATCCATCCTGCTACCGAACTTAACAGGCCGACTTGCGCTGTAGAGAAATGAAACGTTTTCAGTAAGACCGGATTAATAATGCTCGTTGTTAGGAGGGACATATTTTGAAACAGTGCTAGCAAAAAAATCACGAGCACGACGACCCAACGGTAAGAGGGATAACGGACACCTGTAAGAGGTGTTTGGGTTCTTCTCACCACTTGCAATCCCTTCTTTCTCTCCTTTTTGACCTGGGTTTTGGAGCAAAGACGCGCAGCCTGAGCGGAAATTTATCGCCTTCGTCCGGGTCAAGCTCTTCTTGTTGAGACTTTAAAGCCTGGCACGCCTTACATACGTGACGCCGTCCATAAGCAAACGGGCCGTCCGATAATACGAGGCCTCCTTCACAACTACAGTGCCGTCAGAAAGGGGCGCGACATGCACGCCAACCTCCATCCGACCGCTAGGATGTCCTATCCGAACTCTGTGCGTATCCTCTTTTCGTGCCACTTCGTAAGCGATGGTTCCCGGAATTTTAGCCGCCACTGCCAGTGTCACGCTGGTGGTTCCGGGAAATGCCTTATGAAGCGTAAGCGGCTGTCCCCCTATCACCTCCGAGACAATGTCCACGTCCTGAGCACCTACGACAACATCTCCCACCACAGTGGCAAAATCATGCGGGGGAGATACAATAACGGGAATGGGTGTCAACTGCCCCTCAGCCATTCCCAGATTGCGGGCCACAGTCCTTTGAATAGTGTCCATTTTATGCAACAATTCCTGATCTGGCCCCGTTGGAACCTTAGAGGGATCCAAACCGACATCTTCGGCTGCGACCATAAAGCCTAGGTTGGCAATGTCAACTACCGAGATTCTGACTTCGCCCCATCCTTCGACCGTGATGATGTCCTGGGCGCGGCCGGTGGGCAAGAGCGATCCCGTAGCTCCCCCTTGAGTGAGATGATAGTCCATTTTCACCGCTGCTCCGGTTCCCGGCACACCGTCGATCTGAAAGTCTCCCTCTACCACGGCATGATTTTCTTTGACGGGCACATCGCTTAAGAGGATGGTATGTGTATTGCGATTATGAATGCGGATACGGGTGAGGGGTTCTTGGGCTCGGATAAGACCTTGCTCCAAAGCATAAACTCCTACTGCCGAAGAAATATTCCCACAATTCATGTCGAAGTATACCTCAGGACGACTCACAGACACTTGGGCAAAAGTGTAATCCAAATCTGCGTCTTCCCGAGTAGGTGTTCCGATAATCGCCACCTTCGTCGTCAAGAGATCGGCACCGCCCAATCCATCAATCTGACGCGGATCGGGACTGCCCATGAGCGCCAACAGGAACCGTTCGCGGTCAGATTCCAATGCAGGTACCACTTCGGCTGGCAAAAAAACCGCCTTGCTGGTACCTCCTCGCATCAGTGTACAGCGCACGGGGATGAGTTCATCACTGCCCAAGGATGCTGTCATTTGCGTTTGCCTATCCATCCTGCTCGCCTCACTTACAGTGTCAGTATATTGACGGTGCAAGCCGTTCCTTCCACTCCCCGAGCCTTCCCTCCCCGACAATGAGCCAGACCCACTTTGGCTCCTTCAACTTGCCTGTCATTGGCCTCATGACGCAATTGCTTAACAATTTCTATCACCTGCGCCACCCCCGTGGCTCCCAAGGGATGCCCTTTGCCCAAAAGACCTCCGCTCATATTGACAGGTAAACGTCCGTCGATATTGGCTTCTCCCCGTGCCACCCGCGCCGGATACTCTCCACGCGGATAAAGTTTCAACCCTTCAACACGGGTGGCCTCGGCAATGCTGAAACAGTCATGCACTTCCGCCATGTCCACATCTTCGGGTCCTAGGCCTGCCTGCTGATATGCAGCCTCAGCGGTCCTCCAAGTCAAGTCTTCAATCGTCATATCAGGCAAGCCCACTTCAAGTTTGCCGCTGCGCAGTTCCGATGCCGCGAGTCTCACAGCCCGGGATGAGTCCAATTGATGAAGTTTCCTTGCACTGATCAACACCACGGCGGCGGCCCCGTCAGAAACAGGGGCGCATTCGTGCAAATGCAGCGGGTCAGCTATCATGCGCCCGGCCAGCACTTCGTCGACCGAAACCGGTTTTTTGAACTGGGCCAGGGGATTGAGGCTGGCGTTGAATTTGTTTTTGGATGCAATCGCCGCAAGCATCCTGGGTGTTGTGCCATATTGTTCCATGTGCCGACGCGCTCGCATGGCATAAACCGCCGGCATAGTCAATCCGATTTGGGCTTCAATGTCGCTCTCATCTGGGGCAAGTGCTCCGCGAAACCGAGTCGATAACAACTCAACCCCGCAAGCTAGTACTACGTCGTAAATCCCCGCCTTAAGTGCCGTAGCCGCATGAAAAATTGCTGTGGAACCACTGCTGCAAGCATTCTCTACGTTAGTTATAGGCAGTCCCGACATGCCGGCCGCCCCAAGACCTCTTTGACCCATGGCCATTCCTTGATAAACGTGCCCAACCCAGGCTGCTTCAATGTCCGCAGTTTTTATTCCGGCGTCGTCCAATGCGCCCAAAATCGCCTCTGCAGCCAGGTCGGCTGCCGTACGGTCAGGATGCTTTCCAAAAGCCGTCATCCCCACACCAATCACATAAACATCGTTCATGCTTGTCTCTCCTCCCCTACAATTGGTGCCCCATGAACCAATTCAAAGGGTTCTCCACCTGGGGCCATCTTTGGCCCGGTTGCCAAAACCAGCTTGAGGACCATACCCATTGTGGGTTCGACATTCTCGACCAAAGGCACCAATACTCGCACGTTTTGCGGAAAATCCACATACCCTAGCATATAAGGCGTCTGAAACTCGGACGTTGACTGATGGATTCGGGTCCAGGTATAAAGCACACCTTCAGGTCCCAGTCGTAAGCTCTTAGAACCTCGGTGAGCACAGCGGCCACAAACAGTTTGTTCAGGATAAAACACGGCACCGCACGCGCTACATTGGCTTCCCAGCAAGTAGATATTCTCCCCATCGACTTCGTAACGATCCGGACCCTTAGGTCTTTGTTCAATCTGTGCCATATTCTTCACTCCTTCCCGTAGGGAATCTTTCGTTATCGAATGACTTTAATAAGATCCGACGCTTCGACCGCCACAGACGTAAATAACCTGACCATTTAAATACCCCGAATCGTCGTCGGCAAAAAACGCCACAGCATCGGCCACCTCTTCTGGTGTGCCCACTCTTTGCACAGGCACCGTTCTCGCAAGCCGTTCTTGAACTTCTGGCTTCAATTGCCGGTATAACGGCGTATCTATCAATCCGGGAGCCACGACATTACTGGTGATCTGGAACTTTCCCAGCTCGAGAGCCAAGGTTCGGGTTAAACTCACCACGCCTCCCTTGGACGCGCTATAATTCGCCTGCCCCGGCCCGCCCAGCCAAGCTCGGGAAGCAATGTTGATGAGACGGCCGAATTTGTGTTCCATCATGACGCGAGCCGCCGCCCGGCAAGTGAAAAATTGCGAGGACAGATTGATCCGAATGACCTCTTCCCATTCTTCATCCGACATGTTGGTCAAATAACGGTCTTTCGCAATGCCCGCATTGTTGATCAAGATGTCTACCCGGCCATATTTCTTGACCGCGTAGTCCACCAAATTCTCCGCGCCTTCCTTCGTCGCGATGTCACTTACGACATAATCCGCAACGTGGCCCTTTTGACATATCCGTTGTGCCGCCTCCTCCACGCGTTCGGGGACAATGTCGTTCAACACCACATTTGCGCCGCCCGCAGCCAGACGCATAGCAATAGCCTCTCCAATCCCCTGGCCGCTGCCGGTGACAAGGGCGACCCGTCCTTCAAATCCCTTCATCTCTTATCAACTCCTTACCCATGTTTTCCTCATTGTCCGATAAAGTGAGGTGGACGTTTTTCTACAAAGGCTCTCATCCCTTCTTCTCGATCTTTGGAATTTCGCAAAATGGCATGGCATGACGCTTCAAAAGCCATACCGGTCTCAATATCGGTATTGGATGCCAGATGCACCAGCTTCTTGATGTAAGCCAGAGACAATGGAGCCTTTTTAGCCATAAGCTGAGCCCAGTTGAGACTCTCTTCGTCGAGTGTCCCTTCTTCCACAACCCGGTCCACGAGTCCCCATGCCAATGCCTGGCGGGCATCAATGCGCTCTGCGGTAAACATTAAAGCCATAGCTCGGCTGGGTCCGACAATCCGAGGCAACCTTTGCGTGCCGCCCGCGCCTGGCAAACTCCCCACATTGGCTTCAGGAAATCCCAATTTAGCCGTCGTATCCGCCATACGAACATCTGCGGCCAAAGCCAATTCCAGACCACCCCCGAGAACATATCCAGATAAAGCGGCGATAACCGGTTTGGTGAGATCCTCAATGAAGGCGAACAAGTCACGAATAATTTCCCCCAATGGGTCCTTGATGGTCCCAGTATCATATTCGGCTACCCTTCCTTTGATATCGGCGCCCACTGAAAAGGCTCTTTTCTGACCCGCTAGAATAATGACCCGGACATTCGGATCGTCCTCAAGCTCTCCCAGCATCGCCCGCAAATCCTTCAACATTTCTGGGGTCATGGCGTTTAAGGCTGATTCCCGGTTGATCCGAATTCGGACTACACCGTCCAGATTCTCTCGTTGCAGGAACTGCTCCACATTTCTCCCCTCCTAAAATCCTACTCTTCAAGATCTTTAGCTAAAATCCGAGACCTTTCCCCCACAGCACCTTGTTCAATCAATTCATCGATGGCACCCGCAGAATATCCCCCCTCTTCCAAGATCTCCCGGGTATGCTCTCCCGTTAACGGCGCTGGGCGTCGGGGCTCGGACGGCATGTCCTGTAGTTGTGTCGGCATTCCTACCCCAGGTGTCATTCCCAAATCCGGATGCTCCAGACGAGGAAAGTTCTCAGGCGTCATGACATGCGCTAATTTGGCCAATTGGTCGTAGTCCATGACGGGTGCACACAAAATATCCTCTTTGCCTAAAATGTCGAGCCATTCCTCGGTGTTCCGCCTCCGAAACTTTTCCGCAAGCAAGTCAAAAAGTTCTGCACGGTGAATCACCCGCTCGCTTATCCCACAAAACCTCGGGTCGGCGGCAAGTTCCTCACATTCCAGCAACTGAGTCAGTTTGGTCCACCTCTGCGGCCAATAGGCCGCGACCATCAGAAAGCCGTCTTTGGTGGGATAGACTTCGTTGGGTGCCGAATAAGGAGCGGCGCTTCCCTGTCGACCTGGGGATCGCCCGCTTACCATGAACATGGACCAAGGCACCGTTTGAAAAAAGAACAAACTTTGCAAAAGAGAAACGTCGATTCGCTGCCCTTTTCCGGTTGTCATACGTGCCAATAGGGCCAGCAAAATACCTTGAACAGCGATTAAAGCCGCCGTCATATCGGCGGCAGGAACCCCCACTTTCACTGGCTGCCCGTCTGGCTCCCCAGTCACACTCATCAGTCCGCTCATTGCTTGAATAATGCCGTCAACTCCAGGCTTGTCGCGCCAGGGACCTGTGGTCCCAAAGGCTGAAATCGCACAATAAATCAAATCCGGATGATGATGCGAAAGACCAGCATAACCAATACCCAGTCGATCCATGACTCCAGGGCGAAAGCTCTCTAGCACCACGTCGCTTCTTGCCGCAAGAGTTTTGAATACGTCCAAACCCCTTTCCGTTTTCAAATTAATGACGATAGAACGTTTGTTCCGGTTCATACCAATGTACGCCGCTGCATCTTCACCGAGAAAGGGAGGACCCAGCCGTCTGCCCCACTCGCCTTGCGGGGGGTCCACTTTAATTACGTTGGCTCCGTACTCTCCCAGCACCATTCCGGCAGTCGGCCCGGCGGCACCCTGGGACACATCCAAAATTCTAATCCCATCAAGCACCCCTGGCGTTTGCATCTTTGACACCTCCCCGCAAATCCTCCATTAGCTCCCAACCCCGCTTGACAGCATCTTGGTTGATACCACCAAATCCTTTGGGAGCTCGGAACCGAGCCGCTTCCATCAAAGCGGACAAGGGAATATGCCCTACCAATGCTCCGAGAGCACCCACGGCCACCATATTAGTGGTCAGTTTTTCCCTCAGTTCGGTTTTGGCGATTCGTTCCAAGGGGAGCCGGAAGATTGTCCTTCCCGCTGGGATATTTACCCAGTCGCTGTCCACCAAAACCCAGTCTTCTTCTCCCAACTGGGGGCCATATTTTATCCATGCCTTCTCATTTAATGCGAGCAAAACGCTGGGTTTGGAAAACCAAGGATTAGCAATGTCTTCATCGCTTAAGGTAACGTCGGAGCGACTCGCACCGCCCCGGGCCTCCGGTCCGTACGACTGCAAGGTGCTGACATGGAGTCCTGCTTTGATCGCGGCATCGGCCAAGACCATGGCAGCAAACCCTAGCCCCTGGCCTCCGGAACCTGCCAAACGAATCTCCTTCTTCCACACAGCTATTCCTCCCTTGCCTCATAACCAGCCAACCCCATCATTTCTTCCAAGGTCGGACGACTCACTTCATGCAAAACTCCCATGGGCAGTATTTCACGTAGGGGAAATCCATCCGGATGTCTTAATCTCGGCCATTCGTCCAGATCCCGAGCGATTTCTTCATCGGCGCGGGTCTGACTGAATAACAAATCAGAGCCCCCACCCAAAGCATTTTTTCGGCCAAAATACTCAGTACAATCCGTCATCACGTCCACGAAGGAAAAACCCCGGTGGGCTATTGCCCGGTTCAGTAATTCCTCGAGCAAATCAGGCCGGTACGCCTGCCCTCGCGCAACAAATGTTGCCCCACAAGCTTTGAGCAGTGCCGCTGCATCAAAACTCGGCTCTTTGTTCCCATAAGGAGTTGTCGTCGTAAACGCATGAGGCACGGTGGTGGGAGCCAATTGACCGCCTGTCATGCCGTACGTTTCGTTGTTGAACAAAATACAAGTCAAATCCAGATTTCTTCTGGCCGCATGAATCAAGTGGTTGCCTCCAATGCCCAAACCGTCTCCGTCCCCGGTAATCACGATGACGGTTAATTCGGGTCTAGACAGCTTCAGACCGGTGGCAAATGACAACGCCCGTCCATGCGTGGTATGCAAGGTATAGGCGTCTATGTATCCCACGATCCGGCTGGAGCACCCAATACCCGCAACCAGTGCCACTTGATCCATCGAGGAAAACCTGGTGGCCAACACTCTCACGAGAGTATTCAGAACAATCCCATGTCCACATCCCGGGCAGAGAATGTGGGGCATCATTTCTTGACGCAAAAGTTCTTTGCCAGGATTCACAGTGCCCTCACCCCTTTTTTCACAAACTCCCGGCATCCGTCCAAAATTTCTTCGGTGGTCATGGGTTCGCCGCCCAGTTTGCTTTGCAGTAGCACTCGCACGGAATTCGGCAAATAACGTTCCACAACTTCAACCCATTGCCCCTGATTCATTTCAGCCACAACGATGCTTTGGAATTTCCCCAACGTCTCTATCAAGTCAGATCGTCCGACAGGCCACAAGATGCGAGGACGGTAAACACCCGCTAAAATCCCCTGATCCCGAAGTCTGTCGACAGCTTCTTTCGCCACCCGTGCGGTGATTCCGTAAGCTACCACAGCCACTTCCGCATCTTTCAGCCGGTAATGTTCAGCCGGTAACCATAAAGGCAACGGCTCCATCTTGCGCTTAAGTCTGGCCATTAACTGGCGTATGGTTTCAGGATGGGTCGTGGGGAAACCTTTTTCGTTATGCATGAGACCGGTGACGTGAAAATGATACCCGTCACCAAAGTTCGGCATCAGGGCTACACCTTCCGAATTGGGGGAATAGGGCTGGAAAGTAGAACTGGGATGGTCCACAGGACGAGGGCGGCTCCACAGTTCTTCGACTGACGGCTGAAAAAGTTCGACGCCTTCTCGCATATGGGCCAGCACTTCATCAAACATCAGCACCACGGGCGTTCTAAGGCGTTCGGCAATATTAAAAGCATTCACCGTCATGTCATAGATTTCCTTAACGGACGCAGGAGCTAAGACCGCCACCTCCCTATCGCCATGAGAGCCCCAACGTGCCTGCATCACGTCACCTTGCGAGGGAGCAGTAGGAACCCCTGTACTCGGTCCCACGCGCATAACGTCCACGACGACGCAAGGAATTTCCGCTAAGGTGGCATACCCGAGATGTTCCTGCATGAGGGTAAAGCCTGGGCCAGATGTAGCCGTCATGGCCTTGGCCCCTCCCAAAGATGCTCCGAGCACTGAACCGACAGATGCCATTTCATCTTCCATTTGTATAAATATTCCCTGGCGTTCAGGTAGCAATTTTGCCAGTGTCTCGGCTATTTCCGAGGAAGGCGAAATGGGATATCCCCCAAAGAAATTGCAGCCAGCGGCAATGGCCCCTCGGGCACAAGCCTCATTGCCTGAGACTAATTCGATTGCCATAACACATTTCCCCCTTCATGACCCAAAGCCTGGGATCCGAGATCGGTGAGGACATCAATGGCGAGATCCGGGCAAAGCTTCTCACACAGTCCACAGCCTGTGCATCGTTCAGCAGACACGGTTTCGACCACGTCTCTTTCATTGAGCACCCAAATTCTTTCCGGACAGACATTGACGCAAATCCCGCACCCTTTACACCAGGATTCTTCCAAATGCAGCCAAGCCTTGCGCACAAGAGGTTCTGGCATTCGTGCCGAGTAGGGTGCCACGCTCTTTTTCCCGCGTCGTCCGTAACCGAAGGCGCGAAGGTTAACGTCGACGACTTTGCCCGGCACTCGGCGGGTTATGGCTTCAATCCAAGCTTCATAAGAAAACGACAATTCCATCGATAACGCACCCAATAGGACAACTCCCGCCGTTTTCACGTTGCCAGCCTCTTTGGCCAATGAGGGCGCGTCAATCGCCCGGATGCGAGGATGATGCACCAGCTCAAGGGGATAATCCACTCTCCCCGCCACCCGGTCTCTTAAGGCAATCGGGGGAATCACTTCCTGGGTGCTGACAAAAGCCGTTCCCTCGGGGGATAAGAGGGGCATCCATCTTAACGCCTCTGCCCACTCGAACGCTACGGCAAAGTCCAGCCGGCCTTTTTCAATGAGGGCGCCGTGGACTTCAGAACCGAAACGGATTTGAGCGGATACAGATCCCCCGCGTTGAGCCATTCCGTGCACCTCCGCCTTTTTAACATCCAGACCATAGGCAAGGCAAACGTCCGAAAGGATGTTCCCTGCCAAAATCACTCCCTGCCCGCCGACCCCGGCGATGACGATATTAGCCTGCATTTGTGTCGGGTCTATCATATTCCAGCCATCCTCCTCTCCCTGCCCCCTAGTCTTGAATAATGGGCACAATCGCTGATTGCGGACATAATTGTGCGCAAACCGTGCAGCCACTACATTGGTCGGAATCAATTCTGGCCCGCCGCAAATCGTTGAAGGATAAATCCCACCCCAGAGCTGGACATCCGATATTCATGCACAATTGACACCCGTCACAGCGTTGCAACTCCACCTCATAAGTTCTCCCGAATATCTTTTCCGGGGCCTGAACACAAGGACGATTGGTAATAACCACTGACACCCCGCGCTTTTTTGTGGCCGCCAAAATAGTGCGGTGAGTGGCTCCCACATCATAAGGATCGACAACCACGGGCTCTACGCCCACAGCACGGCACACTTCGGCAATATCGATACGCGGCACACTTGCCGCACGAACATTGTGAGCTGTCCCGGGATGAGGCTGCCCACCAGTCATAGCCGTAGTGCCATTGTCCAGAATAATGACTGAAATGTCGGCATTGTTCCACACTGCGTCAATGAGGCCCGGGATCCCTCCATGCAAGAAGGTGGAGTCCCCAATTGTCGCCACAATCGCTTTGTCCCTCACCCCCGCTTTGGCCATGCCCACCGCCATGCCAATGCTGGAACCCATAGCCAAACATGTATCCATCGCCATAAGAGGTTCTGAGGCCCCTAAGGTGTAGCAACCAATATCACCATTCACATAGGCTCCAATCTCGCGCAATACTAAAAACGGTGTAACGTGAGGACAGCCAGGACACAACAAAGGGGGCCTTAGAACGGGCCCTGGCCAAGTGTACTTCGCCTCTTCCAAGGGGTTGCGAAGAACTCCTGCCTTTTGCAGCCCAATGCGAACCGACTGGGAGGACAACTCTCCCGCGCGAGGAAAGAAGGTTTTGCCCTCTACAATAATCCCCAGGCTTTTGATAGTGTCTTCGAGATAAGGTTCCGACTCTTCGACCACGATGAGCCGATTGACTTTACTAGCAAAGTTTCGAATCATATTTTCGGGTAGAGGGTTGGTAATGCCCAGCTTCAGTACACTGGCCTCGGGTATCACGTCACGTACGTATTGGTAGGCCGTGCCCGTGGCAATCACCCCGATTTCCGTCGATCTCATCTCTTCTTGATTGAAAGGATGAGATTCAACCCACTCGACCATCTTGGGCAGTCTTTCCAGATGACGCAACCGCCCGGCACGGGCATAAACTGGGAGCATCACATATTTGCCGGGATTGCGCTGAAACCCCTTAGCGGTTCCGATCTCCGCTTCGCCTAGCGACACGGGGGAACTTGAGTGGGATATACGCGTGGTGGTGCGGATCATGACTGGGGAATCCCACTTTTCGCTGGCTTCAAAAGCAGAGTGCACAAACTGATAGCATTCTTGGCTGTCAGATGGCTCAAAAACCAGCACGCCGGCAAATCTGCCCAAATATCGACTGTCTTGTTCATTTTGCGAACTGTGCATCCCGGGATCATCGGCCACCAAAACCACCAATCCCGCATTGACTCCTACCAAGGGGCTGGTCATCCAGGCATCCATCGCCACATTTAATCCCACATGCTTCATTGTCACCAGACTTCTGGCTCCGGACAATGCGGCCCCGATCGCCTCGTCAAGAGCGACTTTTTCATTGGTCGCCCACTGAACCGCCACATCTTCCGGAGCAATCTTCGCTAAATATTCCAAGGCTTCCGTGCTCGGAGTTCCCGGATATCCTGTTACTACACGCACGCCTGCATCTACGGCGCCCCATGCCATTGCTTCATTGCCTAATAACAATTGGCGTGGTTTGGTCACGCTCGCCACCTCTATCCCTCCTCACTTGGATATGGCTAGTCTCTGACTTTGGGATCTCATACCACCTTAAGGGGGGGTGCTCACGCTCCTTTGGGTGTTTCCAATTGCCCCAATATGTGCTGAATTTGCTCGGTGCTGAGAATCTGGCGCGTCGTCTTTGCCGCCTTCATCACCGCATCAATCCGAGCGGGTGTAGCGTCGAATCCATGATCCTTCAGCCAGAATTCGGCATTCGATCGCCCACTCATGGGTCCCACCGAAATTTCCTGGTGGCGGCCGACCAAAGAGGCAGGAACTGAGCTATAAACCTGATCTGCAAGCCACGTCTCCCCTTTGGCATAGGCTTTGGCGATTGCCGCGGCATGGACTCCCGTACTCGTGCAAAAGGCATCTTCTCCCATTACGGGATAATTTCTCGGAATCTCAACTTGGGTCATCGCCGAGGTTAATTGGCAGTAGACGGGTAGTTTCGTTAAGTCCTGCTGCATCCAGCCCAACAAAACCAGGTTGACTAAAATCGTATCCATGGGAGCATTGCCGACTCTTTCCCCAATCCCCAGAGCACATCCATGCACCCGCCTGGCGCCCGCAGAAAGAGCTGCCAAAGCATTGATCACGTCAAGTCCCCTATCACGGTGCCCATGCCAGTCGATGATAGGATCGAATCCCCGTTGATCGAGACAGCTTTTCACAAATCCTACCACCCGCTGTGTACCAATGGGAGTGGCATGCCCTACGGTATCCGCCACACAAAAGCGTGTGGCTCCGGCGTCGGCAGCGGCTAAGTACATGGCTTCCAAATCTTCCGGTCTGGCTCTAGTGGTATCCTCGGTCACAAACATGACACGAAGTCCTTCTTTATGGGCTGTGGATACGCTATCTCGGATCGTACGCACCAGTTGCGATCGATCCCATCCCTCCACCCACTGACGAATCGCGCTTGAACCGAGAAACAGAGCGGCTTCAATCCGGATACCGGCTTCCTGGGATGCCTTGAGAATCGGATTCAAATCCGCTAAGTGGGTTCTGCCTGCACAATTAGGCTCGATGTTCAGATGTTCATGCAAAATGACTTGGGCCAATCGCACTACATCTTCATAGGCCTTCTCACTGGCACCGGGATAACCGATATTGGCAGCGTGAATACCCAGTTGGGGCAAAAGACGGAGAAATTCAGCTCTTTCGTCTGAGGAAGGTTGGCGTACCGAAGGACTTTGCAGTCCGTCACGCAACGTTTCATCGTTTAGCTCCAATTCGTTAGGGGCGGAAAAATCAACTGTTAAAGGCTCCACTTGATTCCAGTCGTACAACAGTGATTCGCTCACGACACACTCCCCCTTTCACAATTAGTCAGGTTCGTTGCGTGACACTTTCTGCATCACGTTGATCGTATCTGTCACGCATGAAGCGCACAAGAATACATCTGCTTTGTTTGCCTGAGTCCTTTGCATCATCTCTTAGGGAAAAGAGAACAAAGGGTATGTTCCCTAGATCCCATATTTCGCTCATTGAGCTCTTTTGCCACTCCCCCTTCCTCTCCCTACTATTGTCCCTACCGAATCAATTTCCTGCGATCCACCAAACGCACAGCCTTGCCTTCGCTGCGGGGAATCGAGTGCGGTTCTTGTACAGCCACCGTCACATTGATTCCCAAGGTCCGGTTCAAATGAGTTTTGATCTTATGGACCAAGTGTTCATGCTTGACGCCACCGTCTTTCGGCTCAACATGCACCTCTAAAATGTCGAGCGCGGAATTCCGGTCCAAAACCAACTGAAACACTGGGGCTAATTCTTCAATACGCAAAAGCTCCGACTCGATTTCTCTGGGAAACAAGTTAATGCCGCGTAAGGTGAACATATCGTCGGCACGTCCTTTAATGTGATCAATGCGGCGCGTAGTGCGCCCGCAAGGGCAGGAGTCTGGAAGAATGCGTGTGATATCTCCCGTCCGGTAGCGCATAATGGGCGTGGCTTCGCGCTTGAGTGAGCTCAAGACCAGTTCTCCGCTTTCACCTTCAGAAACTGGACGGCCAGTGTTTGGATTAATCACCTCAAAATAAAAGAGATCTTCAGCGACATGCAGTCCTTCATGGCCAAGAACACATTCACTGGCCACACCAGGGCCAATAATTTCGGCTAACCCGTATACATCTAGTGCACTTATTCCTAGTTGAGTTTCGAGTTCACGGCACATTTCCTGGGACCATGACTCGGCCCCGAAAATGCCGACTTTCAGATTCAGATCAGCTGAGGAAATACCCATACCGGCCATGACTTCGGCAATATGTTGAGCATAAGACGGAGTCGAACAAATGACCGTGGCACCCAAATCCTTGAGCATCTTTACCTGTCTTTGCGTATAGCCCCCTGACATCGGCACCACGGCAGCACCAACCTCCAAGGCAGCATAATGCATTCCCAGACCGCCGGTAAAGAGTCCGTAACCGTAGGCGTTATGCACCACATCTCCTGATCCGACCCCAGCCCGTCTAAAAACCCGGGCCATGGCCTGGCTCCATAGTTTCAAATCACCTGCCGTGTAGGCTGTGACCACGGCCGATCCGCTAGTTCCCGAAGTGGCATGAATTTCCTGAACATCAGAGAGATCCACGCCCAGCATTTGAAAGGGATAGGCTTTACGCAAATCCTCCTTGTAAGTGAAGGGTAAACGGGAAATGTCATCCACGTCCCGAATGGACTCGGGATCTATCCCCGAGAGCTTGTCTTGATAAAATGGCACGGCTTGCTTTACGCGGTTGATAAAACCTTGAAAATCCCCTATAGCCTGGCCAGCCAAAAAATCACGGCTAAAGTGTTCTTCGTCTACTTGAGTCATTGCCAATTTCATTCCCTCCATTTCATCTCATATCGTTCCGTGAAGCGGTCTCATCGTTCGTCGTGACACCGAAATCTCTCCCTTCCCTCAGAGTTCGTCCGATCTCTTTGAGAATGGGCACAATACCGCCTTTAGCCAGCACCTCCAACATTTGATCGGGCAATCTTTCCAATTCCAAACGCGAGCCATCTGCCAGAAAAACCTCGCCAGCCACAACATCGACAATGATATGCTCGCCATCTTGCACCCTTGTGCTTATCGATGGACAACTCAGGACTGCAAGACCGATGGCAAGCGCATTGCGTGAAAAGATGCGGGCAAAAGATTCTGCAATAACCGCAGCGACACCCAAATCCTTCAAATGCATGGCAGCTGATTCCCGGCTGGATCCACAGCCAAAGTTCCTGCCGGCGACCACGATATCGCCCGTTCTAACTCCTTGGGCAAAACCCGGACGAACGGCTTCCAATACGTGCTTGAGGCGAACGTCGTGGGGATCGTGAACATAATGGCCCGGCGAGAGCAGATCAGTAGAAATGTTGTCGCCTAGAAGCCATGCTCGGCCCTGATAGCGCAAAGAAGGTAGGCGTGTCATTGATTCACCTCCTCGCCAGAGTCCAGAATATCTCGGGGATCAGTCACGACCCCCGTTAACGCCGTAGCAGCGGCACTCAAAGGCGATGCGAGGTAGATTTCGGCATCGAGACTGCCCATACGGCCTTGAAAGTTCCGGTTATGGGTTCCAAGGCAGCGCTCGTTTGCCGCGAGCAGCCCCATATGTCCGCCAAAGCAAGGACCGCAGCCCGGCCCTTCGATAATGGCACCGGCCTGAATCAAATCCTCCAAGATTCCTTCTTGCAAAGCCTGCCGATAAATTTCACGAGACGCGGGTGCCACGATGAGCCGTGTATGAGGGGCAATATGCCGTCCGTGGAGAATTTTTTGAGCATCGCGCAAATCCTCAATTCTTCCATTGGTGCATGACCCAATAAAGACTTGGTCTATTTCAAGTCCTTGGTAATCAGCTATTCGGGCGACATTTTCCACATGATGGGGCAACGCCACCATAGGTTCTAACCGGGAAAGATCCACGGAAAACTCGAAAGAATAAGGACCGTTGCCCCGAGACATCGCGTTAGGAGGAAAGAGAGCGAATTTTGCCCCCATTTCCACGCCCATGTTGGCCACAGTCAATTTGTCAGCTACAGGCATTGCCGCCGCACCTGGGCCACGAAATTCCAACGAGCGATTTTGGGCCTTGTCGGATCCAATCGTCTGCATGAGCGACAGAATCAGATCTTTGCCGCATACACTGTCTTGCCATTGACTCTCCAGCCACACTAATACTGTCTCGGGAACCTTAAACCACAAAGTTCCGGTTGCCAGTGCATAAGCCATCTCCGTAGACCCGATCCCGGCACTGGCAGCCCCTAAGGCTCCATAGGTCGTCGTATGGGAATCGGTGGCGACAATTAAATCCCCCGGTTTGACCAAATTTTCTTCTACCATGACTTGGTGACAAATTCCCCGGCCTATTTCAAAAAAATGCTTAATACCGTATTTGCGAATCAATGCTCTGGCTTTTTTTTGATGCGCCGCGGCATATTCCGACGGGGCCGGCACCATGTGATCAAATACGACGCTGACACGATCCGGATCGTTAATCCGCTCTATTCCATTTTTTTCTAGAAGATCAAGAACGTCGGCAGCAAAAATATCATGCATCATCAAAGCATCGGGTCGGGCAACCACATACTCTCCCGCGCTAACTTGGTTTCGGTTGGCTTTGTGCGCCAATATCATTTCTGCCCAGGTCATGCGTTTTCTCCCTTCTCCTCCATCATGATGCGTAACTTCTTAAGAGCACGGTAAAGGATGTGCTCGGCTGCGCCTTTACGCCCCACTACACCTATTTGGCCATTGTCATAAGGATGGACAGCATCCCTCGCCGTATGAACTGCGTGCATGAGTCTTTCTGGGTCCCACGGTCCTTCACCCAATAGTTTTTCAGCCTCCCGAAGACGAACTGGTTCAGGCCCCATGGCTCCCAAAACGATACGCATCGTTCGCGAATTCTTTGCCTGGGTCACGCTGACGGCCACGTTGACCTCGGGAAAATCAATGCTCCCTCGCATCCGCCATTTATCAAACACTCCCAAGGGCGGAAAATTTGGCAAACGAATCGCCTCGATCCACTCGCCTGGTTCCAGGGTCAAATGGCGATCACCATCTCCGCTATACAGATCCAAAGTTTTAATCCACCGAAAACCGCTAGTGCTCTGCACTTTTAACCGTGCTCCCAGGGCAATGAGAGCAGGAGCCGTATCCGACGACACAATTGCCACACATCTGGAACTCGCAGGTGCCGCATAACAATGATCGCCTCCCGATTTAAAACACGGTTTTAGACCCGAGCGCCAAATCGGCGGTTGGTTGCGAAACCGACAGCGAGTGTCCAAACAGAGATTGCCACCGATAGTCGCTTGATTGCGGATTTCAGGCGTGGCCACAGCCCGGATGGCGTCGGCAAGCAACGGATAAAGTGTCGAGATCTTAGGATGTTCCAAAATCACCCCTAAAGTCACTGCTGCTCCGATTAACCAGCGTCCCTCTTCGTCTATGGAAATCATGGTCGTTTCAGGCACTGTGCCGAGTTGGACCCACGTTCCCGACGTGTCAAGCCCCCATGTTCGGTTCGGCACCAAATCTGTGCCGCCTCCAAATATTTTGGACTCTGCTTCCTTTACAAGGCGCGTGACATCTTGTGTAGTGGAGGGTTTAATCAGTCTCGGGTGTCGCGTCATAACCTTTGTCTCCTCGATTGCTGGTCCAGAGCTCTCAACACGTTGTCGGGAGTCACTGGAGTCTCGTTGAGATCAATGCCCACTGCATCCGAAATGGCATTGATGACCGCAGGAATCACCGGATTGAGAGGCCCTTGGCCTACCTCCTTGGCTCCCATCGGCCCTTTGGGATCCGGCTCCCCCACCACGGCAACGGTTATGGGAGGAATGTCTTGAATACTCGGGATGAGATATCCCAAAAGATGAGGTCCGCGGTGCCGTCCATCGGGGTTGAAGACTTGACGTTCCATGAGCACTTCTCCGAGTCCCATCACAACCCCGCCTCGGATCTGCCCTTCTACCGAAGGCCGATGCAACGGGGTGCCCAGATCGTGGGCAACCCATAGGTGATGTACCCTAATTCGGCCATCCCCCCGGTCTACCTTCACGTCGGCAACACAAGCGGTAAAGGAATAAGCGGGTGAAGGGCCCACACCTGCCCCTTTATAATGACCTAGGACTTTGGGAGGGGTATAGCTTCCAAAAGTGGTCAAGGGTCCGATATCTTCTTCAGCCCACAACACCGCTTGGGTAAAGGGAACCGCTTCGTCCCCTTGCACATGAAAGACTTCGCCGTCTTGCGTGACCTGGCTTGGTTCCACGCCCTTATGGGCACATACACTGTCTTTCAAGATTTGGTGCATACGTTGCGCGGCTTCGAGAACCGCATTCCCGGCCATCATGCTCACGCGACTGGAATAAGATCCCAAGTCCACTGGAGTCGTTGCCGTATCGGCCGTATGCACCCGGATACGATCCGCGTTAATGCCGAGCGCTTTGGCAACCAAAACCACCAACATGGTTTCGGCTCCCTGTCCGATATCTGTCAACCCGCAAAAAACTTGAACACTGCCATCTCGATTTACCGCCATTCTTACCCCCGAATGAGGCAAGGAATTCCAGTAAATGGGCAGTCCAGCACCACTAAGATATGTGGAGCAAGCAAACCCCAATCCCCTGTCAGGTTCGTGGCGGACGTGTCTGGCATGCCAATTGCTTAAGGACTCCACCTTGTCCAAACAGGTCTGTAAGCCGGATGAGCCGACTTCAAGCTGATTGACGGTGACAGAGTACGGAGGCGTCAGATTTCTTCTGCGCAACTCAATGGGGTCAATGCCAAGTTCTCGGGCTACCCGGTCGAAATGAACTTCCAATAAGGCTCGGGGCTGAGTGGTGCCATGCCCTCTTTTGGGACCACAAGGCGGTTTGTTCGTGTACCATCGTTCGGCATGAAAGTGGTAGCGGGGAATGGCGTAACTCACAGTTTGCAAAGCGCCCGTGTAATAGGTCGTGGCCAGTCCGTATGAAGCGTAGGCTCCCCCGTCAAGAACGGATTGGAAATCCATGGCCTGAATCTTCCCATTATTATCCCATGCCGTTTTCACCTTCATGGATACCGGATGACGCCCCCGGTGAGCGTAAAAGACCTCTTCCCGGCTCAAGGTGATTTTCACGGGTCGCCCACAAGCCCGTGACAACAAAACGGTCGCAATTTCATGGGGAAACAGTTCGCTTTTGCCTCCAAATCCGCCGCCAACAACACTGGTGCGGACACGAATGCGATACGTGTCAATGCCCAGCGCGACCGCCAATTCCCGCTGCACATAGTGCGGCGTTTGTGTTGCCGTAACCAACTCCACCCGTCCTTCTGGCGTCCAGTACCCTAGAGCCGAATGAGGCTCCATGGCCACGTGGGCGCTGCCTTGATAGAAAAAAGTATCTTCCGCGGTCTTGAAGGCATGAACGAATCCCTCCGCCGTGTCACCAAACTCGAGATCGACCTCTTTGAAAAGGTCTTTTTGAGGCCGCTCGGGATGCACTGGATCTATCAACGGCCTCGCTTGTTCCACTCCAGGCCGGAGTACAGGTTTTAGCATTTCGTATTCACACAGGATGTGATGAGCGGCCTCTCGCGCAGCGTCCAGGGTTGTGGCCGCAATAGCAGCCACTGGCTCTCCGAGATAAATGACCTTTTCTGTGGCCATCGCCTGTTCGTCTTGGGTCGAGGGCATAATGCCATAAGGAGCGACACTGCCTGGTCCCGCGATGGCGGCTAAGACCCCGGGCCTAGTCCTAGCGGGTTCGAGATCGATTTTAACGATTCGGGCATGGGGATAAGGGCTTGCCACAAGCACCCCATAAGCCATGTTCGGCCACCGAATGTCATCGGCGTAGAGGGCTTGACCCGTAACTTTGGCCCAGGCATCAATGCGGTGCTTCACGTTTGTGCCTAAAGACATGGGGATGAGGTCCGGGGCTTTTACCGTCATTGTTCCGTCACCTCCGTCAGGGCAGCCTGCCTTATGGCCTGGACGATTTGCTCATAACCAGTACAACGGCAAAGATGCCCTGCCAATCTCTCTAGAATGTCCTGGTCTGTGAGAAATTTCACGTCTCGAAGAAGAGCAGCAGCGGCCATCAGCATGCCAGGGGTGCAGAATCCGCATTGGACGGCGCCGGATTCCACGAAGGCCCTTTGTATAGGATGGTAATGAGAGGACGGGTGGCGTTCTTGCCACCAGGAACCAAGACCTTCCACCGTGGTGATTTCGCTATTAACCACAGAACCTACCGGTGTCAAACAGGCTAGGCGGGGAATTCCATCAATCCACACGGTACAGGCGCCGCAATGGCCCGCTTCGCAGCCATTCTTGGTCCCCGTGAGCCCCAAAACCTCACGCAACACATGGAGCAAAGTATCTGACTCCCACGCCCACATCACCTGTATAGATCCATTCACGCTCAACTCCACCAAGTTTTGGGACATAAATGCTCCCCCTCGATACTACGCAAGCCATGTACAACATAATTAGTAATCTATTCAATATTTTTGTCACATTAAAAAGATTTTCACAGAATCATCAGCGCTAGCCGGTGTAGGCTATTTGACTCACCCCCGCAAGGAAAAGTATGGTCAAGGGCTAATGGTCTAGTAATTCGCGGGCCCGATGGCCGTCTCTTCTAGGACCATGTGGCCCATGACAACAGAGCCAAAATGGCAATACGGTAAAAATGATTAATGAGAGTTTAATCGAACGTCCGTTTAGCACAGTAAGTTATGTTCTTCTCGAAAGGAGAGGATCCATGAACGCCATCGCCTTGTTAACGCAGGAACACGAAAAATTGAGACCGTTCTTACACAGCATAGCTGAAGCTTGCAGCGAGAAAAACACAGGGGCACTGAACCAAGCTTTAGATGCAGCTCAAAGAACTCTCAGTGTCGACTTGGATCATCACATTGGATTGGAGGATACCGTGGTATTTCCCCGGTTTGCCCAGTCTATCGGCGCAGAGATGGTTGAAGTTTTTATCGACGACCACCGGGAAATTCAAAGTATGAGGGATAGGCTTTATTCTGCCGACACTTCCGAGAGACACTCTTTGGCTCTCGCTTTGGAGGAGATGTTGCAAGAACACATGGATAGAGAAGAACACATGCTCTTCCCGGCCGCCACAAATGAGATGAAAAGAGAATTGTTGGAATTGGAATCAGACTGACACGCCGATCCGCGGGCGGCAGCATCCATAAACCGCCAGCGTAAAACCTAATGGAGCTCCACCACAACTTAAGTCATTGCCGTTCTTTAAGCAGCCGCAAACACCGTATCTGATCGAAAATTTGCCGACGTGCAACCAGTCCTTGGTCCATCGGCACAAACATCGCAAGAATTAACTGTATTGCGAGTAAATTCTATCATGTGCTAAAATTATTACAGAGATCGATTGTTTTGTCACATATTGACGCCAGTCCAGATCGTTTGTGAGTGTTTCTGCTCCCTGTTCGCGGCTTTACAGGGTACTTTGCAGAAGAGAAGGGAGGGTACTCTGCCGATGCAAGAACCCGAGCCAAGTATTCCTTTCGACATCTTTGAATTCATGTTTGAAAAGACCACGGTGGCGGTCATGGGTGTCAATCCGACAGGGCGGATTGTGTTGTGGAACTCGGCCGCTACAAACTTATTTGGCGTGAACCTTGACCAGGCTCTGGGTCGGTACTGTTACGAGCTAACCCAAGGGCAAGACGCACGGGGAAATTTGTTGTGCTATGCCAATTGCAGCGTGCTGCGCATGCTTCGTCTCAACCAGACCCCCAACGACTACATTCTCCACAGTCATAATACACATGGCGACAAACTGATTCTCAATGTCTGCACTCTAGCTGTGCACACCGACAGCTGCCCTTTGTGTGTGCACTTTTTCCATGATGTCCGCTGGATAACCGACACGGCACAATCTCCTCCAGATATAGTCCCGCAAGAGGTTCCCTCTGTAAATTTGACAGCTCGTGAACTCGAGGTTTTAAGTCTCATGGCAGAATGCCATGATTCTCATGATATCGCCAATCGTCTTCATATCAGTTATGCCACGGTCAGGAATCATGTCCAAAACATCCTTGACAAGCTGGGAGTGCATAGCCGAGTCGAGGCTGTAGTGGTGGCGCTGCAAGAAGGATTAGTCAAAAGAGAACCATGTTCAGACAAGGCAGATCGTACAAATAAAACTCCCCTGACCCATCGCTAAAATGGATACTGTTGTTGATTACAAGCGTAACCCATGTTCTCGGCGCAAAAGGCCGCTCCAGGGCTTCGATCGAACGATACTTTCCAGGAATACTCATCAATAGAACTAGACAGAGCATTGTCGTGTGACTAACGGAATACACCTCGTTATTCAAAGCCTTCTAACCACAAAGAGGGGAGCCATCGTTTTCAGTTGATGGGTCCCCTGTGTGCTCGAATCAATCACGGAGATAGTTCATCTAAAGCAATTCCTCGGGTTGTCATCCCTCCCTGAGCCACTATAGCACTGACGGCCAAAAATCCCCCGATAACCGTAAAGGCTCCCAGTACTGGCAATCCACTCACAAACGGCACCACCAAGAGCACACCAACACCGCCGCCCAAGTGTCCCAGGCCGTCTACTAAGGCGAATCCGGAAGCTCTGGCTCTGGTGGGATAGTGTTCTGTAGACCACGCATAGGCAATGGGAACCCACAGATCGAATCCAAAAAAGACCATGATGGCCCCGAACATGCTGAGCCACAAAATAGTACCGGCTTCGGCAATAATGAGACCTCCCAAAAGCGTCAACAACGCCGACCAGATCATCCAACTCTTGCGCTCCAGTCGCTCTCCCCAGCCGTAGGCGACGACGCCGCTCAGGATCATTCCCACCGTGCCGAAAGCCGCAATCAGGCCGGCCTCAGGTACCGGGTAGTGTAAAGAAACCAAAAGACTGGTAAAACCCGCGGCAAACGAATAAACGGTCACATAACCGATGCTCCACATCGCTAACAAAAGAAAGGTCCTTTTACGGTATTTAGGGTTTTGAAAAATCTCCGCATAGGGAATCGGTTTTGTCGCGGGGATCACCTCAACATCAGCTCCTGGCCTGGCCAAAGGCGCTTTTTTCTGTGCCATTACTTCCATGTGAGAAATGATAAAGTCCGCTTGTTCAATCCGGTTTCGGGCAATGAGCCACCGAGGAGATTCCGGCATGCGCACGCGCAATAACACGCCAACCAGGGCTAAAACTGCACCGATGAAATACATAATACGCCACCCATTGAGAAAATGCGGTCCAGCCATGGCAATGGGCAGACCCAAGGGAAATGGCGTGGAGGGCGTGGTTAACCATAGTCCCACCCATATTCCCAAAAATGCTCCGAGACCCGACATAATAAAAATCAGGGCCGTATAGCGTGCTCGTCCCTCCTTCGGCGCGACCTCGTTAATATACGTATTAACAATGGCTAAATCAGCACCCACGCCCACCCCGGTCAGAGCTCTTGCCCAAATGAACGTACTGTAATCATGGGTAAATCCCGTCCACAAAGATCCGAGTCCTGTAATCATCATGGTCACCAGCAACATATCCCGGCGACCGAAACGGTCGGCCAAGGGACTCAAGATTAAAGTTCCCACCACATAACCGACCAAATTCATCAAGACTGGCAGTCCTATAAAATGGGCGGCACTAAGGGGAGTACACCCCGGAATAATAGCGCCGCACGTTTCAATAAAGGAAACGTTGATATTAAAGATGTCATAAAACGTAAATAGAAATCCGACACCGATGATGCCGATAAATAAATAGGGCAATGACCACACTGAAATCCGGTCCATCCGAGCCAAAATTCTCCCGGGATTCAAGGGTTCGATATTTCTTTCCATTCTACCATTTCCCTCCTTCGTCTCACTTTTGATCCTCAAGCGGATTGGAACCCCTATTTGTGCAATTCTTCAAATAACCGGCTTTTTACTTTGGCCTTGGCAATTTTTCCTGTAGCGGTTGTCGGCAACGACTCCCACACAACCAGACGCTCGGGCCACTTAAATTTGGACATATGGCGAGACTCCAGATATTTGAGAACATCCGTCAGCCTATAGTGTGTCCCCGTCTCTGTCGCCATCACCAGACAACCCAATTCACCGAGCCTTTCATCCGCTTCGGCTATGAGGGCCGCTTGGCGTACACCAGGCATCTCTAAGATGGCAGTCTCAACTTCGATTGCACTGATTTTCATGCCTCCTCGAACTACCAGATCTTTCATGCGGCCCGCATAGTCCACCAGGCCGCCGTCTTCCCATTTTGCTAAGTCGCCGGTTCTAAACCAATATCGCCCTTGTTCATCGATTGTAAGACTTTCATTCGTTGCCTCCGGATTCTCGTAATATCCATAGAACAAGGAAGGACCACGAAACCACAACTCCCCAATTTCCCCCGGTTGCGCCAGCTTTCCGTCTTCTCTCACAATGATTACCTGGTTTCCTGGCAAAGGACGGCCTACACTACGGCGGGGAATGTCACCCTTCTCTGTCCAATGAGTAGTAAGCCCGGCTCCTAATTCTGACATTCCCCAATGATTGACTACATGAGCATGAAAAGAATCTTCAATCCTGTAGACCAAATCGGGAGAAAGTCTGGCCCCCGCTACGCGAACCTCCCGCAAAACCAGGCCCTTGCTCTCGTTAGGGTTGTCGCCGAGAAAACGAAGGGTGTCCTGGATGTGAGTCGGAACCATAAATGCAACGGTGGCTTTAGCCTCGCGGCACGCCGCGAGAAATTCGCGGGGATAAAAACGGGTTAATAAGACCTGAGGGGAGCCAGTAGTCAAACTTAGATGCAGCGCAAGAATTCCAAACAAATGGGTAAAGGGACTCGCGGAAATAATATGGTCATTTTTTCCGATTCCAGCATAGCTGGCGAGCACTCGGGCATTTCCCAGAAGTCCCCCATGAGAATGCAAACAGGCTTTTGGCTCTAAGGAATGAGTTCCCGAAGTGAAGAAAATGGCCAAAGGATCTCTTGGCACAATATTCAGGTTTTGAGGAACTTCAGAAAATCTCCAATCGCCTCGAGTTATGAACCGAAGTCTTGCACCTTGTCTTCCTTGCTCCACCCATCCCTTGGCACCCACAAAGGTTAACAAATCGTGTCTCTCTTCGTCGGAGTAAGGAGCGTGAATGGGGGCGATCACTGCTCCCATACGCGCCAAAGCCACGTGAGCACAAATAAAATCCCAGGTGTTGGGCAGTTGCACTCCGATAACATCGCCAGGGCGTACCCCTTCTGCCCACCATGTCCGGAACCATGATTCGGCATCATGCAGCAAATCCGCAAAGCTTTTGGTTTCTTGTCTTTCAGGAATGAAAGCGGCAATCCCCCCTAAATCTTCTAGGTGCACAATCTCCCACAATGTGCCCGGACCCTGATAACCCTCTTCTCTATTCTCCATAAGCCTTCTGTCATAGTCGCGGCTAGTAACCAAGTCTTTCCCTCCCCTTGGGGATTTCCTATTCCGGTTCTTAAGAAATCCAGTTCTTAAGAACGGTCGTTGCCCCGAAGGATTCCTTGTTTTACTGACCCTAGTTTCATCCACTTACGACATAACCGACAGAACCATTTGAATTGTCTTTATTAGTGCAAACGACTGTCTATTCTGTTGTTACAATCCCTCTACCTTGTTATTCGATTTTGTCTCAAAAACTTACCGTAATTTTCCAAACTTCCTCTGGATTTAGATTGCATCCCGAATTTCTCAGCTCCTTGCCGCGACAACTGGCGTTATAATAAGCATAAAATTTCCATGGCGCAATTTGATGGAGGGTTGCCCGTGAGTGCACGTTCGATCTTATTCACGCTATTTGGGGATGCCTTTATGCAGCGCCCCGACCCGATTCCTCTGGCTTGTACCACGGCCTTGCTGCAAACGCTGGACATCGGCCCCGAGGCAGCACGGGCCGCTTTGTCGCGCACAGCGCGCGAAGGCTGGTTTATGTCTGAACGGCGGGGACGCCAGAGCTTCTACCGATTAACAGCCCGGGGCTACGAACGCCTTATGCAGGCCCGGATACGCATCTATCGAAAAGATGATGAACCGTGGGACGGAGGCTTTACGATACTGGGCTTGAATGTGCCAGCGTTGGCTCCCAGTATCCGCAGACGACTCATGCGAGAACTGACGTTCGTCGGCTGGGCTGCTTTAGGCCCTTACCAATGGGCAACACCATTGGTTCGTCATGAGGAAACCCTAGACATTCTAAGACGGTTTGATCTTGAAGGCATGGCATGGATCATGAATGGAGCCCTGGCGACCCCGGATCCTGCGAGTTGGGCAGCTCATTTATATCCGATTGAATTCTTGAACCAGCGTTATCGTGATTTCATCCGCGAGTGGTCCCCCTCTTCTGTTCATCTTTCTGAGGCTGAATCGTTCCGCCATCGCATTCTTCTGGTCCATGCCTGGCGAAAATTTTTGTTCATTGACCCCGGCTTGCCCCATGCTCTGGTTCCTCCTAATTTCTCTCGCACAAAGGCAAGAGCATTGTTTCACTATCTATATGAACACTGGTATGACTCAGCAAATGCGTATATCGAACATCATCTCGCAGAAGCCTTGCTGCTCTCTTGAATTAAAGTTGGTTCAACATGTTTGAGCTCGAGGGTGCTAAAAAACCTAAGCACTTTTATGGTTGCTCGTCAGCTTCGCTCTTCAGACAATCCCTTTTTGTTAAGTACCCATCTTTTTGATACTTCGCGCTCCCGCCCTCAGTATTGAGTTTTTCTCGCCATATCTTCTTTGCTTTGAAGCGACCGATCGGGTTTTTCGAGCCAAAAGGCCAATCAGCATCCATTGAACCACCGAGCTAAACGAACTTAGCCAGTTGTCTATTAGGCTGATTTGCCTTACCATAAAATGGGACTTTGGTTCTCATCGCAACTCAAGACCATTTCGCACGTTAGGTTATGTCATTTCGGATAACGGAAGGAGTCTTTATCATTGTCATTGTTCTCACCCGTCCTCGGTCTTAAAGGGATGGTTCAGTGGACTGTGAGTTCCAAACACCTCGCCGCATCTTTGGGCAATGACGGCGTACCTGTTTTGGCTACTCCCATGTTGCTGGATCTCATGGAAATTGCCGCTGACAATGCTATCCGGCCCATCATGCCGGAAGACTGGATATCTGTGGGAATTTCCGCGAATCTGAGACACCTGAAGATGACCCCTGAGGGTTTTGTGGTCTGGGCAGAGGCTGTAGTGGTGGGTATAGATCGACAAAAAATCACTTTTCAGATCAAAGCCTACGATAATCTGGACTTAGTAGGAGAAGCCGAACACAGTCGATTTTGCCTGCCCAGGCAACAGCTTCATGATCAAATTCAAAATAAGCGCACCAGGTTGAGCAACCACACGGGTGAGTGACGCTTTAACCATATTCTTCTGTTCTGGCACTCCTAATCGGCAAACACTTTCAGGCGCCTGTGGGTATTCCAGGCGACAGTAGACCGGGCTCTTGTGGAAGCGTGTAAGGCCAGACGGAAGAGGCACAGGTCTTTGGGTTGTCAGAACGACGATCACGATAAATGCGTGCCTAACCTTCACAACGAAAATACGAGTCTCCGGATTCGGCTATCTAAAAAGGGCACGATGTCGGTATGCGTTTGGAATCTCCACACCGCGCTTCATGAAAGGCGAAGTTTGAATGAATCTTCCGGTCTATATAGGGAAATCCGCATATTGCTACGAGCACTCGGCCCCCATGTTGTTGGCCTCCACAGGCCACGCAATATCTCCCGGCACCATCGAGGTGTTAACCGATGGGCGTCGGGGCTTGGTGGGTTGAGGCGAGGGATGCGCTTTTCTTTAGCTTATCGACCCCCGATGTGGGTATCACTCGGGCGTTCTGGGCGTTGGGGATACGCCGTACAAGAAACCGCCCAATTGACCCGTAACCACGACCCAATACCGGGGTTGCTCGCAGCAATGCGCGATGGCCCTGTCATACTGGGTCCCCTTTCGTTGGGACTCTTGCCGTATAATCCGTACACCCGCGGTGAAAAGGGAGCCGATCATTATGTGCTGGCGCACGCGGTGGATGTCGACCACATTGTCCTCCATGATCCATGGGGATTTCCTTGCATCCGCATAACCGTCGAGCACCTTCGGTGGGCATGGGAGGCACCCGATATTGAGTATAAGCAAGGATATTATCGCTCATGGACACAACCCCGGCAAATGAATCAGCCCTCTCCACGTGATCTCGTTGACCGGGCGATAGGAGTGTTGCGCCAAGTCTATCCGGACGCGGAAACTCCGGTACAGCATGACGGTGCAGCCATTGGGGCCGACGCTTTAAATTGTGTGGCTCATCGATATCGCGAAGGTCAGATGTCAGCGCTTGGGTGTGAATTCCTCACCGGATTCTCTCTGCCGTTGGCCGCTCGTCGAGCTCTCGATCATACTATTTTTCTGAACCCGTACCATCCTAAGTTAGCCAAAACTTTGACAAAAAAGCGAGCCTGGGACTGTGCCACGCGCTATTAGTTGCCAACGACGCGACTTTTGCCGACGCCTTAGATCGAGTGGCGGATAATAAAGCGACCTTTCGCCATATGATCAAGACACGGGAATGATCGGCTTATCCATGGAATAACGGTCGAGTACACTTTTCCAGATCATGCCACTGTATGTTTTGTGGCCAGGGCGTGATGAGAACCCCAGCCCAGACCACCAATTTAAGCAAGGATATCTTGAGTTTTCACCAATGCCCTATCTTCTAAAAAAATCCGCATTTATTTGGATGAAGGCTTCCCACTCCCTAGGGAGTTCTGACAACTCGAAAATGGCCTGAACCGGGCATTCAGGAACACAGGCTCCACAGTCTATACAGGTGTCGGGATCAATATAATATTGGCTAGCTTCGTCAGTCGTGGCAATACAATCCACCGGGCAAACTTCCATACAAGACGCATCTTTCACATCAATACAAGGCTCAGCAATGACATAGGCCATAGGACTCCCTCCTTTCTCCTCTCCCAGGTTTTTCCCCTCGGTTCACCCGGCTTGCTTGGCCATTAAACGGTTAAGACCCAGTCGTGCCGCCCCTATAGCCGCCACAAGCTGTGGTGCGGGAGGCACGTTGACCTTCATTTTGAATACCTTCTCGACTTCTTCGACCATTCCCGCCTGCAAGGCAATGCCCCCCACCATGGTTAGCTCCGATTCCACGCCAATCCGGCGCATAAGTCCTAAGGCTCTCGTCGCCAACGAATTGTGCACACCTCTTAAGATATCTGGCACCTGACGGTTGTCGCTCACATGGTTGATAATCTCGGATTCCGCCAATACCGCACACACGCTGCTAATCGACACGGGATTGGAGGCTTGCATGGACAAAGAACCGACTTCTTCCAAATTCACCTCAAGGTAACGAGCACTGCGTTCCACGAATCCGCCGGCGCCTGCGGCGCATTTATCGTTCGTTTTGAATTCTTTGACATGCCCATTTGGCAAAATCCTAATCGTTCGTGTGCTTTGAAAACCAATATCGAGTACCGTCCGGGTCTGAGGAAACAGCATAATGACTCCCCGAGCCGCACAGGTTAAATCAGTAATTTGAATTTGGCGAAAAGGAACGGAAAACCTGGCAAATCCGGTCGTCGCCACGTAATCTAAATCACCTTCTTTCAAGGAGGCCATTTCCAAAGCCATTCCCATAGCCTCTTTGGCAATTCCTTCAAATGGCGGCCGGGTTCGCAAAACTGTGGAACCCAGAATCTCTCCGGTTTGATCCATAATCACCGCCTTGGTATACCTTGACCCCATGTCAAGACCCAAACACAGCATCGTGCCTCTCCCCCTTTTCCCAAATACCTCTTCCGCTTCGGATGTCATTGCCGCAAGGTCTTCACTTTAGCGCCAGAGCTCTCTCCCGGGCAAACAACGCGGCACCCAAAGCACCAATAAAATGTGCGTTAGGTGCGACAAAAATTTTGACCCCAAGATGTTCTTCCAAAGCATGGACCATCCCAACATTACGGGCCACGCCTCCTGTTAGCGCCACAATTTCTTCGATCCCGACGCGGCGTGCCAAGGCCACGACCCGGGCTGCCACGGCACGGTGCACGCCACCTAAGATATTCTCGACACTGCGTCCCAACGCCAGATGAGACATGATATCGGACTCCACAAAGACCGTACACACCGTGCTCAAACGCACCGGATTTGTGGCCTCTAATGATTTGGGCCCGATTTCATCAAGTTCCAGGTTCAACACTTCGGCAGAATTCCCGAGAAATCTTCCGGTTCCTGCTGCACATTTGTCATTCATCACAAAGTCCTTAACATCTCCCGTTGCGTCAACGTGAATCGCCTTGGCATCCTGACCGCCAATATCGATGACAGTTCTCACGTTGGGATTCATGTGAGTAATTCCTTTGGCATGGCAACTGATCTCTGTGATTTGGTCATTGCCGAACGTGACATTAAAACGCCCATAACCCGTCCCAATGATGTAGTCAATGTCGTTTCGCTCTAAACCTGCCCGCACCATCGCCTCAGCAAACGCCTGCTCGGCCGCTCTGACAACGTTGCTGCCGGTATCCACTAGTGTTGAGGAAATGATGTTTGCCTCTTCATCCACCAAAACAGCCTTCGTTTGCGTTGACCCGACATCGACTCCTGCCATGAAGCGCATCAAATTTTCCTCCTTCCCTTCCCTTTCTTTTCCTTGGCCTCTTCGTGTCATCTGCCGGATCCCACCAACTTATGGTGTTCCAGAGATTCCATGAAGGCGTCGATGCGGGTGCGCATCTGGGCCTTGGAAAAATAACGCGGATCTTCCAAGTCCGACTCCACGAGCAGAGTCGGTACGCCCACCTGACGGGCAAAATATTCGCGCATATCTCCCTGGCCTGCGGAAAACAACCGGCAACTCTTCACAGAATGAATCACTAGTCCGTCTGCTCCCCATTCATCGACATAACTCTTTAGTTGCTGATAGCGTTGAAGAAAATTGCGGTTGGTTAAATTCCACTTCAGCATGTGCATAGCTACGCTTCGCAAGGGGTCCGAGGGGTCGTGGCTAAATCCAAATTCCCACAGACCGCCGACAGTAGAATAGCTGGACGCGACAAACACGGCACCCCATCTGGCAAACATGTCCCGAAAGATTCTCAGATTCGGCCAAGGCGGCGGCCCCTCCACCACTAAACGAAATTTTTCTTCCGGCAGCGGCCCCTGTCCTTGACGTCTAGTCTCTTCCACCATTTTCAGCACTTCGCGAAAGAAATCCCGGCCCTCTATCGTTCCGCGTAAGGTATAAAGCGGCCCCATCATGGTAACGGCATCAAAATAGGCATCAAAGGGGCTTGGACGGTTGACTGTCATACGCTTAATCTGAGCCCACAACTCACCGGTTTCTTTCGAGTATTCCATCACTTGGGCAAGTTTGTCCGGGTCAAATTTCTTCCCCGAGATGTTCTCGAACACCGGAATTAGTTCCTCGAGTTGCCGTACCACATAGGTAATATCCTCCTCGCGGGGTTCTCCGTCCGCTGTGCGAATGAACGGAATGTCAATATCAAAAATGGGGGCGTGGGACAAGTCCCTTAAATGTTCCCACCAATGGAGGTAGACATTGCAGCCGACATAATTGGTCAAGAGCAAATCTGGTTTGGGCACTTTTGCCATGGGAGCCTGCCCGCCTTGGTACCATAACCCGACGTCAGCCTTGACATAGGCACAGTTGTCCGTCGAATACCCCACTTCTTCGGCTTTCTGAATAAAGGGTAATGACTGGTGTTTGACGGCAATTTGCAGGGCATTGATTTCCGGAAACACCGGGAGCAAATCGAATGCGCGGATCAATTCAACGGGATTTCCGCTAATCAGCAGATACACAGCAGGTGGTCCCGCCCCTTCAGCCGCGCGGGTCATTTGGTCAAAATACTCCGTCATCAATTCCTTTTGCAACAGATGCAAGCCCCCCTGATAGTAGCTTTTGGGTTCCTGGGATTCTTTGACTGAATTTGCCATCCTTCTGTCCTCCTTCTCGCTTCACATTTGTCGGCACTACTTCACCTTTTCACTTAGTCCAAGAGCAAAGACTCCACGAATGTTTCGATTTCCGTCTGAATTTTGTCAAATAGCCACATTTTCTCCTCAAATTCCACAAAGAGGTGAGGGATCCCCGCTTCTATCAAGGCTTTACGGTAGAGTGCGTAGTCGAAAAGTCCGGGTTCGCAGAATTTAGCCACGGAAACAATGACGGCATCGGCTTCAAACTTTCGTACCCGTTCCACCAATTCCTCGCCTTTTTGGCGGCGGGAATCATGCTTGACGGCGGCCATTACTGATCTGTCCCGGTATGACTCAGCCAAATTCCGGATTCCGTCCCCGTTCTCTGGAACATCCTCCGTGAACCATCGACGCCCTAAGAGAAAATCATCATCCAACACGTCCATGCCGGCTTCTTCCATGGAAAATATCAAATCTAGCGGTGGCTGCTCACAAAATGACCCCACGAGAATCACTTTGATATGATCACGCGAATGCGGCGTCTTTTTATTCACGAGAATCTTGGCTTTTTCCAAAAGCTCAATATGATCGTCGATACTGAGAATATGACCGGCGCGCACCAGCGTGTAAAGCTCTTTAGTCGTCAAGATGTCAGGGTGTTCACGGCGAAATTGGTAGAGATCCCGCATTAGTCGCCGGGCCCGGTTATACTTGCCGATTGCTTCATTGACATCCTCGTTGGGGACTTTTTTTCCGGATAGTTCTTCCAGTCTCATGAGAATGCGTCGGTACTCACTTTCGAGATAGTCGAGACTGCCTTCTGTGAGCATGTTTTGAGGAAAATGAATGTATTCAATCCACTGATCGGGAAAATTCCTTTTAAACACGCTGGCCAGATTGCGGGCCGGATCGCAGATAGAATGGAAAAGCATGCCTTCAAAATTTTGGAGTCGATCCGTAAATCCAAGTTCGAGCGTACTCTTAATGACGGAACAAACAAAGGACTGAAATCTTGAATCCGCATGGGCAATTTCGATTTGGTTGCCGGCTCCCACTACTCCTATGGGATGGATCCCTGCCGCGTAAATCAACTCGGTGGGGCTATACACGGGAAAGTGTCCCACTACTGGTTTACCCGACAATTTCTTAATTTCCGCCACAGCCTGAAAATCCGGATCTTCAAATAAATTACGCAGTCCATTCACGACCTCGGACAGATTTTCCGCCTCTTGGATGCCGGAAGTTGTCGTGGCCATAATCCCACCTGCCTTTCAATTTGTTTCGTTTTGCCTTAGTCCATTACCACAATGTTGCGTAGTCCTTGACCGTGGCGAAGATAGTCCAACCCCTCATCGATGTGTTCCAGCGAAACCCGATGACTTATCAAGGGAGACAGTTGTAAGGTCCCTTGGGCCACCATATCAATTAAAGGCACGTAGTCGAGAGGATGGCACCCAAGTGAACCCACAATTTCCATCTCATAAAACATGAGTTTAGAAACGTTGATCTCTACAGGTTGTTGACAATATCCCACCACGACTAAACGTCCACCCTTAGCCAGAGAGTCAAACGCTTGTTGGATTGCAGGCGGTCTGCCAATGGCCTCAAAAGCAATATCCACCCCGCCGTCTGTCATACGCCGGATTTCTCTGGCGGTTTCTTTCCCTTCACGGCCCAGAACAATGGCTGATGCGCCCATTTTTTTGGCCGCTTCCAATTTGTCCGGGGCGATATCGACAGCAATAACATATGCTCCCGAAGCGGCAGCAATTTGCACCACGTTGAGCCCCACGCCCCCGCAGCCAAAGACAGCCACTCGATCGCCAGGACGCACCCTGCCGCGATTTTTGACGGCGTTATAGGGCGTGGACAAAGCATCGGCAATGATGCAACTGTCAACCAAAGGCAGGATGTCTGGCAAACGCAGGACATCTTTCGCGGGAGCGGCCATCAACTCTGCATACCCGCCATCGACGTGATTGCCTGGCATCGTCATGTTCTCACAGATATTTTCCCGTCCTTGACGACAATAGCGGCAATGCCCGCAACTGAAGACGGCAGGCACCAGAACCCTTTCCCCTAAAGAAAATCCTTTCACCCCTTCGCCCATGTCTTGAATGATCCCGGACACCTCGTGTCCCAGTATCAAAGGAGGCTTCTTGGCAGTCGGCACGTCGTGGTCAATGTAATGCAAATCCGTATGGCATAAGCCGCACGCTGCCACTTTGACTAACACTTCATTAGCGCCCATCTCCGGATCGGGCACCGTTTTGACTTCCAAAGGCTGGTGCGGACCATAAAATACAGCGGCCTTCATTTTTCACCTGCTTTCGGCATTTCGTACCCGCATACCCCACAAAAGCGGAAATTCTGGGGAATGGCGTGTGCGCCACAGGACGGACAAACTTGAGTGGGTGCTCCATACCAAAAATCTCCACGGCCCTCCTTTTGCCGTTCTCGAATCCCGCGATAATCCGGACTTCGTTTTTCAACAAATGCTTGCATGCCCTCTTGAGGTTCCGGATGCGCAAAATGCAATGACAACCACTCTCTGGAATGGCCAATCGTGCCGTACCAGGAACTGTCTTTCCAATAGTTGGTGGCTTCTTGGGTATAGCGTAGACATTCTCCGAACTTGTCCGTTAGTTTTTCCGTCCATTCGTCAATAACCTCATCCAAGTTCTCGTAAGGCACGACACGGTTAACCAACCCCCAATCTAGTGCTGTAGCGGAAGATATCGGCTCCGAAAAATATAGCAACTCCCTCGCCCGCCTGTCCCCGACAATAATGGGCAGCCATTGGGTGCCTCCTCCAGCAGCGACACTTCCCACTCGCGTGCCAACTTGCCGAATCACCGCATGCTCCGCCATCACTGCTAGGTCGCAAGCCATATTAAATTCGTTGCCGCCCCCTACAGTCATCCCATTCAAACGGGCAATGGTCGGTTTGCCCAAATGACGAATTGCATCGAGACAATCTTGAAAGTACACCATGTACTGCCAGAAGTCGTGGGGGTGTTTGACGTAGTGTTCGGCATATTCTTTAACATCGCCTCCCGTGCAAAAAGCTTTTCTTCCAGCTCCGGTCAAAACGAGCATATACACGCTGTCATCAAAGGCGGCCATGCGCACGGCTTCGTGAATTTCCTGCAAGCTCTTGGTGGTATATGCGTTATAGGCATGCTCCCGGTTTATGGTGAGCCATGCCACACCCTTCGGTGAAACCTCGTATAAAATATCTTCGAATTTTGCACTCATGTATTTAAACCTCCTAAGGCCGTAATCTGCGGCAACAATTTGGATTTAATGATGAGTCCAAATCGGCTTTCTCTTGGCCAAAAATGCCTCAAGCCCTTCCTGGCTGTCTTGTGTTGGCAGCAAATCCGCCAAGTAGAGTTCAAAGCTGTATCTCAATGCAGCCAGCCGATTTTCTTGAGAACCTTGCATAGCACGTTTGGCGGCTCTCAAGGCGGGACCACTTAGTTTCAAGATTTGGGTGGCCATCTCATGAGCCTGATCTCTAAGTTGAACGCGAGGCACCACCCGGGTTAACAGGCCCCTCTCCTTAGCCCAGACCGCATCCATATTTTCGCCTAAAAGGCAAATCCGACTGGCTTCTTGCCATCCCACACGATGCGGCAAAAGGGCTGTAGCCACCGGAGGCATTTGGGCCAGCAATATTTCGGGTTGCCCGAATTTGGCGTCGTCCGCCGAAATCACCAGATCGCTCAACAAGACCAATTCCATGCCACCTCCCAAGACTGGACCGAAAACCTCGGTCAAGATCACCTGGGGAAGCAACGTCATGGTTTCAGCCACATTGCGAAACGTTTCCAGCATAGGATAGGCCCGCTCTCGCAAATGGTCCTTTATCGACACTCCGGCGCAAAATGCCTTGGTTTCGCCGCCACGGATCCATACCAAGTCCACTCGCTCCGCTTCATGCACCTCGTGCAGAACCTGTTCTAACGATTCAAGATGAGCCTTTTCCAGAATATTTAAGGGTGGATGATTCAGCGTAATAGTGATATAGCGATCTTGATGTTCCACATCGATTCCGGTGAGCACGAACACTTCCTCCTCCCTCTCACTTTCCCCACTCTAGTCCGAATCTTTTGCACGTCTTTGCCAGGGAGCATATTGATAGGTTGGTACCAGCCCATGCAAAAACAAGTCGGTCATAACCCGGGCCAGATCCTCCGCGTCTCCGTCGACGTCGCGTCGATACCAGGTGTGCACCCAGTTGATCGATCCAAATAACGTCATTGTCGCCACACGCAAGGAGTGTTTAGTAATCCCTGGAAAGGATTCGAGAACCCCGGAAACCAGCTCATAGTATCGGCGCTGCAATGTTCGAATCTTCCCCGATTCCAAAGGTTCTAGAGACGACAGATTTTCCGTTAAGGTAATCAGTTCGTGGGGACGCTCCAGAAAATATGCGAGATGGGTCGCGAAGACTGTATACAAGCGCTCTTGGGGTTCTGCAGCATGGGACAACGCGATATCCAGACGTGCTGTGAGGGAGCGAAATGCTCGTTCACAAACTTGATAGAGCAAATCCTGCTTATTAGTACAGTAGTGGTATAATCCTCCCGAACTCATGCTCACTGCTTTCGCGATATCGCGAATTGACGCCGAATCGTACCCTTTTTCGGCAAAAACATGAGCACACCCGTCCAACACCTGTTGCCGCCGCGCTTCATACCCTGTCATGTTCTCTCCTTTTCCGACCCTTGAACTGACGTCACATATGACAAGTACCTACATCACCAATTAATCGGATGATTGATTGATCTGCGCTTTCATTGTAAAGTGCCCATCCTCCTGCAACATGACGCGATTACTCCATTTGTGTAGGGCATTTGCACCGGATTCAAAGACAATTAGCTTCTTTCACTGATCCCCACCTTCTGCCCTTGTCATGTCCAACATCTCAAGGATTTCTGCCTTGACAAGAGCAGCCATTATTAAAAGTTTTGCCTCTTGAAATTGAGAAGCCGCAGAAAAGCAAAAAACCGGCCAGATCGCTCCCTCGGAGATTATTGATATCGGCGGCCAGATTATCCTGTCAACGAATCGCTATGGCAGCATTTGCCACATCACAGGATAGATCCTTGCGCGCTTCTGATGTGAAGTCTCCACCGGGATGAAGTTAGAATGTTCTCAAGAGAAGAATCGATCCCCACCAGAGCGGTGATCTCTTGGTGACGGATTCAAATCACGTCGTGATCCCGTCACACTTCGTCACTCAGACGGAATGCCAACCTGTCACTTACTATATAAATCGCACTTAATTTTTCTTGGTATCGCCCGGTAGTCAACAAAGGCGTGAGCGGATTTCGCTTGGGGCTCCCTTCAAGAAGCGAAGAAAGCGCTGGATGGCCGTTTTGATCGCCACGAGGTCGGGGAAATACGTATTGAGAATGACTTTTTCACGCAGCCACTTCCACAGCCGCTCGACGTTATTCCAATGCGGGGAATAAGGCGGTAAGAACAGGAGATGCCGTGCCGGATGGTCTGCGAGAAACGGGGCGAGCACCTGGGCATGATGAATTTTGGCATGGTCGAGGATCAGATAGATTTGTTTACCGGGATAACGATGGAGAATCACCTGGAGAAATTGATGAAAAGTGTCCGCTGTCGATTCCTCATATTCTTCCACGATGACGTCACCGGTCGCCGGGGCGACCGTGCCCATCAGAATGGGGCTGTCTCAAAAGGCTTTAGTCCTAAAATTTTCTCCCACTTGACCCCTAAAAATGAGGAGGAAAGTGACCGACTTTCTCCACTACATGGGGTAAAAGGGGCACATTTTAGGGACGGCATCACGGCCGACATACCTTTTGAGACAGCCCCCGTCGTCCGGACTTTCTTTTGGTGTCCCCGGAGAAACCAGGTCGCTCCGATAGCTGGGTCATCACGAATGTGGGCTTCCTCGTCAAATAACAGAAGGTCCTCGGGAGTCAGTTTTTTTAATTCTGCAAGGCCTCTATCCACGTTTTTTGTTGGGGCCGATCCGCTTTCGCCAAGACATACGTCGGACGGGTCCAGCTAAAGCCGTGGCGATAGAGCCATCGCGTGCACCCCGATCGGCTGAGCACAATCGGATACCGATCTCGCAAGAAGTTCTGAAAGATGCGAGTGTCCCAGTGAGTGGACTCCCCATACCCGACAGCCCAGGGAGTTTGTTGCAATGCGGCTCGGATGTCGGCGGTTAACTCAGGAGGAATTTTCGACGGTTGTCCCGAGCTCTTGCCAGGAATGAGCGCATCGGACCCGCCCCGATTCCCACTCGCAATATAGCGACTCACGGTTTCCGCCGTCATGCCTAAAATATCGGCCACAGCTGTGGCCCAATAGCCTTCCCAAACCAACCGGACCGCCATAATCCGCAAGCGCACGCGAGACAAATGGATCCGTTTTTCCCTTTGGCGTAAGGTCTTCAACGTATCGCCGTGGGTGTTCGTGATCTTGACCATGAGGCTCATCCTCCTGGGCAGATCTATTCGCCGTCGCCTCAAGGATCTCCTTTACGACCCCAAAAAATGGAAAAGTTTCCGGAGATTTATATAGCTATGGGAGTATTCCCCCAGCAGGACTGGCTATTGAGGAATACGCTGTAAGTAAAGATCACAGTCGTTCCCCCAGGACACAGCCATCCCTCACACTACGGACAATTGATAACTCCAAAAGTCATCAACATGACCGCTCATGATCGGTTTGTTATTCCCCAAGCTGGCCACGGGAACGCATTTTTACAATGACTTCGTGCACAATGCAAATCGATGGTACGAGGGTTCCACGGATGTGCTAATAATGGTAATTTAGGATGATAGATTTACCATAATTAGAATATACCGATAATTGAATAGATATTTGTTGATGCTAGCACAGAGATTTATGTTTCGTGTGCGAAAATGGCTGAAGAAGCTCTTGTATGGCGTGTAACTGGTCCAACTCATGGTGAATCGGGCAGGGTCCAAGGCAAAGGAAATCGCAATCCCCACAGGGATTGCCGTGGTTGATGACTGAGGATTTCTAAAAGCCATTCTTCGAATGGATCAGACGAAACTCTTAAGTATCGATATTGCACAGAACAAGGATTGGACTGCTGCAGGCTTTGGCATGTCCACGGATCAATGGCATGATTTTATAAAAATCGCCCCCCTTTGCTAACCGGAATCCCCTTCATCCCCCGGATGGTCGTGTTTAGCGGAGGGCATCCAATTGCCATCAATAACCAAGTGGTTGGGAATAGGGTATTCAGGGGGTCACGATACCAGGCTATGGAATGCGCCCAAGCGCGATTATTCGCGATCGAAGTTGTGCCGTGAGACGAACGGACATACCATTGTACAAACAGTTACTCCACTCGCCACAGCCACTCCCTATAACACATTGTCCGGGCGTAGGGAAAACAGTAGCATAGAAATCCACAGGCGGACTCACAACCGGACCGGCTGATATCATTTGGGGAATTTCTCGACTTTATCGGACTAGCGGAAGTCCACGCACTGGAACAACGATATGTAACGGATCCATTTTCTCCGCGGGTTACGACTTAGGCAACCAGGTAAAAAAGAGTAGCCCTTGATCTGTACACAACAGCCACATGGTATATCGCGTAGTGCGGCACCGATACTCCCGAGTTGGCAGATATTCACGTCTCTACGCCTCTTCCAAGTCTTATGGATGCAACAAGTTTTTTGCCTATACACCGTCCTTCCGCCAAAAAATCCCCCGTTACTCTGCTGATTGCAGATAGGGTGTCAGAGCAGCGCGCAACGGAGAAGGAAGAGGAACCGGTCTTTGGGTATCGGGATCAACCACGACAATGACAACGCGGCACGACATGGCTGTCATCTGAGTCGTGAGGTTTATGATCTTCACAGTCAAAGAATACGAGGTATTGCCTAAATGCCCCACTTGCACATCCATGCGCATCTCGTCTGCAAAATGCAAAGGCGACAAATATTCCACTTCCAATTTGACCCTGGGAAAAAGGTAGTTCTTCAAAAACCACTCACGCGGATCCAAATTTATCTGTTTCATAAATAGAAATTCTGCCCGTTCAACAAATCGGACCTGATGAGCAAAATGCCCGATTCCTGAGGCGTCCACATCGCCAAACATCACCGTATCATATCCCTGAAAAACCACTGGTTTCCTCCTCTTTCGACCACTTTCTACCACCCAAAATTTCTCAACCCACACCGCCACCAAACCAAAACCTCAGCTCGCGTGGCGGATGCGGTTACCGAACACTACGCAATACTTCAAGAAACACCAAAGATCTTGCTTTAGCCTTTGTAATCTATGGTGTCATTCGAATTTCTACCATTCCAGAACCTTCCAACAGATCCACCGTAAACTCGCAAAATTGCTCAGACATGCGCCATTCTAATTCTTGCTGTCCCCGACGCTGTTCCAAAATGACGCCATAGGGTTCATCCGATAACGGGCCCACTCGAAATGTCACGGGAGGCAATGATAGTAATGATTGTTGACTAGGTCGATGGCGCAGAGTCCAACCCACTTGCAGACGACTGTCTAGATCCTCCACGTTGACGCCAATGTCCCAATATTCTCCATCTTTGTACAACGTAGAATGTCCGTCATCTGCATATAATGTGAATGCACCCATGCCGCGGATCACCAGCATGGTTTCCGGCCAAGGGCTCGTGCTCCATTCGGCAGTCGACGAAACCACCGGAGTGAGAGGAATAATAGCCCCTGAGCGCAGAAACAGGGGAAGCCTGTCCAAAGGAGCCTTAATCACGGCTCGTCCATGTCCAGAATGCCACGTGTGTTCCCATACATTCCACCACAACCCATTGGGGAAGTAGACTTCACGCTCCGTAACACCTTCTTTAACCACGGGCGCCACCAATAGACTATCCCCCAGCAAAAACTCATCTTCGCATTCCACTGCCAAAGATCGTTTGTCCTGCCACCATATAGGACGCATCAAGGGGACGCCGGTATCCCGGGCCTCGCGTGCCAGTGCATACCAATATGCCAAGAGGCGATAACGATAGCGGATATAATCACGGGCCACATTTAGTGCAGTGAGTCCGTATGCCCAAGGTTCGTTGGGAGGCGTATTACGATCGGTATGTGCACGGGAAAATGGCAAAAAACTGCCTAGTTGCAACCACCGGGTGTATAGCTCGGGAGAACAAATCCCCAAAAATCCCCCAATGTCAGTACCTACCCACGGAACTCCCGAGAGGCCCAAGTTCAGACACATGGGAATCGCCATCGCCAAATGCTCCCATGTGCTCGAATTGTCTCCGGTCCAGACCGCCGCATAGCGCTGGATGCCACTGAATCCCGATCGCGTCAAAATAAAGGGACGAGGCTGGACGGTCGACATCCCTTGAAAAGTCGCCTCTGCTTCCAATAAGGCATAGAGGTTGTGAACTGCCTGATGTGGCCACCACTTTCCGTCGTCTGCGTAGTGGAGAATCCCGTTTTCTTCAGCGGCGTCGCCCTGTCTCTTTTCGGGGTCTATCCCCCACAACGCGGGTTCATTCATATCATTCCAAATTCCGGTAATGCCTTGCTGCAACCATCTCTGATTCCACTCTCCCCACCAAGCTCGCACATCTTTGCGCAAAAAGTCAGGAAAAGCGCACAATCCTGGCCACACGTGGCTGTGAAACTCGTTGCCATTGGCATAGCGAATAAAGTATTCGCGAGCATGTCCTTCCCGGTAGACGCGGTACACGTCATCGACTTTCACTCCGGGATCGACAATGGATATTAAGGACACTCCCCTCTCCTTAGTCGCTTGGGACAATAGATCCGGATTTTCAAACGTTTCAGGATTAAACGTAAAAACACGGTAGCCATCCATATAGTCAATATCGAGGTGTATGGCATCTAAGGGAATGTCATAGGCCCGAAACTTCTGGGCTACATCTAACACATCGTCTGCGCGCATATAGCTATACCGACTCTGATGAAATCCCAAAGCCAAAAGAGGAGGCAACGGCATCCGGCCGGTGATAGCGGTATATTGGGTTATCACCTCGGCAGGACTGTTTCCTCCCATCAACTCTAACACCAAAGGTCCCACATCTGCAGCGATCCATAAACCGTCTTCTTGAGTCGCATCAAAATATGTGCGCGTACTAGTGGCGGCAAAGATGCCACGCCACCCGCTCTCAGAACCAATCAACGAAAAAGGAATGGCTTGATACAAGGGATCCGTATCGGGTGTGTGAGGAGTTACATCCGTGGCCCACTGGGTCCACATCCTACCCCGCTTATTCAACCCTCCCACTTTCTCGCCAAACCCGAATAGCTGTTCCGATGAGTCCAAAGACACTCGGCATTGAATACCCAAGGCCTTATTTCCCAATTGCGTCAAGGTGAATACACGAGATCCGGTCGTCACCACAGCCGTATCACTAGATAACCGTACCGATGCGTCAGGACCGCTAATTTTCCAATCCTTCCCCTGACTTGTCACAGTGACTGGCGCCCACGCTTCTCTCTCCCACCCAAGTTGTTCTTGAACCTCTGCAAAGAGGTTCGAGCCTTCTCCCATCTGTACTTGTACCACTCCGGACATACTCACCCGAAAATATACACACTGATTGATGTTCTGAGCATTTCTCCACCGCACTACGGAGTCCTCGACCTGTTCCACGTTTGTGTTAAAGCCCGTCCACACATCGGTGGATCGATCATATAGCGTTTTCAAAGGACGCATATCTCACCTCAGTTGTCAGATTGAATGAATACCGCATTTTCCTCATTACGTCGTACTGTTTCAGTCTTAGGAAGGGGGCGCGCCGATCACATTATGGGCTCGGCAAATCCGCACCAAACATGACGCTGAATTCTGCACTTTCGGGTCATCATCTTAGTCTATTCGTATTCCGGGATAGTGACACTCTATTCCCAAAATTTTGGGTGATACCATTGTATACTTAAGGAAAAAGTCAGCCTCAAGATTCGACTTTTTTCTGTACGAATATTCCTTAGTTCATTAAGCAGCTCACAACACGGTCCATTGTAGCTACACGCCCAACTGTTTTCAAGGATGTATTCTGTATATTCAGCCTGTGTGGCATAAAAGCTTTGTCGATCCACGAGCGATTTCTTCGCATTCATCAGCATATAGGCCAAATGGGACGGAAAAGCGGGACCAGACAAACACCAGACATGAACAGACATTTTATCCCCTATCTTAATGAAAAGACATCGCAAATAGCTCCCGATCACCTGAGGAACGTAATGCGAGACTCCGCCACAACCATAACCTGGGCGCAATCAGTGCAATCATAATTGCCCGCAATTTGCCCTCGTGGTATTTTTAAAATATCGAATTTTGCGGGCCGGATAACTCTTTTTCGGATCTCAGTGGGTGCTGAAGGAGACGCTATGTCAAAGTGGTCATGGATTACGAGTGCCATAATTTTGGGAATGATTTTAGGCGCCAGTTCCATTGATTGGTCTAAAATCACCACGTATGGAGTTTGGGCACTCGTTTTGACCGTACTGGTTTATGGTAGCGGCCGCACAACTCGCAATGTCCGAACTGCAACCTGGAGCGGCGTCATCTTGTGGGCTGTAGCGCTAATTGTCTATGAAGGAATTTTGGACTGGCGGTTGTGGCAACAATGGCACTATCCTATCGACTGGATGTCGATAGGATGGGGTTGCGGATTGATTGCGATAGTCGGATTACCGGGATCCTACTTAATCGCAAGAAAGGCCGCACGGTAGGCATAGGAATCTGCGTAGGGAATCAAAAATCTTTTGTCCCCCTTTTATTCTCCATGGTGAATGGGTTTTGCTAGAAGCTTCTCCAGCACTACCCAGAAGGCATTGGATCTTACTCACGGCATCTATGCCCCGTGCCGCCACCTATTCAAAAAATGGCGTCCGGCGTCTCCTCGAGGCTGAAACCGGTTTCTAAGAACATTCGGCACTTTACCGCTCGCCAGTGTAATTCCCAAGCTTGTCGTGCTGTCATTTTTAACAAACAACAAGGGCCGAGCCTTCGACCGCAGATACTTTCCCATCTGGAATCAAAAGATAACTCCCTTGAAAACAGAGCGAGCAACCCCCGACGTATCAACTGCCCTCAATTTTTCCTCTGTGTGGGCGTGCCGATTTCGCGGCACGGGCGTCAGAATTACCGTCAGAGAATGGATATGCGCATTGGTTAGATTCAGGACACGCATCCTAGATTATCTTCTATTATGAGGGCCTCTCGTAAAACCACAGGGCCACCAGGCCCGGCAATGGCATGAATCATGCTTAAGCGAGATAAGGATAGCCCTACTTCACGATCCGCAAACAACAGGACCCCATCGACACGGCACCATTTCAGCCACCGGGCCTGATCAGCCCATGTGACGGGAAACCAGTCCAGATGTGATAACATCCCCCAGCGATGCCAACGGCTATGTGCCAAGCCCCATCCTACAGCGTCCAACGGTAACCGCCAGCGGCCGGGGTTAGTGGACGTCCATGATATCTGTGGCAAATCGCCGCATCCCTGGCGGGCTCTACCGTATCTGTGCCACCGCCGTTGCTTTGCATTCTTTTCCATAGTCCATCCATCTCCCGCCGTGTCTATCCAAGATTCCGGGACCTCACGCCAGTATAGGGGGGACATATCCTCAACAAAAGCTACAAAAGGCACGTACACGTATCAGGAAGCAAGTTTTTGGTCGGAATGCGGCACAAACATTGTCAAAACAGGACAAGTGTTTTCTTCAGTTCAAACATTCTGTACAATACCAGTGTATTAGATTCTGCACACCAATCATAGATAGATTCAACCGATTTCATTTTTTCCTTCCGTCATTTCTTATCCCTCTTCTTTTGTCACGGAGATGTCTAGAGGGCCATTCCTTTCATCTTTCCAGTTTTAGACCAATCTCAATTCACTTTACATCCCACCAACATTATGAGCTGGGCCCCTCACGTCATGTCAGGAAATTTGTCGTCTTGTTCCCGTGTTGCCATTATCCTATTATTAGGCTGTTTAGCAGACGGATAGAAGTGTGAAAGATCTTTGGCTGGCAGGATTTAATAGCCCCGCGGGTAACCGCGGGGCTATTTTCGAACATCTCTATTAAGCATGTCTCATAGACTTTGCCAGGACCTTAATTGGTCCACCGTGATCTGATATCGTCCCCATCCCCTGGGCCCTCTGCCATAAGACGGCGTGTGCGAGGTACCCAAATCCGTCAAAATGGCCCGCGCACCCGTGAATCTTTGATGATACGTCCAGGTGTTCATCGTCACAATGGTAGGAATTCCGGCTTGTAAGGCGGCTTTTAAACCCACCTGGGAGTCTTCGATCGCCAGGGCCTCATGGGATTTGATGCCGAGTTGGTCTAAACAACGAAAATATACCGCCGGATCCGGTTTCTTCTTCGGCACCTCGTCCCCCGCCACAATCGCCCTAAACATCCTTGTCCACTGACTGCCAAAGTGTCTCGAAAGTAAAGCTTCCACATTGTCGTAATGGGTGGTGGTAGAGATGCCCAAACTGATCCCTTCTTCATAACATTGAACAACCAAAGAGTGCACGCCAATTCGAAGGGGTACCGCTCCACTCCACACCCGATCCTTGAACAAGTGCGTTTTGAGCTCATAAATCTCCCGGATCTCATCGGGCGTCAATTGGCGATATTTGGGATGCTGGGTCAAATAATATGCCAACCGTTCCTTTCCCCCCGATATTTTCAGCAGTTCCCGGTACACGCCGGGTGTCCAACGAAAAGGAAGATTCCATAATTGGAAAACGCGGTTAAACGCCCATAAATGTCCCTGTGTTTCGGTATCTGCCAAAGTCCCGTCCACGTCAAAGATCACACTTTTTAAGGACATGACTTCAGTCAATTCCTGAAATACTGCCATCGTCGGCTACTTGCACGCGAAACGCTGCCGGTTCTTTGGGCAACCCAGGCATGCGAATCATATCGCCTGCCAAAGGCACGATATATCCCGCGCCACGGGCAATTTCGATATCGCGGATACTCAGGCGGAAACCTTCAGGGCGTCCCAGCAATTTGGGGTTGTCGCTAAGAGAATATTGAGTCTTCGCCATGCAAATTTGCATGGCGTCCTCACCCCATGAGTGAAGACGTCTGAGTGTGGTCAAGGCTTGGGGTGAATAATCCACACCGTCTGCTCCATAGATTCGACTCGCTATCTTGTGAATTTTGTCTTCCAGAGATTCTTGGGCCTGGTAAAGAGGAGCATAATGACTTTGGGTCTCATCCAATTGCTGCATAACCAAGTGCCCCAACATTTGTCCTCCTTGACCCCCTTGAACAAAAACATCAGCAAGTGCTGCCGGGGTTCCTTGTTTCGTCAGTTCTCGCAATAGCCAGTCTGTCTCTTCTTTAGTATCGGCAGGAAATTTGTTAATCGCTACTACCACAGGCAAGCCAAATTGCTGAAGATTTTCCAGATGCTTATTCAAGTTAGCCATACCGGCTCTCAGTGCCATCGAATCGGGTCGGTCAATCTCTTTTAAGGATTGCCCGCCATGATAGCGCAGGGCTTTGAGCGTCACCACCACGACAGCGAGGTCTGGACTGAGCTGAGCTTCCGGGGATTTGATATCCAAGAACTTTTCCGCTCCCAGATCCGCACCAAAACCCGCTTCCGTAATCACGACATCAGACATTCTCAAGCCAGCCTCTGTAGCGACAATGCTATTGCAACCATGCGCGATATTGGCAAATGGCCCCCCGTGCATTATCACAGGTGTATGTTCTCGGGTTTGGACGAGATTAGGCAGCATGGCTTCCCTCAAAATAGCTGTCAACGCCTCTTCGGCGCCGATATCCGAAACAGTGACCATTTCACTGCCCGTTGCAGCCACGACCATACGTCCCAACTTCCTTTTAAGATCAGGCAAATCGTGTGCCAATGTTAGCACGGCCATAACCTCAGAAGCGGCAGTAATATCAAACCCGCTCTCACGCATGACCCCTTGACCCGATCCGCCAAGACCAATTATGACCCGCCGCAGAGCTCTGTCGTTTACGTCAAGCACCCGTTTCCAGAGAACATGTTTCGGATTCATGTTAAGGCGGCGGCCGTGATACAATTCATTGTCGACAATCGCCGCCAGTAAATTGTGCGCAGCCGTAATTGCATGAAAGTCACCGGTAAAGTGCAGGTTTATTTCGGTTGATGGCTCCACACGGGAAGCCCCTCCTCCCGTTGCCCCGCCCTTCATGCCGAAAGTGGGACCCATCGACGGTTCGCGCAGAACCGCTGTAGCCCTTACGCCGATTTTGGAAAGAGCCTGTGACAAGCCCACAGACACAGTCGTTTTTCCTTCACCTGCCGGTGTAGGATTGATGGACGTCATGAGCACCAATTTTGCCCGGCGCGGTCTTTGATAGACAATATCTAATGGAATTTTGCCCTTGTACATGCCATATTGAATAATATCATCTGCCGAGAGGCCTAGTTGCTTGCCTATCTGCGTAATGGGCTGAAGCTTGTGCATCGTCATCACTCATCGGTCCCCTATCACAAAATTTAGCAACACGGTATTAACTATATCCTAACTGAGCCTTACTTGACGAACCCTGATATTGGGACAGCTAGTTAACATAATTTTTGTCTATTTTGGTTCTTGGTTTTTGACGAAAAATGACGTAGACTCTTATTACCAATAACAGGTAATTTTCTTGAATTATGGCAAAGGGAGGGATAGTGATGCCCATTCTCCTTTGGTCGGTGGCTGTAGCAGCCGTTGTTAACGTTGTGGCTCATGAATCTGCTCACGGCCTTGTTGCGCGCGAGTTAGGAGGTCATTGGCTTGGTATCCGTTTTCGCAACGGCCGGATATCTACAGCAGTAGATATCACCGGCTTAGATGTCAGGGCTCATCGTCAAATAGCCGCCGCGGGTGTTTTCGTCGACCTGACTCTAGCTAGTGTGTCTTGTCTTTTGTGGCTTCATTTTGGTGAACCCTGGGCTAAGGGAGCGTTGTTGTGGACGACTGCTAGCGTTTTGGTGAATGGATGTCCTCTGATTCCTCATTCCGATGCCTGGCAGGTTGTTGTCGGCGCACGTTATGTTGCCAAGTCCAAAGCGAAACCTCATCTTCCGGCACCAGCAGATGAAGGGGCTTCTCACGATTAAAGAAACGCCGGACATTATCAAACGCAGCAACTGTCATTCTTTGGAGAGATTGCTGCGTGACACCGGAAACGTGAGGTGAATAGAGGACACGAGGACGAATCTCTTCGGGTAGATGCAACAGGGGGCTTTTGGGATCCAAAGGTTCCTTTTCAAACACATCTAAGGCCGCACCGCCAATCCGACGCTTCACCAGGGCCGCGGCCAAAGCTTCCTCGTCAACCACAGGACCTCTGCCAACGTTAATGACAATTGCCGTGGGTTTCATCCTCTCAAACTCGGACGCCGAGGCTAAGTGGTACGTGTGGGGAGTCAAAGGAACACTCAAGACCACCACATCTGATGCCGTCCAAATTTCATTGGCCGAAACATATCTCACTCCAAATCGTTCTTCGTGTGACGCAACTTGATGCCGTTGGTGATAGAGAATGGTGACATCAAAAGGCTGAAGAAGCCGGGTCAGAGTTTGACCGATATGTCCGTATCCATATAAACCGAAAGTCAACCCACTTAATTCACGAATTTGACCAGCCAAATAGCGCCGATTTGCGAAATGTCCGTGAACCATTGAATGCGCTTGACTCATTTCCCGAAGCAAGTACATTGCAGACATTATTACATGTTCGGCGACAGCTTGAGCATTATGCCCCGGATTATGGGCCACTACAATCCCTTGTTGCCTTAATTCCTCAAGTTCCAGGTTGTTGTAGCCTGAACCCAGGGTCTGAACGAATTTGAGATGATCCCACGGTCCAATCGTTCCAGCATTCACACGGTTGCCCGCTGCTATCATGGCGTCGGCTTGATCATAAACCGCCAGTCTTTGAGACGGTGCGATGTCATCAACAAACCGCACATCGAGATCCGGAAAATTGCTAGCCATTTGTTTAATTGTCGCTTGCACAGCAAAAGATATGACCAAGGGCCGGTGGTGTTTCGTGCTGTTCATATGAGAAATCTCCTCATCTGCTGGTTTCATAATACGTAAGATTGTAGCACCTTTTCCCTTGGTTTTTGGCACAACATCGGCTATAAGGATTCGCCCTTGAGCTGTTTCATGGCTTCCGTCAACTTGGGTTGTTTATGACCTTTTAAAGTTTGTTTGATGAGTTCTTTCAATTGTTTTTCATTGAGGGTTCCCACATATTCCAAATCCCCGAGTTCTATATCATGGTCGTCATTGTTCCCATCAGTCAGCACGCTATGCACTTCAAAATTCGGATATTGTCCGGTGAAACGAAATTCTTTGATTTTCACGGCCAAAGACCTCCTCAAAAGTATTTACCTTGGTAGCTTGTCTAAGGACATTGGTATTATGCAAAAGAAACCTGGCATTTGAAGAAAAGGCTTTGGCAGCAAACTTGCGCTCTCCTTTGGAGGAGAAATGGATTAGACGCCCCGAAAACGCCAAAATATCACACGAATACATGATCGATTCGCAACGACGCAGCCAGACTCATTGCCCTTTTTGTCACCTCCGAAATGCCCATTGCTCTCCCCTTTCTCATTGAGGGTCAGCACCGTCTTTTCGTTTTGGCAGTGTTTCCCTGTGATGTTTTCTCGCCGTCACTTTTAGCCCCATCCCAGAACACGCCTTGGCCAATCATTTTACACTGCAGCCAAGAATGGTATCGTAACCATAGAATAACTCTCGCGAGTTTCCGAGCTGGTGCGGGATGAAGACGCGAAAGCCCACGAGGATTGAGCGCGTATTACAATGCGTCACCGTCAATTGGTGACGCATGACGGATAGACCGTAAAGATCGGTGCAATCTTTAGTATGGCCATCGATTCCACATTGTGCTGGAGATACAGTCAGTTAAAAATTCCCTTTAGACCAAGTCAATCGCTAAGGAGATTAGTAAAGATGATTTTAGATTCGGAACACGAACAAGACGTCACCGCAGTGTTGTCTTTATTAGCTGAACCGGTTGTGCTGAGTATTCATACTAATCAATGGGACAGCCCGGCCACACAAGCTATCCGGGATCTGGTCCATTATACGGTCAGCTTGATGCCCCAAAAAATTTCTCGGGAGGTAGTAGGAAGAATTGGCGCAGATCTAGACCCCGCTGTGACAATTCGTAACCGGGACGGAAAGGTCTTTGGCGTTCATTTTGTGGGCACGCCCACGGGTTTGGAATATCGCTCCTTTATTGAAGCTGTGGTAGCCTCCGTGCGTCCCCAAGATTCTTCTCCCACCCCTTGGAGCCAATTATTGAAGGAAATTCATCATCCCGTCAGCGCAAACATTTTTGTGTCCCCTACATGAACCCGGTGTCCCCATGTCGTGAACATGGCCATCAACTTTTGCGTCTTGCAGCCTTTAATCACAGCCCACGTCATTCAAACGGATGAGTTTTCCAACAAGGCAAAAAAACACCATGTTATGGGAGTTCCCACAACATGGTGCGAGCCGGGACCTTATGTCTTTACCGGCACGGTATCCCCTCAACATTTTGCGGCCTATCTTATTCAGGCATCGATGTCGGCGTCTTCTTAAGAGAATGGGGTGCCTCTTTGGACCATGCTGCCCCCACAGCACCCGCCACAACGATCAATCCGCCTTCAAGCTGGGACACACTTAACGATTCGTGGAGCAACATCACAGCTAACAACGCCGTAAACACCGGCAACAAGTTTAAATATGGAGCCGCGGTACCACTTCCCAGTTCATTAACCCCAGCACTCCACATCATGAAGGCCACGACCGAAGCCATCGTACTGATATATAACAAGGCCAGGATACTTTGCGAATCAAGGCTTATGGGATGTGTGGCAAGATTCACAATTCCCAGCACGGCGGACGGCACGGCTCCCCATATGGCGGCCCCCGTGGTTAGCACCAAGGCTGACAACCGGTGCCGGTAACGCCGCCCCAATGCTGTATAAATGCCCCACGACAACGCAGCACCAATCAAGATTAAAGCACCAAAAACACTTCCTCCAGAAGCATGACCCGCTCCACCCAGCAGCAAAATTTCCCCTGTTATAGACACGGCAACCATCAGCCATTGCCATATCCGCACCGTGTCACGCGCTATCACGAAGCCGGCCACCAGAACCGCCAATGGTGTAAATCCTGACAACAGACCCGCTTCTCCTGCTGGGACCATACTCAGTCCCCAATACGTAAAGCTCGAGAATAACACCATTCCAAAAGTTCCGAGGAGAAGAAAGGCTTTCCATTCCCGCCTTAATGGTACGTATTCCCCGCGTTTTGACACAATGATCCATAAAATCATGGCTGAGATAATCCAACGTATGCCATTGAGGGTAAAAGGCCCCATGCTGAGACGCAAAACCCTACCAGCCAGGTAGTTTCCCGCCCAGAGCACGTTGGCTCCAACCAAATACAAGATGAATTTTGCGCGCATTCACTCAGCCACATTCTTATGACGGACATATACCCGGCGAATACCAAGATGCCAAACCTCTACCGGCTGACCACCGGGATTCGGGTAGACTTCTCCAGTGGGTTCATAGCCCTTGGGGGGTTCGTCCAAAACATTTTCGTAACGTGCCTTCCAATTCACGGTAAAAGCTAAAAAAATGATGCCAGCTGGTATTAAATAATAGGAGATAGACGGAACTCCAATAGCCAGAAAAATCAAGCCTCCAACAAGAGAGACAATCCCTGTGGCCCGAACAAGCGTGCGGTCTACCAATGCCCACATACTCTAAACCCCCTTCCTAATCTCCAAGGACTTATCTCACAACCTTTCCGCGCCACCTCATCATTCCTCCCACCATATTGCGGACCGTGAACCCTTCTCGCTGAAGCAGTTTTGCTGCTTGTGCACTGCGGCGGCCTGAATGACATACGGTGACAATCGTGCTGTCTTTCCTTAATTCATGGATCCGTTTGTTCAATTCCATCAAAGGAATATGTTGTGCCCCCTTGATATGGCCACTGCGGTACTCGTGTTGCTGACGTACATCCAGAATGACAATTTTCTCGTTCTTTGCCAACAATTCCTGGACTTCGTCCGGCTCTATGGTCGTAGAAACTTTTGGCACGATGTTTTCACGCTTTTTCCCGATGAGCCATTCCAACATTCTCGTATCCCATCCTTTCACTATCTGACCTGTCCTTGTTGAGACTCTGACCATTATTGTAGCATCCCAGGCGTCGTTCCCAGAAGAGCTTGCCGATCCCCAATCTCAGACACGCAACCTTTGGCTTCATTAAAATAGTCCCTTGACCGAAGAGATTATTTAGCGAATATATTACTCAAATAATTGCGCCCGGTATCAGGGGCTACGGCCACAATTAAGGATCCGGGCTCGAGGTCATAAGCTATTTTCAGTCCCACGTGCACAATGGCTCCGGTGGATCCTCCAGCCAAAATGCCTTCTTCCCGCGCCAAGCGTCGGCTCATGCTAAATGCTTCCTCATCGGACACGGCCACCCACCGGTCCACCACTTTGGCATCTAATGTTTCAGGATAGTAATCTTCACCCATCCCCTCGATTTTAAAAGGGGCTACCGGCCCGGTAAAGATTGAACCGACAGGGTCCGCACCGATGATTAATATCTCGGGATTTTTCTCTTTCAAATATCTTCCAATGCCCGTGATTGTGCCCCCGGTTCCCGCCCCTGCCACCAAAGCCGCGACACGTCCTTGAGATCCATTCCAAATTTCTGGTCCAGTAAAAAGGTAATGCGCTTCGGGATTGGCTTGTTGTTCGAACTGTCCTATATAACACCCGCCCGGAATTTCCTGGGCCAAGCGTTTCGCAATGTGCTGGTAATTATTGATATCATCGCGCGGCACATCCGCCACGACTTTAACCTCCGCCCCATAAGCCTGAAGAATAGCGATTTTGTCCGCACTCATCTTGTCTGGCACCACAAATACCGCCCGGTACCCTTTAACGGCTGCCGCCATAGCCAGAGCAATACCGGTATTGCCTGCCGTGGCCTCAATTATCACGCCACCCGGCCGAAGACGGCCTTCCTTCTCCGCCACGGCAATAAGACTCGCCGCAATTCGGTCTTTGATACTTCCGCCAGGATTCACGCCCTCCAGTTTCACAGCAATCTCAACGCCATTACTCGGCTTGATACGCTGCAAAGCGATCAAAGGTGTATGGCCCACTGCTGCCAGAACATCTGGTAAGATTCCATCCCTATCTAACATGGTTTTGTGTTCCTCCTTACCGCATTCTGTCCTATTATACCTAAAGCCCGAACCGGAAGAGCCTCCAACATGGTGCCAGATCGCCTTGTTTTTCCTGCCTGTCTGTAGACCCTCACACAAACTTCAACCCAGGCAGTACAGTAAAGGTGTTGGGGCCATAGAAGGAAGTGTGATTGCCATTTTTATGTAATGCAGGACTTTTCGCGTGCGATGTCAAATAAAGCTGTGGTATACGCTTGAGAAGGGGCCGAGAAAGGTCATGGAAAATGGAAAACCGCGTTTATCATTGATGCAAAATTTAGCACTGAGTTTTTATTGGCTTGCTTCCAATATTCAGTGGACGGCTCTTATCATTATCGTCGTTCCGCGCGCTGTCTTATTTATTGTTGGTCGCAATTCCTCAACGGGCATACTGTCCGCCTTGGTTTTCAGCGGATCCTTAATCGCCACATTTGTTCAGCCTTGGGCGGGATGGGTAAGCGACCGCGTCCGTCATGCCTGGGGACGAAGGCGGCCCTATATCATGTGGGGAACGTTTGGCAATGTACTGGGGCTGTTGATCATGGGATATTCGGGACACTCGCTGTATTTTTTTGCCTTAGGTTATCTCATGGTGCAGTTTTTTTCGAATTTGGCTCAAGCAGCCTATCAAGCGCTTATTCCTGATTTAGTTTCCGAGGAGCAACGGGGTTTAGCATCGGGGTGGATGGGATTTATGACCCAGTTTGCGATCATTTTCGGGGCTCTTGTGCCGAATTACTTTGGGGATAAGAGTGTATCTTGGATTCTGGCCATAATATTGTTGCTGGGATGGGCCATTACCCAATGGGGAGTCCACGAACAAGATTCGCGCAATCTCTCGGTTGAACCTGTCACCTTGACCCAGGGTCTTCGCCAATTGTGGATATCTCCCCGGAGGTATCCGGACTTTTGGTGGGTCTTTGCCACTCGATTAATGGTTATGCTGGGATTTGCAACACTGGAAAACTACCTGTTTTATTATTTGAAATTCACCGTGGGCTTAAAGAGCCCCGAATCGACCGTGTTTCGTATTTTGGTTCTTTTGACTCTTGGATCTCTTATCTCGGTACTGACTGCGGGCTGGATTTCTGATCGCGTACACAAACGTAAAATTCTGGTATTCACGGGAGGCTTGCTTATGGGGGCGACTGCCCTGACATTTGTATTTGCGCATAACATGCTGCTTATTCTCAGCATGGGACTGGTTTTTGGGGTAGGCTACGGCATCTACCTTTCGACTGATTGGGCTTTGGCTGTCGATGTTCTCCCTCCTGGGCCGACTCAGGGGCGAAGTATGGGGTTATGGCAGGCATCGTTCAATCTGGGGCAGGTGGGGGCAGGCTTCATTGCAGGTCTTGTCATTGCCCCTTTGTCGCATGTGGTTTCTTTGGGGGAAGCCTACCGCATTCTCTTTTTGGTTACGTTTCTCTATTTTGCCGCAGGCTCTGTCCTGATATACCGGGTGCGTCAAAGCACTTAGGCATGGGCAAACAAATAACTGAGCTTGGCAGCAGGAATTCCGGCCATCCCCCCCGAACTTAATCAATACATCAGCATCAAAAACCCAATCGGCGATCCACCAAGATTATAAGGAGGACGATATGCGATGGTAGTGCGGAAGGGATCATCCGTACAACTGGTCACGATGTTAATGACCGCTACCCTTCTCACCTCGATTCACCATACTGCCCCATCCGAAACCCGCAGAATCTCACAAAGGCTCTTGGCCTATTCTCAAATTCATCATGACCGTCCCGTTGTTTATACGATTGAACTGACCCACAAAACGACGATTTCCCGGCTAGATCTCTTACAAGCCGGGACTATGGTCCGATTAGCTGGCACAATAAAAGGCCATACCATAAACGCTCACAGAATCGACGTGGTAGAAGCCAAACGACCTTAACCGAAATTTCACCACTATCCTATGAGGAGGCTTGCCATGACAAACCGGGGATGGCTCATTACACACAAGAATTGTCTTGACGGGTCCACAGCCGCCTTGATTACAGACCAATCAGGATTCACACCGATTTTCGTTGAACCCGATCGGGTTTACGAAGCAATCGAACAAATCCCCCCAGAAGGCAACCTGTATTTAGCCGATGTTTCGATTACCGCGGAACAATACGCCCTTGTGGGATCCCGTATCACAAAAGTACTGGACCATCACCAGTCGGCACTAGCCATCAGTCACTATGACAATGTCTTGGTCGACATGAGCCAGTCCGGCTCCCACTTGTTCTACGACTTTGCTTGCCGCCACAACTGGATAAGCCCAACGCCCGCGTGGGATCGCTTAATTCACACCGTAGAGCGTTATGACTTGTGGAAATCTTGCCGGGAAGCGGGACAAAATCTCAACCGCTTACTCCAAGTTTTAGGATATTCCTGGTATAAAGAACGTTTCGCGCAAGGATGGACCCCTTACACACCCGACGAACAGAAGAGACTCGCCGATCTGATTTTCGAGGAACAGCATTATATCCGGAAGCAATTGGCACACGCGATAAAAATCTCAACACCTTTACCCGTTACCGCAATTCCCCTAACCCATGAAGGAGCCACTAATGAACTCGCTCACCATTTGCTAAATCAAGGCAATGCGCTGGTCATTTTACTCAAACCAGACGGCCGGCTGTCCGCACGCAGCGACGAGCGCATTAACGCTGCCCATTTGATGGAACATTTGTTTCATGGAGGCGGCCACGCCCGCGCTGCCGGAGGGCGCATGGATTATCCCGGACCCTATGACTCTTCGCACACACAAACACTTCTAGAGAACGTGAGTGAGTACTTACGGACTAATCCTGCGATACCTGGAGAATAATCTTTCCAATATTTTGGTTGCTGGCCATATATCGGTGGGCTTCGGGAGCTTCACTGAGGGGAAACACCCGGTCTATGACGGCCCGCAACTGCCCCGTCTCAAAAAATGAGGCCGTGGCCTGCTGAAATTCCTGAATTAGGTGCATTTTGTCATAGCTGGGGCGCGATCGAAGAGCTGTGCCACGAATAGTCAAACGTCTCTTTAACAATTCGCCCAAATCGATTTCGCCTTGGGCTCCCCCGAGGGTGCCGATAATCACAGCAATCCCTCCGGTCCGTAACACGGCTAGATTGCGGGCCAAATAGCTTTTCCCCACAAAATCCAATACAGCGTCGACGCCTTGAGAGCCTGACCAGGCTCGAACTTCCTGGACAAAGTCCTGTTCATGATAATTGACAGCCAATTCCGCACCAATTGTTTTTACGTAGCGAGCTTTGTCCACAGACCCTACGGTCGTGGCAACTCGGAGTCCCATTTGGCGGGCCAGCTGAATTGCCGCGGATCCTACGCCCCCGGCTCCGGCATGGATCAAGACTCTCTGACCCATTTTCAATCCCGCCTTGTCTACCAATGCATCGTATGCCGTAATAAAGGCTTCGGGAATGCCTGCGGCTTGTGTCTCGTCGAGCCCTGGCGGAATTAGCCAGGCATTGTCTTGCGGACACGCCACATACTGCGCATATGCCTCCCCGTTTAAGAGTGCCATGACTCGATCGCCAGGACGAAAGCGAGTGACGTTTTTACCCACTTGATCCACCACTCCCGCACACTCCAACCCAGGAATGTGATAGAGAGGGGCGGGACCAGGAGGGGGATAAAGCCCCATGCGTTCTAACAAATCGGCCCGGTTAACCCCGGCAGCGACGACGCGAATTAAGATATCTTCTCTCCCCCAGTCGGGATTAGGAATGTTCTCTACCCGTAAGACATCCGGTTCTCCAAATTCTCTCAAAACCACGGCTTTTATAATAACTCCCCCATTCCTTTAACCGTCCTTGCGGTTGGTCCGGACAACAATTCCGTTCAAGCGCAAGCCCCATGGACCAGGACTTTCAGTTTTCACAGCCCATTGTTATACTTCCTGTGCGAACACGCAACTTTTTATCATTGCCCGAATCTTTAATGCTCTAACGGTTCACGGGAAGAGCAGCAGCACGTTCGGGCAAGCTAAATACACCCTTGAACACCAGGATATCCGACACAAATTGAAAAACTTATTCAGGAGGACGCTATGCGATCTGCCCGCGTGTTGTTTATGGCGGCGGCGACCGGTGCCAGTGTTGCCAACCTTTATTATAATCAACCACTGTTGACACTCATGGCCAAAAGTTTTCACGTAAGTCCCGGCTCCGTGGGAATGGTTACGATGCTTACTCAAATTGGTTACGCCACGGGACTTCTGCTGTTTGTTCCCCTGGCCGATCTGATGGAACGCAAAAAACTGGTCATTGGTTTATTTTTGTCAACAGCCGTGGCTTTAGAATTTGTCGCCGCGTCTACGGATTTTTTGGTATTTCTGTGTGCGAACTTTATATTGGGCGCCTTCACCTCCGTGCCCCAAGTCATTGTTCCTCTGGCGGCTGATTTGGCCCCGGACGCACAAAGAGGACGGGTCGTTGGGGTGGTCATGAGCGGTTTGCTAATAGGGGTTTTGGCCGCTCGCGCCATTAGCGGCCTGACGGGAGACTTACTGGGATGGCGCAACGTCTTTCGCTTAGCCGGCATTCTTATGATTCTCTTTGCGCTGATGATATTCGCCTGGTTTTCACAATCCAAGCCTCGGGACTCGTCCCACAACTATCCACAACTCATTCGTTCATTGATCCCTATCATTCGGTCCGAGCCCGAACTCGTTAAGGCATCACTGACGGGAGGCGCACTATTTGCCACCTTCAGCGCATTTTGGACGACATTGACATTCAGGCTCAGCGCAGCCCCCTACCATTACACGGCGTCAGTCATCGGATTTTTTGGACTCCTGGGCATTGCCGGTGCCAGTATCGCCCCAATTGTCGGGCGCCTGGCCGATAAAAGAGACCCTAGAATAACTTTGAGCGCAGCCATTGTGCTGGTGACTTTGTCCTGGTTATGGATGTGGCCCTTATCTGGCCATCTTTGGGCGATGATTATCGGAATCATTTTGCTGGACCTGGGCGTTCAGGCGGGACAGATTTCGAATCAGTCTCGCATTTATGCTCTGCGCCCAGATGCCAGAGCTCGCATTAATACCGTGTATATGGTCACCTATTTTATCGGGGGCTCAATTGGGTCAGGAATCGCCAGTGAAGCCTGGGCGCAATTCCGATGGACCGGAGTCTCCTTGAGTGCTCTGGCCTTTTTAAGTCTGGCCTATATTGTGCATACCTTAAGTCTTAAACAGCATCCTCTGATAAAATCTCTGTAAAGACTGCTCCTGTCATGGTACAATGACGGGCGAAAACCCCAAGGGTTGAGGTGGACAGGTTGACAACAAAATTGAGAAATCTAATGCCGGTAATGGTTTTGGCGCTGTCTGTGATTACGGCCGGTTGTGGACAGCAAAAAACCAAAGGTGCCCCTATTGTGCAAAATGGCCGCAATTTGAGATGGTCCCATGCCCCTAAGATGCTTATCAATCCCACTAAGACTTACACCGCGACAGTGAAAACAACAGCGGGAATTTTTGATATTGCCCTGTTTGCGAAACAAGATCCCATCGCCGTTAACAATTTTGTGTTTCTGGCAGATCACAAATTTTTTAATGGCGATGAAATTTTTCGTGTCATCAAGCCTTTTATGTTTCAAACGGGAGATCCGTTGAATGATGGGTACGGAGGTCCTGGCTACGAGTGGAAAGGGGAAACCCCGACATTTCCTTATCAGCCCGGGATCGTCGCAATGGCCAATTCCGGCAACCCCAATACCAATGGCAGCCAGTTTTTTGTGTGCACGGGCCCCGACAGCATTAATTTGAATCAGAATCCAATTTATACCGAATTAGGCCGTGTAACCAATGGATGGCGTGTTGTGCAGAAGATAGCCGACGGACCAGTGAAAACCAATCCCAAAACCCAGGAGCATTCTCTGCCTATTCATCCCTATTACATCACGTCCGTGACAATTTCCGAGAGTGGAAACTAAGTTTGGATCATCACAGATCATATTAGAATATGATCTGTGATGATCTCTTGATACTTCTTGATAAAAGGATGACTCTAACGTGCCAAATTCCCAACAGCCTCTTCGCGTATTATTTGTCTGTACCGGTAACATTTGCCGCTCTCCCATGGCTGAGGCATTATTCCGGAACAAGGTCGCCAAAGAGGGTTTAAGCGGCCGAATTGTAGTGGACTCGGCCGGAACCGGAGGCTGGCATATTGGTGAAGAACCTCACCAGGGAACACAACAGGTTTTGCGGGCCCGCGGTATTGCCTTTGATGGGATCAGAGCTCGGCAACTTCACCCGGAAGACATTTCTGAATTTGACTGGATTCTCGTGATGGATCAGGAAAACTGGGACGAGGTGCACCAATTGAGGCCTGATGCCCGCAATGTGTTTAAGGTGCTGACATTCTCTTCGGCTTCTGACCCAAATGTGCCTGACCCCTTTTATTCAGGAGGATTTGAGCACGTGTACCAGCTCTTGAATGAAGCCCTGGACAATTTCTTACATTTTCTCATGGAAAGGCAAAATTAGGTCGGGGTCATCATTTTTTGCGTCATTGAGACGGCGCGTCACGGGGTAAACGCGCCACGTTACCGGCGCAACGGGGAGATGTGCATACTGGGTGTCCTGGCGATTTAACCATTTTGGCACTTGGTCTGGCGACAAAATCCAAGGCATACGGTCATGAACGGCGCCCACGGCTTCATCGGCCTGTGTCGTCAAAAGCACAACATGCCACCTCCGTTCGCCATCAGGCATCAGGATGGCGGCAATAGCAAAGGGCTGATCCATAGTAAAGCGAAAAGGCTGACGCTGGGGCTTTTTCCACTCATAAAATCCATCGGCTGGAACAATCGCACGCTGATGGCGGTACGCTTGGCGAAACAGTGGCTTTCCCTCGATTCCTTCCCGTCTGGCGTTAATCAATAGCTTGTGATTAAGAGGAAAACCCCAATGCACCCATGCCGCACTCCATGCCCCCTCAGCATTAAAACCGACGGTGACAATCTCCTGGCCGGGGGCGATGTTGAACCTAGGAGCATAATTCACTGCCATGTCGTTTTGCACAGGCCACCAGGCCTTTAGGTCGTTCCAGGTAAAAGTAGCACTAAATCGTCCGCACATGCTAAACTCATCCTTGATAGTGAAATGACAAATTAGATGAAATCGAAATTGTATGCAAATGTTGAAGCGCTGTCATCAGGCATGGTCACAATATATCCTGCTCTCCATGTTACACGACATGATCTAAAATCCCCAGAATGCGGAGGCGAGTGATGAAAATTTCTTCAGAATGTGCTCCATGCGTTCAGTTGCAGCTTATGCGAACGTTAGACCACCAAAAGATTGCCGACCAACGTGCCATTCAGGGAGAAGTCATGTCGGTCTTAGGGGCACAGTGGCCCACTTTAGACAACCCCGGTATCGCCCTAAATATGATGTACAAGCTCGCCAACGAAAGCATTGGCGTCTATGACGCGTATGCCGAAGATAAACGGCTGTTTAACCAGCTCGCCGAAAGCTACTGGCACGAACATCCCGTTTCCTTAGAAAACATCCCAGCACGCATTTTATATGCGGCAGCCGGAAATGTTATCGATGCAGGATTAGCCACACCCACCGATCACATTGCCCGGCAATTGGATGATGCTATTGCAGAGGGCATGGCGCGGGATGACTCCGCACGATTTCTGGAGCAAGTTCCGGAAGGCAACACCATTTTATACATCACCGATAATGCAGGCGAAATCATCTTTGATCGGGAGTTGATGAGAAGCTTGCGCCATAAAGGACGGCACATTCATATTCTCGTCAGACATCAACCCTTTTTAAATGACGTCACCTTAGATGATATTGCTTCGGTGCAGCTGGAACACATAGCTGATGAAATTCTCAACTTGGGACAAAATTTTTCTTTCAGCCGCATCGATTTTCACGACACGCGCCTGTGGCCCAGGGATTATGATGGATTTATTATCAAAGGCATTGCCAATCTCGAAGTACTTTCTCATCGCACGTTGCCCTCCCCCGCCCTATTCATTTATCGTGCCAAGTGTCCTCCGTCATCGCGATTGGCTGGCGTCAAATGGAACAGTAATGTGGCGTGGCTCCAGGAATAAAGGTGGCCATAATGGGGAATCCTGGAAAAAGAGACTGTTTACCTCGCAATCCTCAACACTTGGTCAAAATTCGTGATACAATTTAGTCTTGTGTACGCCTGGACGATTAGGGTTACGACCGACGATAATGCAGATTGGGGATGACCGATGCAAACGCGGACTGAGAAAACGGCCATAGGCTTCACACCTCGTCAGCGGTGGTTTACTAGCGTTCTGGCGATTTTAGGGGCTATTTTCGTCGTGTTTTCCGTGGCACTGCATGCCAGAATCCACTCTCGCGTCAGTACTATCGCCATAAACCAGAAACAGCCTGTTAAGGTGCTCGTAGGGATTCGCGGAACGAACGCCAATCCTGCGTTTATTGGGTTTCTCGCCGTGGTCAAACCGAATAGCCAGTTCCTCACGGTTGTGCCCATATCGGCAAGCGCTGAAATCAAGGGCCCCAATGGAAAGTCTGTGCCTTTGTATACACAAGTTAGCCAGGACAGCCCTGCCACAGCCACCAAAATGATTTCGCAGTCCATTCATGTGCCAATTCATCATTACTTTTATCTCACAACCAAGGATTTGCTGTTAGTCATGAACGCATTATATTACCACGCCAATGGCCATTGGCCCAAAACCTTAACGCCCTCGGCAATGCTTGGCACATTCGGTTACCCTGACGGTGCCGCCAATCCTAAAGCTCAAGTAGTACTGCTGTCAGAAATCGTAAACAAGTTGCCCGAAGTGAATACGTTGGCTGCAGGCGAATTGTTGGGGATGGCAAAAACATCTAAGACCAACTTAACTGCCTACCAGGTGTTTTCTCTGGCCAATTACATCCGGGGCGACGCCTTGCAATTAGGCACTATTAAACAATTACAACATCCTGCGAGGAGGACGCATGGCCAAAGACCCGGTAACTGATGCCGCCGTCCGAGTGGAGCGGAAAGCCCTCTTGATTCACCTGTCACCATACCTTAAGTGGCCGACACTTCGACCTTTGCTGTGGTTATTCTTGATTTCCCGAGCCTTTTTCATGGAAATAGGCGGATTGGCCTATATTTATTTACCGCACGCTTGGGTAGAATCACCACCAGGTATATTGCCTCCGGGAGGACAGTTGCTTTATCACGTGGTTTTTGGGCTGTGGTCTCACTGGGATGGGTTATGGTACTTATCTATTGCGAACAAAGGATATTTAAACCGCCCTACGGCCACCGCCTTCTTTCCCCTTTATCCTTGGCTCATCCATTTATTTGGCGGCGGAGTGATCTCAGGTGTTGTCATTAGTCTTTTCTGCTTCGCGCTGACCCTGTGGTTCTTGTTTCATCTCACCCGTCTGGAGTTTGGGCCTGGTATAGCATGGGATACGGTTCTGGTACTCGCGTTTTTTCCTACAGCGTTTTATGTTAATGCAGTCTATTCAGAGCCCTTATTTATGGCGTTAGCCATCGGCTCTCTGTATTTTGCCAAAACGCGTCAGTACATAGTGGCGGGGCCCTTGGCCATGGCGGCTACTATGGCTAGCATGTATGGACTTCTACTCTCTGCTCCTTTACTGTTCCTTATTTGGCGCCAGGAACACCACCGGTGGCGCCCTTTGGTGCATGTCTTCTGGCCGCCTCTAGGACTCGGTGTGTATATGACGTTTCTCTTAATCCGATTTGGCGATCCCCTGGTTTTCGAACACGCTCAAAGCAACTGGGCACGCCATTTCGCCTGGTTCGGATCAACATTGTGGTCCGCAACCATAGAAGCTTTCAAAGCCTGGGAACAGGCTCTGAGTTTCGGGCATCTCTTTGCGCAGGGTGTGCCGCACTTGGGTACCAGTAACTTTTACAATTGGGTTTTCGCTCTCTTTTTGATTGCCATTTTGGTCTATTCCATATGGCGACTTCCTCTATATCTCTGGGTTTACGAGCTTTTGGCCATCATGGTTCCATTCTCCTATCCCGCCGTCGGTTACGCTCTAATGTCTTTACCGCGGTTAGTCATGGAAGCCTTTCCGGTCTTTATTGCGCTAGGGCTTGCCATTCATCACAAGCCCTGGCGCCGGCGCCTCTACTTTGTTTTCGCTCTTCCGCTCGGCATTCTCTTTGTTTCATTGTTCGCTACGGCTCACTGGGTTGCCTAAAAAAAAACACCGCATACGCGGTGTTAATGGCTTCCGCAACTACAACTGCTTTGAGCGTTGGGATTTGTCAAGACAAACCCTTCTTGCATCGAATCCATTTGATAATCTAAAACACCGCCTTCAATATAGGGGCGGCTGTCGCCATCCACGACGAGGGTAATTCCTGCCGCTTGCAATTGTTCATCGCCCTCGGCGAGATTGTCGTCCCAAGCCATGCGGTAGCCAATTCGCCCGCAACCGCAAGCTTGCTGGGCACTAACCCGCACATACTCACCTTTCTTATCTGTCCCCAATTCGGCCAACTTCGCCACGGCTTGAGGAGTCACTTCAATCTGTAAACTCATGTAATAGCCCTCCTTTTATCCCATCATAAAGGGCTATAGAAGGCATGTAAAGACTAAGCCAATGCCGCTGCAGCAAAAATACGCCTGCCGCTAATACCAAGACTGTCACTGTTCTTTGCAACAGTTTCAAAGAACTTGTCAATCCGAGCCAATGCCCGGCCATAAATACGCCAGCCCAAGCCCCGGCAATATAGGGAATGACGATGGCCCAATTGACCGCGGCATGCAAAATATCCCTAAGCGTAGCCACCAAAGAAAATCCTGCCACGGTCAATGTCGAACTTCCCAGGGCAAGGTTCTGGGGCAATCCGGTGATAAGCATACTGGGCAAGGCCAAAAACCCCCCGGCTCCTCCGAAATAGCCAACAATGATTCCGATAGCACAGCCCGCAAGGGCTAAACGTTTCCGGCGAATAACGGGGAAAGACTCGGTCTTTTTTGGTAAAATGAAAGAAATGAGCGTATTGGCCACCATAAGTAAGCCCAACAAAGCCATGCGGGTTGGTGTGGACACCGCGTGAGCAATGGTCCGTGCCACACCCATACCCACTAACCCCGGAAGCGTAAACCACATCGCGGGTTTCACAGCTCCTCGCGAAGTGCGTCGGCGCAGAACATAGAGCATCAAGGCATTAACTGAAGTTACAGCAGCCGAGGTGCCAAACAAAATAGAGTGCCGTAAACCGAGTAAATAGTGCAGGATCATAATGGACAAAATCAAGGCACTGCCTCCGGACGTGGCCAATAGCACACCTATCGCCATGCCGCTGGACATTGCCAGCACGCCAGTTGCGAATCCGCCCAAAAGCATTGCGCATCCTCCCCGTTCGTGTTGTGATACACACTAGGATGCGCCAGTGTGGTTCTAATCATGTACTGAGGAGAGATAACCTGTGAAAAACGCTTTCGCTTATTCCAAACAACTAATCACCCGCCTTGGTCGTGATGATATGACCTCTTACGCTGCGGCTTTGGCTTACAAATTCTTGTTTGCCTTATTTCCCCTGATTCTCTTCCTCACGGCCTTATTGGCATTTTTGCATCTCCCCAGGACAATCCCTAACATGATCGGTCCGCTTTCGAACCTCATGCCTAAAGCCGTGGTAAAATTGCTCGAGAACAATATTACTCAAGCCGTCCAACATGAAAATCCGACCGTTTTATCCTTGGGTATCCTCGGTTTTATCTGGGGCATGACCGGAGCATTTATGGAATTAATGGACGCCTTTAACCATGCCTATGAACTCTCTTATCCCTTCAAACGCACTGTTTGGCAGCGTTACGCCCTGGGCATCGGCACAGGTCTCGTTTTCGGCATGTTGTTTGTAACCCTGTTGCTTCTGGCGACAGGAGGAACGTTGATAACCCATTGGCTTTTAGACCATGTTCTCCATTTACCGCTCGACAAAGTTGCTTCCTCGTTGGTCCACTGGCTGCTCTTATTGGCAATGCTTATAATAAGCCTGGACATCTTGTATGCCATTTTACCGGACGTCCCCATACCCTTTAGGCTATTCAGTCCCGGGACCATACTGGCCACCGTGGTTTTCATTCTCTTGTCTCTGGGCTTTTCCCTCTACACCAGTCATTTTCATTCCTATAACAAAATGTACGGCAGCCTAGGCGCCGTCATCTTGTTGCTCTTATATTTGTATCTTTTATCATTGGCCATCCTTCTGGGGGTGGAAATGAATGCCCTCTCTCACCACCACGAAAAAAAGGCCAAGGCTCAGACGACTCCCCTGGTTACAAAAAGTGAATCAAAAAAGCCAAAATAAGGCCAACCAAGCCACCGACAATGGCACCATTGACTCGGATCCACTGCAAGTCTCGCCCAACATACCATTCCAGCTTATCGATCCATTCCCGTTCATCCATATGGCGCAGGTTGTCCCGGACCAGGCGGCCAATAAGCGGGTGATAACGGTGAAGCACAGAGACAGTTAAATGCTTAATCATATTTTCCAGCTGGGCCTGCCGCTCGGGGTAGCTCCGAAGACTGTCGGCTATATCCCCAGCCACGTGGCTCAAACCAGTCCAGAGTTGGTCGCCGCTCACTTGGGTGCGAACCTCAGTCATAACCCAGTTTACAGCACGATCCCAAGGCACGGCTGCGACCAGGTCATTCTTCGCTTTTTCAATACGCTCTCGCAATGCACTATCGTCTCTAACTGTAATCATGATGCGAACAATGGCCAGTTCAAACTGCTCAAATGCTTTATCGGATTGGAGCCACTCGATAAGCTGCGCTTTGACGGTGACGCTTAAGTCCTTGTAATCGACAGTTCCTAAAGATTCGAGAACGCCCAGCACCAATTTTTGTGTCGTCGTTTTGGTGTATTTCTCCAGCATGTCTTTGAGCCGAGCTTCCATGTCCTCGGTAAATTCCACACTATTTAACACCTCAACAACATGACGGGCAACAAATTGGAAAAGAACTCGGTCATTTTCCGACTGCACCAACCACTTGATTAGTCGCACAATATAATCAGAAACTTGTATATCAGCCACTTTGTCCGATGTAAATTCTTCCAAATAGAGGGCCAGCTTGTCTTCGGGAATAAAATCCAACAACTGGCTCAGGGTATCGCGAAGCTGGGTTTGTAGCACAGGATCAAGGGGTTTATCCAAAAACTCGACGATTTTTCTGCCGATCTCGAGTTTTTCGATATTCGCTTCAATAAACGACACTGAGAGCAATTCCGTCTCCACCAGGCTGGAAATGGCCTCAATGATTCGTTCACGGTTAGCCGAAATGATGGACGTATGCGGCAGCCATTTAAGGCCCAAGGGATGCCGAAACAAAGCCGTCACAGCGTACCAGTCCGCGACGCCGCCAGCCAATCCGGCCAATGCCATGGACTCCAGATAAGGAGCCCACACCTGCCGATGAAATGCCAGTCCTATCAAAAACAACGCCAGAGCTATGCCTAAAGTAATGTTGGCCCACCGTCGCTGCACACTGTTCCCTCCCGCCTAATCTTAACTAACCCTGTTATAGAACGCAAAGCTTCGATTGTCGAATAATCCACAACCCCCTCCTTTTCTTCCGTTTCCGATTGATTTTTCTTCTCTCTTCTTCCACAATGAAACAAGATGCCGCAATGTCAAACCGATTTCCAATGAGTCACTTGCGGTGTGAAGTTACATATACCAAAAGAATGCGAGACTCACAATCCAAGCCAAGGAGGTCAACGCCGTGATTGTCGACGTTGTTGTAGAAATTCCTCGCGGGAGTCAAAACAAATATGAAGTCGACCATGAAACCGGCCGGATTCGACTCGACCGGGTTCTCTATTCACCGTTTCATTATCCCACGGAATATGGATTTGTTGAACAGACTCTCGGCGAAGATGGGGATCCCATTGACGTCATGATCCTGATGTCCCTCAGCACGTTCCCGGGATGCATCGTGCGGTCTCGTATTGTGGGCCTGTTGGAAATGCGTGACGAAAACGGAATCGACAATAAGATTTTAGCTGTTGCCGCCGATGACCCGCGCATGGACCACATCACGAGGATTCAAGACGTTCCCTCTCATACCTTAAAAGAAATTGCTCATTTTTTTGCCACCTATAAGGATTTAGAGGGCGGAAAAGAATCCCATGTGGGCGGCTGGCGTGACGCGGAAGAGGGAGAGCGGGTTCTTATGGAAAGCCAGGAACGTTTCGCTAAAACCCAACATTAAAAGACCGGGCTGTCAGGACATAGAGAGGAGCAAACCTGGCCCTCTTGCAAGACAGTTCCTGTGGGCCACAAAGGTCATGTAAAGACGACACGCCCTGGCGCCAGATCACGAATTATCCTAGTGCCAGGGCGTATTTACGTAGAAAAGTCACCCCTCAAAGAGGCTGACCGCTTCATTCGGGAATCGCTGTTTCCATGGCGTCTTGCCATATCTTAGCAACCTGCAATATTCGCCCCTCTTGGCCCCACGGCGCCACAATTTGAGCTGACGCCGCAAAGCCCTGCGGGTTTTTCCCAACAGGAAGCGTTAGAGCTGGCAGTCCCAGAAGGTTAAAAGGGGCGGTCATCCATACTAGCAGATTTCGGACATCGGTCTGTTGTCCATCATAACCGGTCACTGACTGGGTGCTGAGATCGGGTGCATAGATGGGAACAGTGGGTAAAATGATGACATCATAAGCGTTAAAGAGAGTGCGATATCTCTTTATGAGTTCATGTCTCGCACGCAATCCTTCAATATATTGGACAGCCAAATAAGAAGAGCGGGCCATAAGCCGTTCACGTACATCCGTTTGGTAATCCATTGGCCTTTCTTGCAACCATTTCCAATGATAATTACTGGCTTCCGCGCCGATAATGACCAGTTGTGCCGCACGAATCCGTTCCATCTCGGGAAGAGGAGCATAATCAACGCGCACATTCCTTAATGACGAAAGCAAGTCAAGAGCACCCTCAAAACGGCTTTGAAGATCCGCATCCAGTGCTCTGCCCTCAGTCCCTTCGGGCACAAGCACTCTCAAGGAGGGAGGATGAAGCGCCATTTGCTCGCCAAAATGTTCGTGAGGAGATAACAGGTCCATAAACAAAGCGACATCATCCAGGCTTCGGGCCAACGGTCCAACATGATCCAGGGTCCAGGCTAGGGGAATAACCCCTTGTCGGCTGATACGGTCATAAGTGGGCTTTAAGCCGATCACGCCGCATAACGCGGCAGGAATCCGGATCGACCCTCCCGTATCGGTTCCTAGTGCTAAAGGCATCAAATCGGTGGCCACTACGACAGCAGACCCTCCACTGGACCCCCCAGCCATCTTGCCAAAATCGAGAGGATGACGAACTGCGCCAAAATATGAATAACAGCTCGTCGGGCCAAAGGCAAATTCATGCAAATTCAGTTTACCCAGGTCGCAATTGGCTCCCCATCGCCGCAAGTGTTGCACAATGGACGCATCATGAGTGGGCTGGTAGTCTTTAAGAATTTGTGACCCTGCCGTAGTCGGCATGTTCGCCGTTTCAAACAAGTCCTTCAGCCCGACCAGTACGCCGTCCATCACGCTTAAAGGCCGCCCTTCGCGATAACGCCTCCACGATTCTTCGGCACTCATCCGGGCCCGGTGAAGATCCAAATGGATGAAGGCATTGGTCGTCTGTTGCACCAAAAGAATCTTATCTTCCAATTCCTCAAGCCATGAAACGGGGTTCTGTCGGCCGTTGACAAAATCTTGATGCAAAGTCTTAATTTGCGATGGCATAATCACCCTCCCTCATTAGGATGTAACGCGTCGCATAATGGGAAAAGAAAGAAGAACGGTTCGTGGGGATTTAACGGACGAGGTTTCAAATGTTGCCGCAAAACATTCATCCCGGACTCTGTCCAGAGGGACGAAGACGCTCCGCCAGCGTGAATAGCCAGAATGGATAACACCATGGAGTTCAACAGTTCCTCCCGATCTATTGCCATCACCTTCTTATGTCTTGTGAACGACCTCGTAATTATTATACAATGCTCATGCTCCCTTGTTTTCGGTATTGTTACTAAATTCTGTGGAGGACTGAACATGTCGTGGTCGAATGATCTTATCGGACGATGCTCTTTGCCAAAGACACATCATATCCAGCACTCTGTTCTGGAACAGTTTGCCAGAGCCCTGGATCTCAGTTATCCTCCTTATTTTGATTCCCAGGCGGCCAAAGCGGCAGGATATCGGGATATCATCGCCCCGCCCACTTTTGCCGTGACTTTGAAAGCTGATCCAATCCCCGGTCTCGACTTCCCTAAGGCTGGCATCATTCATGGTGAGCAACAATTTACTTTCAATATGCCTATTACCGCTGGCGATGAGATTTTGGTAGTCCAGTGCGTGGAAAGCCTCAAACAGCGTGGCTCCACCATTTTTCTGAGCATCAAAACCACCGGCAGCAATCCCTTCGGTGATGAGATATTTATCTCGCGATCGTTGTTAATTATCAATCTGGACCTAAACCAGGGCAAGGAGGAGGCACAATGACCTCTAAAGTTCTGCCTTCTGTCACCAAAACCATTAACCGAGAGCAACTCATCCGCTATGCCGCGGCATCAGGCGACTTTAATCCGATCCACTACGACACGACAGTTGCAAGGCAGTTTGGACTGCCGGGGGTTATTGCACATGGTATGCTCAGTATGGGCTTACTGGATCATCTCTTTATCCCGTTGTACAACGAGGGGTATAGACTGCGAGAAATTTCTGTGCGATTTCGCCAAATCGTCAGGCCCGGCGAAACTTTAGTCTTTTCCGCCACTCTCGGCTCAATACAAGACGGCGAATTGCAAGCCAAAATATCCATACAATCCTCTTCCAGTGACATGCCTAAGGTGATTGGTCAGGCGATCTTTTCGCCCCAACCCCCCAGTCCCGGTAAAGGGAATAGCTGAGTCCTAATAAAATCAACCCCCCAGCTAACAGTGGCCAAAAATAATGGCTGATAAAGCTGTCTTTGGGCGAAAAGGTCAACACCACAGCAATCACATCCATCAGAACATGGGCAATCACCGGCACTAAGAAATCGCCTGTGGCAAGCATGTATATTGTCCAGGGCAGCACACTGAGCCCAATCGTCCACATCGTCCAAGGCCCCCAAAAGGGCACATGCCACAAGCCGAAAAAAGCCGCACTCAATAGAGCCACGCCGAAACGATTGCCTGGCGTTTTAGGCCGTAAGAATTTCCATAACCATCCCATCGCGCCGATTAGCAACAGATTTTCCACCGGAAGCACCAAGGGAAATTGCCATAAGAGATGTACCGCGATTGTCCAATTCATATGCTTCAGACCCGAAGCTTGCGGGTTAAATCCCAAAATTCTTTGGGCTGCGTCTCCCAGAACCATACTAGCAATCAATACCAGCACGGCTTGAAAGATCGTTCCTTCCGTCCAGCGCACACGCTCTATGATTCGCGGAACAAATGGCCAGCTGATGACACTAAAACCAATCACCCCGTAACAGTACCCGACACTGCTGCTCTGAGCCGTCTGCCCCATGATTAACACCAGTAAAGATCCCGCCACCGTGGCCATAAATAGGCGCCATCCACTAACGTATTCAACCGCTTGCAGAAATTCCGCAGCCGGAGGACTAAAAATGCCTGGCCAGCACCATGCGTCTTTCTTCACATCCACTCACCCTGTACATGCATAGTCTTTAGCAGACCAATGTATGACAAAAACAGGGCGTGTTCGGTAAAGAGCACGCCCTGTCATGCTTCAAGGGTTCTCAAATAGCTTAGCTGACAATTTCTTCGATGCGCTTAAGCACATCCTCCGACAAGTTCACCTGGACCGCCTTTACATTTTCCACTACTTGCTCCGGCTTGGAGGCTCCGATTAACGCGCTGGATATGGCTTGTTGCCGCAAAACCCATGCGATTGACAATTGACTGAGGCTTATACCCATGTCGCGAGCTAGCCCTCCAAGCTTTTCGACCTTGGCCAAGTTGTCCTCGGTAAGATGACGGGTAATAAATTGACTCACGCCCTGGGTAGCGGCCCGAGATCCTGGGGGCAGAGGCTGTCCTGGCCGGTATTTTCCGGTCAGCAGTCCCTGTGCCAACGGGGAAAACACCACAACACCCAGTCCATTTTGTTGACAGATGGGCAGCACCGCGGCTTCAATATAGCGATTGAAAAGATTGTATACCGGCTGACTAGCTCGCAAAGGATGGGTTTTTAATTGGCTTTCGACCGTGATCGCTTTGGCAATGCGTTCTGCCGGCCATTCGCTGATGCCACCATAACGGACCTTACCCTGACGGACAAAATCGTCAATGGTACTCACTATCTCTTCCATTTCGGTATCCGGATCATAGCGGTGGCAATAAAAAATGTCGACATAGTCAGTGTTTAAAGCTTGCAAACTTTGATTCAGCTGACTCGTCAGATGTTTTCGGCTTAATCCTCTGTCGTTAACACCCTCCCCCACCGGCCAAAAAGCTTTAGTAGTGAGCACATAAGAATCGCGTGAAAAGGGCTTGAGTGATTGGGCCAAAAAACGTTCCGCTTCATGAGGAGCATTGCCGTAGACATTGGCGCAATCAAAATGATTAATTCCCAGTTCGTACGCTTGATGGATACAAGCTTCTGCCGTGTTCTGTTCAGTTACGGTACCATAGGTCAGCCAACTGCCTAAAGCGATTTCCGACACTTTAATCCCGGCTTTGCCTAATCGTCGATATTTCACTGATGACAGATCCCCCTTATGATCAAAACTAAACTTGTATGCTTCTCACTCAAGGCAAAGGCGACACAACCACTGAAGACTCGTGGAAGCGAGTACGGGGATACTTATCCCGCAACCGCTCAAGGGTATACTTGTCTTCTACCAATAATACCGCCTGCCCTTCCTGGTCTAGAACCACGCGGGCCCGGTCGAAGCGGCCAAGTTCTGGCCACGGCCCCTCAATCCATCGTGCCAGGGAATAATTTAAGGGCCGCACGGAAATATCCACGCCGTATTCAGTTTTCATCCGATACTCTAGCACATCAAATTGCAGGGGTCCCACAACGCCTAGGAAAGTCTGCGGGCCCATGTCCGTGGGATGAAACACTTGGATTAACCCCTCTTCGGTGAGTTCATCCAGTCCACGCTGATATTGTTTATGCTTGAGCGCATATTTCAGCTCAATTTCCGCAAAGTGCTCGGGACTAAACCGAGGAAAGCCAATAAATTCAAAGGAATCATGTTGGGTAAGCGTGTCTCCAATATTGAAAAGTCCTGGATCATGGACTCCGATCACGTCACCCGCATAGGCATCTTCTACGATAAAGCGGTCCTGGGCCAAAAACTGTTGCGGTTGGTTCAACCGGATAACACGGCCGCTTCTCACATGATTGACACCCAAACCCCGGCGAAAATGGCCGGAAACAATCCGGATAAATGCCACGCGATCGCGATGCTGCGGATTCATATTAGCCTGGATTTTAAAGACAAATCCGCTAAAAGAGTCATAACCTGGAACGATGTCTCCATGCGTGCTGGGTCTGGGAGTTGGAGCCGGCGCTAATTGCAAAAAGGTGTCCAAAAAGGACTTCACCCCAAAATTGGCAATTGCACTGCCAAAAAACACAGGACTCAGCAATCCCTGGGACACTTTCTGCTCGGAAAAAGGCTCTCCCGCCTCCAAAATCAGCTCCAAGGCCTCCTCTAATCCCTGGCGTTGATCAGAGGGAAGTTCATCCTTCAGAGTCTCGTAATCCACAATATGATATTTTTGGTTCCCGCGGTCAAAATGCTCAAAGCGGCGACGATATATGTCATAGATACCGCGAAAGTCCAGGCCCATCCCCACCGGCCAGTTCATCGGACAGCTCTGAATACCCAGGACCTGCTCGATTTCCTGTAGCAGTTCCCAGGGATCGCGCCCTTCCCGGTCGAGTTTGTTCACAAAGGTAAACACAGGGATACGGCGCTTCGCGGCAACTTGAAACAGCTTTATGGTTTGTGCTTCCACACCTTTGGCCGCATCAATGACCATCACCACACTATCTGCGGCCAATAGCGTACGGTATGTATCTTCACTGAAATCCTGGTGCCCTGGGGTATCCAGCAAATTCACCCGGTAACCATCATAATGAAATTGCAGAACCGTCGAGGTAACAGAAATCCCCCTTTGCTTCTCAATGGCCATCCAGTCAGAGCGGGCATGAGTCTGTTGCTTTCGGGCTTTGACCGCTCCCGCTTCCCGGATTGCTCCCCCAAATAACAATAATTTCTCCGTAAGGGTTGTTTTCCCGGCATCGGGATGTGAAATGATGGCAAATGTCCGTCCTGAAGCAATTTCACTAGGCAACTGACTCACGCTGGTCTCCCTTCCTGACTCTGATTACCCATAAATTATATCATCGCTTCGGATATTTCACACGTCGACAAATGGGGAACGGCGTGTTTACAATAATCATGATTCACAAATCGAACGAGTCAAATCGAGGTGACAGTCCCATTAACCCTGGCAATACTCGGTTCGCCAGACTACAAACTCTAGGCGTGAACGGTCCTTGCCCGGTCTTAGAACCAAAGGAAGCGCTGACGGGGTTAATACTCCCATGGGACGCACCAGATGTTCCCCGTGGACAAGAAGAGCACGATGCCAGGTGCTTGGGTTTTATGGCCTGACGGGCAAATGTTTTTCTTGGCAATGAGATTGTTAGCTCAAGAGTTTACATTGGAGAAAGGAGTAGCGGGAATATTTAATGCCTAATTAGTCCCGCGCCACCATATGAATGGCAAACAGCATGATGTGTTTAATGCTCGCGTCCAGACTGAATTTGAAAATCAGAGGGTCATCTACTACCGTCTCGACGCCCTAGCCTCGCATAATCCGAAGTTATCGCTCGAAAAATTGCCATTTTCTATCAAGATTTTACTGGAATCGGTATTGCGTCAAATGGATGGTCATCACATCACTAAGGAAGACGTTCTGCGCCTCAGTGAGTGGGATCCAAAAAATCCCTCTGGGGATATTCCTTTTAAACCGGCGCGGGTTGTGCTGCAGGATTTTACTGGAGTGCCTGCCGTAGTCGATTTGGCCACAATGCGAGATCAGGCGGCTCTCGTCCACAAAGATCCCAACCATATTAATCCCTTGGTTCCTGTCGATTTAGTCATCGACCATTCTGTACAAGTGGATATGTTTGGCAATTCTTCGGCCATGGAATTCAACATGGCCCGTGAATTCGAACGGAATAACGAACGATATCGCCTCCTCAAATGGGCACAACAAGCGTTTTCCAACTTCCGGGTAGTACCGCCCGATACCGGCATTGTGCATCAAGTCAACCTAGAATATCTGGCATCGGTTGTCTTTGCCCGAGAGGAAGAAGATGGAACGCTTATCTTCCCTGATTCTGTAGTGGGAACCGACTCTCATACCACCATGATTAACGGTCTCGGCGTTTTAGGCTGGGGCGTAGGGGGGATCGAGGCCGAAGCCAACATGTTAGGGCAGCCCTTGTCTTTTGTTTCTCCCCAAGTCGTAGGCTTTAAACTGCAAGGCGAACTCAACGAAGGAGTCACTGCTACGGATCTAGCCTTGAATATCACCCAGATTCTGCGCCAACATGGAGTCGTAGGCAAATTCGTGGAATTCTTTGGACCTGGGGTTGCTGAAATGAGCATCGCAGATCGTGCCACGGTGGCTAATATGGCACCTGAATATGGCGCGACTATGGGCTTCTTCCCCGTCGATAAAGAAACCATTCGCTACTTACAGCAAACCGGAAGAGACCCGGCCAATATCCGGTTGATCGAATGGTATCTTAAGAAACAAGGGCTATTTCGTAATGACACGATCCCAGATCCTGTTTTCTCCGAAGTGATTGAACTCGATCTGAGGGACATCAAGGCTAGCCTGGCCGGACCCAAGCGTCCTCAGGACCGCATCGAACTGGACGCCATGCCGCAAGCCTTTGAAGATTCGTTACGGAAAGATATCAGTCAACGAGGATTTGGGCTCAATGAAGAACAAGCTCATAAAACCGCCGCAATTAGCGGGATCGATGGCCGTGAGGACATCTTAGAGCAAGGCTCAGTGGTGATTGCAGCCATAACCAGTTGTACGAATACCTCCAATCCCTCCGTGATGATTGGCGCCGGACTTTTGGCGAAAAAGGCGGTGGAAAAGGGCCTAGAGGTGAAACCTTATGTCAAAACCAGTCTGGCTCCCGGTTCTCGGGTCGTCACGGCCTATTTGGACAATGCCGGATTACTGCCTTATTTGTCTCAATTGGGATTTGATGTCGTCGGATACGGCTGCACCACCTGCATTGGCAACAGCGGACCTTTGCCTGACCCCGTCGCCCTGACGATTCAGCAACATGATCTCACCGTGGCGGCAGTCTTAAGCGGAAACCGAAATTTTGAGGGACGGGTACACCCTTTGGTTAAAGCCAACTATCTGGCATCTCCGCCCTTAGTGGTAGCCTATGCCTTAGCGGGCACCATGCGCATCAATTGGTCAACTGATCCTGTCGGTTACGACAAAGATGAACAGCCAGTTTATCTACGTGATATTTGGCCCAGCAACCACGAAATCCAGGAAACCCTGGAGACAGCACTCAAGCCTCAGATGTTCCTTCAGCAATATCAATCCGTGTTTTCAGCCAATCCTTTGTGGAATCAATTACCTGAACTGACAGGAAGCACCTACGCTTGGGATGAAGCCTCAACCTACATCCGCAAACCGCCATTTTTTGATTCCCCGCAAAAGCATAGCGAGAAGATTACCCCTGCCCGCATACTGGCGATTTTTGGTGACTCAGTAACAACGGATCATATCTCCCCTGCCGGAAGCATTCCTGTCCAAAGTCCCGCGGGACAATACCTACAAGGCCACGGCGTGTCTCCCCGCGATTTCAATTCCTATGGTTCGCGCCGCGGAAATCATGAAGTCATGATGCGGGGAACTTTCGCCAATATCCGTATTCACAACCTGATGGTCCCCGGCAGTGAGGGCGGCGTCACTAAGGTCTATCCTTCCGGTGAGATCAAGCCCATCTTTGATGCGGCCATGGACTACAAAGATCGAGGCATTCCTCTCATTGTCATAGCCGGCAAAGAGTACGGGACTGGCAGTTCACGCGACTGGGCTGCAAAAGGCCCAAAATTGTTAGGTGTTGCTGCTGTCATTGCCCAAAGCTATGAACGGATTCACCGAAGCAATCTGGTGGGAATGGGCATTCTTCCCTTGCAGTTTCTCTCAAGCGAATCCAGCGAGACTTGGGATTTACATGGAGACGAATTTCTCAGTATAGAATTGCCGAACCCTATCCTTTCCGGCTCACAGGTCGTTGTCAAAGTCGAGTGCCCTCAAAATAATTCGACGGCAGAGCATACGGTTGTGTGCCGATTGGATTCAGCGGCTGAAAGTGATTATTTCCGCAATAACGGCATACTGCAAACGGTTTTCAACCATTTGCAATAACAGTTTCCGGCGAGAGAAGTTTTAGCTCTCGCCGGAATTTTGGGGTATTGCCGGGCAATTATTTAACAGTCATTGAACATAATGCCCGCGGGGCCGCCTTGCGGGGTTTTTCTTTCGTCCCTTAAGCCTCCACATAGCGTTTTACCGTTGCCAAAGAGGCATGGCCCACACTCCCGACATAATACGCGCGGTGCCAACAGTACGGTTTCCCGTAAAATTTCGCGAGAGGGGGAGCAAACCGGTTGCGCATGCGTCGAGAACTGGCCGACTTGAGATTATTGATCAACGTGGAGATATGGAGTGCTGGATGGATGCCCCCCAGAAGATGGACATGATCGGCGTCCCCGCCGAATTCGATCAGGGTACAACGCCAGTCGGTCAGAATCTCCGCGAACGTCTCCCGCAAGGCGTCTAACAATTCTGGCGTCAAGGTCGTCCGCCGGTATTTGGTCACAAAGACAATAGGTAACCGAAGAGAGTATACCGCGTGCTCTTCATAGTCACCTAAGGATATAAGGGCAATACGAACCAACGCCAGAGGGTGAGTGCATGCTGAACGGTTACCCGTTTCGTCTGTACCCTAACCCGGAGCAGGAACAGATCTTGCTCCCGTGGATCGGATGCCCACGACTGATCTATAACGTCAAGCTCCAAGAAGATCGCTATTTTCGCCGATTTGCGCAACGCATAGTCGGCACCGCGGGCATAGAGGTTCCCCTTGATCAGCAGTACAGCCCGTTCATTACGGACAAACCGCCTGTTCTCCAACAGGTGTCCGCGCAGATCTTGCGCAACGGTGCGGTCAAATTCCGACAATCCTACAGCCGCTTCTTCCAGAAGCTCGGAGGGCGTCCCAAGTTCAAGAAGAAAACTGGAAGGCAAGCGGTGTGGCTTACCAAACCCATTCCCTTCCCCGGACAATCGGCCTTCACAGGCTGTGTGTGTCTGTCACCGCTGCGGACACATCGATAACGCGGACCACAATGCAGCCGTGGTGATCGCGAAGCGGGGGATCTCAAAGCTCCCGTCCGGCGATCCGCTCACGAAATCTCACAAAACCACGCGAATTTTTCGGAAGCTAGGGCCGGAACGGTCCGAAGTCACGCCTGGGGAGATCACCCAAGACGCCGGAGACCCCATGTCTCCAGCGCAGCGGTCGGCGAACCAGGAACTTCTGGGAGCGATCCCGGAACCCTCCGCCTCGGCGTAGCCAGGCGGGGGGAGAGTTCGTGAATCTAAACCGCTAAGCAGGAGATGCGACAAACTGATAGTGATCGACCTCTTCTACGGACGCAAAACCTGTTTTCTGATAAATAGCATTAGCTTCCGGATTCTTCTTGTCGGCAAAAAGAAAAATGCGGTGATAACCCTGCCCAAACAACCGACGGCAACTTTCCGCTACGAGTCGGCCGGCATAGCCTTGATTACGCCATTTAGAAGGCGTGTAGACTGGAGCTATGCGAATTCCCGTCAGGGTAGGGTTCGCATAGCCCACTACTGAACGCGGCTGATCCTCCACCTCTAACACATAAAATCCTGCGCATCCGTCTGGTGTATTAAGTCGTCCATTGACAAGTTGCATGGCGTGTTCCATTGTCGCCCCCACCTCAGGCATCGCTTCTCTTTCGAATTCATAAATCCATCCTGCAAGCCAATCCCTGGTGCTTTCTGAGCGCGCCTCGATCACTCGTTCATTTTCTTTCAAATCCCGCGAAACAAGCTTCTCGGCTGTTAACTCATAAATGGTTTCCCTCATCGTCAAGCTAAACTGGCATCCAGCCCCAGAACTCCATGCACTGGCAAAAATCTCGGCAATGGGCGTAGGTCCCAAGACCCCTGGCAATCCCTGATTCCTTCGCACCAGATCGTCAATCAGAGGGCCCAACGCTGAAACGTCTGAAAAATCCGATATCACCAGTTGATTGCCGGGAGTTCTTAGAGCAACACCCTCCACCTTGCCTTCGCCATTTTCAACCCACGCCCAATAGCTATCCGGTTGCCGCGGGCGAAAGCGGCGCATCCGCAGCATTAACCCCCACATGAGGTTATACCTGGCTTCTTGATGAGCAGCAAACGAAGCAAAGTGCTGAATAAAATCGTCTAAAGGGCCACAGGCATACACGTGAAAAGCCATCATCACAAATGCCCTCCTATTTATTTCACTAATTCTTCAAGTTCTTGAATTTTTTGTATTTGTTATCCTTAATGATACACGTGCCTAATAGACAATCGTAGTGGACTAAGGGATTTTTTGCTTGTGAGGCAACTCGCTCCGGTGAATAAACCCAAGCACAGAGGGCAAACAGAAGAAGCCCAAACAAATATGAATTGAACTAACATATAATATACGCCGCGTCTTTGCCCACGGGCTGCTCTGTCAGGGCTTTATTGTACGGCATGCTCCGTTTGCTATAGCACATTTCATGTTATAGCATGAAGACATTACTCACAATTTCTTTAAAAATCTCCTCGCGATCCAGTTTTTAATGTTTCCTTCCTCCGACAGGACAACAAAATACCACTGCTTCAATAAGCTTGGTCACTAAAGATCAATCCAGAAATTCAGCCCTGTATGTGGACCTCGGTCTCTACCAGGAAACCTGGCGTTTTCCTGTAAAGATATTTGGCTCCGCCGTGTCATTTGCCTTCGAATTGCCCACCCAGAAATCGTCATCATTTTTTGACAATTACAATCAGTACGAATTTCATTGGTTTCTGGCCGTAAGCCTTGCAAAATAAATTGCAATGGGTATATTTATGCAGTATGAATTTTCTACTTTGCCGCGGTAAAGCATGAAAGATTCCTGAGTGAATACCCAGCAGCACAGCACTCATTTCAATAAATTTCACCAGAGTTTAAAGGAGCTTATGTGGATGAATCAGATCTCTACCCTTAGAAACCCTTCAACCACCTCTCAACCACACTTTCACCGACGGCTTACCCGCATTGATCTGCTAATGACAGCTGCCGGAGGCTTGGTTGGATCAGGCTGGTTATTTAGTGCTCTGGCAACCGCAACCATAGCGGGTCCGGCGTCACTCATTTCATGGGTCATAGGCGGAATTGCCGTCGTGATTTTGGGATTGACATTTGCGGAATTGTCGGCTGCCTATCCTGAGGCAGGCGGTGTTATCCGATTTCCGCACTATTCCCACGGTACTCTCGTGAGCTTTTTGATGGGTTGGGCGGCAATAATTTCCTGGGCTGCCGCACCGGCTATGAAAGCTGAAGCCGTCTTAGAATACGCAGCTGGATATATTCCCCACGTCTACAACGCACACACTGCCTCATTAACGGCGCTAGGGTTTGTGATTGCGGCATTGTTGTTGATGGGATTCTTTGGGCTCAACTACTTAGGGGTTAAGTTATACGCCCGAGTGAACACTCCTTTGACATTTATCAAGCTGGCGGCTCCCACGATGACCATCATTGCTCTGATCATGGCCTCGTTTCATCCCAGCAATTTTTACTTAAAGGGCGGATTTGCCCCATATGGCGTATCCAGCGTTCTCACCGCAAGGCATTATCTTTAGTTTTACCGGATTTCGTCCATTGTTTGATCTTGCTGGCGAAGCCAAAAATCCTCAACGCGATATCCCTTGGGCATTTATTGCCTCAATCACACTGGCTGGCATGCTTTACATTTTGCTGCAAGTCGTCTTCATTGGGGCTGTACCCATGAGAGATTTGACCAATGGATGGGCCCACGTAGTCTTCACTTCGCCCTTTGCCAATTTGGCCATTGCGCTGAATATGGGCTGGTTAGCCGTCATCCTTTATACTGACGCCATCATCTCCCCGGCGGGCAGTACCTTAGTCTATGCGGCCGCGATACCACGCGCTCTCTATGCTTTTGCTCGCAATGGCTACTTTCCCCGCACGTTCTTGCGTCTGAATAAACAAGGAGTGCCGCAAATAAGCACTCTCGTCAGTTTTCTTATTGCTATGGCCTTTCTCTTGCCGTTTCCCAGATGGCAAAAAATGGTTGGTATCGTCTCCGGAGCCACTATCATGACCTACATGATCGGTCCGGTCGCTTTATGACCCTGCGCCAGAGAGATACTGACCGTCCCCGTCCTTACCGAATGAACTACGCCCCCTCAATTAGCGCCCTTAGCCTTTGTCATTGGCAGCCTGATCTTTTATTGGGGCGGATGGCCTGTAACAGGATGGCTGTTGGCGTTAAGTGCTCTGGGTGGTGCTCTCTATGCTGTGTATTTTTTCCAAGACTTCTCGGTAGGAAAATGGGAGGATCTTCGTTCCGCCTACTGGTTGATTCTCTTCTTAGTGTTCATCGGGGGGATGTCTTTTGCGGGCTCATTTGGCGGACACAAATGGATTGGGGCACCCTGGGATACTCTCATTGTAGCTGTCGGCTCCTTAGCCTTTTATTACTAGGGTGTTGCGAGCAGCATCCGCCGCACCCACAGCCATCTGAAGGACTAGACCTAGACAATCATACGCGCACACATCTCCCCTTCTTGCCTGGCCCCTGTGCAATTGGCCTTGGCTATCCGGTCCAGGATGTCCTTGGCCCCGGGAGTTAGCTAGGGCAAAATGGTCAGGGGATTGGGCTGCAAACCTATGGGCTAGGCTTGTCTGTATGTCTCTAAGATCCTCCCCACTGACAAAAGACAAGGATTGCGAGGAAACGATTGACCCAGATTGGCTTAATAGCAGTTTCCCGAAGTATCTTCTATGGGAGCATCCATGCCACGGCCTATTTCCCTGCGTATTCGTTCGCGTAAGGTCGTTGGATGATTAAGCGAGGGATCTTGGTCTATCCACTCCTCCATCTTATGAAGCCACCAACCGATTTTAGGTCCGGGGGACCAATGAAACCACTCCATGAGATCATGGCCACTCACCGTAAGACGACGGGACTTTGACGGCTCGGGCCCCACGGCGTCAGACCATCTTTGCCTAATATCTGATTCTTTTTCCCAAGTCCCGTGAAGTCCTGTTCCCAAGACATCCATTTTACGCAATGTCCATAATTCTCTAACGTGTTCTTCCCCCCATTCCCGGTTTATGCGACGCAGGGTTTTGGCACCAACATGGTCCCATGGATACATGTGATGCGCCACCAGATCTCTCACCCTTACAACAGTTCGCTGACTAAAATGCATGCGCTTCAGCATGCGTTCGACCTGCCAGGCTCCCATGGTGTCATGACCATAGAAGTGTCCCTGGCCATTGGAATCCAACGTATAACACCAAGGTTTGCCAATATCATGCATCAATCCGGCCAACCTCAATTCGGGTGTGGGCCCCTGAGCTGCCGTGCGCAATAAGTGCTCGTTGAGAAGATACCGATGATAGAGTGTTCTTTGATTAAATCCCTGAGTCATGCGCCATTCTGGCCAAAGCGAGAGAAACAGTCCCGTTGCATCGGCGATTTGCAATGCCTCAAAAAAGTGGGGCTGCTGCAAGAGACGCCAAAACTCATCACGTTGACGCTCGGGGCTGACCTGCCTTAAATCGGGCCACAACAACAGCATGGCCTGTTCAACCGTAGGATCGAGCCGAAATGCATGCCCGCTCAAATCCATGCCGGCAAAGCGTGCCGCTCGCCACATCCGCAAGGGATCTTCGGCAAACCGTTTAAGCGGGTCACCAACTGCCGCCACAATTCCCTGTTTCAGGGCATGCTGGCCATGAAAGGGATCCACGATCCGGCCATTCCAGGAAATGGCCATGGCATTAAAGGTAAAATCACGGCGGCTCAAGTCCTCTTCAATACTTGTGGTCCATACCACGTGATCAGGGTGGCGGCCATCCGGATATCGGCCTTCTTGGCGTAAGGTCGTATGCTCAATCAAAAAACCCGGATTAGACGGTTCATAGAGTGTTACAGTGCCAAAGCGAATTCCGGACGGCACAGTTCGCCATCCATGATCTGCCGCCCAAACGATAATCTCATCGGGAGTTCTCGCTGAAGCCAGGTCATAATCATGAGGGGTGTTTCCCCGCAGCAAGTCTCGGACTGCTCCCCCCACCAAATACACTGGCCTGTGTGAATCAAAAAGCGATGACCATAACCGTTGGAGTGTCTCGGGAACCCGATCATTCCAGTTCTGTGCCATCCATTCACCTCTTTCATCATCTCCCCTTATTGTACGGCACCAATCGTACCTGGTTTTACCTCTCGGAAACAAAATGGTAGTGTCCAGATCCAATGTCTATGATGGTACCATGGGAATTACGACGATAATTGAGGACCCCTGACGCCTTTGCTGCCGACAGTTCATCCTCAAGAATCTGCCGATCTTCAGTTAAGGGAAAATAAATGGTGGCGGTGGTATTGACCGGAATACTGACATCCAGGGTCAAATCATTCCCCGCCACTGTCCAAAATACGGTAATCCGTCCGTGAATTGAGTCATATGAGGCTTTGACCCAGTTTAATGGGCCTATGCGCGGTCGAATGACAATGTGCTGGTATCCAGGGTATCTCGGGTCGGTGTCAATGCCAGCAGCAAAACGGTAGAGCCAATCGCCGACAGAGCCGAAGGCATAATGATTAAAAGAATTCAGATCGGACGGGTGAAACCCCTGGTTGCGAGTCCACCCGTTCCACCGTTCCCACAATGTTGTCGCCCCATTAAGAATCTGGTATCCCCAGGAGGGATAGGTCGTATTCAAGAGAAGCTGATAAGCCACCTCATCGTGAGCACTGTGGCTCAGAGCAGGAAGAAGATAGCTGATGCCGAGAAACCCGGTGGAGACATGATTGTGCCGATCCTTTATAGCACTCACCAATTTTTTTCCTGCGTTCTGTCGCAAGGCACGCGGAAGAAGATGCATAAAAAGAGCCATGGCATAGGCACTCTCGGTATTTCCTTGAATCTCTCCATCAGCGGCGACGAACGCGTCCACAAATGCACTTTGGATGCGGCGAAATAACGACCGGTAACTTCTAGCCTCATCACTTTTGCCCAAAATCTTCGCTATCCGGCTCATCAAACACGCATCATAGGCCCAAAAGGCGGTGGCAATCAGTTCTTTCGGCGTCTCCTCCCCAAGGGCCAGCCAGTCGCCAAAATCATGATTCCGGCGGTTCACCCACAAATACTGGGGATTCACCTCGCCGATATAGTCAAGCCACTTCGCCATGGCAGGATAAAGGACTTCCAATATCCTCCTGTCGCCATAGACTAAGTACATAGTCCAGGGAAGGATAATGCCCGCGTCTCCCCATCCCGGCGCCCCGTCTCCTTCGTCCACCAGTCTGGGCGCGACCACCGAAAAGGCCCCTTCCGGGGATTGCGCATCTTTAACATCATCGAGCCATTTGGTGAAGAAACTGGAAACATCCATATTGAACATGGCCGTTCTAGCGAAAATATGGGCATCAGCCAACCATCCGAGTCTTTCGTCGCGTTGCGGACAATCTGTGGGAATGCTCACAAAATTACTGCGCTGGCTCCACTGGATATTTCGTTGCAATTGATTAACCATTTCACTGGAACACTGAAACTCTCCAGTCCCAGGTAAGTCATTATGAATCACACAGGCGGCGATTTGCTCAAAACACACCTCAGCTGAATTCGAAGAAATTTCTACATAGCGAAACCCATGAATCGTAAAATGTGGCTCCCAACTCTCTACTCCGTCTCCTCGCAATATAAAGGTGTCCGTATTTTTCGCGGAGCGGAAGTTGGCCGTATAGAGTTCTTTCTCTTCTGTCAGCATTTCGGCAAACCGCAGTTGGAGTCTGGCACCTGTCGGTCCTTTAACTTTAATGCGTACCCATCCTGCCATATTTTGGCCGAAATCGACAATCTGGCGCAACGCAGAGAATCGTCTAACATTTTGCGGCAGACGCATCTCGGTAATCCTCACAGGCAACGTCTTTTCCCCATACAGAGGAACAGGCTTTATACGAACAGCTTCTTGCACATTCTCCCAGTTTCCCTCGTCAAACGGCTCACTAGCCCAGCCAGGCATTTCACAACGGGCATCATAGTATTCCCCTGCCAAGAAATCCGAATATCGTATCGGGCCCTTGTCTTGATAGCGCCAAGTCCCATCACTCACGACGCGGCCCAGGCACCCTTTTTCATCGACCCATTCAATTTGAGCGATAAAAAGAGGATGGTCTCCATAGTGATGGCGGGGTTTCTTTGTCCTAAAACCCACAGATCCACTGTACCAACCCTCTCCTAGAATCACTCCCAGCGCATTGCTTCCCGAGAGCAGATAGGGCGTGATGTCATAGGTTTGGTAGGTAAGGCGCTGGGTGTAATCGGTCCATCCGGGCGTGAACAGGTCGGGACTAATCCGCCTGCCATTGATAAAAGGCATGTAAAGTCCTAAAGCAGAAGCATACAGTCTGGCCCGCTTCACAGACGTGTTGAGATTAAAGACCTTGCGAATAAATACGCCGGGAGCCAGTTCCGTTTCCGGGGGGGAACGGTCCGTAAACTCCTGCTCTCCCGCTTTTTTTCCAGCACTTCCGATCCATTTTGCCGACCATTCTTCTTGATGCAACATCCCCGTTTCCCACCACGACGAGGTAACCCGCGATCCCCGATCCTTCTCGTCCCAAATTCGAACTTGCCAGGTGTATCGCTTTTTAGGCTTCAACGGAAGACCTTGATAAGCGATGTGAAGGGTGTCAGAGGAGACAACCTTCTTCGTATCCCATACGACGGCAGGAGGATTAGACTGAGACAATACGGTTATCTGGTAGGCACTTTGTTTGCGATTTCTGCCCTGGCCTTGAACACTCCAGTTGAATCTTGGATTAAAGACGTCGAGCCCCAGGGGATTTGGCAAATATTCAACCTTTAAATTTACAGCCGTCAAGTCCGTTGCCAGCAAATCCGGCATTGATGCTATCCCTCCGGTTCATTCATGGTATATTCTCAAATTTTATATGGTTCTTGGCACCCGCACCAATTCTGAATTGGTCCCACGCAAAACAAGCAACGCCATGTGTTGAGGTTATCCAAGTCCAGGGTGGACGGGTGACATGACAGGCATCCTGAACGTAAAGACACCGAGGTGCGAACGGGCACCCCTTTTGCGTGGACCATAAATTGGGGACGCCATAACCCTTTTGCGGCAAGGTCGTCTTTTTGCGATGTTTACTTGGCGTGGCGGCTAACAGCAACTGGGTATAAGGATGGGACGGACGGCGAATTAATTCCGACGAATCAGCTATTTCAACTAGATGCCCACCATACATAACCATGATGCGATCCGAGAAAAACCGTGCCGAAGCCAGATCAGGGGTTATATAGAGGTAACTCACCTGATAACGGGTTCTCAGGTCATTCATTAAGAACAAAATACTCGCGCGTATAGAAACGTCAAGCATAGAGATGGGCTCGTCAGCGACAATAATCTCAGGATTCAACGCCATCGCACGAGCAATTACCACTCGCTGACGCTGCCCCCCCGACAACTCGTGAGGTAACTTATGTTGTAAGTCACGAGACAAACCAACGGCCTCAAGCAAACTCTCTATATTATAGCGCGTATTGGTAATCAGCTGTAATGGGCGTTGCAACTGCTGACGACGGTTGTACCTGGCAAATCCGTAGGGGAAAACGGATTGAAATTTCTGGAACAAGAGCCGATTGGGCTTGGCAATACCACTAAAAATGTTGCAGTAGTTTTCGGGGCCGCGGCACTTCCACACGCACCCACTCCCGCCGCTCCCTCAACCGCGACAACCACCCCCGTCGCAATCCGAGACACTGTGTTCAAATCAATTCCTCCTCACTATGTTTTCCTCGTTCACAAACATGAACTTATGTTCGCGATTGATACTATTTATAATAGTGAATTAATAAAATCAATAATCTCCGACTAATAGCGTCATATTTTCACCCCGAAAGATGCTCACCGCCCTAAATTAGAACGCCATTATTTCTTTGGCAAACACCGCAAACACGCCTGCTGACCAGCCATGAAATGGGGGATTCGGATAGCGTTCCTGGGGAACATCCTCGTTTCCCGTCTCTGCATGGTATTTTTCATAGAGTTTGCCTGTTTCTTGGTACCTCTTTAAGATCACGCGCAAATAAGTTTGCGCGATGTCTTGGGCATAGACGGTGAACCCATATCCTTTGAGGCCTTCCGCCACAATGAGTTGCAAAGGAGCCCACATAATGGGATCTCCCCACTGCACAAAATCGAATTGGGGATGGGGACTAGGATAGATACGATCTGTAGCGACGAGTCCACAGGATCTGGAAAAGTCAGTCACGCGAGTCGAAAGCTTCCGGGCTTGACTATCGGATGCACAGCGTGTCCATAAGGGGTAAAAGGATGCCAAAGACGATACCGAACTAAAGGTGCCAACTTCAAAATTCCAGTCGCGATACTCCCCATGCACCGGATCCCACAATACGCGGTGCATTTGCCGTAAGAAGTTCTGGGCTCGCTGACGGTATTGCAAAGCTTCTTGCCCTTTACCGAGTTCCTCGGCAAAAAAACTCAGATCTCGCATCATTCCGTACAATAATGCGTTAAGGTCCACAGCATAAAAACGTCTGGCATCGCCTTCAAACCTCGCGGTAAAGTCCCATCCTGATTCTGCTTCACTAGCCAATTCAGCAGACAGCCCCGGATCCCCTAAATCAAACCACCGGGCCAAATCACCTTGAGGGCAATGAGGGCCATCAAACCAATAGGCCAATTCCTTGACCATCCATTCCAAGGATTCGTTAAGCCATCGGCGATTTTTCGTATAAGTGTAATAGGCCTTCGCCATAGCTGTTAGAAGGGGCGGTTGGGAGCGCGTGAGATAAAAACTCCGATTGCCGTTGGGCACAAATCCGAAGCGTGCGGCCAAATCCAGCAAGTTGTCAATTTGATCGCGCGCCATCATCACTTCATCATGCGCCAAAAGTCCTCGCACAATGAAGTAAGAATCCCAATAATAAAGCTCCGGGAACACTGATTCCTGGCCGCCAGGGGTGATATACGCGCGCGGCAGAGGGATCCATGTATCCTCAGATAAGTTGCCATGCCTCTGATCCTCATGCCACCAACCGGCAATGCGCTGATACAACTCCCATGCGGAGATTTTTTCTTCCTCACTTAAGAATGGCATGATAACTCCTTTGCTTTCAGGGCCGTGATATTTGTTTCACCATCAGTCCTTTTGTTATCCCTTCTCCTTGACTCATGGGTCAAGAGAGCAGATCGTTGGAATCCGGGGCCACTCTCTTTTTGTCCCGAATGAGGTGCCACGCCCGGGCAAAACCGTCGTAACCAGGCCACACAGATAAGCCCACACTCATCAGCTCATCACCTCCCAGGACTACCCACGAATCCTGGGCTTCTTGTTTTTCTCCGAAACAGCGGATATGATAACGCGCGGCCGGGTGCAAATGACGCAGCTTAATCCACGTGCGAATGGAATTGACCTCTGTTCTTAAGCAAAGGTAAATCACCACGATTTCGTTACCCTCACCGTCGGAAAACATCCAAGACACCCCACCGGTAGTGAAAGGATCTTGCAAGCGGGAAAAACGCCCCCATTGCACCAGCTTACGCAACGTGTTCTTATAAAATTGAATATATTCTATTGCTTCAGTGCGTTCGTTGGGCGTGAGTGCGGCAAGATCCAGCTCATAGCCAAAATTAGCCGACATCGCCATCCAGTGCCGGGCATCCCAAGGCATGATCCGGCCCAGTTGATGATTCGGTACTCCTGAGACATGAGCCGTCATAACCGCAGGTGGGTAGACAACACTGGTTCCGTATTGGATTTTTGCTCTCTCAGCTGCATCTGTAGTGTCACTCGTCCAAATTTGCGGCATATAATAGAGGATTCCTGGGTCAAACCGCCCTCCGCCACCCGAGCAACCTTCAAACAAGATCTGGGGAAAAAGACCGGTTAACACATCAAGAATCCGGTAAAGGCCCAGCACATAGCGGTGAGCGGTTTCTTGCCGGCGTTTTTCAGGCAGCCAGGGCGAACCCATTTCCGTTAAACTGCGGTTCATATCCCACTTCACATACGCAATATTGGCCTTCTGAAACACCTTGGACAAGGTCTTGATGATCCAGTTTTGCACATCCTCGCGCGAGAGATCGAGCACAAGCTGATTTCGGCCCCACGAGGACGCGCGGTGGGACACTTGCAAACACCAATCAGGATGCTGTCGGTACAAATCACTGTCGGGAGAAACCATTTCCGGTTCGACCCACAAGCCAAAAGCGAGCCCTCGCCGATTGATTTCTTCTGCCAGCACTCCAAGGCCTCGTGGCAGTTTCTCGAGATTGACCTCGTAGTCGCCAAGTGAGTGTCTATCATCATTGCGCTGTGCAAACCAACCGTCATCTAAAACAAACAGTTCAATGCCCAGATTCGCGGCTGCCTTAGCAATATCCAGCAATTTTTCTTCCGTAAAAGAAAAATAGGTGGCCTCCCAATTATTAATGACAATAGGCCTTTCCCGGTGTTGCCACTGCCCTTGGTTTAAATGTTCGCCATAAAGGGCGTGAAAATTCCAGGACATTGTTTCGAGTCCCTTATCCGAATAAACTAATACCGCTTCAGGAGTCTGAAATGTCTCGTGGGGTTCTAATAGCCACGAAAAGTCCAAGGGATTGATCCCTATTCCGCTGCGAACTTGGTGATACTGATCCATTTCCGAAAAAACCAAAAAATTACCGCTGTAAACCAAGTTGAAGGCGAACACTTCCCCCGTTTCTTCGGTCGTGTCAGGGCTTAGCATAGCCCAAAAAGGATTGGCCTGATGACTCGATATGCCGCACCTGCTTTCCGCCGATATCATCCCTTGTCCTAAAGGGCTTCTTTGAATCACCCGCTCACGCCCCCAGGCCCCTGGCAACGAAATAATATCCCAAGGATGTTCTAAAAAATCCACCGTAGCAGACAAAGCTCTCAGAATTCGCATAGAATGACCCGAGTGATTAACAAATCGCACAGAACGGACCACTACGTCCAGATGGGTGAAGACCGTATAGAGGAGCGTAATATGAAGTTGGGAATAGCTATCTTCCAATTCAATCTCGAGACTTTCGGCCATCTCTGATGATTCCACGCGAATATGAGGCAATTGGTTCAGAGTTGGCTTGCCGGCCATAACCCGATGTGTTTGATATTTGGGATCTAACACCATTGTCCCATCGTCCAAGAGAACCTGATAGGCCGGAGCACGCAAGTCGCCATGCCCCAAACCGGGATATTCCTGCGGAAGCAAATCCAAAGACCATGATGAATCTCGCTCTCGGGTCACGGAAAAAGGTCGGGACATTAACGGCAGAACCCTCAACAGTGTGGGTGAAGCAGCCAGACGTTTTCCCCAGTACAGATGCGCAAGGTATCCTTGCGGGGTTATTGCCATCACGTAGCTGGAATCAGGGCCGTTTAAATGAAAGATCAAATGGTCGCGATCTATCTCGATCGGCATAACATCCTCCTGATCCTGGCGTAATGTGATCTTTGGCTAAGTGTTCACTATGGAGAACATAAGTTCTCCGTTAAAGGTTTTTTTCACAGTAACTTTTCGCGAACGGAGGGCGAAAACTCAATTTCAGTACCCTGGCGCCACGCTTCCGGGTCAGTACTCCCTAAGCGTCTGGCCAAAAGGTGACACTCGCGGTGCAGAGCCTGAACCACATCACCTTTATCCACCGATGCAAACTCATCGGCAGAAATCGACACACTAATGGCGGCGACGCCCATATTTTCCAGCCCTAGGACAGGATAGGCAAGGCACCTGATATCGGGCGAATATTCTCCTATATCTTCGGCAAATCCCTTTTCACGAATTTGTTGCAACTTCTCAAGCAAGTCATCATAACGCGTGATGGTCATTTTGGTGAAAGCACGCCAAGGTTCCTTGGGAAAAATGGTTCGAAGGCGAGAACTTGCCATAGTGGCTAAGAGAGCTTTCCCTAATCCCGTCGCATAAGCCGGCAATCTGCTGCCCACATAGGATGCCATTTGCAACGGACGGTGGGATTCAGCTTTAGCCACGTAAAGCACATCTTGTCCTTCCAACACAGCCATCTGCACAGTTTGTCCGCAGGTATCCCGCAACCGTTCGACATAAGGCCAGGCTAAAGGGACCAAATGAAGCCGATCATAATATTTCATCGCCAATTCCCACATCTTGGGTCCAAAGTAGTATACTCGGGTGACATCATCGTACGTGATCATCGAATTGACTACCATAGTCTGAATAATGCCGTGAAGACTGCTTTTCGGCAGACCTGTCTTGTTTAATAGATCGGTAAAGGATAGCCCCCCCGGAATGTCAGCGATGGCCGACAACACCATCACCACACGATCTGCAGATTTCACTCGTCCTTCCATTAAAATCCTCCTAACCGGGTGCACATACCCCGCATCCCAACTTCGCATCACGCAAACATATTATTCGTATCATATCCCTGATCTCAAAAAATGCCCACAGCGTGAGGTGAAAACCCCTGTCTGTTTTCCGTAATGTCCGGTCTTGACATTTGAAAGACTCGGCGCACGTAATTCCCTCTTCCTTGATCTCACTCTCTGTCAAGTTCGATTATAATGCAATTATGATGTTGACCATTCCACTAGGGAAATGACCTCACGGATCAAGCCTATTCCCATCTTGCGAAGGACGGCTCCAGCCTACAAATAATGTTTTATGTTTCACAGATGGGGATAGCAGCGGAGAGTCTCAAGAAAAGGAGCCATTAGCATGGACTCAGCCTTTATGCATGGATTTGTATTGGCTCTCGCCTTAATTTTACCGGTGGGACCACAAAATGCGTTCATCATAAGCCAAGGTGCCACATATCGCGAGTACCGACATGCTGTACCCGTGGTGATTATAGCGTCCATGTCAGACACTACCTTGATTATTCTAGCGATTTTAGGGGTGAGTGCCATTGTTGCTGCCCTGCCCTTGTTAAAAGAAATTTTAGTGGCCTTGGGTGCGGCCTTTCTAATCTGGATGGGTTGGCAATCATGGTCAACCCGCCAGCCGTCCGCTCAAGATGAGACAATGGTCTACTGGACCCTGAAACGGCGTATTCTGTATACTCTTCGCGCCTCTTTGCTTAATCCTCATGCTGTCATGGATACAGTGGTGATTATTGGCGGCGGTGCCGCTCTTTATCCGGCTCTTCCTGACAAAATGGCCTATGGATTGGCTGCAATCCTGGTTTCATGGCTTTGGTTCTTTCTGCTCTCTATTATGGGAAAATGGCTTGGCCAAATGAACAATCAGCTGCAAACCCTCACCTGGATCAATCGAATTTCAGCTACCGTCATGTGGCTTATCGCAGGCCGCTATCTCATCCAACTGAGTCAATCCGTAGGGATTTTTCCAATCTAGTGACTGGCTATTCGTAGCACATAGAGCCGTCTTGCCTTCTAACGGGACTAGTAGACGCCGAACTTCTCCTATTGTTAACGAGATCTCCCCAAGAATACCGAGCGACTGCCACACTTAGAAACGCAAGACGCCTTGTATCACGGCCTAGTTTCCGTCACAGGTCCAAGACAACTGCGTTTCAATACTGTCCTGTGCATCCAGTAGCCTCATGCCTGTAATACGAGGATCCATGGCCAGATTAGGTGCATTATGAACCCAGGTATACGGCTCAATACTGAAAAAATCCGCATCAAGATTCGGACGGTACAGAACCCAATGCCGAAATGGCACCGGAGCGGAAATGGACACCTGAAGATCGGAATCATCATCTGGTGAAATCAGTTTGATCGTGTTGTCATCTTCTGTGCAACTCAAATAGCACAAATCGCACGTAAGGTTGCGAACACTGAAGGGGAGAGCTTTAAGTTCAGCAACCTGGCTTTCATCTTGAGCCAAGTGCCTCGGCATCAAGTCTTTTCCCATCACCCAAGGCATTCCCCCAGGCAAAAAGACCTCCCACGGCGTCTTCAACGAGATGTTAACGTGATACCCGAATCCAAAAGGCACGGGCCTGGTGCCGTGATTGACAAAGCGTGCGCGCATCTCAATCCGTGAATCAATCAAGCGGTAGTAGATTGTTATCTCTAAAGGCTGATGCATCTGTCGATTCAACAAATCCTCGGTGATTTTTGCAGGCTGCAGAACGACATGTGTGAGCGAATAATCTTTTACGTTAAATGGTCGATTCCATAAGAATCCATGGAGGTGATTGGGACCAGCCGGATCATTACGCGGCCATTCCCAGAGTTCTCTTCCGACTCTACAAACGCCGCCTTCAATACGCCCCGCCGGAAACAGCAAAGGCATGCCAAAGATATAGGGTTCACGGGACAGACTGGTCAAATTCTCCGGCCACCGAAGTAATTCCTGGCCACTAGGCCGGTGTAAAATGCGGCCAATATTGGCCCCTAAATTGGGCCAAACATCCACAGTCCAAAATGGGTTCTGGAGTCGAACTACATGCTCTTGCATTGGCCTCACTGAGTCCTCTCATAGGTGAGCTTGTGTAATCCTTCGGCTGGGCTCCGAACCTCCAAAAATATCGGAGAATGCCAGCCCTTTTCGCAATAAGCCTGCGTCAGACGGCGGGTTATGTCTTCTCCTTGCCCTAAATACGCCAAAGCCACGACGGATCCTCCAAAACCGGCCCCTGTGAGACGAGCTCCGATTCCCATTTCTTGCAGCCACTCCACGGTTTGATCAAGAACCGCAGTAGACACCATGAAATCTTGCGACAAAGACTGGTGTGAGGCCCAAAATAGGGACTTCACCCTATCCCAGTCTCCGTCTTGGGCAGCCTCTACGGTCCATTCTACACGTTGATTCTCCCTGATAACATGTCTGGCCCGTGCGCGCAGCACAGGATCCGCCAAGCGCTCAATGGATTGCCCGTTCGCGTCCCGTAAATTGGCAACGCCCAACATACGGCTTGCCTCTTGAGTCTCCCAAACCCGCTTGTCATATTCGCTCGCGGCCAAAGTTCTGGGTGTTTGGGTATCAATAATCCACAAGGACATGCCATTTTGCGCATAGTCGAAAGGAACCGGGCGGGCATCTTGTAACAAGGCGTCCACTAAAAGCGCGGAATTGGCTCGTCCCTTTGCTATAGCCAGCGGATCCAAAATTCCTGAATTGACACCTAGATACTCATTCTCAATCATGCGAGCCAAGGCAATCATTTGCTCTTGTGGAACCGATTGCCCCATAATTTCCGCCATTGTCGCTAAAAGGCCTAAAGACAAGGAAGCGGACGAAGATAGACCCGTAGCCACCGGTAATGTGGAAACAATCAGCAGGTCCATTCCCTGTTCACAGCGCAACAAGTCCCAGGCTGCCATCACAAAACCGGCCAGACCTCTGAGCGGTCTGTTTTGCGCCAGAGAACGCATTGACGGAATTTGAATGTGAATCTCTTCTTGCCCATAATCACTGTAGACGCGGATCGTCTGATCCGCCCTCATTCGGCCTAAAACCCACGTACTATAGGGCACGGCAATGGGTAATGCTAATCCTCCCTGATAGTCGGTATGATCTCCTATGAGGTTGATACGGCCGGGAGATTGCCAGATGCTGTCAGGTTCTTGACCAAAGCGTTCAAAAAACTGTTCTTGCAAAGACGCCCAGGTTGGTGCCACAAATGTCAGTCCCTTCTTTTCCGGTCTCATTCCGGCTCTTGGTGAATGCGGGCCCACAGGGGAGCGAGTTCTTCTTTTACGAATTCCGGAGTCATATCCACCACAAATGCCCCCATCGCCAATTCTGATCCAGCAAGATATTTTATTTTGCCTTGTCCTCGGTCAATGGGCAAAAAATCCCAACGCAGGTGATAAGGTGATCCGGTCGCGATATCTTGATACAGCGCCATAACCAAAGCCGTACGCAACCCAAAATAGCTGTCGTAACTGCGTACTATATCCTGCATTAAACTAGCGCCTGATAGGATTTCTTCTTGCGTCAATCCACCTAGGAAAGCGATATGACGGACAGGACGCAGCCAAAGCTGAAAGGGCATGCGCATCGCAAAAGGCACTTCAATTCGCCACCAGCGATTTTCATACAGCACAGACCCGTCACCTTCGCCAGGCAAACACATAGGACAATGTGACTCAAAATGTGCTCGTTCTTTCGCTAAACGCGGCGGCCAATAAGGGTAAGCATAAATTTGGCCGTGGGGATGAGCAATACTCGCCCCGACTTTGGCGCCACGATTTTCAAAGATAAAGACAGACTTAACGTCATTTCGTTTTTGCAGTGCTTCGCTGCGCTCTTTCCAAACCTGCCATACCAACTGAGCGTAGTCTGTCGGCAAATAAGCCAAATCGTCGTGATGTCGGGGAGAATAAATTACCACTTCGGCTGTCCCTGGAAACTGGAAGGCCGGAAATTTATTGTCAAAGACCGCCACATCAAAAGTTGTGTGCCCCACCTCCGTGTTATCCCCTGGGCAAAAAGGGCATGCTTTGGCTTGCGTTAACGGCCGTGTCTGACGTTCTGCGTTCAGGCTCACCCATTCCCCGCTGAGAGGATCTTGACGCAACAAGATCATGAGACTTTCTCCTTTCCGTTATCGCTCGTCTAGCAATTCAGGAACGAAAAGCTCCGATCTCTGAAGCAAGGCCGACACACTCCAATCTTCGTTGTCCCCGCCACTCCCAGCCGAATCCGAATATGCTGTAAGGATCTTTGGCCCATCTTCACCCAAGAGGCTATCACCACTCATCTGAACGTCCTCAAAGAGACAAGCCTCCACTAAGGAATCACGCACAAGAACGGCTGGGGGCGAAGACCAAGACGGACTATTTCTCTTCATGAGAAATTCATCGGGATCTGTGATGGCAAAATTCTTCGGCATATGAATCATGGCATACGGCCATTGTTTGCTCCGAGAAACAATCCGAACTTGCTGGGCCAATTGATTCACAGCTTCCTCGATAACTTGAGGAGTGCCGGGAGAGAAAGATTCGGGCAAAGCCAATATCAATCCCGGATTGTTAACGGCATGAATTGTCTCTATAAGGCCCAAGCCATCATTCACGATAGAAGAAAACAGCATATCGGCTGAGCCGTCCAGCCCATGATCCCATAAACCCCAGTGATAGACACAGCGAATCTGATAACGGTGACTTATCCATTCCCAAACCTCGGGAGTCGTCCAGGGATTGGATATTACTTCACAAGAGCCCACGTCCGGATTTCCCGGACCGACTAAAATAGTCGGTGTCACGTCTTGTATCCGCCTAGCCATCTCAACAGCTAAAACGTTGGAACCGGTCACGACTCGTACCAAAGGTTTCGGTTTACGCCTACTGTCAGGAAGACGATAGTACCAGATATTTCTCCCATCGCTCTGATGTTTAGTCAAGCCTTCCACTTTTTTCATATCGGCTGTCCTTCTTTTGTTGGTGACAAAGGAGGGGGCAGTATCACATTGACCCCTTGTTCCCTAGCCTGCGGCGCATAGACACGAGTCAAAGGACTATCACAGGTAATAATTGTGTCAATCGCGTCCAATCCAGCGATATGAGCCAAAGCCTTGACCCCCCATTTAGTCGGATCCATGACGACAATAACGCGTTCAGTGTGTTGAATAAATACCTGATCGATAGCCGCCTCTTGAATGTTAGGAGTACTCATTCCCTCATGTATATCTAAACCGTGGACACCTAAAAACAACAGGTCGGTGTGCAGGTGCCTGGCCGTGTATTCCGCAAAAGGCCCCACTAACGCATCGGAAGGGGTGCGGAAGTTGCCGCCCGTCAGAATAATCTGTGACCAACCTTGGCGCTGCAACTCTAATGCGATATTGGTTGAATTGCTCACAAAGGTCAAATCCAAAAACCCACGGATTCCATGAGCAATGGCCCATGTCGTGGTGCCAGCGGAAAGGCCGATAGTCATTCCCGGTTCAACCATACCGAGAGCCATGCGTGCTATGTGCTCTTTTTCGAGCTGATTCAGGCGTCTTTTGACGGAAAAAGATAATTCTGTGGCACTGTTCTTAATATCAATAATGCCCCTTTTCTGTTCCAGGAAATCGTCTTGTTCCAAGGCCTGGACATCGCGGCGAATCGTCATTTCCGAAACCCCGAGAACTTGGGCGAGGTCTTTAACCGATCCTCCTCGGTGTTGCGCTATCCATATTAAGATTTTCTCTTGCCGCTCACTCGGCCGCATGACGACATCATCCCCCGTCTGCCTCATAATATCATAATTATCACATACTCTCCCATAATTCTGTTGTTTTATGTGAAATTCTCTTGCTGTGCGATTTCAATGACTTTGTTATTATAAAGACCAGTCGATTTCTCATTGCTTCGACACTTTGAGTAACGGAGGCACAAATCCTTGAAATACTGGTTGCTAACCACAGAATATCCACCATTTTTCGGTGGAGGCATTGGGCTTTATACGGCATTAACGGCCCAAGTGCTGCACAGCCACGGACATGACGTGAGGGTCTTTGTCTACGACAAGGATGCCCAGGGCATTCAAGAAAGCATTGCCCACGGCATTGTTGTCACCCGTTTCTCCAAGTTGGCAGCAGATTCACGCTACATCATGGGGTTTTCGGCCAATTTGAGCTATACATTTGCTGACATGATCCAACAATATGTTACTCAGGAGGGGCCTCCGGATATTATCGAAAGTCAGGAATATCTCGCACTGCCCTATTATCTCTTGCAACGCAAGCATACCTTTGACCCCGTTCTGTCCCCACTTCGGGTCATTGTCACCGCTCATAATCCCAAATTTCTTCTCGACCCAATTGATCGCTCCGCCACCTACCAGCTTCCCGACTATTGGACGGGGGAAATGGAACGGTTCTGTCTGAGAGCTGCCGATGCCGTGATATCTCCCTCAGCCTTTCTGAAAAAGGCTCTCGAAGATTCTCTGCCCGGATTGGACGTGACAGTCATACCTAATCCTTTCGAATTGCCCAAGACGTCCTTGAGCCCCGTTCTCCGGGAATCTCGGTTATTATACGCAGGACGCCTGCAATACTTCAAAGGTATCATGGACTTGCTCGATCAACTGGCTCCTTTATGGGACGCGGGCTTTAAATGGCCTCTGGATCTAGTGGGTCAAGACACACCTTTTTATTTGAAGGGCCGTACCTTTGCCGAAGAAATTCGCAACCGTTATGCATCCTACATTCAGAAAGGGCTCATCGCAATTCATGCCCAAGTTTCTCCTGACGAACTGGACAAGCTGTATCGGCGCGCGGGATTAGTCGTGCTTCCCTCGCGATTTGATAATTTGCCCTACGTGCTCTTGGAAGCCATGAGCCGTGAATGCGTGGTGGTAGCCAGTGCAACAGGCGGTCAGCAAGAGGTCATCGTGGATAAAGAAAGCGGTTTCGTGTGTGAGTCCGCCAAACTGGGAGAAACCATTGATAAAGCCTCTCGTCAAAGCATTGATGCCAGACGTGCTATGGGCAAAGCAGCCAGAGAGCGTGTTGCACAGTGGACCAATCCGGATGTGATCTATGACAAAAAGATGGAATTCCTGCAGTCTATGGCCAACCGTCCATCCCCCACAACAATGTTCCCTGTAGTGCGGCCACGATCTCAACCGCCTGCCGCCACGACCAAGTCGGGACTACTCAGCATAGTGGTTCCCTTTTACAATTTGGGTTCTTACATTTTCGAGACGTTGGACAGTCTCATGAAAGTTCCAGCCAATATCCCAAAAGAAATCATCGTGGTCGATGATGGGTCAACAGATGGTGTCAGCATTGCGGCACTGCGGAAGGCCGCCAAAACTTACCCCAATACAACCATTTACCGCACAGTCAATCAGGGTTTGGCCCAGGCCAGAAATTTTGGAGCAGCCAAATCTTCCGGCACATTTCTGGCTTTTCTCGATGCCGATGATACCGTGGATCCCCGGTATTACGTCCGTGCCCTGCAAATCCTACAGCACTATGACAATCTGAGTTTCGTCGGATGTTGGGCCCAATACTTCGGAGCCGATCGGCACATCTGGCCAACTTGGAACCCAGAACCTCCTTATGCATTGTTTCACAATCCGTTAAACACGAGCGCCTTGGTCTATCTCCGCGAACATTTTTTAGCGTATGGCCAAAACGATTCCGAAATGGAATATGGGATGGAGGACTATGAAAGTCTCATTCGAATGCTCGACAATGGATGTTACGGCGCATCGATTCCCGAACCCTATTTTCATTACCGCGTCAGGCGCTCCTCAATGTCACGTGCGTTTAACCCAGCCAACCAGCAATATCTCTATCGCCTCATCGTCCAAAAAAATCCTTCTATCTATGCCGAGTATGCCCAGGACCTGGTCTTTCTCTTCAATGCTAATGGCCCTCAGTTTCTTATTGATAGTCCCAGCGTATCTCCTCCGGCCTATTTCAAGTTATTGACCTAACGCGCTGAGCCAAAAGGTACCCCAATCGATCCAACAAGGAGTGAATTCCGTGGTAATTTCCTATCGTAACAGGTTAAATCACGCTATTTAATGATGAGGCTCTTGAGAGTTGGCATTGCCATCAACGACAAGATCGAGCCGCCCTATTTCCGGATCCACCACGAGGCCATGTACCTTGACCCACCCAGCAACCAATGGATGCGTGCGAATCATCTCCACACTATTCTGTACGCTGTCCGTGATGGAATCAATGCGCTGAAACCACGTCCTCAGATCAATTCCTGCATGCTCCAAGGTATGAATGGTGTCCAAGGCTATACCATGTTCAATCATGTGAGCGAAGGTTTTATCGGGATCGATGCTACTCATGCCGCAATCATAGTGACCAATAACACAAACTTCCTCTGCCCCCAGTTCATGAACCGCAACCAGAATACTGCGCATCGTGCTGCCAAAAGGATGAGACACCACCGCGCCAGCATTTTTGACAAATTTCGCGTCACCATTTTGCAAGTTCATAGCCCGCGGTAAAAGATCCGTGAGGCGAGTATCCATGCAAGAAAGAACAACCAGTTTCTTATTCGGGAATTTCGTTGTGCGATAGGGTTCATATTGACGGTCTTCCACAAATTTTTTGTTGAACTCCAAAATTTGGGCCAATCTATTCAATCTCAATCACACCTTTCAGTTGGTCACCAATGCATGTCATAGAACAAGGGACAGCATCCCTAGTAACAGCAAAGCCGGGACCCGAAAAGAATTTTCGTACCCCGGCTTTTGATATTACACAGATGACACCGTCAGGGGATTTTGAATGTGCTGATACACTAGTCGGTGATACCACCGCCACAGCAGTTGCTGACGAATGATCAATTGGCTCTGCGAGCAGTTCTTTTGCGCAAAACGTATTAACCGACGTTCCAGCACAGTAATAATTTGGCGAAAGTTTCCTCGGTATTTCGTAGGCCTTCTCCTTTACACTTCACATACTTGCTGTATGGATATTTACCATATCACTAATGATTATGCCATATCTCTTGTCCTGTCGTCTGCTTCTATGAGAAAACCAACCTTTGGGCCGACGGTAATCAGATTTTTTCCTTTTTCGCCCCTGGATTTCACACAGTCGTAGTCTTCCAGTGCCTGACGTTCTCAAGTGATGTGGCTTTATCATGAGTACTCCAGAGCCTAAGGGAACCCAGTACCGGAATAATGCCGTTGGCGCTGTGAAATGTCCCCCTTCTTGTAATCAAGATGGCAATTTAGGATATCTTAAGCGCGGTACTATACGATTCCGTTGGAGCCACGTCGTATTC
>JAKBWA010000007.1 GCA_021841025.1 Bacillota bacterium | reverse complement strand
AGCACTATGTGGTTTAGAAGACGCCCGCAGATTCCTTTGTTTATGTGGTTTTTGGCTTTGTTGGGAGTAAGAAGTTTGTTTCGGTTGGGATATTGGAACAATATGTCAGAAGAACGGAAACAAGGCTATCGACGCAAGAGGCACGAGTTTTTGCGTAAACTTGATGAAGCCTATAGTGTGTGGGATCAACCGGACGAAGAGGTGGAGTCAGAATCGTAAAAAGAATAATATAGACGGATATAAAAGGATGGACTGTGATTGTGCCTTCACAACTCAAGCGAACCTTAGCGATTTTTCGTTTAGCTCTTTCCTATTGGCGAGATTATCGTATTATTCAGCGGTTTCAACGTCAAATGCCTCTTGCAGCGGCTGAACAGGCGGCTGAAGAAGTTTACCGGCAAGGAGGCATCCGTTTTCGCGATGAGGCCTTGCGCTTGCAAGGTCTCATCGTCAAAGTAGGGCAATTTTTAAGTGCGCGGACAGACGTTCTCCCCTTAGCTTTTACGCGAGAATTGCAGCAGTTACAAGATCAGGTCCCGGCGGCTCCCTTTGAGGGGATAAGAGCAGAAATAGAAAAAGCTTTTAACCAGAAATTGGACGAGATCTTCGAAGAATTTGAGACCCATCCTATAGCAGCCGCCTCTTTAGGGCAGGTGCATAAAGCTCGTCTCGCTGTGAAACATGATCAGGTGGCGGTGAAGGTACGCCGTCCCGGCATCGAGGAACTCGCTAAGATTGACTTGAACGCTTTGGGGCGCATCATGAAGATTTTGCGCCGATGGACCAGAATTGGGCACCGAATTGACACCGTGCAATTGTTTGAAGAGTTTCAGCAATCCGTACACCGAGAACTGGATTATGTTCGGGAACAAGCCCACCTGTTGCGATTCCGTCAAAACTTCTCAAAATGGGACAATGTCAAAGTGCCCGATGCCTATGAAGACTACATCCATTCCAATGTTCTGGTTATGGAATACGTTGAGGGGATTAAACTGAGTGATGTAGAAAAATTGCGGCAGTACGATTTAAATCCCCATGAATTGGCATCGACTTTAGTGGAAGCTTATTTAAAACAAATTGTCATCGACGGTTTTGTGCAAATCGATCCCCATCCTGGAAATTTTTTTGCGGGATTGGATGGTCGCCTTATTTTCTTGGACTTTGGCATGATGAGCGATATTCCTTCCGAACATATTGACGTGTTTGGACGCTTGATTGAAGAAGCTTTGGCGCGCAATGCCGCGGGTGTTGTTGATGCTATGATTGACTTGGGGTTTGTTTTACCGTCGGCCAATATGGAGATATTGACGCGTGCGGTGGACGTGATGCTCAAGCAAATGCGAGGTGTGCCTCTTCAAGAAGGATCGGCTTTGAGCGGTCTCGTTCGGGATTTTCAGGATTTCCTCTACGAAGAACCCTTACAATTTCCAGCCCAATACATGTTCTTAGGTCGTGCGATTGGCATGCTTTTCGGTTTGGTCTCTCATCTAGAACCCGATTTGGATTGGATGGCCTTATTGAAGGATAAGGCGCTGCCGATGATCAATGAGAAGCGGGTCCTATGGGATAATCAATATTATCAGTGGATTCGCGCGCAAGTGGAACAAGTTTTTGGCCCAGCAGGAAAATTGGCGTGGGACCGTGCGGCAGAGAAAATTGCTTTATGGGGGCAAATCGGTCTGCGACTGCCCGAGTCGCTGGACAAAACCTTAACTCGAGTTGGCAGAGGGTCTGTTCAAACACGTCCTGAACTCACATCCGTTCTCCGTCGGCTTGATCATCTTTCCGGCCAGGTAAACGTTGCTGTATTCTTGTTATCCGCCGGAATGATGTCTATATTGGCTGCTTTGTGGCAAGGCCAGAAGGCAGTGTCTTGGTTGCCGCTTTTATTCTATTCAGGCAGTGCCATTTTGACTCTCGCGGCCCTTGTTAAGGCCGCACGCCGTCTCACAAGGCGGAGACGGCACTAAACACCAGAACCTAGCGTAGCCTTAGCAATTATCAAATTACGGGTTGGCAAAAATATGATTTTTACCTTAGCTCATCCTTAGATTATTTTACTTGCAGAGTCACTTGCCTTCCTGACGGATCGCTTACTTTCCTAACAGCGGTGCCCGTAGCAACGACTTCCATGATTTCTTCCGAACGGTGAATGATTTCTACTTGGACGTTTACGATGCTGTCGGCTCCTAAAGCATCGGCTTCTGCTTTCATTCGTTGCAAAGAGAGCTCACGGGCAGCATACATGAGCTGAGTCAACTGCTTGAGTTCTCCTCTTTGCAGCCCTTTAAAGGCTGTAGCGATTCCGCCGGAAATACCCATGCTCATGACCGAATTGCCTAGTACAAAGCCTAAGGGCTGATAGCCAGAATCGACGAGTAGCCAGAAGTCCATAGCACTGAGATTGCTCGTGGCAGCTCCGGTCCTAGGAAAGTGCTTTAATTCTTCTTCAATTTCTCCCATGCCTGTCAATTGATTGTTATTTCCTCCTAAAAACGCCATACAGTTTGCCCCTTTCTCGTTCTTTGTCGTTATACTGTGGTTATTCTAGCAGACCCTTAAAGGAAAAACATGGTGATAATGACAGCAACGTTGGGGGAAATTCCCCGCAAGAAAACTAGAGTATCCTTAAGGTTAGATTCAGACTAATGCCGGGACTTGGTCAGATCTGTGAGTTTGAGTCAGTCTGATGCCGGAATTTTCTTGTTAAAGGCGGCAGGGGTTAGCTCTAAGGCAGTGCGTTTGGGTAGCGTTACAGGGCGCAGTCTATTAAGATTGCAGAAGGGAGGCGTGGCAGCTTTCTTTTGGGATAGGCCTATGGGCGTATTGTCTGTGTCTTGAAAGGATGCGCCGCCCGCAATAGATCATTACCCTTTTAGTGCGCGTGAAGGGGAGGAAGACTTGGTGTCTCGGCATTTTGATCCTTTTAGACAAGCTTCGACCGGGTGGATTTTTCACTGTGATGCGGATTCTTTTTACGCGTCATGTCATATTGCAGAAAATGCCGCATTGAGAGACCGCCCCGTAGTTGTGGCAGGTGATCCCAAAAGTCGGCATGGTATCATCGTCACAGCCAATTATGTGGCCCGGGGGTTGGGGATCAGAACGGGAATGAACCTGGATGCCGCTCGCCAATTATGTCCGCAATTAGTCGCCATTAGACCCGACAAGGCTCTTTATAGGCGTTATTCTCAATCTATGCAAGATATTTTCTCCCAATATGGTGCCCATCTGGAGCCTCTGTCTCTGGATGAGGCGTGGATCGACATGACAGAACTCATGTCTTTTGATGATGATCCATTGCCATTAGCCGAAGAGTTGCAAATGCGAGTGCGCAATATGGTGGGAATAAGTGTAAGCATTGGCGTGTCAATTAATAAAATGCTAGCTAAACAAGTCAGCGACTGGAGCAAACCTGAAGGGATTACATTGCTCCGAAAACAAGAAATACCTGATAAATTATGGCCTAGGCCTGTTTCAGAATTGTTTGGCTGTGGTCCGGTTACAGCACAAAAGATGGCCGCCCTGGGTATTATGACAATAGGCGATTTGGCCAAGCAAAATGTGGCGGATGTCATGCACCGATTTGGCTGGCATGGTTTGGCCTTGCGTTTACGTGCCACTGGGGATGATAACAGCCCAGTGGTCAATCCCAAGCCAGAAGACCGACGTTCCGTAAGTGCAGAGCATACGGCAGCCTATGACATGGTAAATGCAGAAGATATTTTAGGGCTGATTGGGCAATGTGCTGAGGAAGTCAGTCGTCATTTGGATCAATTGGGTTTGGTAGGCTATAGACTGGGAATCAAATGGCGTACTCGCGACTTTGTCACTCATACGAGACAGATTGCATCTTATGGGGCATTGCACCGTGTGGAGGATATTTTTCGCTTGGCATCGCGTTTGTGGCTTGAGAGCGGCGAAAAGCAGGCGATCCGGTTGGCAGGAGTCAGTGTTTCGCGCTTGGAGCACCCCTCTTTTCAGTTGCGTTTTTGGAATTACTGACTGACGTGCACCCGGAATTGGAGGAGGATAAGTTCCCTCTCACATAGAAAATGATGAAAGGATCGACATGCTTGCCTAGTGTGTACTTAGATATGGATCCCGGACACGACGATACGTTAGCTTTGCTGGTTGCTTTAGCGTCACTAAAAGTTCGGGGTGTGACGGCGGTTGCAGGGAATCAGACTGTGGACAAGACATCCCGTAATGCCCGGCGTGTTTTGGATTTGGCTAAATTCCCGGAGATCACGGTACACCAAGGGGCTGGAAAGCCCTTATTTCGCCCCTTGGTGACAGCTCCGCACGTTCACGGGTCGAGTGGCTTGGACGGTTATCACTTCCATATTTCGTCGGAGGAACAGGAAATACCAGCTGATGCCCAACAGTGGCTGGAACGAGAATTTTCCCAGAATCTTGATGACATCTACTGGATTGCAACAGGACCTCTGACTAATGTGGCGGCCTTTTTAATCGGGCACCCTCAATACCTTTCCCGCATTAAGCAATTAGCGGTAATGGGAGGGGCCTTGAACCAGGGAAATATCACTCCTTATGCTGAATTCAATTTCTATGTGGATCCAGATGCAGCCCACTGGGTACTGGCACAGGAGATCCCCGTAAAGATCGTTGGTCTGGACGTAACTCATAAAGCCCTATTAAGTCCTTATGCACTTGAGCGATTTTCTGCCTTTGAATCCGAAGTCGGCCGTATGCTTCATAATTTGTTTGCGTTTTATTTTAAACATGAACCTAACCGTACGTCTCAAGGAGTTCCTGTGCATGACGTGCTGGCAGTAGGTGCCATGGTTCATCCAGAATTTTTCTCATGGCAGCGAGTCAACTTAATGGTGGAGCGGTGTCATGAGAGCTACCGGGGGCAGATGACAGTGGTTCCCGGTGCACAGAATCCTTCTACCGAAGTTGCAGTCGATGTGGATGTCGATAGCTTCTTTGAGTGGATGTGGAGTATGCTGGCCCGCCTCCAGTCGTAGAGTTGTCATGGTTAAAGAGGCACAGGATTATAGGCGAAAATTCGTACGAAGAGAAGAAAAATGCTTGCCATGCTGCGAGAGGGTCCTGAGGCATGTGCCCAAAGAATAGCACTACCTCCCGCAGCGTCGGTGTCCGCCTCAGCGTCGGGCTTTGCACGAGAATAATTTTCCCCGCACATACTACGACCACGTCTTGACGACGCCGTTATCCCTTCGTGATGTCACGATCGCCAAATAGGAGTAGTACCAGCGTCGCTGTCATAAGGTGCAAAGTGGACCAGTGAACGCGGCTTTGTAGAGGGTCACAGATTTGAGCAATGTTCCGCTTTGCGTGTTGGCATCGGAACTTAAGCATTCGGAGTGTCGCCTCGATCCCACAACCGTATCCTGGGTAAGTTTGACGAAAATCCCGCACTATCCATTTGGGGCTTCTCATGCCCATTTGTTTTTCCATATTGGGTGTTTTTGCCCAACCCCCAGAAAAAGGAGATTTAGAAAGAAAATAATCTCTGTCACAAGGTATATAAAATTTTGCCATATTTCAAAATGAATTCTGTAGTGTTTGTGAGACATCAAAGGCCCTGGTCTCCACACTGTCAAAAAGTTACACTTTTTGACAAACTCACCAGAAATTTAAGACACACCAGGGTTATGGCTTATTCCTCTTTTTCGAGGGGTTGGGCAAAACCACCCTGTCAGTAATGTTCTTGTAACCGGATCGGGGGCAGCCGCGTTATCATAGTGAGGTGATTTGTTCGCTCATTTGTCCCGGAAGAAGTTAATGGCCGTCATTTATCCCCACCGTCGCCCGGCGCACTGGTGCGCAGGAGGAGCATTACAATGTTTTTCCATCGCAAGGAGACCTCATCACATGATAAAACTGAAACAAGGGATATTTGGCTCGGCGATTCTTTTGGGCAGTATGGTCCTCACCGGATGTGGCACCAGCGGCCATCCCGTAGCCACGGCCCCGGAGCATCATTCCCATGCGGTGAGTCCATCGCGTGCAACATCTTCTACCACACCGTCATCACGTCCTGTGTCCGCGCCATCTTCCCCAACATCTTCAACGGTGAGCAACGCGTCCGCCACCACACCTTCGCATGGTTCTGCTACCTCTCCCGCCGTGGACACGAATCCCACGGAAACCTCCCAACCTTCAGGGTTTTCCGTGGCGGTGAGTGCGCAAGGCTTACCGGCAGGGGAATACATGTTAGAACCGGGAAATCTGCGTCCGGAGGCGCCCGGCATGGTTTGGGAATATGTCTCCGCGGGAAATTTCACATTGGTGCTCAGTAACCAACACACCACGTTAGCGGTTCCCAAGACCGTGTCCGATGTCGCGGTATTTAATCAATCGAGACGAGTGCTTTTAGACGTTTATCCCGTGGGAACCACCCAAAACCTCCAATTAAGGAAACAAGGCTCGGCATGGGTTGTCCAAGGCAGGTTGCCTAATGGCCGCTATCGCATTGAGTACGGTAATTTAATAAAAAATCCGAATAGCACGACCTCGTCTTGGGCATGGGCGCGACTAGGCTCAGCAAAGATCATCACGATCACGCAAGGAAAACTGCCGACGACACCATTCAGTGCCCCCAATGTGGTGGGTGCCGCAAACCCTGGGTTCGGCATCTTTAATCAACAAACTAATGCGCTGGTTGGCTTTCTTTCGCCCACCATGAATTTTTCCTTGAATTAATAAACCTTAACTACACTCGATATGACAAAAAGACCCTAACCCCATCTTTTACAGAATAAAGGTCAGGGTTCTTTTTTGTCTGTTTGGCAAGGACAACCGGCAGAGCTAATCTCCGTATTGGAAATGGGAGTAAAGTAGTCGTTGTATCGCCGGATTCGGAAAATGCCGTCGTACTCCAACCACAGGGATTCCAATAAAGCGCCATAGCGGCTTGACCCCCCACCGCGATCACCATATAGGTACCATCAGCGACCCATGTCGTGACCGTATTGAAGTCGCCTGTGACTTGTTTTGGGGAAATGCCCAAGGCTTGGGCAACAGTGGTAGCACTTGTATAATCTACGGTGTCTGCCCCGTAAGACGCTATTTGACTGGCGGATAACGCCATCGAAAACGCCTCCTCTTGGAAAAAATAATGGAACTGACTGCTTATCGAACCTTATGAATGTTTGAAGAAGAGAGTCTGCTCTTCTTTCCATGGTCCGTGATGATGTACGCTCAAGCCGTAGTCCTCCCATAATTGCCGACTGAGTTGCTGGGCCGCGCGGATGACGGATGAGTTGGAAACCGGGCCTGATGCTGAAAGAACTTGAGCAAGACAGCAAACCCTAATTGGTTTTCTCCCGATTTGAGTTCAATCAGTGTCATTTCGTTTAGTAAGATCGTAAAATGCTCAATTAACTCGTCCCGTTCCCAATTTTGCTTCACAGGACTCCCTCCGAAAAAGTTCCTAAAAGAGCGAGCATCGGAACATGATGTTCGCTATCAGTGTAGCGAAACCCCCTCTCGCGTAACAATAGAAAGGCCAAACACGGTAGTATTCTGTTTCCAAAAAACGTTTCGGAACTTTATCATTTGATACCGAGTGCTTTTGCCCATTCCCACTCTTTGCATCGCTTCGATCGCCGGGATTTTCTGTTGTGTTTCCTCGAAATCAATGGAGTGAAAGGGGTCCGATCAGACAGAGCGATTCCGAAAAAATCTTGAAATCGTGAGAACGTCGGCGAGAGAGATCGCTTGTGTCAACTTAGCGGGGGCTAAGCCGCCGGCTATACCCTTTATGGGCTTCATCCTCGCCGGGGCCAAGAAGGGATTGCCGATTTGGGGGTGATGGACCAGCGCAAAGGGGTGGCCGTCCATGATTTTTGGAAGCCCTACTATCGCTTCCCCGAGCGCCATGCCTTGTGCAACGCCCATCTCCTGCGTGACCTCACCGGGTTGTACGAAGTTACCGGGGAACCCTGGATCGCTA
>JAKBWA010000084.1 GCA_021841025.1 Bacillota bacterium | reverse complement strand
GTGGAGCTAACGGTGGGACTCGAACCCACGACCTACGGTTTACGAAACCGTTGCTCTACCAACTGAGCTACGCTAGCGCACCCTAATTATTATACTTACTTCTGCTCAATTTGGCAATCCAGTGTGTATGGCAGTTCTCACAACCGCAAGACACAAAGAGTGGACGTCTCTTGTGCTACCTATCCCGTTAGTGAATGCCGTTCATTAGAACGATGTTCCATAGACCCTTCTCCAAAAGAATGTTCTCCTTATCCTTAAGACACAACAAGCGCATCGGCTCATCCTAAGTTCCCTTCTATGGTCAATTGCCCGTTCCCCGCTCTTAAGCCACGTACGGGCTAGAGTAAATCTGTCATCGCTTGTTCCCCCATCACATTACGGCTGGCTTAAATATCCTGGTTTCTTATCCGCCTGATGAGTATATTCCAACAGTTTTTTCACAGTGTCGGAGGATGCTGTGCCCGTAACAGGGAGATGCATCATGATCTGGAATGTTTGTACCGCGTTTTTCACTTCGGCTGAGAAAATTCCATTGAGTGGACCCGGATACACTTGGGCTTCTTTCAACAGCCGTTGCAATTCCACAACATCTTGCCCAATAGTCCCAGGCGTCAATTCTCGGCGAATCGAGGTATAGGGGGTAATTCCCTCAATAATAACGGGAGTTCCCAACGAGATGACTGAATACACTTGTTCCACATCACGATTATACATTCGGAAACATCCATGCGAGGCAACCGTGCCGACGGTCCACGGCTTGTTTGTCCCATGAATGCCATAAATCCCCCATGGTGCTGAAAATCGGATCCATCGGGTACCAAAACCATCTCCCCAAATGGCTTTCTGCGTCACCACAAACTCACCGCGAGGGCTAGGCGTTACCGGTCTGCCTACTGCAATGGGATACACATGAAAGAGCCTGCCATCTCGATAGAGATAAAGTTTATGCTCCGGAATACTGATAACAATCTTTGTGGAAGGTTTTGGAGCACTTGCTCCCCCCGTACGGTGGGGCATACTCCAAATTAACCCTCCGTACAAAAGAACTAGGAGCACGCCCGTCATTATCAGTAGCCATGGCCACCCAGGCCTGCGATCCTCCGATTTCATGGGAGATCAACCTCCCACGCAGTCCACAGCGCAAAGGCCAACCATAAGGCTGCCATTACCTTAGCGGTGGGAAAATCCAATAACGACCAAAGACTTTGTGCGCCAAAAAAGTTTGTAAAGATTCCCACCGGAGCCAGGGCTATGACCAAGGCAGGAATACCATGCATGACCAATTTGAATTGGTCAATCCGCACCCGAAATCCCTTTTTGACGTACCGGGCTATCCGTCCCGATTCAACCAGGCCTAACACGACAACCGGCCATAACACCATCTGCCAGTTCATCCACTCAGGACGCTGATCAATAGGTAGGTCGCGAAATCCCCAACTGAGAATTACCAGACCCCAAATCATTAATAAAGACGACCCGATTATGAGAATTCTTCGAACCATGACAAGCCACCTCACTGCACCCTATGAGTGGCTGGTCCAGATTATGACCGGGAACGAAGAGAAAGTAGCAGCGGAATTTCAACCGCCGGTATGCTGCCCATACTGACGAAATTGCTCGCGCACTGCCGCAATTTCGTCTGGTGTCAACACGCGCGGCCTGCCAATACTGCGGGCTCGATATAATAAACGCGCCATCCACTCGACATCCAAGGCACTTTGATAGGCTGTGGCTAAGTCTGGTCCCACCGCCACTAATCCGTGATTTGCTAAAAGAATGGCGCGCTCGCTCGTGCCCATCGTCTGAAGGACATTTTGGGCCAATTGCTCTGTCCCATAAGTTGCATAGGGAGCACACCGTACTTCATAGCCAGATAGCGCCATCTGATAATGCACAGGCACAATACTTTCTCCCAACGCCGCAAAAATGGTCGCATACTCCGAGTGCGCATGGACAATGGCCCCTATGTCACGGCGATTTCGGTATAATGCCAAGTGAAGGGGCAATTCGGATGACGGCCGAGCGTGAGGATACACAATTGTTCCCGAATCTAAGTCCACACCAACTACATTATGCGATGCCACCTCATCAAAGAGCACGCCAGACGGTGTTATCCACAAGATATCCCCTTCACGCACACTTAAGTTTCCCGTGGTGCCAAAAGCCAGGTGGTCCAACGTCATTCGCCGGCTATACTTCACCAGTTCATCAATCACCTGAGGGCATGCCTCCTTACAGGGACATAATAAAAATAGCTCGCCTCGGATAGGCGAGATAATGGAGCGGAAGACGGGACTCGAACCCGCGACTTTCGGCTTGGGAAGCCGACGTTCTACCAACTGAACTACTTCCGCAACATGTCAAAGCGTATCATGTTCTACGTCATTATGCAATAACTTGGCACAACATGGCACAACTTCGGTCCATCCTCATACGGGCGTAAACGTAAAGAACACGCGTACGCCTTTGGTGCAATTGATGCCCGCTTTACGCAACAAATCAAAAGACCATTGGCGCCTTTTGCAGAAGGCGCCACACAGAAAAACGACGAATCCAAGATGAGCTAAAATAGCTCTTTAAGAACGATAGTATTGGTTCGTTCTCGCCCAACCGATACCAAAACTATGGGTACATTAACCAATTCAGCTATGCGCTCCAAATATGCCTGAGCTTCTTTGGGCAGATCGTCAACGTGCTTGACTTGGGAGATCTTTCCCTTCCATCCCGGTAAGGTTTCATATTCGGGTTCAACCTCCGACAAAATTTCCACCGAATCGGGCAATTCGTAGATTAACTCCCCATGATAGCGATAGGCCGTCGCGATCTTGACGCTAGGAAGGTCGTCTAGTACATCAAGGCGAGTGATAGCCAGACCGGTTAGCCCGTTTATCCGGGCAGCATGCCGCAACACCAAGGTGTCAATCCATCCTACCCGGCGTGGCCGTCCGGTTGTCGTACCATATTCGTGGCCCCGCTCACGGATCTCGTTGGCCAAATCATCGTGCACCTCGGAAGGAAACGGCCCATCACCGACACGACTAGTATAAGCTTTCACCACACCATACACTTGCGTGATTTTTGTCGGACCAACGCCCGCACCAATACACGCTCCACCGGCAATCGGATGCGAAGAGGTCACAAAGGGATACGTCCCGTGGTCAATGTCCAACATAGTCCCTTGTGCGCCTTCAAACAAAACCCTGTCACCATTATCAATGGCGTCGTTTATCACTACTGACGTATTGGCTATATAAGGCTGCATTCTTTCGCCATAGGACAGATAGAGTTGGAGCAATTCATCATAAACAAAACCCTCAGCGTCATAGGCTTTGGAAAGTATGCGATTTTTTTCATCGAGAACACGCTTGAGGCGCATGGCAAATTGAGCTGGGTGAAGCAAATCCCCAACCCGAAGGCCCGTTCGCGCGGCTTTGTCCATATAGGCCGGTCCGATTCCCCGTAAGGTTGTCCCCAGTTTATTCACACCCAGCCGCTCTTCGGCCAAAGCATCCATGCGGCCATGATAGGGCATAATAAGATGGGCCTGGGAGGATATCCGCAGCCTGTCCGTTTGAACGCCGCGCCGATGGAGATAGTCTATTTCTTCGAATAATACTCGGGGATCGACAACAACACCGTTCGCGATGACACATAATGTGTCAGAATAAAAAATTCCCGAAGGTATCAAATGCAAACGATATTCTTCATCCCCGACCACAACGGTGTGACCAGCGTTATTCCCGCCTTGATGGCGAACCACCATATCTGCTTGTTGAGCCAGATAATCTATGACTTTGCCTTTGCCTTCATCGCCCCATTGAGTCCCTACCACGACCACTGCAGCCATTTCCCTCGTCCCTTCCCACTAAAAAGTCCACCTGACTACTATACCTCAACAGATGCTGTATTGTAGAATTTCCCGATATCTTTCTTAAACAAGAGATTAATGGTACCCGTCGGCCCATTGCGCTGCTTTGCCACGATGAGTTCCGTAATATCCGGATTCGCAGCATCTTTCATATAATAATCTTCCCGGTAGAGAAAAGCGACAACGTCCGCATCCTGTTCAATAGCGCCCGACTCTCGCAGATCCGAGAGCATCGGCCGTTTGTCCTGACGGGATTCTACGGCCCGGGAAAGTTGCGATAACGCCATGACTGGTACATCCAGTTCTCGAGCCAATGCTTTTAGGGAACGGGATATATCTGAAATCTCCTGCTGCCGGTTTTCCGCACGCCGCCCCGACATGAGCTGCATGTAGTCTATGATGATCAACCCGATATTGTGCTGAACCTTCAATTGTCGAGCTTTGGCCCGTAATTCCAAGGCGGAAATACCCGGAGTGTCATCAATATAGATTGGTGCCTCTCCCAAACGCCCCAAAGCCCGACTCACAACCCCCCACATATTGTCATCCATTTCACCCGTTCTCAGACGCTGCGCTGATAGCTCTGCTTCAGCGCTGAGCAATCGTAAAGCTAACTGTTCCCGTGACATTTCCAAACTAAATAATGCCACAGGAACTTGATCATACAACGCAACGTTTCGGGCAAGATTTAAGCATAACATGGTCTTGCCCATAGACGGACGGGCTGCCACTATGATGAGATCGGATTTCTGGAGTCCTGCTGTCATGCGATCTAAATCGTGAAAACCGGTTGGCAACCCAACAAGTTTGCCCTTGTGGGCATATAGATATTCCAGATGAGTAAAGGTCTCCAAAAGAACCTGGTGCAAGCTGACATAGTCACGTTGCCCGCCCTGGGTTAACGAAAAAAGATCTCTTTGTGCCCGATCCACTAAGTCCTGTGCGGAAAGTTCGTTTTGATATGCCTCCGCAACGAGTTTGGTAGACACCGAAATGATCCGGCGCATCAATGACGTCTCTTTGACAATCCGTGCGTAATATTCCACATGAGCGGCTGTGGGAACAGCTGACGCCAGTTCCATTAAATACGGCAGACCTCCTATGGCCTCCAAATGACCGCTTTGGCGCAACTGTTCTCCGACTACGACAACGTCCAACGGCTTCGCCTGGTTAAAGAGAGCCACACACGCCTCAAACACTTGTCGATGAGTCTCGTGATAAAAATCACCAGGCTGTAAAATTTCCACTCCTTTGGCTACAGCCTCAGGATGTATCAACATCGAACCTAATACCGAAATTTCAGCATCGGAGTTATGGGGTGGTGTGCGAACTGTATCGATACTCACGCTAGCACCTCGGGTAAAATCTCTTCGACCGTACTCACAAAAATAATCTTCATGTCCCCGACGCCGGGAGGCACATCCCCGGCGTTGTCCTTCGGTACCAACACCGTGGTAAGTCCTTGCTGCCTCGCGCCAAAAATTTTCTCAGGGATACCACCAACAGGTTTCACACGCCCCGATAACGACAATTCTCCGGTTAACGCAACCGTCGGGCGCAAGGGCATCTCGGTCAAAGCACTGTAAATCGCAGCAAAGATAGCCGCTCCGGCCGAAGGCCCATCGATATTGCCGCCTCCGATGACGTTGACATGAACATCATATTGGCTCAAATCTCTTCCCGTCAATTTTCTTAGCACAGTGGCGGCATTGAACACCGAATCTTTGGCCATGGAACCAGCGGTATCATTAAACCTCCAGCGCCCCTCAACCCCTTTTTCCCGAGGAAACACGGTTGCTTCAATTTCCAATACAAGCCCTTGAAAGCCGGCAACCGCCAAACCTAATGCCCGCCCTACCACGGGTTCTTGGGAAATGGAGGGACGTACAGGCACCAAACGGGATCGGCTAATAACATCTTTCATCACGTCGGCATCGATAACTTCAGGCCGAGCATTATTGCGCAGATAGGCGACTGAGAAGGCATCGGCCAAAAGGGCCACGGCCTTGCGTCCCTCAAGCGTGTAATCCCCAATGAGTCTGGCCGCATCAAGCGTAATGCGGACTTTTAAGCGGTCGGCAGCCTGCTTGACGATTTTCCGAATGTCATCGGGTGTCAGCGGATCAAAATAAATTTCCGCGCAACGGGAACGCAACGCCGGCGATATGTCTTCAGGACTCCTTGTTGTGGCACCAATAAGAATGAAATCCGCTGGAGCTCCTTCTGCGAACAGCTTGTGAACATACTTGGGCACATTAATGTCCGTTGCATCATAATATGGTGAATCAAAATACACCCGTTTGTCCTCAAGCACTTTCAAAAGCTTGTTCTGCAGGATCGGGTCCATCTCTCCTATCTCGTCTATAAAGAGCACACCCCCGTGAGCATCAGTAACCAATCCCGTCTTGGGTTCGGGAATGCCACTTTCAGCCAAATCCCTTCGGGCGCCTTGGTATATAGGGTCATGAACCGATCCCAAAAGGGGGTTGGTAATTTCCCGGGGATCCCACCTGAGTGTTGTTCCGTCAGCTTCTACAAAGGGCGACTCGTCAGCAAAGGGGCTTTGGGCAATGGTGCGGGCGACCTGTAAGACGAGCCGGGCTACAGTAGTCTTGCCTACCCCAGGCGGACCATATAATAAAACGTGCTGCGGGTAAGGAGATGCCAGTTTGGCCAAGAGACTGTCAACTGCATCGTCTTGACCTATCACGTCATCCAATTTCTCCGGTCTCATCACTTCCAACGCGGATTGAGTTAATCCCCCTTGGTCCAGTTTGACTAGTTGGGCAAATTTCTTTAGAGTCTCGGGCGTCTCCGGGCCACTATCCTCTTTCAGAATTTGGTTGCGAATATCGCGAACATAGTCCTCATGCCGCTCTTGCATTTTCTCTGCAATTCGCTTTTCTAGATCGTCTTCGAGTGTACGACGCGCCAAAATATCCGCCAGTTCGTCCTCCAGTTCATCTAACAACGGTCCTACCTCTTTTTTAGTGGGAATGTCATTCAATGAAGGGTCCTCTCGGACCAACTTGGCCAAAGCTAGTGTCCTTAATCCCAAGTCCTCGGACCGCAGATATTTTAGGGCCTGGAGTTTCCCCGCACGCAAGATGAGGCGTTCGGGACCGTAGATCTGCATGAGAATGTCGTGGAGCGCCGCGACCCGGCGTTCTAAAGTGTTGGCTTGCTTGCGTGTTTTCGGTTCTGTCTTTTTGACGTTATCTGCCATTATTGCCCTCCTAGTCCTTGCCATTTATTCGGGAAGAACCTGCAACGCAAACTCGGTGTGGATATCTTGATAGAAGTGGCAATGAACCGTATAAGTGCCCACATGATGAATCGGTTCGGTTTCCAGCTTCTTCTTATCAACCGAATAGCCCCGGCTATTCAAGAGTTTAGCCACATCCTGTGTGGTGACAGCACCGAATAACCGCCCCTGGTCGCCAGTTTTTGCCCGCATAATAAAGGTTTGTCCCTTTAACTCCTGGGCAAGTCTTTTATATTCCTCCAAGGTCTTCTGATGTTTAGCCTCTTCCTTGGCCTTTTCCCGCTTTATTTGTTCGATCTTGGATTTGGTGGCTTCAACCGCTAACCCCTTGCGAATCAGATAATTGCGGGCATAGCCGGCTTTCACGTCTATAATGTCACCTTTAACACCGCTTCCACGCACATCTTGTAACAAAATAACCTGCATTCCTATAACCTCCTTAAGCTCAATGCGTAATCGCGCAAGTACCAAATGCTTTCATATATGCCGAGCAGAGATAACAGCACCAGTCCAAGCCATGAAGAGGCTGCCCACAATCCCAATAGAGCCACACGGTAAATTTTCGGCACGCCCGATAATTCTGCGATGCGCCAAAGAACATTTGCTCCGACAACCGCATAAGCCGCCATACCCACAATGGCCACTTCCGCCAGCGGAACACTCCCGCGATGCCAAAAATTTCCCCCGACCAAGGCTATGAGGTCTGCGAAAAATATCCATAAGCACCATGACGGTAACTTCCAGCGACCGAAAAAAGGAACTTGTGCGATCGACAGGTCTTCAAGCTCAGCAAAAAATGCCAGAACTAAAAATATCCCTGTTGCCCAAAAAACTTGGTTAAGCATAAAGCCTAAACACCAGTATTGGATGCTCCAAGCCGTCCCAAAATTTAGGTGTAACGCAGCTTGAACCCATAGCAACGACCGAATACTCGCCAACATTAAGGTGTGAATAGGGTAGGGATAGTAGGCTCGTGCTATAAGATACCTGCTGAGCGCGACAGCAATCACGGTGCCGAGCCAGCGTATGGCGGCTTTGCGGCGTGTACGGTAAGCCCAACTGCTTACCAGGGTCACCGGCAAAACGGACAAAACAAACAACACATCCCATTGCACACCGCCAGGGAACAACGGAATAGCGGCCATTTCCATCAATACCATCACAACAACAAAAGGCCATGGTTTACGCATCGCGGTAGTGCTGAGTCCCAGGGGCATGAGAGCCCTAATCAAGGGTTGCCAGCCTGGGGAAACCACTAGCCATCCGCACAACATTACGGCGTAACTGGTAAGGAACCCTATCTCAGTAATGAGTTCGAGTCGCCGTAAATGGGCGGTCATACGACGCTGACCTTTTACAGTCTTAAGGGCCGTATCCATCGATTCAGGACTCCGGATCATGCCTGATTCTCCTGCCTCTGTGTTGGGTTGGGACTTGTTACCTTGTGCCAGCCAAACCATTACTCATACCAACATTCATAGGTCCCTTTAATTGTCATTGCTCGCAAAATCCCAGATATTTAGTACCCGGTCCAAAAGTTCGAGGCTCTTTTCCTGCCGTGACTGTGTAAACGCCCGCTCTTCTCGATCCGTCATGTCAAAAAAATCTCTTATCCTCTAATCTTATCGCACGCGGCAAGTTCCGTAGAGTAAAAAGAGCACGCCGAGCGTGCTCTTTTTTTCTTATTCAATGGTAAAGGGCAAGAGTGCCATTTGGCGAGCACGCTTAATAGCTACTGTCATTTGCCTTTGATGCTTGGCGCAGTTTCCGGAAATTCTTCTGGGAAGAATTTTTCCGCGGTCAGTCACATGTCGCTTTAGCCGAGACGCTTCTTTGAAGTCTACGTGGCTGACTTTATCCATACAAAATCCACAGACCTTCTTTTTGGGTCGCCGCCCTCTTTCCTTCCGCAAACAATTCACTCCTTTCAATTCTATATTTGTCTATAGTTGGAATCTATAAACACACTACTCTAAAAAGGCAAGTCGTCCGGAAAAGCCACATCCTCCGTCTCGGTATTGTCCGTCGGTCCAGATGATGTTGGCCCGTCTTTAGGCCGATCGAGGAATCTCACACTATCTGCAATCACTTCAGCCACTCGGCGTTTTGTGCCGTCCTGAGCCTCATAACTACGAATTTGAAGGCGCCCTTCTAGCGCCACGAGTCGCCCTTTGGCCAAATGGTTCCCGACCGTCTCTCCTAATTTGCGCCAGGCAACACAATCGATGAAGTCGGTTTCCCGTTGCCCTTGCTGATTAGAGAAGGGGCGATCGACAGCCAACGTGAATGAGGCCACGGGAACCCCTTGGGGGGTATAGCGCAGTTCGGGGTCTCGAGTTAGGCGGCCAATAAGAATGATGCGATTTAGCATGAGGTTCCTCCCTCTTTAATCGTCAATACGCACAACAATTGACCTAATCACGTCCTCATGGATTTTTAAGACACGTGTTATTTCATTGGCAATATCGTTGGAACCATCATAATCGAAATTGATAACCATGTAGAATCCTTCGGTGAGGCGTTGAATCTCGTAAGCTAGCTTGCGGCGTCCCCACTTGTCCACTTTGGTAACAGTGGCATGTTCCTGGGCCAATAGTTCATTAAAGCGGTCAATATCGGCCTGTGTCTGTTCTTCGCCTAAATCAGGCTTCAAAATATACATGAGCTCATAGTGAGCCAAAATTTTTTCACCTCCTCCACGGTCACCCGTTTTATACGGGGGCTCCGTATTCCACCGGAGCAGGGTGGTGTGAGCGTTAGCTCAAGCAGACATAGTTTAACAGCTAACAAACAACTTGGCAACGCCAGGCATTATGTAAAAAGTGTATACACTCTTTGGGAATATGTACGATGGCGCAGCCATGGATTATTAAGATTTTCTAAATTATCCCCTTGAATAACTTAGCAGATACACAATAACCCCCCTTTGGCGGGGAGAAACGGACCGCCCGCCTTAGCAGAGGTTAGTGAGTAATAAGCCTAACCTGACGAACTTGCAATGATGGCTGACGGTGGCGTGCCTCCCCGGAAATGACGGAAGTCCGTTATTGGACTGGGTACTGGGCGGATTGGCTGACACGTCGTCCCGGGACGGCTCAAAGGTTCCTTTCAACTTTCAAGCATGATCCGTCTTCTTCCCCTTCCAGGGCAGCGGATCTTATTCCACAGAATTCCCGAGTGCCAGCTTCACCAGCCTTTTCATGAGTTGAGCAAAATCCAAACCAAAAGCTTTCGCGGCTTTGGGTAACAAAGAGTTCGGAGTCATACCAGGAATCGTATTCAATTCCAAGAGGACGGGGCCTCCTGCTGTCAGAATGAAATCGCTTCGCGAAAATCCACGGCATCCCAATATTTGATGAGCACGAACAGCCAAATCCTGAATGCGCCGAGTATTTTTTTGGTCAATAGCGGCAGGACAAATTTCGTCTGACCCGCCATCGGCATACTTGGCCGTAAAATCAAAGAATTGGCCTGTATGGGGAACAATTTCGATGACAGGCAAGGGGACAGTGCTTCCGTCCTCATCCTCTAAAACTGCACAAGTGAGTTCCCGCCCCAACAGCTTCTTTTCCACCAGCAAGGGAATATTTGAGCTCCATTCCTGTTCTAGAGCCCGTTGTAACTGTTCTTGGTTGTCGGCCATGTGGATACCGACACTGGAACCTCCCTCATTCGGCTTCACAACCAAGGGGTATCCCAGTCGGGTTTCAATTTGAGGAATCAGCCGGGCAATTGACTCCGCCTGGCTAGGCACAATATAAAATTCATGACCAGTAGGTAGCCCATAAAATTGGAAGAGTTCCTTGGCACGGTGTTTATTCATGGCTAAAGCCGAGGCTAGCGCACCACTGCCAGTGTAGGGGATATGCAAACTATCTAAAACGGCTTGAATCGTTCCGTCCTCTCCAAATGTTCCGTGCAAAGCGAGAAAAACGACATCAGCGTCTTCTAAGAGATGAAGGCCTGCAAGAGTCGAGCTGCGTGGAGGAGCGGCATGGACTAGTGCCGCGGGATGCATGACGTCGTCGGGCAAACTTCGTGTCTTTTCCCATTCGCCATTTTCATGAATGATCAGAGCATCCACCTCAAACTCATCAAGACTCGTCAAAGCATAGAATACCATACGGCCACTCGCCATCGACACGCTGTATTCTGCCGACGGCCCCCCCATGAGGACCGTGACATGCACTTTGGCCACAACCACTCCTCCTCAGTCCGAAGACATTCGTTACCACTATATATACGTCATGATGAGATTCGTGTCCGTTATATTTTGGGATCGGCCGCATTGTCAAGAGTGCTCACGACTCGCTTTACGGCGCGCTCTAACGTTTTTCGGGGAATCATAATGCGGTGGCCGCATTTTTGGCATTTCAAGCCAAAATCGATCCCCGTCCGTGTGATTATCCACAGTTTATTACCACATGGATGCGGCTTTTTCAATTCCACCACATCGTTTAAATGATACTGTATGGGTGCCACTTTTGACCCATTCCCTTTCCGGTTTTAGGCTAAGTGTATCGCATGACGATGAAAAGAGTCGACCACGCACTCCCGAATCCACTGGTCGACTATGGCCTGGGAATCGGGTGTCGCCAGTGCCGTAATAGTCCATGACGTGGCTGCATTGCCAAAAGCGGTAATCCCCACGAGCGAAGCTTGAGGAGCTTTGGTTTGGGCCGCATTTAGTGCGTCTTCCAAGGCGCTGCGCACTTGTTGGGGATCTTCTTGAACGCTAACAGGAACGACGACGCTGACAGTCAAAGAATCTCGGTTAAGACGACTTTGATTTTCAACTTCCAGAATCAGCCGGTTGGGGATCACGATGGTGTCCCCGGCCGGTCCAATCAGGCGCGTAATCCGTATACCCACCTCTTGGACTTGGCCAGACAGGGTCAATGCCGGAAAAGTCACATTATCACCAACACCGAACTGGTCTTCGTATAGAAGAAAAATACCCGTGACAATATCCTGAACAAGCCCTTGTGCCCCAAAACTAATGGCTAGACCCAGGATGCCCGCTCCCGCAATCAAAGACGCCGTTTGGACATGAAACTGCGCAAGGATCATGACAACGACAATAAAGTCGGCTGTATAGCGAACGACTGAGCTTAACAACCGGTAAAGCGTGACCCGATGCTGATTGTTGGCTTTTGGGCCCAGTTCAAGTTTTCTTAGAAGGTGCGCTATGACTCGAACAATAACACCCGCCAAGACTAACAGCACAACAGAACGTATGGCGGCCGTAGTAATTTGAGTAAGGTTCATTAGAGAAAAGTTCCTCCTGGCAATTTGGCAATGTGCCCAAATATTCCAGCCAGCGCCATCACTAATCTATCGTGGCGCAAGGCCGTACTAAGAGTACTGTGGTTGAGTAGCGGCAAAGCCATGATCAGAGTCACCAAGAGACCCACCAATATACCATGTTCGGCGAGTCCTGCGATTGCCCCGCCTATATTATTGAGTAATCCCGTAATGCGCAACGTTTTTATGACCCGAGTCAGGAATTCTCCCAGTAATCGGCCCAAAAATTCGACCGCGCCCACTATCGCCAAAAACACAAGAAGAGCCAACAGCATATGCACTAAATTGTTTGCTTGTATTGTATAGCCGGGAACCGTCGAAGCCGGTCCGGGAAGAAGCTGGCGGGTCCAGCGGGAAATGGGCAATGCCGACATCAGGGCTTGAGTCAGGTAACCTTGAAATCGGATGGCGAGAAGAATGCCGATGATATACCCGAAGAGAGTAAATAATACCGTCACGAGGCCACGTTTAAGACCGCTGACAGCGCCGAAGGCAATATACAGGACGATAGCAATGTCTATCCAGCGCAACCGTTTGTTCCTCCTCGAAGTACCGATTAAAGCCGGTGATGGGCATGCGGCCATAACCACAATATATAGGCTGTAAGTAATGCTAGCAATCCCGGGTTGACCGGGGCGCCTCCTTGTAACAAGGACAATTGAGCCGCGATCCATGCTCCCACGCCACTCACTCCGGCAATGAATAAATCCTCGATGATGATGGTATAAGGACGAGGTTTCCAAATAACGATGCCTATCTCTGCCGCGAGATCGGCGACAATGAAATCGCCGAGAAAATCCAGCAGGACAGGTTCTGAGGCCATAATCTTTGCCATCATTGGTAATACAATGATCGGAACAAAAATACTAATAAGAACACCAAGCAAACGACGGCCTGTCCGTCGCGACTTGCGATATTTCACAGTTTGCCTCGCCCTAACAGCCATATTGCCAGAATAACCCCCATGATAATCCAAATCCATTGCCGTATCCACGGACTCAGTTGGCTTGATGATGGTTTTAGATCCCGCTCGTGACGTGATAATCCTACCGTATCCTGGGGTCTCGGTTTCCGCGTTTCTAGCCTTTGGGATCGTTTAAGGTGAGACACTGAGGGAGCTATTCGGCCCATGCGTCGGTAGGCAATAGCAATATTGCGATGCGCCGGAGGATACTCCGGGTCATTTTGCAACGCCAAGGTATAATGTTTTACCGCGTCATCTAATTGACCTCGTTCCAAAAAAATATTTCCTAGATTGGTCAAGGATGGCACGTGACAGGATTCTTTGGACAAAGCAAAAAGAAAATATTTTTCGGCTTTCTCCAATTGACCTGTTTCTGCATACAGTACTCCTATTTTGTTATACCCTTCCGGTCGTTCGGGATACTCATCCGTGATGCGATTGAAGATTTCCCGTGCTTCTTCACGGTTTCCCGATTCCCAGGCTCGTGTTCCTTTAGCTAACCACAACTGACCCTCAAGGTCCCAACTATTTTTGTCCACGCCGTTCGAGTTGTTCACGGTGCTTTCTTCTCTCCCTTTGCCGAAACAAACAGCGGCAACCACAACATGACCGCTAAAGATCCCATGACGGGGTAAAGACGGCTCACAAGTGTGCCAAAACTCCACTGCGGAAATAATAATGTTAACATAAGCGCCGGCACCAGGGCTGGGCCATAGCGCTGCCGAAATACGAACACAATACTCACACCGGTCGTTAATAACGCAAGCCAGAGACTGAGGGCATATAACCACCCAAGAAGCGAATGAACTTGCACAGCCATTGTCACCATGGGTAAATCCGTGGCTGATGCCAGGCCATTGAGTACCCTGTGTTCTAGGAACAAAAAGATGCCCAGAACTACAGCTCCAAGGACGGCTGCACCCCATCCCTCCCGCCGCGAGCGAATCTGGTTGCCCATCCCTAGCAACACCATTGTGGCGGTGAATAGATTATACGACACATAGAGAATAGCTGCCAAAAACCAAATCGATGAGTGCGATGGCTGGAGAGAACGAGGGGATGCCGGATGCGCCAGAACACTGGTTACCAACGTTATGGCCGCAAGATATGGCACAACGACCAAGTTAGCCTTGGTAAGGCTCTGTCTGCCCCCATAACCAATAAGAAGGGTTAAAACTAACGTAGCAACATATCCGAACCACCTGGGTAAACCCCATCCCGCCATAGTACTGGCTCCACCAGCAGTGCAAACGACTAGACCCAACACGAGAAAGGCGGCAGTCATGCCGTCAAGAACTTTAGCTATACCGGGAGGATAGGACTGCAGTAGTAGTTTCCCGAAATCGTCGATGCCTGAGCGCCCTCTATCTAGAGCCATGCCGCCGACCACTGCAAAAATTACTGCGGCAAGAATGATCCCCCACGCTCCCATGGAACCAAAGCGGCTGAAGAACTGCCACACTTCCTGACCACTGGCAAAACCTGCACCGACTACCGTGCCCACATAGGTTATGCCGACCGCCACCACCACAGGAATTCGCATAGATTTCCTCCTTCCTAGTACATCTATGACGGGAGTTGGATAAAATAGTCTTAGAGATCTGGGGGGAGACGGCGTGGCGGATATTGTAGGTGTTAATCGAACATCAGGAGGTTACCAAGAAAAGAGGGTGGCCTACGACGCACCTGATGCGGTACTCGAATTGAGTGCGGCTCTTAAGTGGCTGTGGCGCCGTGAGGGTCTTCCGGAAACCGTTTTGTGCATAGGGACCGACCGATCTACAGGAGACGCGTTGGGACCGATCGTGGGAACTAATCTGACCCAACAACGTCTGGGCCCTATTCGCGTGTTAGGAACCTTGGAAGAGCCGGTGCATGCAGCAAACCTTGAAGACCATATCCGGGCCTTTCCCGGTTTGTTAACCACTCGTGTCTTCGCCATTGATGCTTCCTTAGGCAGATTGCCGGACGTAGGCATGGTCAGCGCAGCGCCCGGCCCTTTAAGGCCGGGCGCTGGCGTCAATAAACAATTGCCAGCTCTAGGGCGGTACCATTTAACGGGAACGGTGAATGTAGGGGGATTTATGGAATTCTTTGTGCTGCAAAACACGCGGCTTAACGTAGTAATGAAAATGGCCTCCTGTATATCGGAGGCCTTTATTCAGAGTTTAGGTTTAGGTTAGAGACGAAGAATTGCCGGAATCTGAGGACACCGGGGGCACAGCATCCGTGGAGAGCCGAGCCGTGAGCGCCATATCAATCGCCCGACGTTCTTCCTGACTGAGAGCATATCGGCTATCCCGCTTGGTTACTGGCTTAGCGTATAGCCGAACTTCATTTCTCCCCCAAAGACTCGTCATAACCATACCGTCACCATAGTCATTTAAAAGAGCCAAGGAAAACGAGAGGTCAGCGCCAGTATCATCAAAAGGATTAAAGCGTACGAGACCAAATTTCGTTAGGGTCTGAGCGTGTTTGCGCTCAAGCAACGTCAGCCTTTGATCGAAGGCTGACGCAGCTTCTTTGGCTAGGACGGATTCGTCGTAGGTTTTGGCAAGAGATTCTTCGATGTTAACACCTCCTCCTCGCAGTGTCCGGTTTATACGTCTTTTAGCGCGCGCGGCAGAGGACCAGGAGAGTAAGGCTACGATAAGAGAAATAATGGTAAGTATAAGGCTCGCAAGAAGGATTATGTTTAGGGGTAAACCGGATAGCATTAAGCGTCCTCCAATCATAGAAAATATAGCCCATGGGTTTTTAACCAAAAGAGAAATAGCGGGAATATTAGGGCGGGCAATAAGTTTCCAATTTTGATGGTGTTATTGTCGAAAACAAAATTAATACCGATGGCGGCTATCATCAATCCGCCGACCACTTTAATATCTGTCAGAAGGGCGCCGCGGAGAACAGACGCGAGATCTGACGCTAACAGCGAAAGGCTGCCTTCGTATAGAAAAGTAATGGGTGAAGCGGCGATGACTCCCCATCCGGCAACTGAGGTCAGGATTGTTGCGGTGGTGCCATCTAACACGGATTTGGTAGCTAAAATGGGAAATCTGCCCGTGAGCCCATTTTGCAAGGACCCCAAAATGGACATGGCACCGATATTGAAGATAAGAGTTCCGGAAATAAATCCCTTGGCAAATCCCGGTCTGCCGACACGGGATTCAGCCCAATGTCCAAAACGCTGTATCTTGTCATCCAGATGTAACCACGTTCCCAGCCCAAGACCAAGTTCCAGTGATAAAAGAGTGTTTATAGGGTCCGGAAGAGGCCACGCCATTTTGAATCCAATTAAAATCACCACGATCCCTATAACACGTAAGGCCTGTTGACGAAAGTCTACACTGAACCGCCTGCCACCTATTAAACCAATTAATGACCCTACCAAAATCCCCAAACCATTGACTAACGCACCCGCAATTTGCTGCATTGTTCCTCAAGGAACACTCCTCTCACTTCTTAGACACGCCATTCCCTTTCTCAATGTTCCTCAAGGAACACCATTCTTCCTCTGACATTATTTGGCCGATCAATGTTCCTCAAGGAACATTACACTACAAAGTCACCCGCATTCGATTGAGAATCATCATCGAGAATCTCTAAGATTCTCTCCAATTCGTTGACGGTATGATACGGAATCTCTATACGGCCCTTGTTTAAATCGCCTTTTAAACGAACCTTTGTTCCGAACCTTCTACGCAATTGTTCCTCTGTTACCACTAAATGAGCGTCCGCTGTACGAATGGGCTTTTCTCCAGCGGACTTTCCCGATTGTGCTGCAGCGTGCGCCTCAAGTTGCCGCAAAGTCCACTGTTCCTCAACTGCGCGGCTGGCCAACGACAGTCGCTGTGATGTTTCCACCGACAACAAAAACTTGGCATGAGCCACACTCAGTTTGCCTTCGGCGAGCCAGTCCTGAATTTCTTGCTCTAACGTGAGTAACCGTAAATAGTTCGCAACGTGGGAACGAGATTTCCCGATTCTTTCACCTATTTGTTCTTGAGTCCAGCCGAGTTCCTCTGTCAACCTCAAATAAGCATAGGACTCTTCCACGGGATCCAAGTCGCTCCTCTGTAAATTTTCAATCAGAGCAATTTCCATGGCCTCTTGGTCGGATATATTGCGTATAACCGCGGGAATCATTTGCATTTCAGCACGTTTCGCCGCGCGATAGCGTCTTTCTCCGGCGATCAATTCGTAACCATCCCCCGACGGTGCCTGGCGAAGAACAATAGGTTGAATGATACCGTGTATACGGACCGAATGCGTTAACTCATTTAGCTCATCTTCTCCAAATCGGCGCCGTGGTTGAAAAGAGCTTGAGCGTATGGCGTGAATAGGAACTTCACAGACTTCTGCCACTTCTCCTTCTTCTTCCGCATGCGCTCTTTTAGAACCCTCCACCGCCCCCACGTCTTTTCGGGATATTTCTGGAATCAGTGACGACAATCCCCGTCCCAGACCCCGGTTTTTACCCATTAGCCATCACCTCCCTTGCCAGCGCCCGGTATCCTTCAGCGCCACGTGATTTTGGGTCGTAACGCAATATGGGCATGCCGTGGCTTGGCGCTTCACTGAGCCGAACTGTTCGGGGAATCACAGCTTCATAAACCTTGGAAGCAAAATGCTGCCGGACTTCTTGAGCGACCTGACTCGACAAATTAGTGCGTACATCATACATGGTCAGCACAATCCCTTCGAGCTCCAGCTGCGGATTAAGTCTGGCTGTGACGAGATCAATCGTTGACAAAAGCTGGGATAACCCCTCTAAAGCAAAAAATTCACACTGCATAGGAATCATAACACGATCTGCTGCACATAATGCATTGATCGTCAACAAACCTAAAGATGGAGGACAGTCAATAAAAACATAATCATAACGATCTCTGAGCGGAGTGATAGCCCTCTTTAAGCGGTTTTCTCGGTCCGCCGTCTGAGACAATTCCACCTCCGCTCCCGCTAGATCCAGGGTCGCAGGCAAAAGATGAAGTCCAACGATCGACGTCGCAATGAGTGCTTCCATAACTGGCTCTGAGCCCAGTATCACGTCGTAAATCGACACATCCATGTCTTGTTTCTCGACACCGAGACCCGTTGTTGTATTACCTTGCGGATCAATATCTACGGCCAAAACCCTTTTTCCCGCATCAGCCAAATAAGAAGCCAAATTGATCACAGTGGTTGTTTTCCCAACCCCGCCCTTCTGGTTCGCCACAGCAATAATTCGGCTCATCGGGCCATCTCCCGCGTAGTCAGTAGCGACTCTCCCTTTATCCCCAAAGCCTTCACAATCTGATATTCCATAAAAACCGACCACCCCATCACCCTTAGAGTTTCCAAGAACCTAACCCGGAACGGGTGAACCTAATCGCTTCGATCGTCGGGGAAACTCTAACGGCGTCTTATTCACCTTTGTTATCACAATGATCTGCGAATCCTCCTGCTCTCCGTAGGGGGACGACACCTCTTGGTATTCACCGCCTAACAATCGGCATAAATCCTGCGCCTGCTCCATCTCCACCTGCACCTGATTTCTCCCCTTCGGAAAGCATCCTCTCCCCCCCATCTTCAAATAAGGGAGCGACAACTCCAAAGTCACCCGCAAGGATCCCACGGCACGCGCTGTGACTAAATCTGCAGCCTCTCGCATGCCATTATTGCCAACCTCAGCCACTTCCTCCGCACGTCCCCCTATCACTGATGAATTTGCCAAATCCAGTACTTGAATCATACGTTTTAAATAAGTCGCCCTTTTCTCACGCGCCTCAATCAGAACCCACTTCACGCTGGGTACCAGAATAGCAAGCACTAAGCCTGGAAATCCTGCACCGCTGCCGATGTCCACGGCAGTCGACATTTCCTCTATATTTATTCTCTCGACCGTCTGTATGGCATCATATATCCCGTGGATCCACAGTGCTTCCTTCGTTCGAAATCCACTAATGTTAAATGGCGCATCGACTATCAATTGCACCAAAGTATCCAGTCGACCAACAATCGCCTTGTCTTCTAACACATTCATTAAGGAGCCCCTGAGCCATTGCGGCCTTCTAACCATAAATCCTCCTGTCGACAATAGAATAAACCATCTTACAAAGAAAATGACCGCGCTTTCTCGCGCGGTCACCACATTTTTCCTCAGCGCGTTGCCTGCGCGCCCCCACCTTTAGCCCCATCCAACGGTTTTCGCAATAACCACATCGTTTGGCCCAATTGAAATAGGTTAGACACGACATAGTATACGGACAGACCAGCGGGAAACCGGGAGGCCACAAAACCAAACACGACCGGCATCATCCATAACATCATCTTCTGGGTCTGTTGCATCTCTGGTTGCTGAGGGGTCATCATCATCGTCTGCTTTTGCATGAAAAATGTGCTGACCGCAACGAGAATTGGAAGAATGTAAGTCGGATCCGGATGTGCCAAATTTTGCCACACCCAAAATCCATAATTATGATGAACGTACTTAAATTGCTCCAAAACATCAAACAATCCATACATTACAGGAATTTGCAGGAGTAATGGTAAACACCCTGAAGCCGGATTAACTCCTTCTTCTTTGTACAGTTTGGCCAACTCTGCTTGCATGGCCTGGGGATTGCCTTTATGACGCGCCTGAATTTCGCGTTGCTTTGGACCCACCTTAGCCATCTTCTGCATGGAACGCGCCTGGTAAACACCAAGTGGTAATAGGATCAGCCGAACCAGTAGCGTCAAGAGGATAATCCCTAACACATAATTATGGGTCCATCCCGTAAATACCACAAAGGTTCCGCGGATTAGGCTTAAAAACCCGCCCCAAATTCCCAATTTATAGCCTCCTTAACATTCTATGGAACTGGGTCATACCCGCCCTCGTGTAAAGGGTGACAACGCAAAATTCGGCGCACTGCCAAATACCCTCCTTTGGGGACTCCATACTTTGCGACAGCTTCAACAGCATATTGAGAACATGTTGGTAAATAACGACAACTCGCAGGGGTCATCGGAGAAACAACTCGCTGATACAGGCGAATTAACCCAATCACAACCCTTCTCATTCTTTCTCCCTGCCTTTTTGTCGTCCGCAGCTTTCTTTCTTGAGACACCCTGCTTTTAATAACAGTTTCCGCATTGACCGCACCAGACTATTCCAATCCGCCGTCAAAACCGGCTTTTTGCCCAAAAGAATCAGGTCCCCGCATGGAGTAATCTCCTCCGCAAAAACAGAAAACAGCGCCCGGATTCGCCGACGAATGCGATTCCGTTTCACCGCTGAACCTGCTGATCGTTGTGTCGCAAATCCTATCTTGGGCGTCTTACTTTCACTCGTTAGAATGAAAAGGACCATATTACGGTCCCCTACGGTACGTCCCATTCGGAAAACACGACCAAAATCAGAATGTCTTTTAAGCCGATGAAATTGAGCCATTATCCCGCCAAACGCTTACGTCCCTTAAGCCGCCTTCGTTTGAGTACCATACGCCCCGCTCTGGTAGACATGCGTTTTCTAAAACCGTGAACTTTTGCCCGGTGGCGACGATTTGGCTGATAGGTTCGCTTCACAGAAGTCACCTCCAGACTTTGACGCAAATGTATTTTAATTATATCGACCTCTTATAGGTTGGTCAAGAAATCGTCACTGAATTTACTGCACCCTTTTTCTTCGCCAGTTCATTGAGAGCCTTGTCCGAATTTGTTATCATAAATCCACTTCTCCGCGGGTCGGAGACGTTCATTATTTTTAGGACTGTTATCCACAGTTTGTGGATAACGTTGTGGATTTCCTGTTCACATTTAGGGGGAATTATTTAATGCTTGAGGTCGGCTTGGAAAGTCTGTGGGCAGACACGGTTGCACGACTCGAAAGCGAATTATCTACACCCAGCCTCGAAGCCTGGGTACGCCAAGTATTTCCGCTCTCTTTAGATGACGGTGTCCTGGATTTGGCCGTACCCTCCGACTTCGTACGCCAAATAATAGCAAGCCGGTATACCGGTTTGCTCCGAGACGTCTTGGCTCAATCCGCCGGTCGCCCCATCGATGTTCATTTAATTCTGACACCAAAATCACCGGATATTACAGACAACGACAAAACCTTACCGTTGCCCGTTTCCGCATCTGAACCAACACCATCTTCTCCTAGCCAGGAAGTATCAGAGACATCAGAATCCGAATTTCACACCCGTCTCAATCCCAAGTACGTTTTTGAAGCGTTCGTGGTGGGGGTCTCCAACCGCTTTGCTCACGCAGCCTGTCAAGCCGTAGCCGAAATGCCTGCACGCGCTTATAATCCTCTTTTTCTCTACGGCGGTGTCGGACTGGGTAAGACGCACTTGATGCACGCTATTGGGCATCATGTTCTAAGTGGTTCTCCTCATTCACGAGTACTGTATGTCTCTTCAGAAAATTTCACTAACGAGATGATCAATGCCATTCGCGACGACAAAATGGTCCGCTTTCGCCAGCGCTACCGCAACATTGATGTACTCTTAATTGACGATATTCAATTTGTAGCTGGTAAAGAACGCACTCAGGAAGAGTTTTTCCATACGTTCGAGGCTCTTCACGGTGCGCACAAGCAAATCGTCATCTCCAGCGACCGTCCCCCGAAAGACATCCCCACACTGGAGGAACGCCTGCGTTCACGATTCGAGTGGGGATTGATCACCGACATTCAGCCTCCCGACTTGGAGACCCGAATTGCTATCCTGGCCAAAAAGGCACAACTGGAAAACCTTTATGTTCCCGACACTGTTCTTCAGTTCATTGCAACACGCGTCGATACAAACATTCGCGAACTGGAAGGAGCACTGATTCGCGTCATGGCCTATGGTTCCATCACCCGACAACCTTTGACGACAGAGCTAGCCCTGGAAGCGTTAAAAGACGTGCTTCCCCATGCTACGCCCAAACCTATCACTATCCGCCTCATTCAAGAAGAAGTCGTCAAACACTTCGAACTCCAGGTGACTGATCTCAAGGCCAAAACTCGGACCAGAAACGTCGCATTTCCCAGACAAGTCGCCATGTACCTAGCCCGCCAATTAACTGACGCCAGCCTTCCCCGCATCGGAGAAGACTTCGGCGGACGTGATCACACCACAGTCATCCATGCGTGCGAAAAAATCCACCAAGAACTTCAGGAAGATCCCCAACTGGCACAACTCGTCGAATCGCTGACAAACCGTATCAGATCACGCTTATAGCCTGTGTATAACTTTGGGAGAAATGGGGGATTTTATGTGGAACAATGTCAAGTTATGCACAGCCCAAAAAATTTCTCGATTTTTATCCCCATTTGTCCCCTTTTTTATCCACCGCTTATTCACGAGGAGACAACTCCTCGAAGCCAGTACCCACAAGGGTTTGGGGAGTTTTCCATATTATCCCCAGCCCTTATTATTACTACGGATTTGATCAATACTTAATACACTAATGATCATAACTGTGGCAAATTTAGCGACATTGAGGAGGATTTCCAACCCATGAAGTTCAGTGCCACCCAAGATGAAACAGCTTCGGCTTTACAGCAAGTCATTCGTGTGATTCAGCCTCAAAATACCATGGCCATTGCCACGGGCGTGCAACTCGAGGCCCGAGACGGACGGCTCCAACTATCCGCCACGGACTTGTCGAATCACATCGTCGCGGACATTCCGTGTGAAGTGTCCGATCCCGGCTATGTTGTACTACCTGCTTCAACTTTTAACGACTTGATTCACCGTCTTCCTACGGCAACTTTCGAATTATCATCGAATCCCCAAACTGGCCGTGCGACTATTCGCTACGGCCGCAACACTGCAGTAATCAATGGCTTTGGCCAGGACATGCTGCCTGAATTTCCCCACATTCCCGCAGGTCAAAATCAGAGCATAATCCTACCTTCCGGAACCCTTGTCGCATTAAGCCGGGAACTGCTCTTTGCTTGCTCCAAAGACGACGCCAGACCCATTCTCAAAGGGGTTTATGTCAAACTTGAAGCTGGCCGACTGGTTATGGTGGCAACTGATGGCAGCCGACTTTCTCATTCCTGGCTTCCCATTCCCGAGTACTTAGATGTGGAAGCATCAGTCGTTATATCGCCAAAAGTATTAGCCGAAGGGGCACGCATCAACACCAGCGAGGCGATTTCTCTGAAATTCGGATCCGGACTTATCGAATTGTCCGCACCGAAGCTAACATTTACAGGACGACTTTTGGATGGACAATACCCTGATTATGATCGTGTCATACCTGAGGATTACATTACGCAATGTCGGGTACCTACCGCCGATTTACGGGGCGCAGTAGAACGCGTCAGCTTAATTGCCGCTAAAGATCGCTCGACACCCTTGCGTATTCGTATTGAGTCTGGAGTTCTCGAACTCTCAGCCGAAGCTCAAGAAATCGGTCAAGCCCAGGAAGTCATGGATTGTCCGACCGAAGGACAAGATCTCGATATCCTGTTCAACCCCACCTATATTCTCGACGCTATCAAGTCTATGGACAGCGAAGACATCATTTTCGAATTTTCCGGCGTGCAATCTCCCGCAAAGATTCGCACCCCTGATCGCTCGTCATATTTTCACGTCCTATTGCCATTGCGCCAATTAGTCTGACCATGAAAATCGATTATGTTACGATAAAGCTTTTTCGAAACATCACCCAAGCACGCCTGGACCTTGCTCCGCACTTAACGTTATTGGTAGGAGATAATGGACAAGGAAAAACTAATACATTGGAGGCTATCTATGTTCTTTTAACGGGAACATCCTTTCGCTCTCCGAAAGATCAGGAACAAATGATCACATTTCCGCACGACAGTCTTCATGACTCAAACGATATCTTGAGTTTGGAAGGGATTGTGCAACGAAACGGTCAAGGTGTGCTCAAATTAAGCCACCGCATGACTCGCCATCCGATAAAGAAGCGCCACGAGGGACCCATCTTGCCAGTAGTCACCTTCTCTCCAGAAGACGTGTGGTTGTCAAAAGGATCTCCCCAAGGCCGAAGAAGATTCCTAAACTGGCTGATTGCGCCCATAGATGCGCGCTACTCCCGGCTCTTTCGACAATACCACCGGGCGTTATTGCAACGAAACAAGGCCTTAAAAGATCCGACTCTGTATGGCACTATAGCCAGTTTCAATCCGCTCTTGGCAGAAGCGGGCAGCTATCTTTGGACAAGCAGAATTCGAATTTTGAACGAAATTGTTCCCATTGTTCAAGAAATTTTCCTGCAATTAACAGGACTTCATCTTCACGTTTTTTTGGCGGCTGGAGGGACCCAAAACCCGGTTAATGACCCTAAAGATTACGAAGCAGTGCTAGTAAAGCGCCAACGTGAAGAACAAATGCGTGGAACGACTTTGATGGGACCTCACCTTGATGAGCTCAACTTTATGATTAATGACCTCCCAGCATTGGCGTACGCTTCACAAGGACAACACCGCAGTATTGCATTAGCCATGAAACTTGCCTCCTTCGAAGTTCTAGAGCGAGAAACTGGCACAACACCAGTTGTCTTGCTTGATGATGTTCTATCAGAGTTGGACCCGGATAAACGTTCCAGGCTTCTTCACCTTATCGCTAGAAGCCGTCCTCAAACAATTGTCACGGACACGGAAGCGAGAAACTATGAAAATCTGGAACCTACTATCTACGACATAAGCCTTGGAAGCCTAACGAAACGAGAGATATGATGTTCAAAAACGAAGATTTGCGGCATATTTTGGACAGACTCTTGGAAGAATATTCGTGGCGCCCAGCTAAGTTGCTATGGATGGTCGAGACTAACTGGAAGTCTATTGCCGGTGAATACGTTGCCAAGCATACGCGGGTCATTGGATATAGGCCAAAAATCTTAACGCTGGCAGTGAAATCATCATCCTGGTCTCAAGAATTGCAGTACTCACTGCCAGGCTTAAGGGATAACATCAATAACTTTTTGGGGACGGCATTCGTCAACGACATTCAAACCCGTGTCTGGATGACGGCTTTCAGACCTCCCGTCATGGGAAAAGGCGAAGTTTCTGTCAGAATAGGGCGTATCAAACCTAAAACCGATAACCTCAATACCCTCATTGATCGGGTCGAAGTCAATTACCATAAGGCTGTGAGAAAATGGCTCAAAGAAGGGTACCAACCTTGTGCCAGGTGCGGGAGCCCTACCCTGAAGTCCTATCGTTTGTGTAGTGTTTGTGAGAACAGAAAGTGAGAACCTTCAGCCAAGAGAGGAGAGTCCAATGTATTTGCACATTGGTCATGACACCATGTTGGAAATCCAAAACATCATCGCCATCATCAACAAGAATTTAATGGACCATTCTCCTGAACTGCGTCAAATGATTTCCCGTTATCGCTCCGAAGGCATACTGGAGGGGGATCTTAAGGACGCTAAGTCTCTTATTGTGACCAAAGACCGTGTTATCCTATCCTCCATATCCGCCGCCACGCTCCACAAACGCGCGAATCGGTCCGGCTCTCAAGGTGGGGCCGGTTCTGTGTGGTATACTGAAATGTAAAGATTTTTTGCGTGGACTAGTTGGCAAGGAGGACCAGTATTTTATGACGGAAGACACCCAACCGGGAACTTACAACGAAAGTGATATTCAAGTACTAGAAGGTCTAGAAGCCGTTCGAAAACGTCCAGGTATGTATATTGGCTCCACGGGTTCCAGGGGTCTTCATCATTTGGTCTACGAGCTCGTTGACAACTCAATCGATGAAGCATTGGCTGGTGTATGTGACCGGATATGGGTCACGCTGTACAAAGACGGCAGGGTCGGTGTCAAGGATAATGGACGAGGGGTTCCTACCGGAATCCATCCTAAGGCCGGAATCCCTACGTTAGAAGTGGTGTTGACTATCCTTCATGCCGGCGGCAAGTTTGGCGGCAGCGGATATAAGGTCTCAGGAGGGCTGCACGGTGTAGGTCTATCCGTGGTTAACGCCTTATCGTCTGAATTGACAGCGACCAGTCGTTTTAATGGACGGGTATCAGTTCAGCACTATGCTAAGGGTAAAGCTCTCGATCACGTGAGTGAAATTGGCGACACGGATAAAACCGGATTTGAAGTGGTATTTAGGCCTGATGCGAGTATCTTCGAGGATACCCATTTTTCTTTTGATACATTAGCCAACCGTCTGCGTGAACAGGCCTTTCTCAATGCGGGCGTGTTTTTATCACTGTACGAGGAAGCCACGGAACGTCTGATCCAGTTTGAATATCAAGGTGGCGTGGAATCTTTTGTTGAGTATCTCAATCTCAGCCGCAACGTTCTTCATGCTAAACCGATTGCTTTTTCGGGGGCTAAAGACGGAGTCATCATCGATATTGCAATTCAGTATAACGATAACTATAACGAAACTATTTTCACCTTTGCCAACACAATCCGAACTCACGAAGGCGGTTCTCATGAAGCGGGATTCAAATCTGCCCTGACACGAGTTTGCAACGATTACGCTCGTAAACTTGGCTTACTAAAAGATCAAGATGCTAATCTTTCCGGCGAAGATGTCCGGGAAGGAATAACCGCTATTGTATCCGTGAAACTGCCGGAACCCCAGTTTGAAGGACAAACCAAAACCAAATTGGGCAATTCAGAAGTGCGGGGCATTACTGAAAGTATCACTTCCGATGGCCTTTCGACTTTCTTCGAGGAAAATCCGTCAATTGCCAAAAAGATTCTCGAGAAATCCGTCCAAGCTGCTAGGGCCCGAGAAGCGGCCCGGAAGGCACGCGAATTGACTCGTCGCAAAAGTGTGCTTGAATCATCTTCGTTGCCCGGAAAACTGACCGATTGCAGTTCAAGAGATCCCAAAGAATCAGAACTTTATTTGGTAGAGGGAGACTCTGCCGGTGGTTCGGCAAAGCAGGGACGTGATCGCCGATTTCAGGCCATTTTGCCATTACGGGGAAAAATTTTGAATGTAGAGCGAGCCCGAGTTGACAAGATTCTGGCCAACGAGGAAATTCGGGCTATGATCACAGCGATTGGCACCGGCATTGGCGATGAATTCGTCCTGGACAAAGCCAGGTATCATCGAATTGTCATTATGACTGATGCGGATGTCGATGGATCTCATATTCGCACATTGCTGCTTACTTTCTTTTACCGTTATATGACCGAGTTGATAGAAGCCGGATATGTCTATATTGCTCAGCCCCCTTTGTATTTGGTTAAAAAAGGAAAGACTGAACGTTATGTGTACGATGACAATGAACTCGAACGAACATTAACCGAACTAGGACATGGGAAAGAGATAAACATTCAACGCTACAAAGGTTTAGGAGAAATGAATCCTGAACAGTTATGGGAAACAACGATGGATCCCAGCTCACGAACATTGTTACAGGTTGAATTGGAAGATGCCGTCGCGGCAGACTGGATTTTTGGTGTTCTCATGGGGGAAAAGGTGGAATCCCGGAGAGAATTTATCCAAGAGAATGCCCATTTAGTAAGAAATTTGGACACGGTTGGCTAATAAAAGAGTGCGGCCGCAGAAGCTTGTGCTTCTCCCCTCTCTCAAGTTCAAACAGATTGTCCGGTTTTAATCTGTATGCACTCGGTACCTTTTTATCCTATGTCTGTGGCATAAGACACCGGGCCAGGCACAGCCGAGCGCTCTATAAATGTTTACGAAAGAAAAGGAGGAAGGCGACTTCCCAGACTGGCCAAAGGGCCGGATTTCGTCGCCAATCAGGATGGACAATGCTGGACACGTAATGCCCATTGATATTCAAGACGAGATGAAAAAGTCCTACATCGATTATGCTATGAGCGTGATTGTCAGCCGTGCATTGCCCGATGTCAGAGACGGATTAAAACCAGTTCATCGCCGCATTCTCTATGCGATGAATGAGTTGGGCAATACGCCCAACCATCCCTATAAGAAATCCGCTCGCATTGTCGGAGAAGTCTTGGGCCGTTACCATCCTCATGGTGATGTGGCTGTTTATGACGCCATGGTGCGCATGGCGCAAGATTTCTCTATCCGCTATCCGTTAGTAGACGGTCATGGCAATTTCGGATCCATGGATGGGGATTCTCCTGCAGCCATGCGTTACACCGAGGTCAGGCTATCAGCTATCGCGATGGAAATGCTCGTTGATATTGACAAAGAGACGGTCGATTTCACGGCAAACTTCGACGAAACGACAAGTGAGCCCACCGTTTTACCTGCAAGAATTCCTAATTTGCTTATCAACGGATCCTCAGGCATTGCAGTAGGCATGGCCACGAACATACCCCCGCACAACTTAACGGAAATAGCCGAGGTGGCTATTCATCTAATCGACCATCCGGAGTCGTCCCTGGAAGACATCTTGAAGTATGTTCCTGGTCCGGATTTTCCAACTGGCGGCATGATTATGGGCAGAGACGGCATCAACCAGGCATATTTAACAGGGCGCGGCATTATTACGATGCGGGGCATTGCTCAAGTTGAAGAACCTGACACGGGACGATCTCGCATCATCGTCACGGAAATCCCCTATCAGGTCAATAAAGCTAGGCTGTTAGAAAAAATTGCAGACCTTGTTCACGAGCACAAAATTGAAGGTATTGCGGACTTGCGTGACGAGTCAGACCGACATGGCGTGCGTATTGTGATTGATTTAAAGCGCGATGGTGTGCCTAAGGTGATACTGAACAAACTGTTCAAATATACCCCGTTGCAACAGACCTTCGGCATAATTCTTCTTGCCTTGGTGGACAATCGGCCGCAAGTACTGTCAATCAAAGAAATTCTTCAATATTTCATCAGCCACCGCAAAGACATCATCATTCGCCGCACACAATATGATCTCAAAAAAGCGGAGGCTAGAGCTCACATTCTTGAAGGATTGCGGATAGCCCTCCAATTTCTGGATGAAGTCATTGCCCTGATTCGTGGATCTTCGAGCGTCGAAAAAGCTCGCAACGGCCTCATTGAACGCTTCGGTCTTAGTGAAATTCAAGCTAATGCCATCTTGGAAATGCGGTTGCAGCGTTTGACTCAATTGGAGCAAGCTAAAATCGAAGAGGAGTATAAGGAAATCCAGGCGTTGATTGCTCGTCTTCGTGAAATTTTGGGCAATGAACAATTGATCTATCAAATCATCAAGGACGATTTGGCCGAAATCCGCGATAAATATGGAGACAATCGCCGCACCAAGATCGGTCCCTCGGTCAAAGACATGAGTGATGAAGATCTGATTCCTGAAGAAGATATGGTTGTCACTCTGACTCACCGTGGGTACATTAAGCGTTCTCCCACCTCGGTTTACCGCGCACAAAAACGTGGCGGGCGTGGGGTCATCGGAGGGAACATCCGCGAAGACGACTTCGTTTACGATTTGTTCATTGCCTCAACGCATGCCTACCTTTGTTTCTTTACAAACAAAGGCCGCATTTACCGGGTAAAAGTGCATGAAGTGCCTGAGGCCACCAGGCAAGCGAAAGGCATATCGGTTGCCAACTTGATTGCGATGGAACCCGACGAACGGATTGCTGCGGTACAGACCTTGCCGCAGTCTGTAGATGAGAACAGATACTGGGTGTTTGCAACCAAACAGGGCATTGTCAAACGCACAGCCCTGTCCGAATATAATACGTGGCGCGGTGGAGGCATTATTGCGATTAATTTGGACTCCGGCGACGAGTTAATTGGGGTCGAGCAAACCAATGGCCAAGGACATATTCTTCTGGCCACTCGCCGGGGCCAAATCATCCGATTTACAGAAGATGCTGTGAGGACCATGGGTCGATCGGCGAGAGGCGTTCGCGGCATCCGTCTTCGATCAGAAGATCGCGTGGTGTCGTTGGCCGTGGTCAGTGATCAAGCTGAACTTTTGCTTTTGACCGAAAATGGTTATGGCAAAAGAACAGATGCGGCGCAGTTTCGAATTACTGGCCGTGGGGGCCAGGGTGTTCTCGGCCTGCGCATAACCAAAAAAACGGGACCTTTGGTCGGTATTGTTCCGGTCACGGGAAATGAGCAATTTATGGTTATTTCCAGCGACGGAACCCTTATTCGCATGGACGTGTCCGGTGTGTCCAAGCAGGGCAGAAATTCACATGGCGTCATGGTGATGAGACTTGAAGAGAATAACACTGTTGCAGCCTTTACGCGTGTGTCGGCTGATGACGAGGCCGAATAAAGCCGTTAAACTAATATCGTAACGATCTGGCCATCATCGACTGATCGGATTGGATTATGGGAGGCAGAGACAAATGGAAGAGAAACAAACCGGAACTTTCAACGTTAAGGCGGGATTAGCGGAAATGCTCAAGGGTGGGGTGATCATGGATGTGACCACTCCCGAACAAGCGGTTATTGCTGAAAAGGCGGGGGCCGTTGCAGTCATGGCTCTAGAACGTGTTCCTGCGGACATCCGAGCTGCTGGCGGAGTAGCTCGAATGGCTGATCCTTCGATTGTAAAGAAGATTCAACACGCGGTGTCTATTCCGGTTATGGCCAAAGTTCGCATTGGCCATTTTGTGGAGGCGCAAGTTCTCGAAGCCCTGGAAGTTGACTACATTGATGAAAGCGAAGTGTTAACGCCGGCGGACGAACAATATCACATCGACAAATGGGCATTTAAAGTGCCTTTTGTATGTGGAGCCCGGGATTTGGGAGAGGCGTTGCGTCGCATCGCGGAAGGAGCCGCCATGCTGCGGACGAAGGGAGAGCCAGGAACGGGCAACGTTGTAGAAGCCGTACGTCACTTGCGGGCTGTCAATGCTCAAGTTCGCCGGTTGATTAACACACCAGATGATGAACTGGCTGATTTAGCTAAAGAACTGCGTTCACCGTTGGAAATCGTGCGCAAGGTCAAGGAAACGGGAAGACTGCCAGTGGTGAATTTTAGTGCGGGAGGTATTGCCAGTCCAGCCGACGCAGCCTTGATGATGCAGCTCGGTGCCGACGGTATTTTCGTGGGTTCTGGAATCTTTAAATCGCAAAATCCGGAGGCCTTTGCGAGAGCCATTGTGCGCGCAACCTTGCACTTCAATGATCCCAAGGTTATTGCCGAAGTGTCTGAAAACATTGGAGAAGCGATGCCGGGAGTGGAAATGGCCACGTTAACACCGGCAGACCGAATGCAGGACCGGGGGATTTAAATGGAGGTACGAGTTGGAGTACTGGCAATACAAGGGGACGTCCGTGAGCACAAAAATCACTTGGCGTTAGCGGGAGCCACACCGGTTGAAGTCCGTACACTAAAGGATCTTAACAGGGTTCAAGCCTTAATTATTCCGGGCGGAGAAAGCACTACTATCGGCATGTTAATGGCCGAAGAAGGACTTATCGATGAAATTTCCTCACGCGTGCAAAACGATCAGTTTCCTGTATATGGAACTTGTGCCGGATTGATTGTTCTGGCCCGCGATGTTGTCGGATTGTCTCCCGCTCGCGTTGGTCTCATGGACATTACGGCGGATCGAAATGCGTATGGAAGGCAAGTGTCATCGTTTGAAACCAAACTTCGGATCTCAGTTTTTCATGACCAACCGGACTTTCCGGCGGTGTTTATTCGTGCACCCCGGATTACACGCTATGGACCCGGGGTAACACCTTTGGCCACATACGACGGAAGTGTCGTCATGGCGGAACAAGGAGCATTATTGGTTTCCGCCTTTCATCCTGAAATGAGCGGAGATATTCGAATTCATCAGTACTTTGTGGAAAAAGTGAGGAAAACGTTAAAAGTTTGAGCCTTAAGCCAAAAAATCAGAGGCCGGTAACAAGCCTCTGATTTTTTGTTGACAAGGGTGGATGCGTAGGGCAAAATCGTCATAGAATAAGTTAGGAGACTTAAGAAAGAAAATACGACAGATGAAACCTGACAGAGAGCCGTATCTTGGTGAAAATCGGTAGGCAGCTGAGTCGTTTTCCGCTTTCGGTAATTCCGGCGAGGAGTCGGCGTATTTCTGGCGTTAACAGAACGAAAGTAGGACGTTTAGGCGTCAAGTGGGGTGGCACCGCGGGTAACAACTCGTCCCCGAACGTGGGAGGAGTTTTTTTGTGTGCGTAAATTGTCGAGGGAGGCAAGAACATGAGTTCTTCCAAAGACGTCATCCAAGCTATCCGCTCTGACCAAGATGTCTTATATTTATTGGATCAAAGACATCTTCCCGAACGCGTTGAATATCTCACTTGCCAAAGCGGTGAAGAGGTCGCTAACGCGATTCAGGCCCTGGCGGTAAGGGGCGCTCCAGCCATCGGAATTGCCGGAGCATATGGATTATGGCTGGAGTCTGTGCGGTTGAGAGGTACTCGTGATTTTGAACACCAACTATTCCGGAGCGCTAAACGTTTAGAGGATTCCCGGCCAACAGCCGTAAATCTTTCATGGGCTCTTCATGAAGCCTTGAAAGTTATTAACGGCTTGTCTCAAGACGCGGCCATTATGGAACTCAAGGCGTTTGCCGATAATTTGCTGACGTCTGACATTAAAGCCAACCGTGCTTTAGGTGACTCGGGTCTTTCTCTTTTCTCCGAACCAATAAGGGTCCTAACACACTGCAATACAGGATCTTTGGCAACCGGAGGATACGGCACGGCATTGGGAGTTATTCGGTCGTTGTTTCGGGAAAATAAATTGCAGGAAGTATTTGTCGACGAAACGCGTCCATTGTTGCAAGGCGCTCGGCTCACAGCTTGGGAACTGCACCAGGAGCGTATTCCCGCCCGCCTTATCACGGATAGTATGGCGGCGTCCATTATGGCCAAGGGTTGGGTGAATGCCGTAATTGTCGGTGCGGACCGTATAGCACTAAACGGCGACACGGCTAATAAAATTGGCACATACAGTTTGGCAATTTTAGCGCAGTACCACCATATTCCATTTTATGTAGCGGCTCCTTTAAGCACCTTTGACAGTGAGACGTTAACTGGCAATGACATTGTGGTCGAAGAGCGAAATCCCGAAGAAATTCGGGTTATTAAAGGTCGAAGGATATCCCCGGAAGCTTTTCCCGCCTACAATCCGGCCTTTGATGTGACACCAGGCGATATGATTTCTGCCTTCATCACAGAACAAGGCATCATTAAGCCGCCTTATGACATAGCGCTAGCGCATCTAAAAGAACAACGCACTTAAAAGAATCATGAAATATTATTCCACGCAACCAGTATAGAGAGACAAATTTTGGAGCGGAAAGGCAGGAGTACATAATGCTTGATATTCGGCGAATACGGCAAGATCCTGACACAGTGGCAAGACTTCTGGCGAAAAAGCACGTGGATGTGGATTTGGATGTTGTCCAGCGCTTGGATGCCAAAAAACGTGAAATTACGTTGAACATTGAGCGCCTGAAGGCTCAACGCAATCAGGCATCCGAGGAAGTGTCCCGACGCAAGAAAAGGCACGAAGACGTTGCGGATCTGATTGCTGAAACGCGAGCGGTCGGTGAAAAAATCAAGGAATTAGAAGTCTCCTTAGAGCCAATAGACCAGGAATTGCGCGACTTTCTTCTCACTGTGCCCAATACGCCTTTGCCCCAAGTTCCCGAAGGAGAGTCGGCTGACGATAATGTGGAAATCCACCGCTTTGGCGATATACCCGTATTTTCTTTTCCCGCTAAACCCCATTGGGAGCTGGGGGAAATGCTGGAGATCATCGACTTCGAACGAGCAAGGAAAATCAGCGGGTCGCGATTTAGTCTATTGCGGGGCATGGGAGCCAGCTTAAGTCGCGCGTTGATTAATTTTATGCTTGATCATGCCAAAGAACGCGGTTATCAAGAAGTGGCACCGCCGTATTTGGTTAACGAGACGTCAATGTTCGGCACTGGCCAGTTTCCGAAATTTGTCGATGATGCTTTTCATGTTGTGCCTCATGACTATTATCTTATCCCTACTGCGGAAGTGCCGCTGACGAATCTTTTTCGCGATGAGATCATCTCCACTCCGCTACCCTTGAAGTTTACGGCCTATACGGCCTCATTTCGTGCCGAAGCGGGTGCCGCTGGCCGAGATACCCGGGGTTTGATTCGGCAGCATCAATTTGATAAAGTCGAACTGGTTCGTTTTGAAGAGCCCGCTAATTCCGAGCAAGCAGCAGAAGAATTACTGCGCGATGCGGAGAGCATCTTAGAGGAATTGGAACTGCCTTATCGTACGGTTATCTTGTGTGGGGGGGACATGGGCTTTACCCAGGCCTTGACTTATGATATTGAAGTGTGGATGCCTAGTTATGGTAAGTATGTAGAAATTTCATCGGTTAGCAATATGACGGATTTTCAAGCCCGGCGAGCAAGTATTCGCTATCGTCCTTCGGGGATTAAAAAAACGGAATTAGTGCACACTTTAAACGGGAGTGCCTTAGCAGTGGGAAGAACCATAGCCGCCATATTAGAAAATTATCAACGTGCTAGCGGGCATGTTCAGATCCCGAGCGCGTTAAGACCATATTTAAATGGACAAGAAGAGATTTAGAGGTATTAAGCATCGACCATATGCTAATATGAACCTTAACGTTATGTCGGGCAGAAGTGGACACAATTGACTCTTTATTTGTCCGTGTTTTTAGGGTAGACTAGAATATGTGCCTGGAGGGGTAGCGTAATTGGTAACGCAGTGGTCTTGAAAACCACCGCCTTATGGCTTGCAGGTTCGAGTCCTGTCCCCTCCGCCACCTTTGTTTTTGGAATCCATTCCAAAAATCAGGGGTTGTCTGATTGATTTCGGATATGGTATTATTGCTTTCGCGCATGGAGGGATACTCAAGTCGGCCGAAGAGGGCGGTTTGCTAAACCGTTAGTAGGCTCTCAAGCCTAGCGTGGGTTCGAATCCCACTCCCTCCGCCAGTTATATATTTCGCATGACAAAAATAAGCGCCCGTAGCTCAGTGGATAGAGCGCCTGACTACGAATCAGGAGGTCTGAGGTTCAAATCCTCACGGGCGCACCACCACAAATCCTTACACCGC
>JAKBWA010000077.1 GCA_021841025.1 Bacillota bacterium | reverse complement strand
CCTCGCTCCACTCTCGACGACACGAAGAAAGTGCTCTCTTTCCCCATAACCCATTACGACCTTTGGTTAGCCGGCATGGCCTGGTGTCCGTGTGGTAAAATATTCCTCGCTATGGGTAAAGCTAAGAACCCTATCAGAGAGGTCTTTCTCTGTTCAACTCTCATCAGACCCCGTGACACTTCATTACAGGATTCTCAAGTTGTTTTGCTAAATTCTGGACAAACGGTTCGAGCCATTCGAGAAACAGTGGTTAGCGCGGGAATCACGTTGCGACGTGAAGAGCTCTCTTGATTAGGTATATAGTCGGGTGGTCTGTTGAGCAGACCTCGCAAGGGAATCCTCCATGACCTTACTGTATTCATGGTAAGATCAGCTTTCCTCGGCACCGTCACTTTGCGGCGTACGACTGATGACAACGGATCGCGGGTGCCAGATTGCTTCAAAGGCAGCCCAGGCTGGATCCGATTGGGCATCCAGCCAGGATCGGACTGACTGTTCAAACGTGTGGCATCTACCCTTCCCGGTGTTCTGGATAGCGGCCATAGATTAAGGCGGTGGTGAGGACATCGGTTCCGTCATAAGTTCAGATGCCTGGGTTGATACAGCGCTCAGACTTGACTCCAATCGATTTGCGAATTTGCCCGGAAGACCGAGAACTGCGCCCATTTCTCGAAATGAGCGGGGCTTTCTTGGATGGAATATCCAGGTGTTGGCCAGAGTGGACCGTAGCGGTTACTTTCAACGTCATTGCCGAATTTTCTCCCTGGGAAAAAGACTACTCATGCAACATCGGGCAGGACAAAATCGTTCGTGGATCTAAATATAGACGGTTCCTGACCCATAAAGGCCTCCATTTTTCCTTCGTGTGGGTGCCCTGCACTCAGGACATGGGCTTCTGGTATCCAGCCGCGTCCATTGAGCCAAGAGTCCCGATGTTTTTTGCCCTTTCAGTCGTTGACAATGGTTCCAGTTCCAATAGGTTTCAATCCAGCTATCTCCCGACAACCGGGTCGGCCCGGTGGTTTATCCTCTTAAAACACGACATCTGCGGCCTTTGTTTGGTAGGGTAAAAATGGCAAAAGAATTGTATGGAGAAGGTCGCGTGATGAGTACTCCACCCTATTCGTCCAAATTTAACGATCAGATCATTCGCGCGGTGCAAGAGACCCAACAGGCCACATTGGTGGCGCATCGACACTCACTCCATCCTAGTCGGCGCTGGGTTTGGGTTGCGCGGCACCAGGACCGAGAAAATGGGGGGGATGTCCTTAGACGAAGAAAATGCTCAATGGAAGCGCTTGATTATCGAGCACGATTTCCCAATCGCGAAACTCCGTGGCTAAAGGCGCCAGGGAAAGTTTAGCCCATGCCCGCGGCCATCTTACGAATCTCATCTCCCTTGTTTGTGTTGGCAAGCGCCCAGGTCTGATCTGTCAGTGCAGCGCTCGATGCGCCTGAGAGAAGGGCGAGGGGTTGTCATGGTACAATGATAACGACTGCATAAGCAAACAGGTGAAAACATTGATTGATGTGGACGGACAACTACGAAACAGTGCGGCCAGTGCCTGGTGGGGTGCTGTGGGAAATTTTTTTCTCATGGTGATTAAGCTGGTCGTGGGTGTTCTCGGCAATTCCCGCGCGTTGATCGCAGACGGCATCCACTCGGGTGCCGATTTGGGATCCTCCATTGCCGTTATTATCGGCTTGAAAGTTTCCCGGATACCGCCGGATGAAGGTCATAATTACGGTCATGGCAAAGCGGAGGCCGTGGCTCAAAAAGTTGTGGCCCTTATTCTGATTTTAGCGGGATTTGAAGTAGGAAACAGCGCTATACACTCTTTACAAAGAACTCACAGCCTGCATCCGGATTTGTTGACCCTTATTGTCTCAGCGGGGGTTATGCTGATAAAGTGGGTCATGTATATTCGGCAAAAGAGAATGGCTGAAAGAACAGGCAGTCATGCTTTGATGGCTTCTGCTCTGGATAATCGAATGGATGTCATTTCGTCTGGAATTACCACAGCTGCAATTTTGGGAGCCCAATGGGGGATCCCCCATTGCGACTCGTACGGAGCTTTAGGTGTGGCGGTATTGATTGTTTGGCTCGGAGTGGATATTTTTTCGCAAGCCGCATCGGACCTAATGGACCGCGCAGCCGACAGTGAAATTGTTGAGGCGATACGCAACGTGTGTCTCAATGTCAAAGGTGTCAAGACGATTGACGAAATTCGCACGAGAGTGGCAGGCACTCAGGTACTCGTGGATTTGAAAATTGTTGTAGATCATAGTTTATCATTACTGGAAGCTCACCATATTGCACATCAAGTGAAAAACGGGGTCATGGAGCTGCCCCGCATTCAAGATGTGATGGTGCATGTCAATCCGGATTAACGATCATGTGACAGAAATGGATTGGTGAAGACAGACGCGGTATCTCAATCGTCCCTATATACTGACCTCTTCAATACACGATGAGGATGAAAAACGATTTCTTTCCATGAAGGAACAAATTGGCGTATCAGATGTGACGATGAAGGTTCTGTGGGCACGAAATATTCGCTCACTCTTAGACTTTAGACAGTTGCAACTAGATGGTGAAGAACCATCCGACCCTTTATTGCTTCCTGATATGGAGAAGGCCGTGGCTCTGTTGCAGGAATTTGGCCAAAGTCACCGGGCCATCAGAGTGTATGGCGACTACGACGCCGACGGTGTGAGCGCCACATCACTCATGTATCAGGGGCTATTGTGGGCAGGGTTTGAACATGTGGACTATTACATCCCTAATCGCTTTGACGAAGGCTATGGGTTGAATACGGATGCGGTGATACAGGCACACCAGGACGGCGTCAGTCTTCTTGTCACGGTTGATTGTGGGTCGAGTTCTTTGGAGGCCGCGCAAACAGCCAGCCGCCTGGGACTTCGCCTGATCATTACAGACCACCATGGGTTGCCCTCAATTCTTCCTCCAGCTGAGGCTGTGGTCAATCCCGAACGGATGAAAAATCCTAATCGTCTTTCGGGTACTGGCGTGGCTTTGCAAGTGCTGCGGGCATTGTTGCGCGAGTCATTGCCGCAGTGGGCTTATGGGGTGGCGGCGATAGGAACGGTGGCGGATGTCGTCCCTTTAACCGGAGATAACCGCCGTATCGTACAACGTGGATTACAGGCCTTAAGATCAGGAAGTGTTCCGGGAGTGGAAGTTTTGCTCAAAGAGCGCGTGGAGACGTCCGAAGAACTCAACGTTGACGATCTGGGATTTTATGTGGGGCCCCATCTTAATGCTGCGGGTCGAATGGGGGATGCCAAACCGGCTGTCCAGGTGTTATTGTCATCGACAGCCGAGGAAGCCGAGCCCTATGTACGGGTATTGCAAGAACAAAATGAGAAGCGCCGGCAACTCGAGCGTGATATCGTGGATCAGGCGCTCGTACAAGTGGCGGAATATAGTCGAGTCGAGTTGCCGCCTTTTGTCGTGTTAGCTCAAGATAACTGGCATCATGGGGTTATTGGTATTGTTGCCTCCCGAATACGGGAGATGCTAAAGCGTCCAGTAGCCGTCATTGGATGGGAGGACGATGAAGGAAAGGGGTCTGCCCGGGGTGTTCCCGGCTTGAATTTGCTTGAGCACATGGCGAAACACCGAAGTATGTTTCTGAAACTAGGAGGACACCGGGGAGCTTGCGGCTTTAGCCTCATAAAGCAAGATGTCTATGAACTGTCGATGACACTTTCTGCATCTTTGCCCCGGGAGATATGGGAAGAACGCTACAGGGCGAATACAGTCGATGTGCGCATCAAAGCTGAAGACGTGACTTCTGTGGTGTTGGATGAATTGCGGAGTTTGGAGCCTTTTGGCCACGGCTTTGAGCGTCCGCGTTTCGCGGTTACAGGGATTGCACAATCGTGGCGAAGGATGGGACGTGACCAACAACATTTGGCATTGAATCTCAAGCACAGTGAACTGCGAGCTGTGGCGTTTAATCAAGGCAACCACGCGTCAGGGATTGAGCTTGGTGATTCCATCGAGTTTGTTGGCCAATTGATGCCCAATTTTTATCGAGGACAGGAAAGCTATCAATGGCGCATCGATAAATTTATCGACATCCGTCCGGGACGAAGTGATTGGATCAGGGTGATACGCTGGGAAGAGCCACCGTCTGAAGTTTATGGCCGGATTGTATATGTGGTGGGATCAACTCGTGATCAGCGTCATCTGGCCAAAGAACTCCATGCCATGTTCTTCGACCGACATTGGGATTACGGACAGAGAGCGGCGCATGAAGAGGATCTTAAACGGTCATCCTCTGTGTCAGTCATTGTTAATCAATGGGGTACATGGCCATCTTTGCATGGTTGGGCCCAGCACATAATCTGGCTCACGGCCCCTTTGAGCCGACAATGTGTAGCCATGGCTGGTTCTATCTTGGATGAAGAGGGGATTATATGGATTAATCCGCAAGAAAATTATCAAAGGATATTGAAGAAGGTGGCTAGATTGGTGCCAAAACGGGACACTTTGGCTCGTTTGTGGCGACAAGGTCAGGTTGGCCGACATCCTTTAATTGTTGGACGCCGTATATTTGAAGAGCTGGAACTCGACCCTCGAGGTCAGCATCATGTTCGTCGCCGGCTTTCGGATAGCCCGTCCTATGAAAGAGCACACAAACTTATGCGGGAAGTCCGAGCCAGTTACCAAAATCCCTTGTCCCGATGGAGGGAATAAAACTCAGGTTTTGACTTACATCATTGCGGGAATATGAGGAGGTTGCATTATTGTGCGATGGGTAAAATGGTTGCGAGAAATTCCGGACTTTCCCCAGCCAGGCATTTTGTTTCGGGATGTTTTGCCAATAATGGCGCGCCCGGAGGCATGGAAAGAAGTGTTGGATGAGCTGGAAGACCGTCTGAGACCATTGAATGCTGACGCCATATTGGCGCCGGAGGCAAGAGGATTTCTCATTGCAGCCCCACTGGCTGACCGGTTAAACGTAGGGTTAGTGCCCGTCCGCAAAGCTGGAAAATTGCCAGACCCTGTTATATCGGAATCATATTCGCTAGAATATGGAGAAAACCAACTGAATCTGGAGCTGGATTCGAATTTGGCTCTAAAGCGTGTGATTATTGTGGATGATGTATTAGCTACGGGTGGAACAGTCGAGGCGGTGGCTCGACTCGCAACCAGGGCTTCGGCGCAGGTAGTCGGCTTCGGTTTTTTAATTGAGCTGACAGATTTGGGAGGACGGTCCCGGTTGGATTCGCGGACCAATGTAATAAGTTTACTGTCACTGTAAACAAGAAAGAGGGGGGAGCAACGTGGAGCAAGTAAGTATGGCGGAAAAGCTTGGATTTACCGAAGATTCTCCGGAGGCCGAGCAAATCGCCCAAGCGATTGATTTTGCCCGCCAAGCTCATGCCGGTCAGAGCCGTGCCTCAGGCGACCCCTATATTGAGCATCCTTTGGCCGTGGCGTCCATTTTGGCCGACCTTAAAATGGATGTGCCTACGATTATCGCTGCATTGCTCCACGACGTTGTAGAGGATACGCCTTATACCCTCGAAGATGTGGAACAGAGCTTTGGTTCGGAAGTGGCGCAACTGGTTGACGGAGTGACCAAGTTAGACCGCTTGGAAGTGCGGACCAGAGAAGAAGAACAAGCAGAAAACTTGCGCAAAATGCTTCTCGCCATGGCTAAAGATATTCGTGTCATTCTCATCAAGTTAGCGGATCGGCTGCACAACATGAGGACCCTCAAACACCTCGACCCCCATAGGGTTCAGAGAATTGCCAAAGAAACGATGGAAATTTATGCGCCGTTAGCACATCGTTTAGGGATATATCGAATTAAATGGGAACTGGAAGATTTGGCTTTTCAACATTTGCACCCGGAAGCTTTTCGAACGATGAAAGAACTTGTTGCAAAAAAGCGAAAAGAACGAGAAGCCGCGGTGGAAGCCGTAACCCAGGAGTTGACGAGACGTCTGGAACAAATGGGCATGGTCGCGGAACTCTCAGGCCGAGCCAAACATTTGTATAGCATCTATCAGAAAATGTACAAACAAGGTAAGGATTTCTCCCAAATTTTTGATTTAGTAGCCATCCGCGTCATGGTGGAAACGGTGAAAGACTGTTATGCGGTTCTGGGATTGGTTCACAGCCTATGGAAACCGGTTCCTGGGCGATTTAAAGATTATATTGCCATGCCAAAATCTAATTTGTACCAAAGTCTGCATACAACGGTCATGGGGCCCGAAGGGGAACCTCTTGAGGTACAAATTCGCACCTTTGAGATGCATCACACGGCAGAATATGGAATTGCAGCCCATTGGCGATATAAAGAAGGAAGTAAAGAAGACCGAGAATTCGAACAAAAGCTCTCTTGGCTGCGTCAGCTTTTGGAGTGGCAAAGAGATATGCGTGACGCCCGTGAATTCATGGATACGTTAAAAGTCGACTTGTTTAGCGACGAAGTGTTTGTTTTTACTCCCAAGGGCGATGTGCTGGATTTGCCCGCTGGTTCGACTCCCATAGACTTTGCCTACCGGATTCACACTGATGTCGGCAATCACTGCGTGGGAGCGAAAATTAATGGACGTATCGTTCCTTTGACAACGGCACTGGAGAACGGCGACATTGTTGAAGTACTGGTCAATCGTAAAAGCGCCGGTCCGAGTGTGGACTGGCTGAACATTGTTCAGACTTCACAGGCGAAAAACCGAATTCGTCAGTGGATTCGTAAAGAACGGCGCCAGGAGCATTTATCCAGAGGTCATGAAATTTTGGAACGCGAGCTGAAACGAGCGAGTTTGTCGTTGCACCATGAACGGCTACAGGAATTGGTGAAGAAAGTTGGATATGGTACAGTAGACGAGTTGGCTGTCGGTATCAGTGATGGCATGATTAATCCGGTTCAGGCTGTGAATCGGATCAAAGACGAACTGACCAAGGAAATTGAACCGGTTGTCACGTCAATCTTACCACTGAAGCGCCCTGTGAGATCAGATGCGGGTTCGGCACAGACGGGGCAACAGATTCTGGTTCGCGGACAATCACGGTTGCTAACCCGTTTGGCTCGGTGTTGCCAACCTGTTCCAGGGGATCCGATTATCGGATATTTGACTCGTGGACGGGGGGTCTCAGTGCATCGGCTGGGGTGTCCCAACGAGAAAGAACTGAGTAAAGATCCTGAACGGTTAATAGAGGTGAGTTGGGACATTAAGGAAGCAGAACTGGCTCCCCATCCGGTGGAATTGGCGGTGTTTGCTTGGGACCGTGCGGGTCTTTTAGCCGATGTGGCCAATGTTGTTGCAGATGCCAACATCATATCCGCCAAAGCACGAGGTTTCAAAGACCGAACAGCTGTTGTCAATGTGCGATTGGAAGTGAAAAATTTGACTCAACTTATGAGAATTATCGGGCGGCTGGAAGCTCTTCCTTTTGTCGAGAGGGTAGAGCGTGTGAGCCATGAGAAGCCCTGATGCGGTCAGTCATTCAGCGTGTGAAACGGGCATCGGTGTCCGTGGACAATCAGACGATTGCCGAGATTCACCATGGGCTGGTTGTCTTGTTAGGGATCGCTCGTGGCGATGAGTCCGGGATTGTTTCTTGGATGGCGGACAAGATTACGTCCTTGCGAATTTTTGCGGATGATCATGGCAAGATGAATAAAAGTGTGTGTGATGTGGGCGGGGAATTGCTCGTTATTTCCCAGTTCACACTTTATGCGGACGTGGCGAAAGGTAGACGGCCCAGTTTCACAAAGGCTGCTTCCCGGGAGATAGCTGAGCCTCTCTATAATGAATTTATTAGAATGTGCCGACAATCTGTTTCGGTGGTGCAAACAGGTCGGTTTGGAGCTGACATGGACATTCAATTGGTTAATTGGGGTCCCGTGACAATATGGCTCGACAGTAGGATGAAAAACCCGAGTCATTCCGATTAGAAAGGAGTTTCTACATGCGTGCGGAATTTCAAAAGCCTCGGGGTACCCAAGATATTCTGCCGCCGATGTCTTTAAAAATGGAACAAATGCGGCGCATTGCCCTCGATTGTGCCCAAACTTTCGGGTACTTGCCGGTAGAAACACCGGTATTTGAGCAAACTCCGGTGTTTTTGCGGGTAGGCGAATCTACAGACATTGTTCAACACGAGAGATATTCATTTACGGATGCTGGAGGCGTGGAATTGACTCTGCGTCCGGAGGGAACAGCAGCCATTGCCCGAGCTTACGTCGAAAATGGTATGTTTAACCAGCCTCAGCCGGTGAGAATGTGCTATTATGGGCCCATGTTTCGTAGAGAGCGCCCACAGGCGTTGCGGTACCGTCAACATACACAGTTTGGGGCGGAATTATATGGTTCGGTTTATCCTGAAGCTGATGCTGAAGTTATTTTACTAGCCTGTGCAGTGGTTGAACGGGCAGGACTGCCCGATCCCATGATTCGGCTCAATTCGATAGGATGTTCTGAGTGTCGGCCTCGTTACCGGGAAGCTCTCATTCGCTATTATCATGAACAGCGTAATCATCTGTGTCGGGATTGCCAAACCAGGCTAAATAGCAACCCTCTGCGTTTGCTAGATTGCAAAATTGATGTGGCAATCCGGGAACAAGCACCCGATATCGAGGAATTTTGGTGTGAAGACTGCGCCACTCATTACGGGAAGTTGACAGACTTGTTGAGTGCGTCTGGGCGGCAAGTCAGGCGAGACCCCTTTTTAGTGAGAGGACTGGATTATTATACTCGGACTGTCTTTGAAATTGGCCATCCCAGTATGGGGAGCCAAGCAGCCTTGTTTGGAGGAGGACGGTATGATGGGTTGGCGACGACTTTGGATGGTCCCGAATCTACGCCGGCAGTAGGCTTTGGCATGGGAATCGAGCGGATATTGTCTGCTGTTGAACAAAATTTGGGAATCCCGTCTGTGACCCGGATCTATGTGGCTCACCTCCCCGGATTCGAGGGGCCTTCCCTCCTGCTGGCGGAACAACTGCGCCGGGAAGGGTTTGCCGCCGAATCAGATCTCATGGGGCGAAGTCTGAAAGCCCAGTTGCGCGATGCAGGGCGACGAAGCCAAATCGTGGTGTTTGTCGGGGGGCACGAATGGGAAATGGACGAAGTCAATGTAAAATCGTTGCAAGACGGGGTTCAAATGACTGTCAAGCGTGACCAATTGAGCGACTTGCTTCACCAGCAATTTAAAATAAACAGTTGAGAGATCAGTTGTTGAGGAGGACACGGATTTATTATGTTAGGCCGCACACATTATGCCGCGGAGATTGACGAAAAACTCGAGGGAGAAATCGTGAGTGTCGCCGGGTGGGTACATCGTCGCCGCGATCACGGCGGAGTTATCTTTATTGATCTACGGGACCGTACCGGATTGGTGCAGATCGTCGCTGAACCTGTCCAAGACGAAAATTTTCACAAACTGGATCATGTGCGACCGGAGTTTGTGCTGGCAGTCAAGGGAATAGTGAAGAGACGGCCAGAGGGAATGGAAAATCCCGATCTGCCTTCAGGAGCCATTGAGATTGAACCACAAATCGTAGAGATTTTGTCTGAAGCCAAAACTCCTCCCTTTATGCCGGAAGATGCCGAGTCAGTCGATGAGATTCTTCGTCTTAAATATCGCTATATTGATTTAAGACGTAGGGGACTATTGCAGAATTTTATTCTGCGGGACCGGGTTTTAATGGCCGTCCGCCGATTTTTTCATGATCATGGTTTCTTGGATGTGGAGACTCCATCGTTGGCGCGTTCTACTCCGGAAGGAGCACGAGACTTTTTGGTGCCCAGCCGCTTACAACCAGGAACGTTTTATGCGCTTCCTCAAAGTCCCCAGATTTTTAAGCAATTGTTAATGGTGGCAGGCATTGATCGCTATTATCAAATTGCAAAAGTTTTTCGCGACGAGGATCTTCGGGCAGACCGACAGCCAGAATTCACCCAAATTGATGTGGAAATGTCCTTCATGACCCAGGCTCACATTCTCAATATGATGGAGGCCATGCTCCGTTTTGTTTTCCAAGAAGCGTTGAACGTGTCTTTGGACCCCTTTTTACGGATAACCTGGGAAGAGGCCATGGAAGGATACGGCTCGGACAAACCGGATTTGCGGGCGGGAGAAAAACTGTGGAATTTAACGGATACAGTCAAGGCACATGTGTCTTGGCCTGTCCTTCGTGATGCACCTTTTGTAGGAGCGGTGGTTCTTCGCAACTATCAGCCTTCACGCAAGCAACTCGATACATGGGGGGAGATGGCTAAGGCGCTCGGAGCTGGCGGACTGATTTGGCTGGTGAAGTCTCCCGAACAGACTCGGTCGTCAGCGGGCAAATGGCTGAGCACGGAGGAAGTGCGTAAGTTATCCGAAAAAGTGGGGTTACGGCCTGGCGACGTATTATTGGTAGTTGCGGGTGATAAATATCCGAGTCTCAATGTGTTAGGGCAATTGCGCCTGGAATTTGCCAGACGGGAGAATCGGCTTGATGAAGGATGGCGGTTTCTTTGGGTGACCGACTTCCCGTTGTTCGAGTTCTCCGAGGAAGAAAATCGTCTCGTGTCTGCGCATCATCCCTTTACAATGCCGCATCCAGAGGACATGGACCTTATCGAAACGGCACCTTTGTCTGTTCGTTCCCAGGCTTATGATGTGGTCCTCAATGGCACTGAGCTCGCTTCGGGAAGTTTGAGAATCTTTCAGCCGCAATTGCAATCTCGGATATTTTCCGCTTTAGGATTGCAACCCGATGAGGTTCAGGAAAAGTTTGGCTTTCTCATCGACGCATTCCAATATGGAGCGCCTCCGCATGGTGGAATTGCCTTCGGCTTAGACCGCATGGTGATGCTAATGGCGGGGGCCAAAAGCTTGCGAGAAGTCATTGCTTTTCCCAAAACAGCACGGGGGGTTGATCCCTTGATGAATTCGCCCAGTCCTGTGCATCCTAGTCAATTGGAAGAAGTGGGAATACGAATTAAGAAATAAGCCTAATGAAGAGTGCTGACAAAAACAGGGTCTTCTTCGAGAGAAGGCTCTTTTTTGTGGGATTCGCAGCACCCAGAAAGACTTGTCTTTCGCTTGTTTATAGACGTAGATGAGGAATTACAAGTAGCAGACCAAATTCTTATGTAAACTGCGGTGAACTTGTATTACAATCACAATATGTTTATGGACATAATTTGAACTAGGAGATATGGATAATGCCTTATTCTCTATTGAATCATATCAATCCGGCGACCTTGCACGTGTTTTATGTCTCCTTGTTTCAGGTTAGCGGTGTTCTTTTGTTGCTCGTTCTATTGGGATGGTTTTTTACGCATATTCGCTACGAGAGTCATCCGAACTCATCCTCAAACCAGCCTGAGAAAAAGAGACTTGATTATCCTCGAGGATATCGTATTTTGTGGTGGGGGTTAGGAGTACTGTGGCTAATTGATGGTTTGTTGCAGGCCCAGCCTCCCATGGCGACGAGCATGTTTGTTGACATGGATGTAGCGACAAATTTGTCCTCTCAACCGCATTGGCTCATTGCCCTATTAGGAGCCGGTATTCAAGCTTGGACCACTCACCAGATAGCTTCAGCGATATTTGCTGTGCTTATTCAGGTATTTATCGGCGCCGCAATTTTGTTGGGATACGGGCGTCCTTTAGGCCGTATTGGTCTGTATGTGTCACTGGCTTGGAGTCTTCCCGTATGGATCTATGGTGAAGGACTAGGGAATTTGTTTTCGTCTGGGGCTTCGTGGTTAACAGGAACCCCAGGAGCCGTAGTGTTTTACATTTTGGGAGCAGTTTGGCTGTTGTTGCCACCTAAGTTCTGGAAATCAGGACAGGTAAAACAGTGGTCACGGTACGTCATGGGAGGAATTTGGCTGCTTTTGGCAGGGTTTCAAGCGATGCCCGGATATTGGTCGTCCGCAGGACTGCACAATATTTTCCGCAATAACACTCTTATGCCTCAACCACACGTGCTGGTGGCACCGATTGCCTGGATGATGCATCAGTCGAGTCTTCACCCGTTGTTTTACAACGGGCTCATGGTGGCCATCATGGCATATTTGGGGTTGGCTTTATTATTCAACAAAGCAGGGAAATCGTTTTGGATAGTCACTATTCTGTGGCTTGTGGCAAGCTGGTGGTTAGGGCAGGATTTTGGGATTGTCGGAGGAGTGGGGACAGACCCACAGTCTGCGCCTTTAGCTCTGCTCTTTATGGTGGGAGGCTGGTACTATGCCGATCAATTTGAGGAGGGTTCTGCCCATAAAGCTCACCGTGAGTTGAACACTAAGAGAATGACTGCTTACGTACTCGCATCCACTGGGCTTGTTACCAGCCTGCTCCTATTTTTAGGGTTTGCCATTCCTCAAGCCGTAGTAGCCCAAGGTGATAGTCCTGCCCCTTCTGGACACCACCCCGCTGTCCAGAAGGCTTCATCTGTTTCGTCCCAAGAATCCAGTCGGACAAAAAAACCGGCTCCGTCTCCGAATAAGTGGCTGCAATATAATGCATCCAGGCATCAAGTGCATTTATTCTTAACAGCATCTGTCAACCAATTTGGCTCCCTGGCTTTTGATGGCTATGCCAATGGCTTTCTCACCATTATCATCCCTCAAGGGTGGACCGTGGACGCGACTTTTACAAACGATCAGGTTATCTTAAAAAACAGTGCTATGATTGTCCCTATTTCGCAGCTGCGAAAAGGAGGACCTTTCACGCCCGCTTTCCATAACGCATTCACTCCCAATCCAACCCAGGGGGTGGGACACGGGGTGGTTCAGCATTTTCATTTCGTGGCGGCTCATAAGGGGCGCTATGCTGTCATTAGTGCCGTTCCTGACGGCCAGTCCAGTTCGGGAATGTGGGATTATATCATTGTCAAGAATGTCTCGAAACCGTCTTTACGCATTAAATAGACTGACTATAAGAAAGCCGCCCGGTCTATATGGATCGGGCGGCTTTTTCGTGATTGATGGCTACCTGACTGCGGTTGGAATAAACAAATCAACCAATCCGATCAGGAAGGCTGCTATTAATGCGCCCAGAATAGAGACATGCATACCAGGTACTAGAAACTGGGTAAAATATATAACCACCGCTGAGACTAAAAATCCTACCAAACCACGGCCGTAGGGTGAAACCGATTTACCAAACATCGCTTCAATGATATATCCCACTAAGGCAATAACCAGTGCTGCTAGTAATGCCGACCAAAATCCTATGGGAGAAAATCCGGGTACAACGTAGCCCATTACCATTAGCACGAGTGCTGCAACGATGAACCGAACAATCATCCCTATCCAGCTCATTTCGTTCACCTCCTTATCCTGCGATTTAGTGTGGCTTAGCTGAGTCCGAATTATTCCTCTCATAGTTCTCTTAGAAAAGCACAGACTAGCCATGGAGCCTGGCTCCACAAACTGACACACCAAGGAGGGATTCCTTTGGCTAAGGGTGTTCCGCAGTCGTTTCGAGAATTGAAGTCCCGTGCAGCTGAGAAGCTTCGCAAAGGGGAATATGATGTTCCCGAGGATGTCGTGGACATGGGAAATTCTATGCTCCAGTCCGGGGTGAAACCTAAAAGTCCGCAGGACCGTGTAGCAAAACGGATGTGGAAAAACAGCGGACGACCAGAGAAAGAAACCCTGGCCCATATGGTCACCAATATGGCCAAGGATGACAACGAACAGTCATAACCTCCTTTTCAGTTCCCGCCAAGGCAAATTATTGCTGAGGCGGGAATTCTGTATAGTTGCGTACAGACCTCTTGATCACTATAATGAGTCTTACCAATCCGGCTGTGTGCGTGAAGGCGACCGATATGTTTTGAGCCAACACCAGAACATAGGGAACCTGATCCTCAGTTAATGGCCGTCCTGCCCCTAATATTGGGGACTGCGAAAGTTAACGGGAGGTACCCACCTGCTTATCAGCAGGTTCAAAACGTCGGGTTTGCACGGCATGGCGGGGGATGAAAGAGAAGATGGGTTAACTATCTTCTCTTTCTTTCGTTTCCCTGGTAATATCGAGGGTGAAATTGGAGGCGAATTCTTTGACAGACAATGTGGTTGTAGTCACTCAGGAAAATTTTCAGAGGACTATTGAAGACTCTGCGAATCCTGTGTTGGTGGATTTTTGGGCGACATGGTGTGTGCCATGTCGGATGATTAGTCCGATTTTAGAAGAAGTAGCACAAGAACGGCAGGGGGCTATCACCATAGCTAAGCTGAACGTCGATGAGAACCCCACGATTGCTGCGGAATACGGGGTCATGAGTATACCGACTTTAATAAAATTCCAAAATGGGCAAGAAACGGCCCGTGTCGTAGGTGCGCTGCCTAAGGCTCAATTGCTCAAGAAGCTGGGACTATGACGGAATTCAGCCCGACTTACGTCGACTTGCGTTCAGATACCGTTACGCGTCCAACGCCAGCCATGCGCGAAACCATGTACCGTGCAGAGGTTGGCGATGATGTCTATGGGGAAGACCCGACTGTCAATCAGCTTGAAGAGTATGCAGCGCACATACTCGGAAAAGAGGCAAGTCTGTTTGTTCCCTCCGGAACGATGGCCAATCAAATTGCCATATTGACTCATACTCAGCGTGGTGACGAAATTTTCATTCATCGTGATAACCATATTTTCTATTATGAAGGCGGAGCGGCGGCAATGTGGGCTCAAGCTACGTTTAATCAATTGCAGGGGCCCGAAGGGCTAATGAGCGTAGATGAACTGGAAGCCAGCATTCGGCCCCGTAACATACACCACCCCAATCCCCGGCTACTGGCGCTGGAAAACACCCATAACCGGGCGGGAGGAGTTGCTCTCTCGCGTGAACGTTTGCTGCCTCTTATCCACGTTGCCCGTCAGCATAATTTGCGGGTGCATCTAGACGGAGCACGCATTGCCAATGCAGCAGTGGCCTTAAAGGTGGATATTCGGGACCTGGCCGAGGATGTTGACTCGGTTTCCATGTGTTTGTCGAAGGGGCTGGGTGCTCCGGTGGGATCGGTGTTGGCGGGGACACGGGAGTATGTTGAGCAAGCTCGGATTTACCGGAAATGGCTCGGAGGAGGTATGCGTCAAGCGGGAATCATTGCAGCGGCAGGAATATATGCTTTGGATCATCATATCGAGCGCCTTGCAGATGATCATTTGCGAGCACACAAGCTCGCGCAAGGGCTCCAATCTTTGGGATACCGTGTTGATATCCCATCAATTGCCACAAACATGGTGATGGTAGACCTTGACGTGGCGGCCGAAAAATTTGCCGTTGCACTCAAATCCAAAGGTGTGTTAGCAGGAGCTATGGGTCCAAACCGCTTAAGGCTGGTCACGCATCTCGATGTGAATGACGAGGGAGTAGAACGGACAATTGAGAGTTTTTCACAGCTTCTCTCACTTTGAAAGGATGATTCCAGGTGCCCCATGATTTATTTACCAATGCTGGCGATGTTAACCGCGAACAACATGCGCCATTGGCATGGAAACTTAGGCCCAGGAATCTGGACGAGGTAGTTGGCCAGGAGCATTTAACGGGAGATCATGGCGTAATTCGCGCAATGTTGAAGGGAAAGGTCCGCTCAATTATTTTGCACGGGCCGGCCGGAACGGGTAAGACAACATTGGCCAGGATTGTCGCGGATAAGGCGAGTTTGTCATTTATAGAATTGTCGGCGATAGACAGCGGGGTAAAGGAAGTGCGTGCAGTTGCTGAACGTGCCCGTGAGCAATGGAATTTACACGGGCGCGGTACCCTGTTGTTCTTAGACGAAATTCACCGTTTTAACCGGGCTCAGCAAGATGTTTTGCTCCCGTTCGTCGAAAACGGTACGCTGGTGTTGTTTGGAGCTACCACAGAAAATCCATGGATATCCATTAATCGTGCGCTACTTTCCCGTTGTCTTTTGCTTGAAGTAAAAGTACTAAACCGAGCGGCTATCAAAGCCATTTTAGATAGCGCTTGGGAAAGGCGAGAAATTTGGTGGCGTGAAGAGGGGCGTGTTGAGGAAGGGGTTTTTGAGCAGATATCTGCGCAAGTTGGCGGGGATGGACGGTTTGCGTTGGCTCTTTTGGAGCAAATGACACTTTTGGCCGATGCGAAAGGCGAAAGAATATTAGATTTGTCTTTGTTGAATCAAGTTATCAATAGCAGTCGTCATTATCACGATCGGATGGGGGACATGCATTACGACATTACGTCGGCTTTTATCAAGAGTATGCGGGGATCTGATCCAGACGCGGCCTTGTATTGGTTTGGGCGGTTGTTAAAAGGAGGAACGGATCCGCGTTATGTGATGCGACGCATCCTAGTGCATGCGGCAGAAGATGTGGGCTTGGCGAATCCAATGGCCCTTGTTGTAGCGCAGGCTGCTTGGACAGCCCTGGAATCAGTGGGCTTCCCAGAAGCGCGTATTCCGATGGCAGAAGCCGTCTTATATATAGCTTCGTCTCCAAAATCCAACAGTGTGGTTCAAGCCCTGGCAAAACTAGACGAAGCATTGGAAAAATATCCCCAAAGTGAAGTGCCGTCTTATTTGCGGGACTCGCATTATCGCTCTGAGTCCTCGAAAACTCCTTACCTCTATCCCCATGCTTACCCCGGCCATTATGTGGCCCAGGCATATCTTCCTAGTGACGTGGGTGACCTTACGCTGTATCGCGCTACCGATCAAGGTCTCGAAAGGGACGTTAAGGAATATCTGCAGTTCTTGCACCGCAAGGTATCGGACTGAAGTCTGAATGTTGTGTCTACAATAGTCGTGTAATGGGTGTCTATTGGGGTGCGCTATACTTGAGCATGTAGTTAGTCCATGTAGCTTTATGAAATTGATGCAGCATCATTATGGTTGCTGTAAAGAGGGGGATGCGAATGGCGCAGGCGAGTCAGCCCGGCGTGGGCCGGCCGATAAAGCCGTCAGGGAAACTCCCATATTGGGTGGAACCGGTCTTCACCATTGTGGCGTTTGGTGGGTTTGTGATTTATTCATTGTGGGAAGTTTTTTTCCATAATACGGGAACTTATCATAATTATGTTTCTCCGTTTTTCTCTCCCGGTGTTGCTGGGTGGTTTGGGTTTCACGTGCTAAGTGCACTCTATGTGGTGTGGGTGCCCTTTCTTTTTCGGTTCTCATGTTATTATTACCGAAGGGAATATTACCGTGCCTTTTCTTTTCACCCGTTCGGGTGCGCGGTTGCAGAACCTAAAGCGAACCGTAGCCGTCCTTATAAAGGTGAATGGAAAATCAATAATTTGCACCGTTATGCTTGGTTCTTGGCCGTAATCGTGCTCATTTTTCTTTGGAAAGATGTCGTTCAGGCTTTCATTTTTCCTAATGGTTTCGGGGTGGGCGTAGGCTCCTTGATTCTGTTGGTCAATGCGATTTTATTGACAGGATATACCTTTTCTTGCCACGCTTTTCGCAACATGATTGGGGGCCGCAAAGATTGCTTTTCTTGCACTGCTCACGGAAAGAAGACCACTAGCTACAAATTGTGGCACCGAATTTCCGAAGCCAATGTTTATCACGGAGCATGGGCATGGGCTTCACTGTTTTCCGTGTGGATCGCGGATCTTTATATTCGCCTGCTAATAATGGGCGTAATTCATGATGTGAGGTTATTCTGATGAACATAGAAACAATGGAAACTCACTCATTTGATATTTTGGTACTCGGCTCCGGAGGCGCGGGGCTCAGGGCTGCGGTTGAAGCGGCTTCAGGTGGCGGGATGTCGGTAGGAATAATCGGAAAATCCTTACTGGGAAAGGCTCACACCGTGATGGCCGAGGGTGGTGCGGCAGCGTCGATTGGTAATGTAGATGGTCACGACAGCTGGCAAACCCACTTTTATGACACGATGAAAAGCGGCCATTACATTAATAACTTTCGAACGGTAGAAGTGTTTGCCAAGGAAGCTCCGGCTCGTGTTTTGGAACTGGAGCAATGGGGAGCGGTTTTTGACCGTACTCCGGAAGGAATGATAATGCAAAGGGCTTTTGGCGGACACAGCTTTCGGCGATTAGCCCACATTGGCGACAGGACTGGCATGGAATTACTGAGAACTTTGCAATACCGGGCTATCTCGATGAATATCGAGATTTTCCAGGAAGTGACTATTACCAGGCTATTGATGGATGGAAGCCGCATTGCGGGCGTGTTCGGATATCATCGGTCTGATGGTCATTTTGTCTTGTTTAAAACTAAAGCCTTGGTTCTTGCCACAGGCGGCTGGGGAAAAGTTTTTAAGGTCACATCCAACTCCTGGGAGAGCACAGGGGACGGAGCCGCCATGGCCTATCGGCAGGGGGCTGAACTACAAGATATGGAAATGGTGCAGTTCCATCCAACCGGGATGGTATGGCCGCCAGGTGTTGCCGGACTTCTTGTGACCGAGGGGGTGCGCGGAGAAGGCGGGATTCTCTATAATTCCGAAAAAGATCGTTTTATGCTGCGTTATGATCCGGAACGTCAGGAACTGTCCACTCGTGATGTCGTGGCGCGTTCTATCTTCCGTGAAGTTCAAGAAGGCCGCGGAACGCCTCACGGCGGAGCATGGCTCGATATTAGCAATAAAGGCGCCGATTTCATCAAGAAGAAGCTGCCAGGAATGTACGAGCAGTTATTGACTCTGGGAGACATTGATATTACCAAGTCTCCGTTCGAAGTCGCGCCAACTTGCCACTATACTATGGGTGGCGTCAAGGCCCATGCTGAAACTTGTGCCACCAATATTCCAGGGCTATTTGCAGCGGGAGAAGTGGCCTGTGGACTTCACGGAGCGAATCGTCTGGGAGGAAATTCGTTAGCGGATATTCTCGTCTTTGGGAGACGTGCTGGAATAGCTGCTCGGGACTATGCGGGATCCCGAACAGACGATGTAGCGGTATCAGAAAAGGAGATCGAGGCCGAAGCGGAGCGGATTTTGAAACCATTCAGCCGTCCCGATGGCGAGAATCCCTATGCTATTCATGCTGAATTGCAAGAAACCATGTCGAAGCACGTGGGAATTGTTCGGGATCAGAAGTTATTGGAAGACGGTCTGGAACAGATCTTAAAACTTCAGGAGCGGGCCAAAAATATGGGGGCCAAGGGCGGCCGGACTTATAACCCGGGTTGGCATGCCGTATTCGACGTGGAAAATATGTTATTGCTTTCGGAATTAATCATCCGCGGCGCCCTCGAGCGGAAAGAGAGCCGGGGAGGGCATTGGCGGAGCGATTATCCCGAAGAGCTTGAAGAAATGGGACAGTGGAATTTCGTGCACGAAATTTCACCAAATGGAGACCGTATTAAGAAAGAGCGGGTACCGGTTATGCCTCCAGCTCTTCAGGAGATATGTTCTCGGCCTGTGGCTCCAGGTAAAGAGCCATCGCCGAACGTAGACCAGCGGAAGGGGGCATCGTCATGAGTGATCAATATGTGTTAAGTATCTTTCGTGGAGATCAAAACGAAGGGGAAGAAAAGACCTACCAAGTGCCCGCTATTCCTGGCATGGTAGTGTTAGATGCGGTCCATTACGTGCAAGCGCATGACGCACCCGACCTAGGAGTGCGCTGGAATTGCAAAGCGGCGCATTGCGGTTCCTGCTCGGCAGAAATAAATGGGATGCCCAAACTTATGTGTAAGACGCGACTGGATGACTATCAGGGTCAGGTGGTTCATATCCAACCGATGAGAACCTTTCCTATCGTGAAAGACCTGGTCGCCGATGTTTCTTGGAATTACGAGGTAGCTAAGAAAATTGAGGCGTTTGCCCCAGTGAACGCAGCACCTTTTCGAATGCAGCAATGGGACGTAGACAGGGTTCAAGAGTTTCATCATTGCATTGAATGTTTTCTGTGTCAGGATGTATGTCATGTCTTGCGGGAGCATGACGCCCAAGACCAATATTTCGGTCCGCGTTTCATGGTTAAGATGGCAGAGTTCGAGATGCATCCTGTGGATGGGGCTGACCGTGTCCCGCAATTAAAGAATGAAGGCGGAATTGGCATGTGCAATGTTACTAAATGCTGCACAGAAGTATGTCCGCAACACATTCATATTACTGACAACGCGATTATTCCTTTGAAAGAACGCGTAGCGGACCGTTATTATGACCCCATTCGCAAATTCTTTCGGCGGCTTAATAAAAATAAAAAGGAAGAGTCCTCGTCATCCACCGTGCCTTCCAAAGTGTGAAGAAGATAAGACCTGTTGAGGGCTGGGTTTCCTCGTGAATATTTTGAGTTAAGTAAAGAGAGATAAAGGACAGCCTTGATAGGCTGTCCTAGCCGTATCCTCAAGGCAAACCATGTTTTGCGATGAAGATTGGTTCAACTTTCTCAGTGGGACTGTGCAGTACATGAGTGGTCGTAGTATGACCGGTCGTTCTAATAAACTCCTTGGGGGATAAAATATTTGATGCCCGTACAAAATTTTCCACATTGAAATAGGTAGAGATTAATTGGTACTGCACCTAAGACTAGTCATTTAGAAGATCACCGCATGCAATTTTCGTTTACTCACGTAACACTTCCCCCTAAAGCTTGCGGTGATAACCATTGACCGAACGACCTGGCAATGCTACCTTAAAATTACGGAAGAGAGTGTAAGGACGGTGGGCATCTTATGATCAAGATCTCAAGCAAGGGCCGTTATGGAGTGAAAGCCGTCTACGAATTGGCTTTGCACTATGGTCAAGGGCCCGTTGCCGTGAATTGGATCGCGAAGGCACAGAACATTTCGGAACAGTATTTAGAGCAGTTGATGGGCCCTTTGAAAAGAGGGGGACTGGTACGTGGACTGCGCGGAGCCCAAGGTGGGTACATGTTAGCGAAGCCCCCAGCTCAGATTTCGGTTAGTGATGTGGTGGATGCCGTGGAAGGGCCCATCGTTCTAACTGATTGCAGTTCTTTTGAGGGACAAGGCTGTCCAGAGATCGACTATTGTGTCGGCCCGGATGTCTGGAGTCGTGTACAAGAAGCGCTGATCGAGACCATGTCGTCCATGAGCTTTCAAATGTTGATTGATTTGCAGCGCGAACACTTCAAACAGAATGTGGCAACCTTGCTAGAGGGTGGGGGATAACGTGGCTCGAACCGTAGTTGTAGGTTTAAGCGGCGGCGTCGATTCATCGGCAGCGGCCGCTTTACTTTTGGAGCAGGGATATGAAGTCATCGGGGTGACAATGCGGCATTTGCCCGCTGAAACTACGAATAGCTGCTGCTCTCTTGAAGCCATCGTCGATGCTAGGAGAGTGGCAAAAAAGCTGGGTATTCCCCATTTTCTTGTTGATGTCGAACAGCCATTTTTTGAGCGGGTGATTTTACCCTTTCAAGAAGCATATCTGGCTGGAACGACCCCTAATCCGTGTGCAATGTGCAACCGTTACATTAAATTCGGCGCGATGTGGGAATGGGCGCGTCAAAATGGTGCGGATTTTTTAGCTACTGGCCATTATGTCCGATTAAGGGAAGAAGATGGTTTGATTTATATCATGCGGAGTGTGGACAGAAGCAAAGACCAAAGTTATCTGCTTTATACGATGACGCAAAAGGATTTGGCGCATTTATTGTTTCCTCTGGGAGAATACTATAAAAACGATTCCCGGGCCATTGCAGAGCGTTATGGACTAATTACTGCGCACAAAGCTGAGAGTCAGGAGCTGTGTTTTGTGCCGAAAAATGACTATCAAGGCTACTTGGAAACAAATCGTCCGGAAGTTGTCTGCCCCGGAAATGTGGTGGACACAAAAGGAAACATTCTGGGCACGCATCGTGGTATCGCTTTTTACACTATTGGACAAAGGCGAGGGCTCGGGATCAGTTCTCATGAGCCTCGCTACGTTGTTAAACTGGACAGCGTAACGAATCAGGTCGTAGTCGGGACTAAGGACGAAGTGTTTCAAGAAACGGTGCATGTCGAACACGTCAATTATGTTGTGCCTGTCCATGGGAAGACAATCACGGGTCATGCCAAGATTCGGTATAATATGGAACCGGAACCTGCTCAATGGATTGGAGACGGAAGGGAATCCGATATTGCTTTTCTCACTCCGCAATGGGCGATATCACCAGGACAAATTGCGGCAATGTATCAAAATGATGCTTTGATCGCCGGGGGCAGAATTCAAAAGCAACCGTAATTCCTTAGGGGATGGTAATACGTGGTCACTAGATGGCATTTATTACATTTGCCGGTCAGTTTGCAAGGAAAAACAGGACGTTGGGGATGGGTTGAAGACGTCTTAGTTCGCTGGCCAGAAGGCGTGATTGAAGGGATCGGCGTTCATGCAAACGTAAACCGGTATTATGTTCCTGCTGCAGACATAGCCATCAGTGCCATGGGAATTCATATACGACAAAGGAAATCTGTGGAAAAGCACTCACGCTTGTGGTGGAACGCACGGCACCAGCAAAAGGTAATTATGAATCAACCCATTTGGAGTAAAACTGGGGAACTGGTAGGGCGAGTCAAGGATTTCATGATTGATGAAGTGAGTTTAGCGGTGCATGATATCGTCGTTAGCCAAGGGGTATTGGAAGACCTTCTTCATGGCGCCTTAATCGTGTCGACGCGCGAGTTGGTAATTGACTTTGACGGTAGGATTAAAATTATCTCGAATCGGGCAGTATAGCGGTATCACGCCAAAAGGGGAATAGAACATGAAAGATCCTTTATGCCCTGCTTGTGGGGGCCGCAATGTGGGTCGTGTCGGTACCGTCCAATATTATTGCTGGGACTGCTTCATTGAGTTTGCATTAAGCCCTCGGGGTGTCCGAATGTTTCGTGTTGAAGCCGATGGAGAACTGTCGCGTCTGGACGAATTTGGGTCGGAAGAGGTGATGTCATGAAAATGAAATATGTTAGTGGCATGATCACGGGGGCATTAGTCGGCGCCGTAATGACTGGTGTCTGGCTGTTGCGAAAACCCACCTCCCGCAATCTCTATGGATTAGCTTGGCGGAGCGCTACCCTAATGGCCCCGAAAGCGTGGCGAGTTGCTAAAGCACGGGGCCGGGAGGTTTTTCACATGGCGAAACGGCGCCTTGGTTAGCTGCAATTTGCGAATGAGGGGAGTAATGTGAGGCATTCGAATATCGCCGAAGACCCCGGTTCACGAAAGTTCTACCGTTTGGGCCTTTTGGCGGTTTTTGTTACGGGTATTGTAATCGTTCTCTTTGCAGCCCGTGCGGTTCTTTTACCTTTCATCTTTGCAATCATTTTGGCCTACATTTTGGCCCCTTTAGTTGATCTGTTTATTAAATACCGTATTCAACGTGTGCCGGCAATCCTCTTGTCGTATGCGTTGGTGAGTTTAGTTCTCGCTGCCATGGTGGTTTATATGGTTCCGCTTTGGATGCAGGAACTGGTGAAGATGATCCACGTTATTCCTTCGTTAACCAAGCAAATTCAACTGAGCTGGAATTACTGGCTTCAGCGTTTTCATCAGGCACCTATTCCAAAATCGGTTAGAACGGCCATTGACGAGGCAGGTGTCCGGTGGGAGAACACTTTGTTTTCCTTAACGAAACAGTTGGTGTCTACCATTTTTGGAGTGTTGCCAGGAATCTTAAGTGTGATTATCTCGCCTATCTTGGCGTTCTATCTCCTTAAGGATATGGATCGAATACGAGAACGGTTTTGGCAAGTGATTCCGATTGATTGGCATCCTCCGGTGTATATTCTGGCCTTGGAAGTTGATCGCACTCTTAGTGCATTCATACGTGGTCAGCTTCTGGTTGCTTTATTAGTAGGAATTTTGTCGGGATTATGGGTAGCGTTTCTGGGGATTCCGTTGTCCTTATTAATTGGCGCTATAGCGGGAGTCACGGACGTAATACCTTATGTTGGGCCGATAGCTGGTGCAATACCTGCTGTGATGTTAGGGCTGGAACGCTCTCCGGTTACAGCCTTATACGCGGTATTGGGATTTGTGGCGATTCATCAACTCGAGGGTACGGTGATTGGACCGAAAATTATGGGTGATTACGTGGGCCTTCATCCTTTGGTTGTCATCTTCGCCATTTTGGCTGGTGGCGAAATGGGCGGACTTGCGGGGTTGTTGCTGGCTGTTCCGGGGGCTGCTGTTATCAAAGTAATTTTTGGGCATTTGTACCGTCGTTTGATCGTTTGACAATCTGCGACTTGACCGTTCTAAAAGGAGCCAAGTACAATGTATAGGATTAGTCAAAGCCTGGTCGCTCAGGCAAGGAGGACTATGCATGCGTTCTGCCGAAATTCGAAAAAAATTTCTCGATTACTTTAAAGCAAACGGACACCACAGAGTGCCAAGTTCTCCATTGGTGCCTGCCCAAGATCCTACTTTGCTGTTTACTAATGCTGGAATGGTGCAATTTAAGGATGTGTTTTTGGGCAATGATGTCCGTTCGTATTCGCGTGCGGTATCGGTGCAAAAATGTATGCGTGCCGGCGGAAAACATAATGATTTGGAGCAAGTAGGAAAGACGGCCCGACACCAGACTTTTTTTGAAATGCTGGGAAATTTTTCTTTCGGAGATTACTTTAAGCGGGACGCGATTCGCTATGCTTGGGAATTTCTTACGGACGTGTTGGGCTTGAATCCGGATGCTTTGTGGATCAGCGTGTTTGAAAACGATGATGAAGCGTATCAGCTTTGGCAAGACGTGGCGGGGGTTCCCCAGGAGCGAATTGTCCGTATGGGGGAAAAGGACAATTTTTGGAGTATGGGCGATACGGGTCCTTGTGGTCCTTGTTCTGAAATTTTTGTTGATCGTGGTGTTGAATATGCTTGCGGGGAGCATTGCGGTCTGGGACGGTGTGAGTGTGATCGTGTCCAGGAAATTTGGAACTTGGTGTTTATGCAATATAACCGGGATGACAGCGGACAGTTAACTCCTTTGCCGAGACCGTCTATTGACACAGGAATGGGACTGGAACGCATTACGGCATACTTGCAAGGAGTCAACTCGAATTTCGATACGGATTTGCTCCGGCCCATCATTCAACGTGTAGAAGAGTTGTCCGGGGTACAGTACGACAGCGGTTCCGAAGGCATGCCCTTTCGGGTAATTGCTGATCATGTCCGTGCGATTACATTTTTGTTGGCAGAAGGGGTCTCGTTTAGTAATTCGGACCGGGGATACGTGTTGCGCAGGATTTTACGGCGAGCCGTGCGCTTTGGCTTATTATTGGGATTCCACCGGTCTTTTTTGCATGAACTAGTACCCACAGTGGCAGAAATTATGGGCGAAGCTTATCCCGAGGTTTTGGTTGGAGAAAAGTTGATTCAACAACTTATTCGGGACGAGGAAGAACGATTTCGCTCGACCTTGGAATCGGGAATGAAGGTGCTTGAATCCAAGTTGGAGAGTGTCTCTGAAGGTGGCGTGCTTTCTGGCGAAGACGCTTTCGTGTTGTATGACACATATGGGTTTCCTTTGGACCTGACGATGGATGCCGCGGCAGAACGCGGAATCACAGTCGATCATAATGGGTTTAATAAAGCAATGCATGAACAAAGGGAAAGGGCAAGACAGGCAAGAAATCAGCGGCGGGAAGCAGAAAGGCTTCCGATGTTGCCCCCTAACCTTTTTGTCGGCTACCACCAGTTAACGGTTCAAGATGTTCCTATAGATCAGTTGTATATTGGCACAGACAGTGTGCAACAATTGACCGCAGGAGAAGCCGGTTGGGTTTCTACGCCCGAGACTCCTTTTTATCCCGAGGGTGGCGGCCAAGTGGGCGACGTGGGTGTGATTCAAGGGCCTCGGGGGACATTAGACGTCGAGGACGTTTTCAAGTTCAATGGTCATATTTGGCATTATGGAACCGTGAGTAAGGGACCTCTTGCGATTGGAGAACGGGTCAATCTTGCGGTGGATCGAGATACGCGGGAAGACACTATGCGCAACCATACTGGCACGCACCTTTTACATGCTGCGCTCAGATTTGTGTTGGGCACCGAAGTGCATCAGACCGGTTCTTTGGTTGCGCCGAATCGACTACGGTTCGATTTCTCTTATGCCACGCCTCTGTCAGAGGAGCAAAAGGAGGCCATAGAAGATCTCGTCAACCAATGGATATTGGCGGATATTCCTGTGGATATCCGTGAAATGAACAAGGATGAGGCATTAGCTGAAGGTTCGCTGGCATTCTTTGGTGACAAATATGGAGAAGTGGTGCGCGTAGTGAAAGTTCCTGGTGCTAGTCAGGAACTTTGTGGAGGGACACATTGCGAGAGAACCGGGCAAATTGGGTCGTTTGCGATTACTGAGGAAACTTCGATCGGAACCGGATCGCGCCGTATCGAAGCGGTCACTGGCCGAAACGTCTTGACGGCTTTTCGCCGGTATCAGCGTACATTAGACAGCCTCTGTGCACAATTGCATACCCCGGTGGAATCTTTGCCAGAGAAGGTAAAGAATTTGATGGAGGATACTAAGCGTTTTGAGACAGAACTGGCCGAATTGCTGCGTGCTAACCGCCAGGAACGGGGCCGCAGACTGGTGGCAGATGCCGAGAATTATAGCGGAATGAAGGTGGTTGTGCGCGAAGTGGAGTCTGATTCAGTGGAAGAACTTCGTGAGGTTCTCGACGGAATTAAGGGTCTAGTATCAGGAGCCATTTTAGCGGCGAACCATGGTGAGCGCGCGTCAATAGTTGTATATTTAGGAAAAGACTTAGTTGCTCGCGGACTTGATGCCAGGGACCTTGTTAAGATACTGGCAAGACATATCCGGGGCGGAGGAGGCGGGCGAGTTGATCTTGCCCAGGCTGGTGGCAAGGATGTTACGGGCATTGAGTCTGTACTAAAACAGGCGCATCATCTTCTTTCCGAAAAATTGGCTGCTGCTGGATAAATTGGGAAAGGATGTGGAGTATGGGGCCGACGGATGAGACTCGCAGGTTGTGGGGGCATCAAGAAGCGGTCAATCAGGCTGATGCAATTTTGCGTGAAGTCTATAGCGCCCTCAAGGATAAAGGCTATAACCCGATTAGTCAGCTAGTGGGATATTTGTTATCTGGTGATCCTGCCTACATCACCAGTCACCAAGGGGCCAGGAACCTTATTCGCCGTGTGGAACGCGACGAATTACTGGAAGAACTTTTGCGCCAATATGTAGCTCAAGTGGAGAAAATGCCCTAGAACATGACAAAACGCATAATGGCACTCGACCTTGGGGATAAATGGATTGGGGTCGCCATCAGTGATGAACTGGCATTATTCGCTTCGGCAAAACCACCAGTTAAGAGGCATTCTCATTGCGAGGATCTTCAGAGTATTTTAGACTTGACCACGACTTGGGATGTTGCACAAATTGTGGTAGGGTTACCATTGAACATGAATGCAACGGTCGGTCCTCAGGCCGAAAAAACCTTAAAGTTTGTTGAGGACCTGAAAGCTGAGGCCCCTTGCGATGTGACGACGTGGGATGAACGACTCACCACTCGGTGGGCTGAGCGGTTGTTGATTGAACAAAACGTTCGCCGCGGTAAAAGAAAAAAGGTGGTGGATGGTCTAGCTGCCGCATTAATCCTGCAAGGGTATCTCGACCATAAACAACACACCAATTCAAGGGAGGACATTTTCATGGATGACGACAAAAACTTGGTAGGACATGGGCCTGAGGAAGAAGACGAAATTATTACCCTGACTGATGAAGATGGTAATGAGCATGAGTTTGTAGTGGTTGATGTGATTGAGGTTGAAGAACAAGATTATGCCATTTTGCTTCCTATCGATACCAGCGAGGAAGACGAGGCTGAGGCCGTAATCTTGCGACTTGAGAAAGATGATGATGGCGATGACATTTTGGTGGATATCGAATCAGAAGAAGAATGGGAAAAGGTAGCCCAGTCCTATGAAGAATTGTTGGATGACGACGAATAAGCATGGGAGAACAGGAGCGAGTTCCCATTGATGACTGGGCGTAGGACCAAAGAAAGTTCCTCGCTTCGCAACAGGCGAATGGTATGGTGGGCAGGGACGGCTTTATTGGGAGCCGTCCTTTCTCTGGGGATATGGCTATGGCTGCAGTTTCAACCCTTAAATCCGAGCATTCACCGGCCCACATATTTTAGAGTGGTGCCCGGTCAGTCGGCGGGGCAAATAGGGTACTCTTTATACAGAAAAGGATTGGTACGTTCACCCTTAGCTTTCCGTTTTTTGAGCGATATCAGCAGCCAGTCACGGGCGTTGCAAAGTGGTGTGTACCGCATAACGCCTGGGGATAGTCCTGGTCGTATCTTAGCCATGATGGAGCGCGGAGACGTCGTCACGATACGGGTCAGCATTCCTGAGGGGTTTACCGTACAACAAATTGTTCAGCGGCTGATCGAGCATCACATTGGAAGCAAGACAGTATTTCGAACGTTGCTTGCCCGTCCTTTGCCTGGTATGCCTCAAGCCCGCAAGGGGACGAGGGATCCGTATGAAGGTTATCTGTTTCCGGCAACGTATCAGTTTCCATACGGAATTTCTGCGAAAGCGGCATTGGCGACGATGTGGCAGACATTTAAATCCCGCGCACTCGTGCTCTATCGCCACAGTCACTCACCTTTGAGCCTCCAACAGTGGGTCACGATGGCTTCAATTATTCAACAAGAGAACAAGAATCCTTCGGATGCACCCAAAATCTCGGGGGTATTTGTCAATCGCTTGCGCAAGCAAATGCCCTTGCAAAGTGACGCGACTGTACGTTATGCCATAGGCCATGCACTGAAGGGCTCTTTAACCTTGGCCAATCTTCGTGTTAACTCGCCCTACAATACTTATTTACATAAGGGACTGCCTCCTGGCCCTATTTGCAGTCCTGGGACGCTAGCTCTAAAAGCCGCTCTCAGACCAGCGAAGGTTCCCTATCTATATTTTCTTGCGTTGCCTAATGGCCATACGTTATTTGCCACGACTTATGCACAACAATTAGCGAACATTCGTTATGCTCATCAACACTTTTAAAACCGTTAGTATAATGTTGTATAAAATGTGAGAAAATGGAAAAACTCCCTGTAGAGACAGTTGCGAAGGGAGTTTTTTAAGGTGCAGTGGTTTCGCCGAAGTTGGGTTAACTACTCTGCGGTGGCAGTCAGCGGGATAATGGGGGCTATGTTTTTTTGGTTTTGGAATTCCGGTAAATCTCCATTCTTTTCCACTCAACCGTTAATGCCGCTTCATCCTGCGGCAACGGCGATGGTGGCGGGATTCCAAGGCCAACCATTGACACGGATAGTGAGTCAAGACGCGTTGGTTGTAGATCCATCTCAACTGCCCACTTGGGCCCTTCAAGAATTGCACCGTCGTGATCCTAAGGCCATGGCTTCAAAGAGGCAGTTCTTATGGAACGGGCATTCTTCCTTCTTCAAAAAAGCATTGCAATGGAACGTGTCCGGTTTACATCCCGTGCATATTCATATCGTTGTTCCTGTGAAAGGCGTGTCGGAGGAATTAATCAGAGTCATTGCTCGCGAGCATAACGATTGGACGAGGCAAGCCTGGATTTGGCATCACCAGGGGTTTGGGCCTCCTCTAAAAACAGTACATGTGACAATGAGTCCATCGTTGATGCAGATTCTGTCCCCGTGGATTCCACCGGGAAGTTCGGTCAGCGTAATCAATCGCCAAGGATCACTGCTTGCTCAAGTGGCAAATCCGATAAGCCGTGGGCTTAGTTGGCAACCACATCCCGCTGGAGAAATTTTGTCGCCCGTATTATTGGCGACGGCTCTTCAGCATCCTCAATTGTTTGCCAAGCTGAGGCCAACCCAATCGGATTTACTGAATGTCATCAGTCGCCGGTGGGGACAATCATCTATACGCGGCACGTTAAAATCGCTGAGATTCGGAAAAGGCACGGCCATCCGTGGGCAACCATTTTCTGATCCGCCATTGCCCCCAAGTCCTGTGAATGTATTTTCTCACGCCACCAATCTATGGGTCACTAACGACGAGGTTGCCAGAGCCTACCTGGTACTGGCGAATTTGGGCAAGGAAGCGCCTCATCTAAGATGGAATGCGGCTAGTGCACGCTCGTCCTTAAAGCCTATAACGACTCGGGAAGCCGTACGCAAAGTGGAACACGTGCTTCCACAAGAATTGGCGGACAACACTCGGTTCTATGTGTGGCGGCCAGACAATCAGATGTCCGTAGCGTATACGCATGCCAAGGGGGGCATCGTGATAGTCATCCAGGGTTCGGCAACCCTCCATACCTTGAGTATCGCGCAACAAGTAGCCTTATGGGCACATAATAGTTAGATCTCTTGGTGACAGTTTCGCGCATTTGATAAAGATCAGGAATCTTGTCATTTCACTAACAGTCTCTTAGAGTGTTCATATGAAACGGATTAAATATCATGCCGCTGTGGAGAAGACTCTGCTGCACACTTTTCAATCTGGCATTCAAGAGTGGTATCGTCGAGAGGGACGGGATTTGCCATGGCGGCATACTACCGATCCTTATCACATTTTAGTATCCGAAATTTTGTTGCACCAAACTACTGTCAAAACTGTCGAACCGGTATATCGCCAGTTCCTTGAACGTTTTCCCACGCTAGAAGATTTAGCGCAGGCGGCCCTCGACGAAGCTAAAGCCATCACCGATCCCCTCGGTTATAAAATTCGTGGCCAATGGCTTCATGACATAGCGCAGGTTGTGGTCCGCGAATTTGACGGAGTTTTTCCCAACACATTAGAAGGGCTATTACGACTTCCGGGGGTGGGACGGTATACGGCAGGGGCTATTTTATCCTTCGCATTTGGATATGACGCACCCATTTTGGACACCAACGTTAACCGACTTTTAGGACGGTATTTTGGCGTTGATTACAAAGATCCACAGGCGGACACCAAACATCAACTCTGGTCTATTGCGGAAGCGGTTGTTCCTCCGGGGAATGCCAGAGAATTTAATAATGCTCTTATGGATATGGGTGCACTGGTCTGCACCGCCCGCAAGCCTAGATGTTTGCTATGCCCGGTTGCGAATGCGTGTGCGACATTAGCGGTGCCTAATGAAAAAAATTCCTGTCACGTGGCCGAGGAACGCGTTCAATACCGGAGACGATCAGAATAGCAATAGAAGGATTGAAGGTAAGTGCGATACCCCTCTTTAATTGCAAGACGCTCTTCTGATCCGTGAAAAAATATAGAAGGAGGCCATTGAACTGGTCCCCTTCTATCCTATCCTTACTAGGTGATTCATTCTCTTGGCACGCTTTCTCGTATCCAGATTAGACCGCTGCCGCCTTGTTTCGTAATGCCAAAGTTCGATAGCCGCTTAGCCCTTATCATTGGGGGATGGTTTGGGTTTATTTACAGAGCGTTTGACGCGTTTTCGTCTGCGTCGGCCATGGTATCTGCCAATATTTCACCCACTGATATTTGGCGACGGGATACGGAGAACCGGGCATAAAGCAAGCTCAGCGCTATTATCCCCAAAACAATCCAGGGGAAAATACTGAAGGGCGGCTTTTGCCCAGGTCCCAAGAGTCCAGCTAAGGGAAAGATCATCGTGAGGACTCCAAGTAACGGAATCCAAAGGTGGACCCCGGCCCGGAATTCGCGAGGATAGTGGCGCCGGTAATATACAGGAACGACGAGATTAACGATCAGATAAATCAACGCAATGGGAATCCCAGCCAAAGTTCCCAAGTAGCCAAACAACGTCATGGGCCCGACATGCATTCCCCAAATCAGTGTGATCGTCAAGGCGATTCCCAAATAAAAGACTAAAGCCGCCCAGGGGGCACGGTAGCGATTGATTTGCGATAAAAAGGAAGGCAAGAGCCGGTCGCGTCCTGCACTAAAGAGCATACGGGACTGTCCATTGGTCGCGCCAATAATTTCGGCAAAGGTCGAAGTAAAACCGGCTAAATAGACGATTATCGCTACGGGACCCAATACACTGGCTCCTAATGTTACGAACGGCACTGATAAATGGGAAATCAAAGACCCGTTGTTATGAAAGCCAATGGTTGTAACCCAACTCAAAAAAATGTAAATGACGCTGGCGAAGAATAAACTTATAAAGATGGAGCGGGGAATTACCCGGCGGGGATTGCGTGTGTCCTCGGCCAGTCCCATCGAGTTTCCCACTCCTGTGAACATCCAAATGGCGATAGGGAAACCTAGTGAAATTCCGCTGAGCCCGCCTTTGAGCTTTGCTGGATTGAACGCGTCGAGAGAAAAGGCGGTATGAGGACTAAACAATACGAGGACGGAGACAAGAACCAAGGCTGCAACTTCAAAGAAAAAGCCCATGACTAGCCACCGCGTCGATATTTTGACGCCTTTTATCATGAGATAACCCAGGCCCAAAACACCGAAGAGGGTAATTAATTGCCACGGAATAAAAATGTGGGCAAATTTTTGCAAGATGACCGCTGTCCATCCACCGAGAATTGCCATCAATCCTGCTGTTGAGATGATGTAGCCAAAAGCGGCTAATATAGCTATGACAACACCAGCTGTCGGCCCAAACGTCTTGCCAACATAGGTAATGTAAGAGCCGCTAGACGGTAATTTCTTTGAAAGTTGGGATATGCTGTTAGCATGAAACAAGATAGCAAGCGCTACCAAAGCGATGGTTAGTCCACTGGCTAATCCTGCTCCTTGCTCAACAACGGCAAAAGAAAACATGAAGCTCATAGCTGGGGCAACATTGGCCAAAGATGCAGCGACGACCTCGGATGGCGACAACGCGCCTTGTGTCAACCGCGGTCGAAAAGAACGAGATGAATTGACTGTGTTCATTCACTTTGCTCCTTTTCTAATTCTGTGCCATCAATATTTATGGCTTGGTTGGCCCACACTCCGGCCTTATTGATTGCGCATATCCCCGCTTGAATCACAGTGTGCATCGAACCTCATAAAAAACGCTATAAAAAATCTCTATGAAGTGTAAAAGTGGCATAAAAACGAGAAATTTTTTGATTATGATTTATGGGGAGGACATAAGAGTTTTTTTCTCACCAAAACGTGATGATCTTGGAACCGTAGTTGTACCCATGGCGAATCACCGGAATCTAACGCGGAAGGTCAGGCAATAAATCCTCGATGATTAGCCGCGTCTTGGGGTTAATAGACAGCATCTAGGGCGATAGTATTTCGTAACACAGGTTTGTTGTATGGGCTCATGAGTCTTAACGGAAGGATCCGTGAACATGACCAGTGATTGTATCTATCTCATTGCCAGATGATGCCCAAGACGGATCTTAATCAATTTTAACAAGGCTTGGGGTTCGATTTGTCCATCCTCTGTCGTCCGAATTTACATGCCCATGCTTTTGGATTTTTTGATGTGTCCATGCACGGTTAGAGTCAATGATTCATAAGATCGTGAGGCAGAGCTTTCGCGCCAATTCTGAAGGATCGGAGGGATGGCAGATGAGCGTCAGTTTAATGGTTTTAATAGCTATGGTGGCAGCGCAAGGTGCCATATGGTTAGCGGGGTATATTGGTGGAAATGCCTTTCCTCAACCCTTGTCTGAAACGGAAGAAAAGGAAGCCTTGGAAGCCATGCAGAAAGGTGATAAACAAGCCCGTCAGCGACTCATAGAACATAATCTGAGACTCGTAGCACATGTGGTAAAAAAATATGCCAATAAGGGAACGGAATCGGATGATTTGATAAGTATCGGGGCCATTGGATTAATCAAGGGTGTTGACACATTTAATCAAGCGAAAGGCACGAGGCTCGCAACTTATTGTGCACGGTGCATAGAAAACGAGTTGCTTGTAACAGGAGGTTGCGGAATAAAGTGGTAAATGAAGAGATTCTGACCCGAGGTGCCGAACGGGAGGGGAGGAAGGGTTCATATGTACTCAGCGGGCTACCAGCGTCATGAGAGCATGACGAAATAGTGAACACAGGAAAGAGGACTGTGATATGAGCAATTTCAAAGAACTCGAGGAGTTTCTCCGTCGCCAAAAAGACACGGAGCAAAAAGTCAATGGGGATCTGCAGAAGGAGAACTTCATTCATGCAACCGCTGCTTTTTATTCTCGGGTTCAGGACTTCCTCATTCCGCTCGTTGATGAAGGATTGCTTGCTGTCGACTTCGTGAACTCATCGATCACAGCGGATTACGTCGGGACGTATGATATGCGGACCATGCTGATTAAGTCCGGCAACCAAAGGGTGACTATTTTTCCGGTTGGCTCGGCCGTAATTGGAGCGTATGGACGAATTGATATGCGGGGGGACAATGGGCGTGTCACGTTCTTATGGGTTCCCAGAAGTGCGGATCGACCCAGGGCCATCCTGACTATGGCCGCCGGAGACCAACGTTTGCCACAGTCGCCATCTCCTAAAGGCGTTCCGCCTGCGGAGCGAGCGTGGAAAATCGCCACACCGCCCCCTGACATACGGTTTATCGATTTGAATCCCGAGTCGTTCTCCGATGCGTTGATGAGTGTCCTGCATGAGTGACAGGATCACGTTTTCTCATGCCAATCAAAACCTTGATGAGATTGCGGAATTCCACAACCTGATGACCATGGCACTCGAACGTGTTCGCCACGATATTTCCGCGGTATTGACGTGCCCGACGCATTCATTGGTTACTCACACCCTGAATTGGCAGCCCATTTCGACAAACAGGGGGAAGAACTGAATAGAACGATGTGCCTCAATCTTATCGCCGCCGTTGAGGCCAGATTTCACAAAGATTACTTGGAAAGAGTCTACAACCGTAAGAAGGACCCACTGAGTCGCCGGTTACGGAACGTCTATGCCGAGCACGGTCATCGTGCGTCACTCGATGAACATATCCTCGAAGCATGGAAAGAGGTGGACCCTCGCACCAAAAGCGCGGTAGGGGAATTCAAGGGTGCCCTGAAATTTCAACACTGGCTGGCTCACGGAAGATATTGGGTTCCGAAGTTGGCCCGCGCCTATGATTTCTTCTCAGTGTTTACCATCTGCGAAGCCGTTGAATCCCGCATTAACTTTATTGATGCCATCTATTCGGCATGAATCCCGTTGTGTGGCACGGTCGCCCTGTTCACCGCATCCTCCTCGCAACGAAGACGGGGGATTTTTGTGTGCATGAAGGATGGCGGCTTTATTGGTCAGGTGTTATGGGACGGCATGGAGGATCTCTCTATCGGTTCATTCTGGGTTGAAGCCGGTTATACCTACCATAAATCGGGCTGCAGAAGGGGCCATTTTCGCTGCGCATTCGCTCAGGCGTCATAGACTGTGTATGCGCTCTAGTCAGATAATAAACGTGGGTATACTTCAGGGCACCGGAGATAACCATCGGTTTACGCTGGGGCTGAAAACGGATTACGAATGGCAAGATTCCCCACACGTTGGCCAGCGTTCAAATCTTCCGTCCATAAAATGGACGCCCGC
>JAKBWA010000045.1 GCA_021841025.1 Bacillota bacterium | reverse complement strand
CCACCTTGAAAGGGTGATGTCCTAGGCCTCTAGACCATGGGGTCATTTGGTGGAGATGAGGGGAATCGAACCCCTGACCTCTTGAATGCCATTCAAGCGCTCTCCCAACTGAGCTACATCCCCACTTACCTACATTGCTCCACGCCAACCGCGCTCATTTAGTATAATGACCTCATGGTCTGTGGTCAAGACTTTTTTGGGCTCGTTCCATAGCGTCGCAACACACGATATTTTATCATGTCCCTCAGTGGCGGTCAACATTCACGGCACAGCCACGCGGTTTTTTCCTTGCTTTTTTGCGTCGTACATCGCACGGTCAGCCGCTGCAAATAATTCCTCGCTCGTCATGGGAACACTAAATTCAGCAGCTCCGACACTGATAGTAGTGCCAATCATCGAATCTTTCCAGGCAAACTTTCCGTCCATTTCCCGGCGAATGCGATCCCCTACCGCCACCGCCTCGTTGAGGCGAGTGCCCGGTAAAATGACGGCAAATTCATCGCCCGCATACCGGCAGGCTATGTCTTTGTCCCGGATATTGCGGCGAATGACGTTGGCCACAATTTGCAAGTGGGTATCCCCTGCAATGTGCCCGTAGTGATCGTTAATCTGTTTCAGACTGTCTGAATCAATCACAAGCAATGACAGTGACGATCCCGTTCTGGACGCATGACCTACAGCCTTTTGCAACATGATCGAAAATCGCCGTGAGTTGCCCAGATTGGTCAAGTAATCTGTCAAGGCAATAGATTCTGTTTGTTGGTATAACTGAGCGTTCTGAATGGCAATAGCCGCTTGTGATGCCACCGACAACACGAATTCCATGTGGTCCTCGTCATAACAGATACGATAGGACTGCACCGACATCGCTCCAATAATCTGTCCCTCATGGGCTAAGGGTGCAATGATAGCACTTTTAGGAATCCGCAACGAACCGGTCGGCTGCGACGAATCCATGCTGTCCTTTAACAGCAGCGGTTCTTGTTTTAGCAGCACATGTTCGGTGGGTGTGCCGACTCCAATGTCCATGATCTCCGGAGGGTATTCTTTCCCATCGTCGAATAAATATTGCATGAGGATGTTCTCAGGGTCGTCCGGTATGGTTAGCGCCACGAAAAAAGAATCGGTTTCCAGCTCCTCAGCCACAGCCTGGTGCAAAGACCGCAACAGAGTGTTCATTTCCAGGTTACTGGTCACTATTCTCCCCACCCGTTCCAGAACCGCCAAGAGGCGTCCCCGTTTCAGCGAACTGGCCTGAGCGCTATCAAACCGAATTTGATTGATCACCATTTCAGCCAGGCCGTTAAGAATGACTTCATGGTCCATCAGAGGCGTCTTTTTCTGAACTCCAGCAAATCCCAAGATACCAATAATCGTCTCTTGATCACGCAAAGGAACCAAAACTAATTCCCGTTGCCCCCGTGCCAAAAGTCCACGAGACACCTGTGCCGGTTCATGATTTTCCAAATTGCGGTAATACATCGTCACGCCCCGGCTCAACGCCTGTAATTCGTAGCTCTCCCAGAGATCCCGTCCTTCTTCCGCGCCCAGTCCGACTTGGCTAATCAACTGGAGCTTGTGTGCGGGTGTTCTTAGGCAAACGTATCCCGCCTCCGTATCGAGTAAGCGAATGCCGGTTTGAAGAATAGTGTCAACCGAAGCCGGCAGACTCGAAACTTTGACCACCGACTCCTGCAAAGTTTTTAAAGCCCTCAGCTGTTCAATATGCAGGCTATTTTGGTAGAGTTTTTTTATTGTCTGACGCAAAGACAGTCCCAGAAGAGTGGCCGCCATGGCCAAAAACGCCAGCATGAATTCTCGCCACCACAACTCCGGATTCGTCCAATTCCCGCAAGCCAGCCCGTAACTGATCCAGATAGCCAGGATTCCCCACAGGGACCAGAAGATAGACGAATATATCGACAGAAAAACGATCTCAACCGAGTAAAGAATGAAAGCCTGACTCTGAAGTCCTCCGGTGACACTTACAACCAGGGAGAGAAGAAAGATATCCACTGGAATCATCACTTGATTAAATCGTGCGAGACCATGAGCGTTTGGTCCCTTTTGACGCTTTCTTACCCATAAAGAAATAACCCAATAGAGAACAGCCATCATCCATATAATCCACCGAAATGGCACAAGTATCGCGAAAATCGCAGCTAATGTCCACTCCAAGGCGCGGGTTGCCCAAATTACATCATTGACTTCATAACGGCGCCATATTGAATTTTCACGCATTGTTCTCTCCCAGTACAATTCATCCATTTGAAATTTGATATATTATGTACTGTTCGAGATCGTATCCTGAAATCCTCTAAAAATTTCTACAAATATTGATTAAATTATTCACTTCCCGGGTAAGGTGGCAGTGGGCGTACGTCAACATAACCGCGGAATGGCATTTTGACCCGATTGACAGGACCGATATCATTGACCAGCAAATCTGGAACTTCCCGGTTAACCTTAGCTGTCACCGTTCGCCCGATCAGCCAGTAAAAGTCACCCAGATCCACTGATTCATCCAACCAACACTCGAAATGGGCGACTGCTTTGGCCCATAAGGGCACTCCCGTGTTTTCTCCATAGACAATTTCATCGACTCCAAGCTGCTCTGGTGTGTGGGCGCCTTGAAGAAAACGAATGAGAAGGTCGTGCTGATCATCAGCCAAAAGTGACAAACCGATTCTCCGGCTTCTTTCGACAATAGCTGCCCCTTCCATTTCTTTGGCCATAGCGATACCAATTCGAGGTGGTTTGTGAGACATTGGACTAATCCAACATCCGTTATGCATATGACTTTTTTGACCATCTGATGTGGACACAATAAAAGTTCCCCGCCGTCTAAAATTATAAACCGGTTCTGTCCAGTCGAATTTCGCTCCGGTATCCATCACTTGTCCCCTTCCTGTGTCATCGATACATGATCATGTTTTTTATGAATATCCGGCTGAGGCCACGGAGTAATAACGCGTACATCCATCCCCTGGTTCTCCATCCGTCCTCCGACCATAATCACCCCTGTCGCCGAGCCGAATAATAAGTGCCCAAATTGTTGATAGCCTTGAGATGATAAACGGGCCTCCAATACCCCCGTTTCATCCAATAACGAAAAAAACACTACCGTCTTCCCGCTACGCGTCGGTGGCCGGTGAGGGCGAATTAATAATCCTACACAACGGGCAAAACGTCCGGTCTTCTGCCGTAATTCCGACACGGAGGCAAAGCCTTGACTCTGAAGATATTGCCGCCAGGGAGCCAACCATTGCTGATGTTGGCCAAACCCACAATATTGATAGTCCCACGCATTTTGCAATCTTGCCGAAATGGAACGCAAAGGCTGTGACCGGGCTTTTAAATAAAGACCTCGCGGTAACATCAATTCTTCCATTAGTGATTCGCGAGAGATATTCAGACTGTCCCAAGCGCCCAGATGAATAGTCGCGGCCACTTGTGTCACATCCAATCCCAGTTCCCGCAACTGCCGGGGTGACTGAAATCCTTCTTCCGGCCGCCTATCAACAATCCGGGAAGCCAAATCTGATCCAAGATGCTTAATAAATCCCAGTCCGACTCTTAGCGTCTCCTTCCCCTCTTTTTTGATCCCAACATCGCTTTGGTTGATATCTATGGGAAGAATGGTGACACCACGGCGTCTGGCTTCCACCATGAGCACATCAATCGGATAATACCCCAAAGGCTCGGCATTGAGCAATCCCATAAAATATTCTGTCGGGTGATGCGTTAACAAATAAGCAGTCCGGTAAGCGGTTTCGGCAAAAGCCGCTGCATGAGCTTCATTAAATCCATAACTGGCATAGCCGACAATTTGTTGAAACACGGCATCGGCAACCTCTATAGACACCCCACAAGCCTGCGCCTTGTCTTTGAACATTGCCCCGATTTCCTGCATATCTTCCGAAGATCGCGAATGGGTCATCACCCGCCTTAAGGCGTCGGCTTCCCCCGGAGTAAATCCCGCTAGAGTACTGGCGATAGCGATCACCTGTTCCTGAAAAAGTACAACACCGTAAGTTTTGGACAGAATCGGTTCCAATGCCGGATGTAGATAACTGACGGGTTCTCGTCCCTTCCTCCGGGCAATAAACGGATCCACCATATTCCCTTTAATCGGCCCCGGGCGAATAAGCGCCAAACTCGCCACAATGTCCTCCCAGCGATCCGGATGTAGTCTTACTGCTAAAGAACGCTGAGCCGGGCTTTCCAGCTGAAACACTCCAATGGCGTCCCCTTGCTGAAGCTGTTCATACGTAGCGGTGTCATGCAAAGGGATGGCATTATAGGAAAAATCCGGTATGTCTTCCGCAAGCGTTTGAGCGGCAATGTCCACCGCCGTAAAAGTTCTTAATCCCAATAGATCTAACTTCAACAACCCTAACGTCTCCACGTCGCGCTTATCGAATTGAATAATTTGAACACCTTTTTGCGACATTTCCCGCGGACTGATTTGAGATAAAGGACGCTCGCTAATTACCACTCCACCCAAATGGGTGCCAATATGGCGAGGCAGCCCTTCAATTTTAGACGCCCATTGCAAAATGGTTTTCAGTTTGTGGCTCTCGGAATATTGCCGAAGTTCAGGAATTTCTTGCCATCTTGTCAAAATAGCCGCAAGAGATCCTTCAGGAAGCGATTTAGCCAAATGATCTAATTCTTTAGCCGGAAACCCTAACACCTTTCCCACTTCACGCAAAGCGGAACGCTGCCGAAAAGTTTGATAAGTCGCTACCCGGGCCACATGATCTTCTCCATAACGTTCTTGCACATAAGCAATAACCTTATCCCGGTAACGGGTATCAAAATCAATATCAATATCCGGCATTTCCTGCCGTTCCGGACTCATAAACCGCTCAAACAACAAATTACGAGCAAAAGCGTCTACTTCCGTAATACCCAGACAATAGGCTACAACCGAATCAGCCGCCGAACCGCGCCCTGCAAACCGGATATGCCGTTCCCGGGCAAAGCGCGTCACATCCCAGACCACCAGAAAATATTCAGTGAAACCGGAAGCTTCAATAATTTGGAGTTCATGTTGAATGCGCGGCCAGACTTTCTTTATCTGATCCCCATAGCGCCACCGTGCGCCTTTTTTTACTAATTCTCTAAGATATTTTCCGGCACTAACGCCATCAGGAGGTAGAGTGAAATGCGGAGCATAACGCTGATTCAAAATATTTGGCGGCTCCAAACGCTCCGCTAACTGCAGGGTGTTCTGCAACGCTTCGGGCCAACGGCTCAGCGCTGTCTCCATAGCCGGCCACGGCTTGATATAGTTTTCGGCATTCAGATGCCTTGCCGGATCAATTTCTTCAATCTTTTGGCCAATCCGGATGCAAGTCAATAAATCAAATGTCCCGAAATCCTTTTTCTCAGCATAGTGAGCGGCCGCCGTAGCCACTGTCGGAATTTTTTTCCATTCCGACAAATCCGTTAACGTACGAAAAAACGTTCCGTCACCCGGGAGATAATTAGCCGCCAATTCAATAAATGTATTATGTCGTCCAAAAATCTGTATTAGCCGATCAAGAATAAAAGGTATCCGGCTTTTTTGGCGCTGAAACCATGCCTGCCCTAAAACCCCCAGGCGATCTCCAGTCAGGGTCACTAATCCCGGCCCCCAACGCTCTAACATCTCCCATGTTACCCGGGGTTTTAATCGTGGCGACTGCAAATGAGCTTCCGATAATAGCGATACCAATTTTACATAATTGCCGGTGTCAGGCACCAACACAATAAGATGCCCTAAACTTTCTAACTCCACCTCAGCTCCCACAATGGCCCGAATGCCAAACTGTCTGGCCTCATTTAAAAATGTCACAATTCCCGATACTCTATGGACATCCGTCAGAGCCATTGTGAAAATATCCGCTGCAGCAGCCTGCTTGATTAAGTCCCGGGGTAATGACGCCCCTTCCAGAAATGAAAAGGCGGAATGAACATGCAAATGTGCCCCTGATTTCCTCGATGTTGCCATTTTACGCAATGACTCCCGCCATTAATAATGTCTACGACAAAATGTCTTGCAGTGTTTTTATCAAGGGATACGCATGAACATAAAGATAATCTAACGGAGAATTTTTACGAATGCGGAATATATAACGACCGATACGAATAGGAGCCGAATGTGTAGGAGTGATCGTTGGAAAAACAATAACCTTTCCCATTAATATCAACCGCCTTTCTATCTAATCGTAAACATGATAAATCCACCATTGATTGCTCTGAGGATCACAAACCAGCTCATAGACCCCTTGAGTGTGCGTTAATACTCTCCAAAACCAAAGCTCCGGTTCACCTCGCCACCATTCCGAAACATCCCGCCAATAATCAATAATGCGGATAATATTATATGATGCTCCACGCCACTGAAATCGATGAGGCACTCTGTCTCTCAACTCAACTTTTACAAATGGTCGGCGATGATCACCTAGTCCAAAATATGTTTCGTTCATCGGATTTGGCGCAGGAGACCCTCTTAGGCGGAGAGGAATGCGCCTTTCGCTCCTTCTTTTTTAGTGATTCTGTTCAAAATGTCGAGGCTGTCTCAACCCACGTGAGTTTCTTGTAACTGACCCCGGCAGACACTTTTGTCCCATCGAGTAGTCGCAGATCAAAGTAACCGCTGGAACGCCTTCCAAAGATGAAACATTCCCGACCGTGGTAACGCACACCTTGTCGAACAGTGGGAACCCCAACACGTGGCGCGGGGCTTTGTTGGCTTTCCGCACACCTCCTTTGAGGATAGTGACTTTGTGCAATTGCCTGTTCTGCCCTCGTACCTGTTTGATCAAAAACGTCTGTGCAATGGGAATCGCATCAGGATTCCCGCTGATACAACGAGCGTCTACTATGTGGCTTTTGGCTAATCCATGAGTCATCCGGGTATTCTTCGTGATATAGCCGTCAGTCAGCTTCGCTTGGGGGTACTCTGCTGTGATCCCGTGGTAGATGAACCACCGCAATATCGTCATCTGCGTCGCATCACGCAGGCTGGCGGTTTTGCGTTGGATCTGATCCTCTAAGCCTTCTTGGTGAATCTTGTGGTGGCATGTCTCACCCCATGTGACTAAGTTGTTGGGTGCATCCCCACCTGTCTTCCTGCTCTCTCGATGATGCCCATGGAGAATCTTGTCACCTGACTTACCCTGACACCCCTGACAGGTGTGATGATCACGGTAGAAGACATACTCGCGCACGTTCCAGAACCCCATCTGCTCACCGTGCTGGTAGGCCGCACCGCTGACTTCAGGGTTCTTGAGTAATGGCGTATCAAACTGTGCGACTTCCACGGTGATACCCATGATCGGCAGGATCTTGGTGACTTGTTTGATCACTTTCACATGCGTAGCGACCTGGTGCTGAATCGCAGGGGGCAGCCCGCCTGCTTTCCGTCTGCGATGAGGGAACCGGGCTGGGCGGTACCGTGTTTTGCGAGGGCGGCGGTTCCTACGGAATTCTCGACGCATGGCTAGCCACGCGGGGATGTCAGTGCACAGCTCTCCCTCCGCTTCGTACAAGACCTGTTTCTCCGTGGTCGCTGAGAGTCCAACGGGCTTTGTGCCGGCATCGACACCGAGCGAGACTTCCTGCTTATAGCCACTACTGCCATATAAAAGCTGAACCGTGAACGGGGTACGATTGACGACGATTGCCTTCCCGGCTTTGAGAAGAATCCTGGCCTTGCGTGGTGAACAAGGTATTAACGGATTTCCGTGTTTGTTTAGTACGTAGACGAACATGGCGTCTCTCTCCTTTCGGAGTGAATGGTCCTTCGCCAAGGTTGGCATCGCTTGTGATGTCCGCAGCACCGTCCCTACTCCACAGGACTTTTAACCACGGACGGACAGAGCAAGGGACTAGGACGCGCATCCCCCGGTGTCGTGACGATGCCAACGTCGCACCAAAGTGCTGAGGCTAGTCAACGAGAGCTTTTTTGCAAGCTCCCACTTCAAAACTCGTGAGAGTTTAAGTGGGGAGTTATTGACCGGTTTAGTCCTTATTTATTGAAAGTATCTTGCCGAAAAGGCCGCTATTCCCCGGATGCCAATCCGTTGAGAAAGCCTCTTCTGGAACCCAAATTCGCCCCAGAATCACTGTCCCAAAATTCTCTGTGATGCTTGAGGCTGTTCTGATCTCTGCGTTTTCCAATCGGTTTGACGGCGCCAGGGATCCCAATATTGCAACAATTGTGCACGCCGAGAAATGGTTGATAGGCCAGACACCATATCACTGGGCCGAGCGAGAGTGGATCCCCACCACATGAGTTGATCCATGGTTAAAATCTCTGGCTGATGGGCCTCTAAGGTTAGTTGCACAAGGTCAACAGAAGGAATCGTCAGAATCAACGACAAAAAACGCGTCACAACCTGCCGAATACTGCGAGTTGGTAAAGGCCATTTGCGTTCGTAAACCACGGTGTCTTTGTCATTTTGCCAAATAATACGCAAATATCGGCTCCCTTGCTGATTTTTTTGTAACACTTCGCCTATCTCCGTGGCCAAAAAACGGACGAGATCATAAAATCCTTGCTGAAGCGGCTCTTCAAAACTCCTTTTGACACAAATCGGCTCCCCAGACTTATGCAACATCCAAGATGACTGCTTTTGCTGATCTTCTACAATCTGACGGAAATGAGGAACATCGCCGACTCTTTCCCATCCTCGTTTTTTCCATTCCTGAACAGTACGAACAGGTAAATGGCTAAGCCATGTCAAAGGCAGTTCTTCCCACATCTTATTGGTGTTTTTCCGGGGGAGGACATAGGCAATCTGTGCGTTATCCTGCCAGCGTTCTGTCCACTCGGGATAGCGGTCCCCATAAACAGATATCCACCGAGAAAGCAGAGAGTTCTCAGATATTCCCATTTGTATCCGTAACGCTCTCTGTGGAATGAACTCTTTAATCACTTGTCTCCACTCGTCACAATCCATATCCGGTTGCTGCCAATACCCTTTTCCCACCTCCTCCAGCCAGTAAGAGAGCGTGTGTTGTTCCAGCCATACCGATAAACGGTTAAAGGTTTCCTGATAGTCTTGAGAACGCCAGGGAATCCACTGGGCTTGAGGATAATGCCACTTAATTTCTTTAACCGCCATCCCGGATCGAATCCCCAGATCCCATCCTTGACTATCCGTGTCAAAGACCATATGGTCTTTGACAACGATGTAAGGTTCTTGGATTAGACGGCCGGATCGGGCAATATGTCCTAAATGCCAGTGAATAATCATTGTTGTCCCTCACTCCTACTCAGGGTCAATAAGGGTCAATGAAACTGCTCTTTCCCGTTACGGAAAACTTATCCAAGCTTAAGTACAGCTCCCTTTTGTTGTTGCTTGCGCTCCGCTTCAGGACCTCGGAACGGTCTGCGAAAGCCTTAGTGAAAACATTTGTTCGCATCAACGGTTTCATTATACCCCCCCTCTGCCGTTTTATCAATTAAAAAAGCCTGGAACTTTTCGGCCAAAGTTCCAGGCTGAAAAATAAAGACTCCTTAACCAGGTGAGCGAACTGATGGCCAAACAGGTGCACGTTTCTCCCGAAAGGCCTTGATGCCTTCGCGAGAATCGTCCGACAGAGCAATAAGCGAGACCATATTTTGCAGATACTCGATGGCCTTATGATATTCCATATCCTGGACTTGATACCACGCCTCTTTTCCCATACGGGTAATAAAGGGACTACCCAGGCTAATCAGTTCGGCCAGCTCCCTGGCCTGAGTGTCAACTTTTTCAAAGGGCACGACCGCATTGCAAAAGCCCCACTGATCCATTTCCCGAGATGTCACTAACCGTCCTGTCAAGGCCAATTCCAACGTTCTCCGAGGGCCAATAAGACGTGTTATGGGAGCCATGACAACCATAGGAAATAAGCCGATTTTGACTTCAGGCAAACCAAAATGTCCGTCTTCGGAGGCAATCACAAAATCACAGGCCGCAGCGAGTCCCATTCCTCCGGCAAGGGTATAGCCAAAGGTGGCTGCTATGACGGGAATCGGCAAGCCATGAATGGTTTCAATTAATGTTCCCATTAACGAAAAATACTGGCGGATGGATTCCACCGTTCCCAGAGTGGCTACTTCATTCAAATCCGCGCCAGCACAAAACGCCTTTTCTCCTTCAGCCCGCAAAATAATCACCTGCACGCCAGGATCACGCCCTAACTCCGAAAAGGTCTCGATTAATTCACGAATAGTTTCCTGATTAAGGGCATTGCGAACCTGCGGACGATTCAACGTCACCTGACTAATTGCGTTACGTTCAACTCGAATATTCATCACACAACCAGATCCCTTCCACAAAACGAAATGCCACCCATACGTTTCCCTCACTTATTAACCGGAACCATTTTCCCTCCGGCATGAAATACTTTGGATGGAACGTCATGCCCTAATTTCTCCACAAGAAACCGGGTAATGGTCAGTAACTGATCTAAATCAATTCCTGTTTGAATCCCCATTTCCGTCAGGCAATAAACGCTGTCTTCCGTTGACAAGTTTCCTCCGGCCCCCGGTGAAAACGGCGAACCGCCGATACCGCCTAACGCTGTTTCAAACCGGGTAGCCCCACTGCCGACAGCAGCCAGTAAATTTGCCAGCGCCGTCCCCCGAGTATCATGGAAATGCAAAGCCAGTTGCACATCGGGAAGTTTTTCCCGGAACGCGCGAACCATACCAGCAACCTGCTTCGGATGAGCGACCCCTACCGTGTCACCCAAAGCTATCTCATGAATACCCAGATCTCGTAGCCGCCCTGCAAGATCCAACACCGCGTCCAGGGAAACAACGCCTTCATAGGGACAGCCAAACGCGGTCACAATGACTGCCGACACCGTAATTCCACGAGGCTTCGCCATGGCCCACACATCCTGAAATCCCTTAAGGGACTCCGCAATCGAACGATGCACATTTTTTTGATTATGGGTTTCGCTAGCAGATACAAACACCGTCATTTCATCCGGTTTCGTTGCAATAGCCCGCTCTGCTCCTTTAGGATTAGGGACTAACACGGAATAAACGACACCCGGCTTCCGATCAATAGCTGCCATAACCTCTTCCGCATCAGCCATCTGCGGAAGCCACTGCGGACTGACAAACGATGTGACCTCAATCCGCGGCAATCCCGCCCGAGCCAGCCCGTTCACTAGCTGCACTTTGTCTTCGGTTTTCAACACAACATGTTCCGCCTGAAGACCGTCCCTGGGCGATACATCCCGAAACCATACGAAAGACGATTCCCGCCATTCCCATCCCATTGTCACCGACTCCTCTCATCGCAATGTGATTTTCCCCATATTCACGCCGGAATCGTAAAAGGTGAACAAAAGTTCAGTCTCCTTACACAGGCGTGACAGGGTGCCGACGAGTGCTAAAGTCCCGAGATTTATTGCGATAAAGATGAAATCTCCGCACAATTTCGTCACGTAGATTGTGCGGTTCAACAATGTCGTCCACAATCAGTTCCGATGCCAAACGCATTATGTCAATGTCCCGGCGATATGATTCCTGACGTTCTCGGATAAACTCCTGCCGTTCTTCTCCCTCAAATTCCTGAATTTTGTTATAGTACACAGCGTTCACCGCGGCTTCCGGACCCATAACGGCAATCTGGGCCGTCGGCAAAGCCAACACGGCATCCGACCCGAAAGCCGGGCCCGCCATGGCATACAGTCCGGCCCCGTAGGCTTTCCGAACAATGACACTAATCTTGGGAACGGTCGCTTCCGACACCGCTGCAATCAGTTTAGCGCCATGGCGAATGATACCTTGTCGCTCCACTTTGGTCCCAATCATGAAGCCGGGAACATCGGCCAGAAACAGCAACGGGATATTGAACGCATCGGCCAAATTAACAAATCTTGCCGCCTTGTCGGCCGAGTCCACAAATAACACCCCGCCTTTAACTTTGGACTGGTTTGCTACGATGGCCACCGCCTCTCCGCCCATCCGCGCGAATCCTACAATAATTTCCTGGGCAAATAGCGGTTTTATGGGAAACCAGCTTCCGTCATCAACCAGTCCCAAAATTATCTGCTGCATGTCAAAGGGGACGTTTTGGTTAGTTGGAACCAGGCGATCCCAGTTCACCGCCACAGGCTGTCTCGAGGGGCGTGTTGGTGGTTTTTCGGAATAATGGCTCGGAAAATATTCCAAATATTGTTTGGCCCACACAATCGCTTGTTCTTCGTCCGCTGCCAATAAATCTCCACTTCCGCTTACGGAACAATGCATGCGGGCTCCACCCATCTCCTCCAGCGTCACCTTTTCACCAATGACCATCTCTGCCATGCGAGGAGATCCCAGATACATGGAAGCATTCCCATCCACCATGATCACCACATCGGTGAACGCGGGAATGTAGGCGCCTCCGGCCGCAGAAGGACCAAATAGGACACAGACTTGGGGAACCCGCCCAGAAAGTTTCACCTGATTGTAAAAAATGTGTCCCGCTCCCCTCCGTCCGGGAAACATCTCGACCTGGTCGGTAATCCTTGCGCCGGCCGAGTCGACTAGGTAAAAAATGGGACAATTCATATCCATCGCTTTCTCTTGAATCCTGAGAATCTTTTCAACCGTTCTGGCTCCCCATGACCCCGCTTTTACCGTGGGATCATTGGCCATGACCACGACCGTTCTGCCGTCAATGGTTCCCGTTACCGTAACCACACCGTCCGCTGCCAGGTCATCGTCTGCTAGTGCATTGGCAAACAATCCGTCTTCGACATAGCCCGGATCCAGTAATAATTCCAGGCGTTGCCGCACAGATAACTTTTGAGTGGCCTTCAGCCTCTCGTGGTATTTTGGCGATCCCCCCGCCAAGGCTCTACTACGCATTTTTGCCAATTCATCTGGTGTCACAATTATCTTCCGCCTTTCGAAAATCACGATAATTCCGCACAGGTCTTTATGTTGCGCGTCTTAGTGTTTCTGGACGGCATGCTATGATTCTGCTCGCATCAGGCCAATAGAACAGCCCCGCCTCTTCTCAGCCGAGAGAACTGGCAGATCCGAGGGCTTTGCTGTCTTCTTCGTCTCATTGCTCTTCCAGAATAATGAGCGGAGCACTTTCGTCGACAAAATCCCCTTCCTGCACGACGACCTCTTTCACAACTCCCGCAGTTTCGGATTCAATAGGAATTTCCATTTTCATCGACTCCAGACGTACCACCTCTTGTCCCGGATTAATCACATCACCGGGAGACACCAAAACCTTAAACACCGTACCCGCCAAACTTGCGACAATACTCGTCATATACGCGACTCTCCTTTAGTTCTTATAGATTTTTCCGAAAACCATCCATCCGGGGCTAAGAGCGGATGAAATCCGTCAGCTTTCCAGGTACCGTCGGTGACGGCTTCCCCCCGCCACAACCAACTGTTGCTGCCGTCTAATCTGGCGGCTAATCCTAAAGAAGGGCGAATATCCCCTTTATCCCACAGCCCTGCAGGCCCCAAGATCAATGGATGCCACAATATTGTCTGCTCCCCGTTCCGATAAGCCCAAAAACCTGGAACAGGAGAAGGGCCATAAACAAAAGTGGGCCTAGAGGAATCTTCGGAACCAAACATGTTTATCCAACGCACAGAAAATGGGCCGCCAACAATGCGGCCTATATTCCATGCCTCCAATGCCGCGACAGCGGCATGAAAGGCCCGGTGGGAAAACAGCCAAAGGTGTTGTCCAAAAGCACGGGAGGTCAGTCCCCAGCCTAGGTCGACCGTACCACTCTTCGCAACCGCCCTTCTCGCGGAAGAAAGTTCAGGCATGCAAGAACCAGGCCGGTCAATGGAAAACATACAGCCCTGCATCCAACCGGCCACAATATCTGCGGAACACTCGGGAAGAAAAGAATAATGCCGCTTCCGTCCCCAATACTTAAGAGCGTTCTCGCTTGTCTCGATAACAAAATCATGGCTTGGGAAAAACCCCGTCAATACCCTTGCTGTCATGACCATTAATCTTTAGGCTCCAGATTGCGGGCAATGACCATCCGTTGAATTTCGGATGTGCCTTCCCCAATCTCAAGAAGTTTGGCATCCCGCATGAAGCGTTCTACAGGGAAGTCATTCATATACCCCGCGCCCCCATGGATTTGTACCGCCTGCAATGCAGCGCGCATGGCTGTTTCGGACGCAAACAACTTGGCCATGGCTGCTTCTTGAGCAAAAGGACGATGTTGATCTTTCAGCCAGGCGGCTTTCAGCACCATCATCCGTGCCAATTCCACCTCCATCGCCATGTCCGCCAGCTTAAACTGGATAGCCTGAAAATGATTCAAGGTCTTCCCAAATTGCTTGCGTTGACGACTGTAACTGAGTGATGCGTCAAGACATCCTTGCGCAACTCCAACACCCAAAGCGCCAATACTGATCCGCCCTCCATCCAGAATATCAAGAAATTGATGAAATCCCTTGCCGGGTTCCCCTAAGATATTTTCGTGAGGAACCGTCACATTGTCCATGAAGACCTCACAGGTTTCGCTGGATCGCATCCCCATTTTCTTATAGTTCGCTGTCACCTGCAGTCCCCGGATACCTTGAGGAATCACAAAGGAAGAGATGTGCCGCTCTGTTCGGTCCGTTCGAGCCGTGGCTACAATATATCCGGCATGTTTGGCATTCGTTATAAAAATCTTCGTGCCCGAAATATGGTAGACATCCTCGTCTCTCTCGGCAAATGTTCTGGTTCCTCCCGCGTCCGAACCAGCCTCGGGCTCAGTTAAACCAAAAGCTGCTAAAAAATCTCCGCGTATAGCCGGAAGCAAATACTGTTCCTTTTGTTTGGCTGTGCCAAACAAATAAACGGGCGAGCATCCTAGTGAGACATGTGCCGCAAATCCAAGCCCTAGCGAGGCGTCTACCCGCCCAATTTCTTCAACTGCCAAGGCATAACTGATGGTGCTGCCCCCAGACCCTCCCCACTCTTCCGAAAACGGCAGACCATAAAAACCTAGTTTCCCCATTTCCTGCATAATGGCCCACGGAAACTCTCCGGTCTCGTCGCGCGCACTGGCTCCCGGTTCTACTTTTTCCTGGGCAAACTCTCGCACCGTGTCCCGAATCAACTGCTCGTCAGCCGTCAAATCCCAGTTCAAATAGATTTCTCCTTTATAGGTCAATTTCAAATTCATTCTACCGCGAATCGTTCCGTAGCGACTATAATTGAAAGCAGTCCGGAAAATTGTCAGATAGTCGACATTCGTACATATCCCAGCATCACCGGAAACAACATAATTCAGCATCAAATGGAGGATTTCCCATGCTTACTTCACCTGAATTACGCGCTCTCAAAGGGCAAAGACCTTCGGTATGGATTACAGCTTATGATGTGGTCCAGGCTCAAGTGGCCGAGGAGGCAGGAATTGATGTGATCCTGGTAGGCGACTCCTTGGGCATGACCACCATGGGCTATGACACCACGATCCCGGTCACTTTGGACGACATGATCCATCATGCCGCCATGGTTCGCCGTGGGGCTACTCACACCATGATGATTGTCGATTTTCCGTTTTTAACGTATCCCGACATCCCCACCGCATTGAGAAATGCTGCCCGCATTATGCAGCAAACCCTGGCCAATGGCGTCAAACTGGAGGGAGGGCGAGATATCATCGCCGTAGTCGATGCCTTGATTAGGGAAAAAATCCCCGTCATCGGCCACTTGGGACTTACCCCGCAAAGCATCCACACCATGGGGGGGTACAAGGTTCAGGCCAAAACCTCTGCCGCCATTGAACGCTTAATCGCCGACGCCCGTGAATTAAGTGACCATGGTGTCAGTGCCATAGTTCTAGAAGGCATCCCCGACCGGGTCGCGGCGTTTGTAACTGACCACGTGGATGCGCCGACTGTAGGCATCGGAGCCGGATCTCACGTGGACGGCCAGGTTTTGGTATTTCATGACTGTCTGGGATTAAGCCCCAACTTACCGAAGTTCGCCCGACCGTTTGCCCACGTCCGCGACGACATGATTCACGGCCTTGAGGATTACCGCAATGCGGTTTTAGGCAGATCTTTTCCCAGTGATGCCGAAACCTATCACATCCCTGATCGGGAATGGGAACGCTTTTTAGCAGAATATAAGGACTAAGGTTCCGTGCAGTGGGGGCGAGCGATGAGACTGGCAATTTTGGGAACAGGAGCCATGGCCCGTTATTATGCTAAATTATTTGCAAGCCTGAACCCTGTGATGGTGGGCCGACAGGGCGGTTCCTACGTATTGAGTCAGGACAGGGACAGATCTATTGTCACGCCGGAGTTTTTACATTGGACAGTAGCCCATTCTTCACTATTCGATCTTGTCATTGTAGCCGTCAAGTGGCCCGCCATGCCACTCGTACAATCGTTCTTTAAAGATGCCGGATCGGATCTGTTGGTCATTTCTTTAATGAACGGAATGGGACAAGAAGAGGCGCTAATCCCGCCGCTCTCTCCGGAACAACTGATGGTGGGAGTCACAACGGATGCCGTCACCCTAGACCATGACGATGAAAGCGGCTTGCCGGCGGCACGTGTCACCGCTGTAGGACACTGTCTCATGCCTCTCATTCCCCACCCTTTAGTACCTTTTTGGCAACAACAACTCAAAGATTTGGGTCTGTGGGGTTCGTGGAAGTTTCTTTCTGCCGAGGCTGTCCGCCGGGAACGCTGGGTCAAACTCATTCAAAATAGCATAATTAATCCTCTCACGGCGCTTGCCAACGTGACTAACGGAGAGATTACTCGAATCCCACTATGGACTTTGTCGCGGTCCTTGCTGGAAGAGGCTCGGAAAGTGAGCCACGCCATTGGCATGGCTCTTCCGTCCGATTTGGATTTCCGGGTGTCCCAGCTCTGTCAAATGACCGCCTCTAATAAATCGTCAATGCTTCAGGACATCGAACGCCGCCGAATGACGGAAATCGATGCGATTAACGGCTATATCATTCGCACGGCGCGTACGGTTAGCCTCCAGGCACCTACCCATGAGGCTTTAACTCAATTGATCCACGCCATGGAAACCCATTTTGATGCCTCTTAGAGACAATGCCTCATTCCAAATGTCTCTCAACGTTGCGAACAACTCCTTGCGACTAAAGTCCCACAGATACTCAGGGTTGGCTTCGCTATACCCGGATGACGAACGGGCTGTGAAAAATTATGGAAGGGACGCCAAAACCACCTGGTTTCGCAAAAGAGTCTCTAAAATCTTCATCTACCGCTTAGCCTTATTGTCAACAACTCGCCAGACGGGTAAGATGAACTTGACATGAGGGGTGCTCACACGCTGAGAGGCTTTAGGCCAACCCTTGAACTTGGCCAGGTAATTCTGGCAAAGGACAATGTTTTTTCATGTCCTCTCAACCTACGGACCTTTCCGGCCGTCGAACCGAGAATCACTCCTTTTGCCGCATTCCATTTCTTGGCAAGGAGAATGCAACATGATTTCCCGTAAAAGCAAAGTCCCGTCACCACTTTTTACCGTCGAATCCATTGGGATTGAACCTGTTCCGGATTCCCACAGGTATGGGGGAGCCAAAAATTTGTTCTGGGTCTGGTTCGCCGGAAACTTGTCCTTTGCCTATCTGGTCATAGGAGCCGTCATTTGGACTTTTGGACTGTCCTTGTGGCAAAGTGTTCTTGCGTTAATCGCGGGCTTGTCCACATATTGGATTATCGGCTATCTGGGGCTCCCTGGACAAAGAACCGGACTTCCCACAATGGCTTATTCTGCCCGCTACTTTGGCCTGCGTGGCAACCGCTTCATGGCCGTGGTTTCATGGGTGAATATGTTGGGATGGGAAACGGTCGTGCTGGTCATTGCCACTTATTCGATGGAGACGATTTTGCAACTGCTGTTGGGAGTCTCCCCAAAGGTGAGCTGGATATTGCTTTCCCTGCTGATATCGGCTGTATTAGAATTATCCATTGCGTTTGTCGGCCACGCTCTCATTGAACGATTTCAACAGTGGTTTTCTTATATTTTTGGTACCCTGACTCTCGTAGTGCTTTTGGCTTTCATGCCCCATATCAGCTGGGAGGCGATACTCAACAAGACTTCCGGCCCGTGGCTGTCCGGATTTATTCCGGCCGCGACTATCGTCGTGGCGGCGAGCGTGCTCTCCTGGGTCACAACTGCCTCCGACTATACCCGCCACTTGCCCCGGAAAATTCCCGGAGCCAAAGTTGTGCATGCCGCCTTTTGGGGATCGGTTACCTCGACGGGTATTATGATGCTGGCCGGCCTAATTTTGGGACAAAGCGCCCCGGGACTCGCTTCCGCTGTCAATCCCATTGCCTTGTTGCTCAAATGGATGCCGGCATGGGCAGAGATTCCGTATTTACTCGTCACGATGATCGGCATCATCGCGGGAGGAATTTTGGATGCGTATTCCTCGGGACTGAGTCTCTTAGCTGCCGGTGTAAAAATCCCCAGGTCCCGGACCATTGGCGTCGACGCCATCGTGTCTATTTCCGCGACTCTATACGTTGTGCTGGTATCACAGCAATTCTTGTTTTCGTTCGAGGCATTTCTCACCCTAATTGCCGGCTTGCTGGCTCCATGGGCCGCCATTGCCATAGTCAACGTTGCACGATCTCCCAGGACCTCTGCTTCTGCAGCGATGATCTCCTGGGCTGCCGGCGTCATAGCGGCTCTATGTACGACCTCAACGAGCATTTTCACTGGTCCGCTGGCAGTGGGCATCTTTCGTATCTCGTCATTAGGATACTTTTTGGGATTTACAATAGCTCTGGGAATTTATCTGTTGTGGTCTCTGATATGGCCTCTAAAACAAGCAGAAATATCCAATTCGCCGACAAATTGACTTCAGTTTCAGGGCGCGGGGAGTTTCTAACCACAACTGGGCCTCGTACCTTAGCTGACCTGTTCTCTCGTAGCAACGAGTCTCCCCTTCGAATTTTTGACTCAAACCTTACCAAATAGCTTAAGCCCCGTTTGTTAGGCCCAGGGACTATCCGCCTGCTAGCGGATTAAAGGTCTTGCGCGGTGAGCAGCGTGTTTGAGCTTCTAGGATATTCGACAGAGCAAACGAATTCCTTCGGAATTGGAAGGAAAATTCGCACTGTCCATGGATCGCGTTTGTTTGTCTGGGTTTTTCCCAGCGAAATCCCTCTCGATCACAATGATGGCCATTTATGTCGTTGCATAATCAGATTAGGTGACCAGCCAACCCTCATAGTACCTTATGTCAAATTCTCAATAGGGTTAATTCCACAAGGATGGCACAAGCAGGCGACATGCGACTCTCAACGTGGCTCGTTTTGTTCTGGTCAATCCGTTTTAACACACCTCATAAGAGTACCCAGGAGCTAGATATGACTATTAGGGTTAATAATTATCATGAGGGCGGTGATCGCCTGAAATTCCTCATGCGAAGTCATCACCGGCTGCGCCCCTTCTTCCCGAGGGTGAACACATACGCCTTTCTCCTCCATGAGTGACATCCTCCCATGTTTTCTCCACCACGGTTAGTATTGGCCTACTTTGGTGCCAATTTTTTCTTCCCAGGGCTGGTTCAACCCGGTTCCTATTAATGGAGCATGTCTCTCTCCTTCGTCGGTAAATCTTCACATTTCATTCCGGCCCCTGATAATTTTCTCTTTTTAGCATTGACGAACAATCCCGCGTGCCGAAGAAGCATCCGAGTACACCTATTGGTTAATCATTGTTGTCTAGTTACTTTTTGTTCGTCTGACACAAAAATTTTTCTCATCGTTTCGCTATTCTTGAAAAGACTCAAGAAATTGTATGCAACTTTATTAATAGGGGGCGCTCGTGGTGAATAAGCTTTCCAAAAGGCGGTTCAATTCCCTGGTCAGCAATCCTGTCATGGAGGATTACGCGTTACGTTATGCTCCAAAATCATTCCGGCGTTGGACTGAATTTGCGGTGGCCAGTTCAGCACTGGGAGGGATTGCGTATCTCGCCGACTTTGCCATTGGCGGTTCCATTACCCTAAGTTACGGCTTTTCCAACGCCTTAACCGCTATTCTTGTGGTAGCGGCTATCATCTTCCTAACGGGGATCCCAATAGCCTATTATGCGGCACGTTATAATATCGATATGGATCTGTTGACCCGTGGAGCGGGTTTTGGCTACTACGGATCCACCCTGACTTCTTTGATCTATGCGTCCTTCACCATTATTTACTTTTCTTTGGAAGGGTCGGTGATGTCCCAAGCACTTACCGCCTACTTTGGCATTCCGCTGGCGTTGAGCTACTTGATTGCCTCCGTGTCCATTATTCCCCTGGTCATATATGGCATGACCTTCTTGTCTAAACTGCAAGTCTGGACCCAACCGGTCTGGCTCGCACTGCTGGTGTTGCCATTAATCGTTATCGCCACCAAACAGCCCGCGATATTCAGTCACTGGACACACTTTGCCGGCAGCCAAGGGCACGGAACCTTTAACGCTCTGCTCTTTGGTGCCGCTGCCGGGGTGGTTTTGTCTTTAATTGCCCAAATCGGGGAACAAGTCGACTACCTCAGATTCATGCCCGATTTGACCGAAAGCAATAAACGGGCATGGTGGCGGGCAGTCATTTTGGCTGGTCCGGGGTGGGTCATTCTAGGAGCCGCAAAACAAATCGGCGGTTCGGTTCTCGCCTCTTTTGTGGCGCCTCAAGTTGGTCCCGTCAAAGCGGATGAGCCTATCCAAATGTATTTACATGCTTTGCACTTGTGGATCCCCAGCATCGCGATGGCCTTAACCATTGGCACATTTTTCGTGCTGATATCCCAGGTCAAGATTAATGTGACTAATGCCTACTCAGGGTCTTTGTCGTGGTCCAATTTCTTCTCCCGCATCTTCCATGCCCATCCGGGACGCGTTGTATGGTTGATGCTGAATGTGGGAATTGCTCTGACTCTGATGGAACTCGGGGTGTTTAGTTTTCTCAATACGGTTCTGGGCTTCTATTCCAACGTCGCCGTGGCCTGGATTGGGGCCGTTGTCGCCGACTTGGTAATTAACAAGCCTGTGTTGAAATTAAGCCCCAGCTATATCGAATTCAAGCGGGGGCACTTGTATCATTTCAACCCCGTCGGATTCGGGTCGATGATTATCGCCTCCGCTATCGCTATCGCCGCCTATTTTGGAGCGTTCGGTGCAACCTTTGCAGCCTTTTCGCCTTTTTTATCCTTACTTCTCGCCTTCGTCCTTTCGCCTGTGATCGCCGTAATCACCCGGGGCCGTTATTACATTGCCCGAACCAGCCCTGAAATCGCGGGGCACCCTAATGAGGTAAGCTGTCAAGTCTGCGACTTTTCTTTCGAGCCCCGCGACATGATGCAGTGTCCCCATCACGACGGCACAGTGTGTTCATTATGTTGCAGTCTCGAAGCCGCCTGCCACGACCAGTGTAAAACCCAAGGTCAACTTGTCCAGATTGGTTCCCGGCACCGGGAACCTCTCAAGGGATCAGACCCGGAACTTGGCGAGGAAGATGTTTGAGAGCACAACGTGTTCTCACAAAGCCCTTATGACAATTGACCGGAAATGAATTTCCGTTGGACGCATCACGCAAATTGTGCCAAACGAAAGGATGACTGTCGATGCCCCGAACCCTATTTCATGTGGATCCCGCTAAATCCATGACTGAACAGGAATTGCCCGGCCATAACCGTTGGCACCCCGATATTCCTGCGGAAATCGCCGTCGCCCCGGGAGACGACTTTCGAGTCGAATGTCTGGAATGGACGGACGGACAAATTCGCAACAACGACAGCGCCACCGACATTGAACAGGTTGATCTATCCCGCGCCCATATGCTGAGCGGACCCTTCGCCATCAAAGGTGCCATGCCCGGCGATCTTCTAGTCGTTGACATTCTTGACATCGGGTCCCTGGAGGGATGGGGATATACCGGGATCTTTTCCAAGAATAACGGCGGGAGCTTTCTTGCAGACTATTTCCCGGAAGCCCGCAAGGCCATTTGGGACTTTCATGGCATTTACGCGACGTCAAGACATCTCCCGGGCGTTCGCTTTGCCGGAATTTCCCATCCGGGTCTCATGGGCTGTGCCCCGTCCCATGATCTTCTCCACACCTGGAACCAACGCGAACGAGAACTCATAGCCACCAATCCCCACCGGATTCCCCCCTTAGGTCTGCCGCCCCTGCCGGACAATGCACTATTGGGCACGCTTCAAGGAAGGGAACGCGAACGCGCAGCGGAGGAGGCTGCCCGCACCATCCCGCCCAGAGAACACGGAGGCAATGTCGACATTAAAAACCTGTCGCGAGGTACCCGCATCTTTTTTCCGGTATACGTCAAAGATGCCTTACTGTCTGTCGGTGACTTGCATTTTTCCCAGGGTGACGGTGAAATGACCTTCTGCGGCGCCATCGAAATGTCGGGATGGATTGAATTGGGGGTTGACATTATACGAGGCGGGATGAGCCGGTACGGAGTCAGCAGCCCGATTTTTCAGCCGGGTCCGGTCGAGCCCCGGTACTCGCGATATCTGAGTTTTGAAGGGATTTCGGTGGAAAACGGCCAAAACTATTATCTCGATGCCACCGTCGCCTACCGTCAGGCAGCTCTCCAAGCGATTCATTACCTGACAAACTTCGGCTTTAGCCGAGAACAGGCCTATCTCCTGCTCAGTGCCGCCCCCGTCGAAGGACGTATTGGAGGCGTTGTGGATATTCCCAATGCTTGCGTTTCGTTAGGAATCCCGATGGAGATTTTTGATCGCGATATCCTCCCCCGTTAATGCTGGGCGATAGAGAACCCCATCTTCACATCCTCATGACGGCTCCGGGCGTCCTCCTGGCCGCGGAGCCGTCATAATTTATCAGCAAAATGGATATCCGCGTATGAATGCGAAGCCTTTACCGGTCCTCTTCTTTAGGAGCCTCCGGCAACTTCCCCAGGTCCATGACCATTATCCGGTGGACAGAACTCAGGCTAACGAGGATCGCGAATATTCTGGCACCCGCGAGAACTCATTGCCAGACTTTCACTGCGGACATAAAATTACAGTAATTGGGACCCGGGGTCTTGGGCGAGGAGGCTGTGGCGGTGCACTTCGGATATTTTGCGCTTGACGCTTACATCATAAGCTGTGTCATAATTGTGGCCGCTTTTGCCATCCGTGGAATGATTGGGTTCGGTTCCGGGTTGATCTCCGTATCTTTGCTGATTTTTTTCTTACCGATTAAAGAAGTCGTGCCCGTTGTTTTTCTCCTCGGTGCCGTTGCGGCCCTGGCATTGGGATCCTATGACTTTAAAGAAGTCGCCTGGGCAGAAATGCCGTGGCTGTGGATCTTTACAATTTTCGGATTAATCATAGGAGCATGGATCCTCAAGGCACTCCCCACACAAAGTGTCACGGTTCTGTTGGGTATTTTTATCTTAGTGTACGTGCTGTATGCCCTAATAACCAAACCGGAAGGCATGCCATCCGTTGCCAGATTCTGGGGTGCGCCGTTGGGGTTCCTAGGGGGCGTCATTGGAAGTCTTTACGGAGGCGGAGGGCCATCCATTGTGGCTTACCTGCAAATGCGTCACTTGAACAAGCGGGCTTTCCGGGCGTCTTTCCAGTTTATTGCCGTCACTGATGCAGTAGTGCGAGGGGCTCTGTATTTTTTTCTGGGATTGCTTAATAGGCATACCGTACTCACGGCAGCATGGCTCCTCCCAGCCGTGGGTATTGGCCTTGTCAGCGGAAACATACTGCATTTTCGCATCAAACCTAAACCTTTTCAATATCTGGTGTTGGTTGTTCTGGCCTTGGTGGGTATAAAACTGGTCATTCCCTAAATTTCAGCCTGAAGAGAATGTTCTTGACGCATTATGCATCATTCTGCCAAGAATCCCGGCGGCTTGCGTCCGCCGGACCTAAAATCTTGGGATCCTCACTCCCAAGCCCAGAGCTCACAGGCCCGAATCACCGCCGAACGTCCAACCTGCCACGTCCCCGGCGGGAATGGCGGCACTGTAAAACCAGCCCTGCCCCGCCTCACAGCCCCACTGACGCAAAACGTTTTGTTGTGCGGCGCTCTCCACGCCTTCCGCAACCACAGCCAAACCCATGGGTCGAGCCAGTCCAATGATGGACTGAATGAGTCTTCGTCCTGAATCTGAGTGCCATTGTCTAGTCACCGTGGAATCAATTTTGATCGTATTGAGTGGCATCTTTTGCAATCGGGACAAGGTACTGTCCCCTGTGCCAAAATCATCCAGTGCAATCTGATATCCCTGCTGCTGCATTCGATAAAAGGCGTCCAGGAGGTGAGGGCTTTCGACTCTCTGAGATTCCTGAATCTCGAACGTGATATCTTCCGACTGCACCAAAGGAAAGTCCCGATGCAGCCGAATTAAATCCGCTTGCCACCGGGCGGATGACAAGCTGGCAGGGTCAACGTTGATAGCCACCGTCCATCGGTGATCTTGCAGGCGCCATCGGCTCAAATCTTCGAAGACGTGTCGAAGAACAGCCTGATCCATTTGCTGCACCACGTCGGAGGGCAGAACAGGCAAAAACTCCGCCGGATAATGAACTTCCCCATTCCTGTCCCGGTATCGAACCAGAGCTTCCCATTGAAAGGGCACATTGACATCGCTGCGTAAAATCGGCTGGTAGTACACATCAATACGATTTGTTTCCAGTGCTCGGCGAATACGGTCCGACCACTTCACACTCTCACCGGCATCGGCCCCTGCCGGGTCCATGCCGCATGCCAAAAATCGTTTCATCGTGTAAAGCCTCTGGTCGGCTACCGACAAAATTTGAGCCATGTCTTGGCCTTCTTCCGGATACCGCGCATAACCATAAGAAGACGACACCTGCACAGCACCGAATCGCGGCAGAACGATGGGTTCCTCACAAGTCTGACGAATCCGGTTCCCGAAACGAACAACGGCCTCGGTGCTCAAGGGGTTGGACAGAATCATCACGAATTCATCGCCTCCCCAGCGCCCCAGCCAGTCGGATTGGCGCATCAGTCGCTGCCACCTTTGTGCCACCGTATTCAGGACGTCATCCCCAGCTGCGTGACCGTATGTGTCATTGATCGCTTTAAATCCGTCTAAATCGGCCGAAATCAACACAAACGGGTGCTTTTGAGCCAATAGCGTGTCCAGTTGCAACTGTGTGGCCAGACGATTGGCGCACGCCGTGACAACGTCACGAAAGGCATAATCCGTAAAATGTTGTGCCCTGCTTACGTGAACGTCCAGCAGCACCCGTTTCAGAGCCGTCTTTAGATACTCCCGAACAACAGACGCGGATGTTTGGGATTCGAACAACTCGTCAATGATGGCGGCAATCATTAGCCAATATCCGCTGAAATTGCCATCACTGGGAAAATCCCGTGCATAGCGGGACGTGCCTTCCTCTGGTTCGTGGGAAAGTCGCATCCACTGGGGTTCGGGATTCTTCTGGATCCGCTCGCACAACTCGCGGACAGCCGCCAAGGCGGCCTCATCAGCACCTGATGGCAGGTTAACCGTATCCTTGGTTTGGCCGATTCGGTTCAACATGGCGCCAGGCCCTGCCAAAGCTCGGTCCATAATGGCCTGCCAGGGCATCTCTGCCATCTGTTCGGCATCTTTCTCCGACCAGCAGCAAAACCGTAACGCCAGCCCACTTTCTGGTGTCTGTGTTAACACCGTCGATTTGAACGACAACATATTACGACGTCCTTCCTGATGTTCTGACCCCGTCCCCGGGAATTTTGCTGAGCCGAGACTTTTCTAGCAGTATAGCAAAGCGCCGACAGACAGAGAGTCTCACTTGAGGTCTCTATTTTGGTGATAACCTGAAGTGGATCACGATTAATGCGAGACCTCATTTGACACCATCTGCGGCACTGCCAACTGTGCAATCGGTCCTTATAGTGTGCTTGTCACCATAGAGGGTCTGGGTGGCTCGTGCATTAATCGAATAGGCTCATGAAAGGAACGATCTCGATGAAATCGACTGCAATTTGGCGTGCTGTGGGAGCCTTAGGAGTTACCGGCGCTCTAATGCTGGGCATGAGTGGATCGTCCATGGCAGCCACAGCGACGGAAATGGTCCGTAGTGCGAATGGCGGTAACGGATCCATTAGCATTACCGAGACGAGCGCAACGCAGGGTACGGCCACATGGACTTGGTCAGGTTTGGCGGTGGGGCAATACGTTTCTGTATATGCGGCACCCAAAACCAACCCGTCGAACACCACACTGCTTCCCAAGAGTTCCGGTCAGGTGACGAAGGCTGGCCAATATACCACCAATATCACATTGCCCCAAGGCGACACGTGGACGAACACCGAGGTGGAAATGTCCGAATCGGGCTTTGCCAGCGGCCAGCTGCCCGAAGTCCCTTTGGCGGCCGGATTGCCTCTTTTGTTATTGATTCCTTTGGGGATATCCATAAAGCGTCGTGCCGCTCGCACCTAGATATCCCGCCCCCTTCCAAGGCCTGCGAAATCATTGAGATTCGCGGGCTTTTCTTTTTCAATGCGTTCCCCGCCGTGCGCTTGGCACCTGGCCTGGGCCTGGCTTCTTGCTTTTGTCCTTCGCAGTGGCGTTCACGAAACAAACACGCTATCTCTCCTTGATACCCAGCTTGAGACCGTCAGCGGGACTGTCGGAGGGCAGTGCCTTGCCATAGCATGGACTCAAATGTTAGGCATAGTGTCTTAGAGGAGGACTTGGCGTGACTGATATCGGAAAATCCGGCGTCATGACTCGACTGTCGGCATATTGGATATTATGGATGATCGTTTCTGTCGTTCCGCTTCTGGCCTATGCCAGTCCCTTATGGAACAATTTGCTGGCTGACACACCGATTGCCGACCTCATCTGGATTCCGATTATTGCATTAGGATGGGCCCTATGGAATATCCTTTCTGGCGATCCTCTGCAACCGGACGACGGCGAGATCAACCTGATATTGGGAGGCATGCTGGCCATCATTACCGGAACGGCACTGGTTTTAGCGCCTGAAAGGTGGCCGGCTCTCTTCGTTCACAACCATGCCGGTTTGTTGTTATGGCCATTTTGGATTTTAGCGATGAGTTGGCTATTTTGGGGCTTGGCAGCCACAAGAGCTATTCTGGCTCCTCTAACCTATCTACTGTTGGTCTGGCCACCCATTTTTCAAGCTCTGGCCAACGCCACCCAAAATGTGCTGGTCCACTGGGCCGTAGGCGTTTTGACCTTTCTTTCTCATCATGTTCAGTGGCTGGCCCCCTCTTTGCCGGCCGGAACCTTCTCCGTTTGGTACCACAGCCGTCCCGTTTTGGTCGTTGTGGCTCAGGCTTGCAGCGGAGCGGACAGCCTGTTGGGTTCGGCTATTGTGATTCCGGTTTTGTGGTTCGCCTTCAAAGGAAGTCTCCGCAACAAAATTCTAATTAGCCTCATTGCACTCATCGGAGCTCTCATTATTAATTGGATTCGTCTGGCTGTTATCGTTCTTTCGGTCCACATCATAGGTCCTGGCATCACTTTTTCCTACATTCATCCCGTTCTTGGTTTTTTGCTGTTTGCCATTCTGGCGGCAGCTCTTATGCTATTGTGCCGGCCCTTTGGCTTGACGATTCCACCCGTATCTTCCGCCGTTCATCTCAGAAAACCGGAGTGGGGGCGAATGGGAAGTGCGGTGATTTTGGCCGGAATCATCTTTTTGCTGCTGTGGCCACTGTTCTCCCTGCCGGAGGGATCTTTCGGCAATCCATCGTCCGTACCGGTTTTTAACCCCCGAACCTTTCTGCCACGATTGACAGCATTTATCCAAACCCCAGTCTATTACGCCAACGAATCCTCGGTTTTGGGTTTAGGTTCGGCCACTCAAGCCGATATGTACTCCATGCAATCAGGGACCGGTCAAGCATTGGTCGAGATGTGGAGTACGCCGTCCGCCACCAAACTGGCGACGTACGGATTTCATGCCTGTCTTTTGTACCATGGTGACTCTTTGAGCGCCGTACAATCATTTCAGTTAGTACCCGGGGTCATTGCCACCGCTTACGGCGTTACACTGCCCCCAAATTATGTCGGAGGCGCCCGCTCAACCTATGTGGATATCGAATGGAGTGATGCGGTCACCGTGCACGGGCACATTCGATATATGCGCTGGTCAATTGCGGCGTTTCCCGGGAACAAGCCTTCTCTCCCCAAGGGATTCGGCACCCAGTCGTCCATGGAACCGTTGTCAGTGGTTCAATCCATGGTGGCACCAGCTTCCCAGGGCCATTGGAGCCCCACACTGTTGAAAACACGCACCACTTTGATTGCTATTGCCCGGAAAATTTTTCACCAAAGCCTCAAAACTCCGGCACAAACGTAACACATTTCACGATGTGAGATGGTTTCAGATCATTCAGACCCATCACCTCTCTTCATTGGCGTACGGGGTCATGTAGGTTGTCAAACATTTGGCAATCCGCCGGTCTTGCGCTGTCGCAGGATCTCTAAAAATTAACGAAATGAGGGAATCCTCGTGAGTGTTAGTCCGATAGAACTTTGGAGTCAAGTTCCCGCCATCACCTTGGCCACAGACAATCATCCTCGGGGCACCGCTGTCGAAGACATTGACCTCTCCGCAGCATTCTTACTAAAACCAGATCAGGCCCGAGATGCCGGGATTCTGCCCTTTCGCCGAGAAGATGGCTGCTTGTGGGTCGCTGCGGCCGAACCCCTTTCCCCTGCAGCCTGGGCCCTGCTCGATCGTTTAGGCCCCGTTCGTATCTACCGAACAGTTCTGGCGAACCTACTGGTAGCCCAATGGAAGGTTTACGGTTCCCCTGGCGACAATCGGCCACTCTTCGGCGATATCGCGGTCAACAAATATGGTCTGAGTCCTCATCTGCTGAACCGCGCTCTCGAAATTCAAAATCGGCAAGGGGGTACACTCGGGCAAATCTGCCTCTCGATCAAAGCCCTAAATTCCTGGCAGGTGGCAAACGTGCTGGGCGAACAAACAAGCATACCCGTAACAAATCTGCTAGACAATCCGTCTCATGATGATCATACTCTCAATGCCATTTGGTCACTGATGACGAAAGATGAATGGAGACAATATGCCATGGTCCCCGTCAGCGATACGTTAAAGGAAATCGTAGTCGCTGTCGCCAATCCCTTTGACAACCGAGGGCCCATGTCCCTAGGAGCAAAAACCGCCAAACGCATAACCGTCACGGTAACGGGACAAAGGGACATTGCCGCCCAACTGGCCCGCCACTATCAGGAACAAGATCTGACAATAAGCCGCTCGCATCTTTTCACCACGAGTCCGGACAACTCCGCCATCCGGACTCTGACCCCTAGACAAACTCTCGCCCTTGTCCTCACCATCCTGTTTTTGGCGGTCGTCACGATATGGCATCCCGTAACGGCATTGTCGGTGACAAGCAGCCTATTGATTCTGTGTTACGCCATTTTAGTCGTTCATCGGTTGTGGATTATTAACAAAGGCACAAAATCCAACAATGACCTCAGCTTTACTCCGGAAGATTTGCAACAGCTTAAGGACTCGGATCTTCCCATGTATACCATTTTGATCCCGGCACGCGATGAAGCCTCCGTGCTTCCGGTTATGGCTCAGGCCTTGCAACAACTGGATTATCCTCCGGATCGTCTCGATGTCAAACTTTTGTTGGAAGACGATGATGTAGAAACCATTACCGCCGCCCGACAGGCACATCTTCCTCATTTTGTCGAAATCGTGGTGGTTCCGGTATCCGATCCCCGAACCAAGCCCAAGGCCTGCAACTTTGGACTGCAACGAGCCCAAGGAGAATTTATTACAATCTATGACGCCGAAGACCTGCCTGATCCATCCCAACTCAAGAAAGCGCTGCTGGCTTTTCAGCAAAGCGATAGTCGCCTTGGCTGCGTCCAAGCCAAGTTATCCTATTTTAATGCAGGGCAAAACCTTCTAACCCGGTGGTTCACGGCGGAATACGGCGCCTGGTTTGATTTGCTCCTCCCCGCCCTCCATGCCGCGGGCATGCCGATCCCACTGGGTGGAACCTCCAATCACTTCCGCACCCGGGTGCTTAAAGAAATCGGAGCCTGGGATCCGTACAACGTCACCGAAGACGCCGATCTGGGAATTCGTTTACACAAGGCTGGATACCGGACGGCAGTCATTGATTCAATCACTTACGAGGAAGCCAACTCCGAATTCGTCAACTGGATCAGACAGCGCTCCCGCTGGATTAAGGGTTACTTGCAAACCTGGCTCGTGCACATGCGCCATCCTCTTCAGCTCCGCCGGCAGTTAGGACGTAAGGGTTTCTGGGGTTTCCAACTGGCCATTTTAGGCACTCCCTTAATGTTTATCTTAAATCCTTTGTACTGGTTTATCACCTCACTGTGGTTTATGACCCACTGGGGCATCATCCCGCACCTATTCCCGCCCGGTATTTACTATCTCGGGATGATGAACCTCTTAGCGGGCAATTTCGCCTTCACCTATCTCAATAGTGTGGGTGCCGCCAAACGCGGGCACTGGGATCTCGTGCCTTACACGATCCTCACCCCGATTTACTGGAGCATGATGTCCCTAGCCTCGTGGAAAGCTCTCATCCAGCTTGTTACCCGGCCCTCGCACTGGGAAAAGACCAAACATGGGTTAGTCGACTGGAACAAACTTGCTGGACCAACGAAATTAACAAGTGCTGTTAGTCGGGAGGGAGGCCGTTAACGATGAGACAGAAAGCGACGGCAGATCATCTTCAGAAACCATCTCTATTACGCCATGTCTTACATAGCGTCGCCATTGTGGCAATTGGATTGTTTCTGGTAATTGTAATTTTTTGGCTTATAGACCTGGCTCCTCTGATAATATTTTTGGGCGTGGGAGCCGCTTACGTGGTGTTAACCTCCCGAAAGGTGCCCCAGAAGCCTATCACGTCTGATCTCGGCGAGAAACCGTTACCTGACCAGTTTGGCACCGCCGATAAAGAGTAAGGCTCCTGTCTGTTGTCTTAAGAGCCAATCCGTGGGACAGATCGGCTCTTAAGTGGTCACACTTCAGACAGGCGGTTTGATCATGCCTCGTTTCGTGGGATTAAGTTCCCGCTTCGGTCAGGACGAGGCAATGATACTCTGGTTAGTGGCTATCCACGTCACTTGTACGGGTTGACCGGCCGCAGGTGGCGTAACTAATTCGGCAACAATCTTCGACGAGGTCCATTGCTTGATCACCACGCCATACCAGTCGTTGTTACCCTCGTATCCGTACTGAATGTTGGATCCCCGAATTAAGATCGCAAAATCTTCCTGGTCATAACCTCCTCCGCGTGCGGCTACAGTTTGGGGCAAACTGCCCAGATTATTGCCCAATATTGTTAATATACGCGTGGTCGGCGAGTATGTGGCGCTGGATATGGCAATCGAGGCTACCGGCTGTATCGGAGACGACGGAATCCACCTGACAGGAATTTGATGAGTTGGAACATCCATGAAGCCGATAGGGTTCCACCAGCTCACATGGAGCGAGTCGCCGGAATTCGGCATCGGTCCATCGAGTTTTAGAACAATGGACGTGTTAGACCATGTCACAGGGGTGATCCCGTACCAATCGGTGTTTACCCCGGGAAAAGCCCATCCGTAGTTTGCTGTACTCGTGTTATCAGTCACCATCAGCCGGGATTGGTCAATCCCTTGTCCGGGAGCTGGAGAACCGGATGACGGTGTCACACCAAATCCTTGGCCCGTGATGGTTAACTGGTGGGTATGAGCGTTCCACTGGGCGCTGGTAAGAATTGTGGGCGAATGAACAGGAACACCCGACACTTGCGGAGTGGACGATGGGAGAACACCAGAGAATATGGTCATAGCCGCCGAAGCAAGAGAGTGTTGTTGTCCTGACACCGTCACAGTGGCTGTATGATGGCTGTCATTGATGACAATCCAGTCTTCCGAGTTTTGGTGCCGAATGCGTGCCGCAAAAACATGATACGTGTGATAAAGCGGTGAATCGACGAAGAGCGTCGCCCCACGCCCGATTAACTGCATCATCTGCCTGTAAGCAACACCCGTAGAATACAGACTATTCTCGGGCTGCGGCTGCGGGGCAATCGCTTCGCTAGCCAACCCGTTGCTGGCAAAAGTGGCCTGCGAACCGGTTGCCAAAGGTGTATTGGTGGCAATACTCCCCGGTGACTGCGGAATGTGGGCGTCTCCGTACATTGCCCACCAATCCACTTGCTTGGCGCCCAAACTCATCATTTCCAGATAGCTTTGCACCAACGCGGCCCCGAAGACGGGTTGGACACTTTGAGCACTTTCCAGCCCATAAGGGTTGAACTCCGTGACCCAGAGCGCGAGGTGATTCCCAGAGCTCCCGCTGAACTGTTGGACTTGCTGGTTGACGTAACGCATATCGGATGCCAATTCGGCGTACAAACTTTGGAGCAACGAAACATTGGATTGCACCTGATTCAAGGGATAGATGTGAACGCTGACGAACTGAACGTAAGGGGCGGTCATGGAAATAACGGTTTTATTCCATAATGTACTCTTAAAGTCAGCCTGAGTAATATTAGCGGGCAACTCATAATCGACGCCCACTTTCATCGCCGGATCAATAGCGTGAATGGCTTGAGCCATTTTCACGGACAGTTGCGCATAGCGCAACGCAGTTTGCCGATGGTGAAGATTTTGAGCCCAACTTCCGTATTGCTCGGAACCGATGACCATGGCGGAGATGGGCTCATGATGCTGAACAATGTATTCTGTAAGATTCTGGACACTCGAAACCGTAGCCCCGCCGGTACCAGAGCGATTAAATCCATAAGGAACGATATAAAGTCCAGTATTGTGGGTTTGTGTCAGTTCCTGGCTCCATTGGTTTAAGGAGACGGGAATCGGATACCATTTTCCGCCATTGAGACTTTGATTCGTGGACCAGTTATAGATCCAAGGACAATTGGGGAATTGCTGCACAGTGAATCCCATCGACTTGATGGCAGATACGCCTGACGGACTGAGCATCCATGGATCCCACCCACTCACATTGGCCCCAAACATTGATGGGGTGACAGAAATACCAGTAACCGCTGGCACGGGAATAATGGGCTGGGCAACGGTGTTCAAAACCGGCGGTAGAAATCGTATGGTCGCGGTTCCTAATAATCCTATGGTCATGCCCGCAAGCATTTTTCGGGCAAAAGACCAGCGAATGGAATTAAGCACTGAGTGAAACACTCGCATTTGATTCGTGCTCCCTTGGAATACAATTCCATGGAAACGCGTTCAGCGAATTATGAGACAGTAAGCCTTACTAGGCTCTATAAAGACTACTTGCCTCACTCGGCTTCTCGGCAACCCGGCTACCCATATGCATCACGATTCTTGATTTCATGGGCCCGTGGCTTTGCGTCGCCACCTCTCGGTGGCTTTGCTCTGAGCGCGAAACCTTGGTTAACCGCATCGTACCGTCATAACGTAACACAAAGCAAAATTTAAGAACCATTTGCGAACTCCAATTTGTCTCGCGCTGGCAACAACCGAGCCTTCGATGAGACTGCAGATGAGACTGAAAAATCTGCCAAAAAATTTTACCATGATGGTAACGCATTTGGAGGTAAACCATATGAATTTGGAGATCATGACGACGCACCAGAACGCCATTCAAAAAGACTTTGTGAATTCACGTTCACGAGGTCTTGCGCCAATACCGCTTCAAACGCAAACAATGTCCAACGACGCAAAATGGCTAGGATTCAGTGCTTTTGTTCTTGGACTGGCACTAGGTGCCTACCTAACCTTGCATCTTCATTACATGTCCTATGATGCGGTATCGCGGGTTGCCCACGCTTTTTTTGTTTTATGGAGCCGGGACCCTCATTTAGGTGCAATCGGATTCGTGTGGACCCCTTTATCGAGCATTCTATCTCTACCCATTGTCGTCTTTTACCCACTATGGCCTCAATTGGTACGCGAAGGCATCGCCGGTATTCCTGTGAGTGCGTTGTTTTCCGGGATTGGCACATACTATCTAACCAAACTCTTAATACGATTCAACATTCCCCAACCATGGCGGACGGGTATGGTTCTCATATATATGCTTAATCCCATGATTCTCTTGTATAGTGCCAACGGCATGACGGACGGCATGTTGGCTGCCTGTGTTATCGCAACTTATTACGGCGTTTTTACCTATCTTCAAGTTGGTTCCCTCAAGGCTCTCACCTCCGCAGCGTTTTGGCTTGTGGTGGGCCTCGGTGTCCGATATGAAGCCATACCATTTGGTATCATGGTGGCGTTGGGAGTAGCCATCTCGCAAATCATAGGCCGGGAGTCATGGTCGGTAATTCGGGGTACCGGCATTCTTTTGCTGGCTCCCCTGACGGCAGGTGGGGCTCTATGGCTGTATTTCAATTGGCTTATCATGAAAAACCCGTTTTATTTCCTTGACGGCACATACAGTAACATTGCGCAAACCAAGTTAAGCGGATACGAACAGTACATACGAACGCACGAAATGTCTCATCCCATCAATTCGTTACTATATATCAGCCATTTCACGTTGTTCTTCTGGCCACTAATACTCGGAATTGCGATGGGCATTTTCTTGCTAGGAAGACGCGGTTCAGACACTTTTGTTCCTGTCGTGTTAGGAGGACTTATCGGGCCTCTATTGCTGGACTTTACCCTTCTTCTCAAGGGAAATCTGGCTCCATGGGACCGCTACTTCATTTATTACATCCCTACTGGATTCGTACTAGTGTGTTATATTGCGGCCAAAATTGCCCATATATTTCCCCGCCTGATAAAGCGGCCGTTTCTTGGATGGGGTCTCATCACATTGCTTTTGCTCTCAGGATCCTTCGGAACTTACTATGCTCTTCAAACTTCGCAATTGGGAAGTCCAGACGGCGCCATTGTCCGTATGGCACTGGAGAATAAAAGCATGACATCAATAACCCCAGGAAGCCTAGCACTAATTCGGTTCATGAACCACCATCCCCATATGATCGTATTGACGGATGATTTTACCACTGGTGTCCCTGTTGTCATCCAAGTCAATAATCCCAGGCAATTTATTATTACCTCGGACTACGACTACAAATCCATTCTTCTTAATCCACGAGGACGTGCCTCGGCGTTCTTAGTCCCACAACCCACTGGAGCCGCGGGCCATCTTGTTGACATCAACAGATACTATCCCACAATGTGGTACGGTAAAGTATCATGGGTTCATCTCATCCGTCAATTTAACAACGTTGATGGTACCTCCTATCGACTTTATGGCATTGATAGCACAGCACCCTGATTGGGTTCGAATCCCAGTGTCCAATCTATTCAAAACAAGAGAAAAAGGGCATCGCTTGTGTATGTGTGTGAGGTAAATAGTAAGATTTGATAGAAATTAGGGGGCATTAACCCAATGCTGTCAGGTTAAGGGTTTTCACCTAGAAATAGCGGTTTCTTGAGGGGTTTTAGTCTATCTCCGGTCTAAGAGGGAACACTGACGACGAGCCGCGCCGTTTATGGTGAGTGCGAATTTCATGT
>JAKBWA010000042.1 GCA_021841025.1 Bacillota bacterium | reverse complement strand
CGAAAGAAAAAGAAAAGAAAGCGGTTGCGAGGGACAGAACTCCTGCGCTACACTCGGAACCATGTTGACTAGTACCAAAGACCTAATCAGGAACAAGAGAATATCGAAAGACCAAGTTCAAAAAGCGCGTCAAAAAAAGAGAGACAAAAAGGATGGAAGAAGAAGTTATGAAAAAGGCGGTGATATTGTTTGTAGGGGGAATAGCGAGTGCGAGTTTGTGGGTCCCTGCCGCAATAACCTGGGCGGCTACTCCGGTTCAAGCCGCGACACAGCCGTTACCGATGGCCGCTCTAGATGCGTTGACTCAAAACGGAACGCCTTTGGCACATGCTCAAGTGTTATTATTTGCTAATATCCCACAGCAGACATCGACCGATCCCCTGGCGATAGGGCAAACCAATGCGCAAGGCCAAGTCAATGTGATTTATCAGCCGACAGCCTCGGTCATTCATGCGGCTCAGCACAATCACGGACAAGTGAATTTTACCGTGGTAGTCACACAGAAAAATCATCAGCCCGATGTGTATGCGTTTACGCAAAACCTGTTTGGATCGCCGAAAGTGTTGGCAACAACAGCGCCGGCAATAAAATTGCAACCGCGGGGACGCACGGCTATGTGGATGACAGGTCGTCGAGCATTGGTGCAACGGGAAACGGCACAGAGTACCTTAACCTCGTCGTCTTCGGCAGTGACGATGCACAGCATCAATCCCCAGGCCTATTGCGGGTATATCCAATCGCTGGATGGGACGACAACAAGTTATACCAAAATTGGGGAACTGCACAATTCTGGCGATGCATCGGCAGATTTTATTTATGGAAGTACCGCCGACTCCACGATTGGTGTGGGCTATTCGACGGGCAGTACGGGACCTTGGTCATTAGATGGAAGCAGTGGGATTGCCAATACACAGTCCGCATATGTTGAGAAATATTTATCGCCGGGTCAATGGGCTAATCAAGGTTATCAATTATTATCGGACTTTAGTTATGAGCGGATTTATTTTCAGAGTGCTTGCGGAGATAACACAGCTTTTCCTCCGTATTATTTGGTTAAGGCGACGGCATGGGATGGTGGGTTAATATTGGGGCAAAACGTGAGTTCAGAACCACCGCCGAATCAATATACGAATACCTACGTTGCGGGGACACTGTTTGGTCGCAGTAGCCATACAGCCTATAATTACGGGGGAGCGTTTCATGCATTTGGTGCCAGTTTAACGGCCCAAAGCGGTTTTAGTCAATATGTCAAGGAATCATGGCATTTTTATGGGTATACACAGTATTTGTGGGGCAATAATAATTTTCCCAACCACGCGACGATTATTTACGCAGGCAATCACAATTGAACGCTGTACAGCGACGCATTCGTTGGCGCCGGGGATTCGTCGGAGGAGCCGTTGTACTGGTGGGAATCGTCGGGATACTCGGCATAATGGGATATGTGTATGTGGCGGAATCCCCCGGACCTATTGGCGCTCGACTCAAAGCCCAGCACGCGGGGTCGTATACGTTGTCCGATCAAACTTCTGTAAACGCCATCAGAACGTTTACGGGATATCCGTTAAGAAACCATACGGGATTATCTGAAACGATTGTAAAAATTCGCCCGACCAATATTCCCGCCCACGTACAAGTACGGACGGGATTAGAAAGCGTGTCGACAACAAAACCGCTCGACGAAGTGACTTTTGGTTGGCCTCAGCCTATAAAATTGCCCTATACCGTTTCGATTACACCCCATTTTTGGGCACCCGTGCTGGGAATGACCGCGAATAAGCCGGGAATCTATAAGATTGACGGGTTATTGGTGACCTATCGGTGGGACCAAAGTGAGTACCGCGTGTATTTGCCGGATGAATTCGAATTGTGCGCTAACAAATCATGCCCTCGTCAAGTGCCGGCGCCACCGTTTTCCTGGCCGATCACATTAAAGGATGTGTGGCATCATATACTCACGACGTTGACGGGACGTTTCTAATTTCTAAGGCAGTAAGACTGCCAAGAAGTCTGTCGGGGTATCCGAATGATCCTCAGAGGAAATCAGAACAAAAAAGCCATACCAAGCCTCCAGAGCTTTTTGGAAGAATCGCCATCACGTCCAGTTAATCCCGAATTGCCACATTCTGGTTGACCTATTAGTCCTCCCCGGTCAAGACGCGTAAGAGACGAAAAAATTCGTACAGTAACGAGACTGATCTTCTGTATCCGGCTTGTCAAGTGGTGGGGCGGAGTCGTCACAGGCGGTGCAGGGACTCAACGGATGGCCGAGAGCATTCTGATCCGTGTGACGCAGGACGCCAATGGCTGCGATTGGGGAGTCATCGGATGGGGCGCGATCTTTCATAACGGGTCACCCCCTGAAAAAAATAGCGGGCCGGCCTGATGCTTTGCCGTATGCTGTTACGGCGGAGAGTCTTTCGAGTCCGAATTCGTTCGATCGGTATAAGGCGGGCTTGAACCAAAGAGCACCTGTTTGGCCAGTCGGCGGTAGGCTGCCGGCATAGTGTGCATGGCGGCTAAAGTGGCTAGAGCCTTGCGCAGCCGGAGCACTTCGGTGGCCAAAGCCCCCATTTTTGGCGCTGGCTTCATTCGCCCAGTGACGGGGATCGCGAATCAAGAGATCGACCGGGTGACAATCGGTGCCGCAGGGGCCCCAGCCGGCGTGCCACGCGGTGCCGTCATCCATAATGGCGACCTCGCTGGCCGGAACCAGGCCGTGTGTTGCGCAGTGCCAGCCGCGGTGGGTAGGGCCCAAACGAGTGACCTGGGGCAGGAGTTCCTCTTCATCGAACTAAGGTGGACCTTGCTTTTTCTTCACATTGACGGTGTCGCCAAATTATTACTACAATCAAGATAAGAGATTGGAAAGTACATGCTTGCATGGAGGCTAGTGTGATGAGAATAATGCCATTTCGCCCGCCCACTGAGCATTATGATGAACGCCTGAGAGATATTGACGAGAAGATTTCTGCACTCGTGTCCGAGCGCTATGCCATTTCAGAAGATAACCCTGGGTTCCCACGAACCGAATATTTAAACGATTGGGCACAGAAATATGGCATGTCAGTACGCCTCTTACAACACTTATTTGCTTTTTTGCACCGTCGGCCGGAATTTCGAGAACCGGTGAACCCGGATCAGTTTTTGCGATTCGTGCCGGTAATGGCCGCTAAGCAGCAAGATGGCATCCTCGTCATGATCCCGTATATTCGCCAGTACAACAATTGCAGCGTAGTGGTGGTAGAACTAGAAGGCGCCGGGTTGGACGGAGGGATTTTTCACCACCTCGAGGTCAATTTATCTCTTGACGGTTACGAACCAACGGCTCACACCGGTCAGAGCGATGCCTCGCATGCCAGTCGCAACTTTATCGTCACGCCGCCCATTCCCGATGATAAAATTCCGCACTTGAATATAACGGTTCAATTCGAGTCTCGTCCCATTGAACACCAGGACACAGTCCGGCATCCCATCCCACCCACTACTGTGCGCTTAAGCCTAGTCGAGCCCAAGACGGACCAATGAACGTCATAGCCGTTCGAATAGGTCTCGACGACGAATGGCTGTCACCAGGGGCGACAGTGGGAAACCTCTCCTATTGGGGCAGATCGTCACGTGAGAGGTGAGAGAACAGGACACACATTCTTGTGGGAGATCCCCGTGGTCCATAAGAAATGCCGTGAAGCAACCCAAGGCATTATGACGATGTCTGCCGACTCGTCACACTTCTTTTATCTTGCTGTCAGAGTGAGGGTACCCTAACCGGACGTTGGGATCGGCAAACTCGGCAAATTTACAAAAGGAGGCGCGGAAAGCTTATTCATCAGAAATTGGCTAAACGAACATAACGATTGACGATCCCAGGTGCCGCCTGGCTGAAACCCCTTTCGTCACAAAGTCTCGCCATGGGGTCTAATAGCGGCTACACGGCGACAAAAATCCTGAACCCCGGCACCTCTCAAGAAGAATTACTTAGCACATCAATGTTGCTTTGGATGATCGGACGGGTCAAAAGGCTTAAAACGAATGATACGGTGCTCGTGAGACCGAGTGTGATTAATCCCGCGGTTTTAAAGCCCAAAGGAATTAGAGACGAAAACATCGGACCGCCCAAGAGAGCACCCAAGTTAAAAATGAGGTAGATCCAACCTGTTACGCTACCGGCGATGGCATCATGAGTAGAATCTTGAGCTACGCCAATGCTTAGTCCGACGAAGATTCCCCACCCTGCACCGAATAAAAAGGTGAGGACGAAAAGAAGAAGGACGTTGCGTGTTACGGAAAACATGCCAATGCTCCCAATCACGATTAACAACGAGGCAAAACTTAGGCCCCTTTTCCGGCCAATTTTGTCTGCCAAATATCCGATAGGAAAAGCGCAAATCAGCCCGCCTAATCCTCCCATGGAATAAATGCCGGCGGATAAGCCGGGCGGGAGATGAAGGACGTTGAGAAGATAATCCGAATAATAGCCCAAAAAGCCAAACAGCGTAATGCCAAACAAGAAGATGGCAAATGACAGAATGATGACATTGTGATTGAACATTCCGGCCAAGTTTATAGATTGTTTTTCGAGGACCTTGTACGTTCGCGGAATGAAAACCGCAAAAAGCGCCAACGAAATGAGGGCTGCGATTCCTGACAACACGAAGGGAATGCGGTAATGTGGCAGAAAGGGACTGATGAGATAGGGACCCACGAAAAGCCCCAAGCCAAATAGCACCGAAAAAAGAGACAAAGCCCGTCCGCGAGTCTCGAAAAAAATATCTCCCAAAAGAGCCGCTGCGGCAGGCTGAAAGATTCCTACTTCTATGCCCACACCAAGACGCACGGCGAATAATTCCCGGGGGGTGCTCACATATCCTGTAAGCACCGTGAACCCCGCGAATAAGACAATGGAAGCCATGACCGTGTATTTCACAGGAGTGCGGTCGAATAAGTATCCGCCGACCATGCTGAATACCGCAATGCCCAGAGCATATCCCGTGGCCAAAGTTCCTAATAAAGCGGAAGCACCATGGATATTGTGCACAATATAGGGGGCTCCAAAGGTGAAAAGGTTATTATCGAACCCTTCGAGAAAAGCGGGGATCGAGGCAATGAAAAGAATTATGATGAATTGCCTGGTGCTGTGACGGGATACGGAGCGTACTGTGATGGTTTCGGAAGTGCCAATACCTGGTTGTTCTTGGGACATCAATAGATTCCTCCCTTTAACTTTGTGGATATCGTGAATTTTGATGATAGCGATGGGCTGATAAACAATTCGCAAGGCATATAGACGTGTTTGACAGCTTGGTCTTAGATATGGATCATTCATGGATTCTTCTCCACGAATGCTTCTTTTGCGAAGATCGGCTGCTCTGTCGCAGGCCATGAATGGGTCTGGGGTAAAACTGCCAACTGAAACAATTTTGCAGTCAACCGAAAAAACACAAGAAATGTTCACTCAGCAACTAACAAACTCATGCCGACAACATCGTTGCGGATGTAAGAATAGTGATAGTATGCATCAGCTATGGTGGAATTGACTATGTAATCTTCACAATTTTTCCTAAGAGAAAGAGGGCTGTGTAGAAGATCAAAGAAATGAAGGTCTTGGCCGATATTGGTGCGATATTTTGACAGGATATAGGTTGAACCCGCACTAAAATAACAAGGCACGTGGAGCGTGTTGTGACATAAGCTCCGAAAATGAGCTTATGTCACTCTTCTTGTCTCTTCTTTGCATATCCATTGGGAAACATCCATAATGGAACAAATGCTAATGATGGAAAACCAATGCCATCGCATTTGGCGAGATGGCCCGGAGGACGCGGAATTTTGGGCGAAGTAAGGTGAGGGACGCGTGCGCATAGATAAATCATTGATGCCTTCTATAATTCCGGCCCTACGGGATGCCGGGAAATGGAATGTTCTTAGTGAAGGACAAGGTGGATGGGTCTTTCTTTTGGGAGGTCGGATAGATGCCGTCGCTGAGGCCGTGGCATTGTTGCAAAGGCGACATCGGCAAGTGTTTGTTCACATCGATATGGTCAGAGGTCTTACCGGAGACTTCGAAGCCTTGCGGTTTTTTCACGAATTCGCCGCGCCTGATGGGATTATTTCCACCCACGGCCATACTTTAAACCATGCTGCCAAATTGGGTATGATGACAATTCAGCGGATTTTTCTCATCGACAGCCAATCGGTGGAATCGGGAATTGCGCAGGTCGAACGCCAGGAAGCGGATGCTGTCGAGGTGTTACCCGGGGTGTTGCCCAATCTTATCCAGCAATTATTTTCACGTATTAAACAGCCCTTAATTGCCGGCGGGTTGATTACCTCACTCGAACAGGTGCACCAGGCTCTAGCTGCCGGGGCTGTTAGCGTATCCACTAGCAATTCTGGGCTCTTTGGGTTGCCGGATCTGGGAAACGGTCCTCTCACTCAAAAAATACGTTAAAGGGACACATGATAGATAAGGCATGTAACGAGCCTGGACCCCAATGACTCTGAATTATCGCCCAGCAGTATGTCTTTGAAAAGCTTTGAATCATATCATGCGAAAGTTGCCATGAGACCCAACTGGCCATCTTGAATCCCTCAGGACAAATTATTTGCCATCATCCCCTGAGCACGATGTCTTGAGGTGCTATTTTCTGGTCTGTGGCAGACGAGTGCGAAACACTGTGATATTGGCCCTATGAGTCATTCATAAAGCGGATCTCCGTGCAAGTCCAAGGTCAGCGTTGTGGGTCCTAACTCACAATGGAGATATCAGCTTGGACTGTCAAGTGGTTCGTTGGGCAAATGGCCCCCAGATTCATTCAGAAAGGATCTGAATTCCCGCGGATACGGCGTATTCACTTTAAGTGGTTGAGAGCGTGGATTCATTGACTCAACTCCCGTTGCAGAGAGAAACGGCATTGTAATTAATAGCCAGATCAGAGGAACTGCGTAGATTATCTCCCTGCAGCGATAAAAGGGATGCCTACAGTTTTGTTATTTGGACAATTTTACTGAAAATTTGCTGAAAATTAGAATGAGTAAAAAGCCGCCCAGAGTACTTGTTGCGTGGCGGAAGATTACAGTTCGTGCCTGAAATTCTGCTGGGGTGTCTCTGCAATGTATGGAGGAAGGTTGCCGGGGTAAGGCCGGTACCGAAAATCAAACCTACCATCAGTCCTAAGATAACATGGGGAAATTCTATCAGCTGAAGACAGCCCAAGGCGATGGGAGCTGCGGTCAATATTATCTCCGTGAACGTCACAGCCGTTCGAATCCATGCTCCGCTGTGTTGAGGCAGTATTTAAGTCGACATGAAGGAATATTACGCCCGGCATGAGGAGAAGATGCGAGGATCCCTCTTAGCAATATGTAAATAGATGGCACAACAAGGAGACGACCTCACGGGGAGAATTGCTGTTCCCATACCGACCTAGATGACTGGGTGTCTAGTTTCCAGGGGCGCTGTTCTCCGGACGCGTTGAACTGTTAGAGAGTTCTTTCCGCTGCGAGAAAGGCTCTTTTGTGATATTGATTGATCCTTGACTGCAAATTGGTTAGGTTAAATGTTGTGAGCGGAGGTGGGAAACTTTGGTGCATTTTGTCATCTGGGCCTATATTTCTTATGTAGTAACTTTTATCCTCGGTGTGATCTTTTTTGTTCGCTATGATTTTCGGAGAAAGAACCTGCCGCCCCGACTTTTAGCCTTGCATTTATTTCTTGCGGTAATGACATTTATCTTTTTTAGTTCGGCACTAGCGCCACACCTCAAAGCGCATTACCATCATCCCCAGGTCGGTACCGGCGTAAAAAGCTCTAACTGGCTAAACCTCGAACGTCACCACCACATACTGGGAGACAAAGGATTTGTTCTCCCGAGGAGGGGTTCATCGTGAGTCTGATTGTCTGGGCATATTTGGTGTTTTTGCTGAATGTTATAGTGGGTTTTGTGCTCTTTTTTGGTTTTTTACTGCGTAAACGCCGGTTTTCTATGAGGTGGACTTTGGCGCATATTGGACTCGGTACACTGACGCTGATTATCTTTACTATTGCCGTGTTTCATTAGTCATGATCCTCAATTTGCTGAATTGAGATCTCGAAATCAAATTTTGTGAAGGACCCCCGGGATTGAAAATGCTTTACGCATTTATTGGGTCAATGCGGATGTGGCCTTGTGAAAAGGTCTAACGGGATCTTTTTCTGCCAAAGCGGCATAGCGATTCATTCACGAGGACATGG
>JAKBWA010000074.1:28816-35847 GCA_021841025.1 Bacillota bacterium | reverse complement strand
GGTAGGCTGCAGCGGTCCAGCCAATCAGGGCTAGCCACTGCCCGTGCCATTCCGCCACCTGGTACAGCCGTTCCCCCACAAACCCGGGAAATCCTAAATAATGGTAGCGAGCCATGAGGGTCTGCCACCGCGTCACTTCGTCGCGTGTGACCAAGCGTACCCTGACTGCGGACAGCGAAAAGGATGCAACAGTCGATAATGTCTTCATGCCGCCATGATATCCCATCGGGGAGAATTTGTCCACCCCTTATCCGATTCGCTCAACCGTGCGGGTTAGCGGAACTATGCCGAAGTCCTGGACTTCTAAGAAGTGGTGTAGACATATTGGGGATTAGGAAAGGGCAGCCCTAAAGGACTTTTCAACGAATAGTAGGGAAATTGTTGCATGGAACATAATGCCAAACTCTGTCTCACCCGCAGAAGACGTTCGGGATTGTCTAATCAAAGGAAATCGTGTTTCGGATCCAGCAAGGGGGGTAATGTTAACGGAACAAGAAGACGACGAAGGTTTTTAGATCAAGTCCTTTTTTGTGCCGGGTTGCGGGCAGACCTACTGTTTTGATGTCGATTAAAGACAATATATAATATCACTTGCGTCTCGCAGTTTGGACAATCCCCGAAAGCTTTGCTCTGTATAGACTTCACAAATCTTTACTCGACCTTGAATTACCGTTAACCCCCCCCCTTCACCGATGTACTGGAACTACCAAACAACCATGTATCGTCAAAGGGGAATCTTTATATTGATGATGTCACACGATGCATCGATCTCCGAGACCTGGGACACTTTTTCCCCTTCCACGGGCAATAACATCGCCCAGACCGCTTTATCCAATGTTCTTATGCCTGCTCCAAAACCAATCGAGCATCAGGGAATGCGGATCCGCACTGGTACGGACACAGGGCCCCAGAAAGCTTGCATCTGAATCACCTCGGGATGGGTCCATAGTACGCGTGAGAGGGTTTGAGCCATTGCCGGAGACGTTAACTGACGATTCAGATATCCTGCCACTGACGTATTCATATCATGAATCAATTGACGCTGTAAGCGATATTCATTCGCCCGGTTAATTCCGAGAGTAATCCCGTCAACCTGTATATTCACCGTATGCACCAGTTTCGTCATGCTCTGGTTCACGACGGGTGCCATGCCTTTTTCGAGGCGGGAAGTGAGATCCTTTCGACTCAGATTATGCAAACTTTGTTCCATGCCGGCCGCAACGGTTTCAGGAGAAACAGATATAGTAATCCCCATGACACTAAGCCACAGGATTTGCATCAAAACTGTCAGGCCAAACCCGGCCAACAAGCCTTTCAACCATCCCGCCATACTGTCCTCCCAAACACTATCCTTGACTTCCAGTATGACCAAATTCTGATTTCGCCATAACCCTAAAGCGGAAGCTCAATTAATTTATCGTATAAATGCCAAAATGTTCACCTAACAGTGAGGCCTTATATTTCCAAGCTCAAGCCAAGGGTTTTACGGCGCCCTATAATGACTATTCACAGGTGAGGCCACATAATGACACAAGATCTTCCAAAGTCATCTCAACCCTTATGGAACCATTCGAAGGAACGCTGATGTTAAGCCGTCGCTATAGGTTAGCCATCAAAGACTTTTCTCCAAAACAACGCCAGAAATTCTTTCTTCTGAATTTGCATCTCTTGCCTGAATCGGGTCTTCCCCTTATTAATCCCGATCCCGTTCATGTCCCACTACCAGAATGTCGATATTACTGGTCTGACGCAAAACTTCGTTAATAACGGAGCCTTTGAATACTTCCTGCCAACGCGTACGCAGAGACTCACCCATCACAATTTCGGTCACATGATGTTCGCGTGCAAAATTCACCAACGCACGGGGAGTATTGTTGTCACGCAGTTCCACGACCTGCGCTCCCAACTGTTTCGCCAGATTAATATGGGCTTGCAGAGTCTGTTCATCTGAACGCGAAAAGGAACGTCCATCCGCAGGGCGCACAATCACTACATAAAATTCAGCTTTGAGTCGTTGGGCTATGCGGTAGCCACGCCTCAACAGTCGAGCGCCGTTAGGAGATGGGGTTACCGCCACCATAATCCGGTCATGGGTTGGCCATGGTCCTTCGATAGCATGACGGTTCATGTAAGTTTCCAGGCGATCGTCGGTATCGTCAGCGACCACACGCAATGCTAGTTCGCGTAAGGCCGTAATGTTACCGGTCCGGAAGAAATTTTGCAACGCCTGATCTATTCGGCGCCCTTGGTAAACTTTTCCTCGTTTGAGACGTTCAATTAAAGCTTCGGGCGTCAAATCGACGAGGCGGATCTCGCTTGCTTCCCGCACCACTGAATCAGGTACTGTTTCTCGAACTCGTACACCCGTAATCTGTCGCACTGTGTCGTTTAACGATTCCAAATGTTGAATATTCAGCGTTGACCAGACATTAATCCCTGCCGCGAGTAGGTCTTCAACATCTTGATAGCGTTTGCGGTTTTTGCAGTTATCGGCGTTGGTATGCGCCAACTCGTCCACCAACACCACGTCGGGTCCTCGCGCCATGACCGCTCCGACATCCAGTTCCCCCACTTCTAATCCCTTGAAGGTTCCCTTCATCAAGGGAACCGTTTCCAATTCTTTTGTCAAGTCAGCGGTTTCTTGTCGTCCATGAGTGTCAATGACCCCGATAACCACATCAATGCCCTGCATTTTAGCAATATGGGCATCACCAAGCATCGTGAAGGTTTTCCCCACACCTGGGGCAGCTCCAAGATAGACCCGATGTTTGCCTCGAGACATACGCCGGATATCCTCCAGAATTTCTTCCGGAGTTCTGCGTTTATAAACAGAAGCCAAGTGCTTTATCGCCCTTTCTGAGAAATTCCCTGCCAATACAGCCTCGCCCTATACTAATGAGAAGACTGTCGTGTTTGCCGAGGAAGTCCCCGGTAAATTTCCAGGGGGCTTTATGACGGAAGTGAAAGGATTGTCTACACATAGGTTATAACTACGAAACTATTCTGCAAATATGCGCTATCATCCACCCGTCAAACCATTAACACATTATTTAAAAAGTTATTCATTCATTGATGCGCTCCAGAGTCCGGCGGAGCAGAATTTTCCGTCTCACGCTGCCCCTGCGACCCTTGTCTCTGCTTAGTTGGGTACTAACAAGATCCAGTATGGCGCAACCTTTGCCGGGATTATACCATGTTGTTCAGAATTCTGCTCACTTTTCGTATTCTTTGAGCCCAAAATGACCATGGACATCATGGCATAGACATTAGCTTCTGGGCAACCCGTGGGGTGAAGGATACAGTACATAGCCAATGCCTGCCTGAGTTAATAAATATACTGGCAATCTCGGATTAGGTTCAATGTAAGAGCGCAATTTACGCACATAAACTCGCAGGTATTCATGATCTCCTTGATATTCAGGTCCCCACACTGCCGCCAAGAGATGATCGTGCGTCAGCACCTTGCCGCAATGCCGCATAAATTCCCTTAAAAGCTTCCATTCTGTTGGGGTCAAATGAATCGTCCGGTCTTCCAATAGCAAATTGTGGTATTCTTCGTCTAAGCGCAATCTCCCACAGTCTGGCATTGGCTGCTCCACCACGGATTCGTAAGTTCTCCGAAGAAGCGCGCGGATCCGTGCAAGCAGAGCTTCCGGAGAAAAGGGTTTAACCACATAATCATCCGCTCCTAAATCCAACGCCTGGATCATATCCTGGTCAGTATTTAGGGCCGTGAGCACCAATATGGGAACATTTCCCGTCTTACGAATTCGTCGGCACACTTCAAATCCGTCCATACCGGGCAGACGTAAATCCAGTACAACTAAATGGGGCTCTTCCGTGAACACCTGTTGCAGCGCATCCCACCCATCATGAGACTGCAAAACTCGGTATCCTGAGAGTTTCAAATAGACGGTAATGAGGCGAAGATACTTTGGCTCATCTTCTACGACCAATATCTGGTACTCCATATCAGGACGAGTAGCCATTTTCGGAACTCCCTTTCCCAAGTTCAGCCGCAGGCAGTTCTATGGTGACGGCAAAACCCTGAGGATGAATATTGTGGGCCCAGACGCGCCCATGATGCGCATCGACAATCCGTTTGACAATACTGAGCCCTAACCCAGATCCGCGCTTTTGCGATTGCGCCGCGCCAGGACTTCGGTAGAACCGCTGAAAAATCTTTTCCAAATCATGACCTGCCACCCCGGGCCCTTCATCTTGCACGCTTAGAGTCCACCGGGTGTCCTGAAAAGTTATCACGATACGAATTTCTCCTGAGGAGTATTTAAGACTATTTTCTACCATATTAACAAGAGCTTCAAACAAATACTCGGGATCACCATACGCGATCCCATCATCTGCGCGAATCGTTATGCGTGTCCGTTCTTCGGGAACAATGCGGCGCAACAAATCAAAAATCCATGGTCTCACCGCAAATTTCCTGGGATCTACAATAATCCCTTGTTCCTCGATTTGGGACATATTAAGCAGACTATCAATCAGTTTTTCCAGTTCCTTACTTTCCTCAACCATGGTCGTCAAAAACTCCTGGCGTTCTGAGGCTTGCAGACGATCAAACAACTGAAGAAGTGTCTCGCCGTACCCTTTAATCAATCCCAAAGGTGTCCGCAATTCATGTGAGACATTAGCTAGAAGTTCCGATCGCGCTTTGGCCATTTGTTGGTACACCTCCGCTTGACGGGCCTGCTTTTCCAGTTCCGTATGCGTCAGCATCGTACTGATTTGCACTGCAATAATTTTGAGTACATCCTGATGTTGATAATACCAACCACGGTCCCCCCGCCACAGGATAAAAAATCCCCAAAGATTATCTTGCATGTAAAGCGACAACAATGCCACATTGCTAATGCGTAACCCTGGAAGCACTCCCATAACATCAGGATATTCTTCGGAATATATCGGTCGTTGCTTAAGAATTAATTGACCTAAAAGCCCCATGCGCGCGTCCAAAAAGACCTGGGGTACTGGCAACGAGTCATTGAGTAGAGAAGGATTTGTCGAAGACAGAACCGCAAGCGCATTATGCGGATCACTCCGCCATTGCCATATTTCAGCTCCGTCTAAATTCATTTCCTTTTTCACTTGTTCCAAAACCTTCGTAATGACGTCCTTTGAATGAGTGAGAATATGGTTTCCCGTCCAGGCTGTTGTAATAGCCAACCACTGTGAATATAGTTTTTGCCGTTCTTCTTGCAATCGATCAATCCGGTGTTCTTCAAACCAAAAAATGCCAATGATCAGGCCCAGTAGAAATATCCAGATGGCGACTTCACCAGGCCTAAGCACTATTCCTAAAGGACTGAGCCTTGAATAGACTATTGTAAGCACAGACGCCAAACGGCCGGTGGTCAGCGGATACGCAGGAATCTTCAACAATTGCTCAGCCCGGATAAACAACAAATGGGCCAGATGCCACTGATGGTGAAGGAGGTCCGCTTGAACTTCCGTCAGCAACTGTAAAGAAGCAAATGCCAAATGCACTCGGTGGTATACATGCTCAAACAATACGATGCCTGCCACCACGGCCATAGCCAGCACCAATTCTAAGCTCAACCACAGATATTTTGGGTTCATCTCAAGTTACATTAAAGGCAATTCTATCCGGCGTCTCGGAGACGGCTCAGATACCGGTTCGCCAATTACTTCTCCGCCGAGATAAAATGTCTTGGCAGTCGTAATCTTGACAGGCACAAAACGGTCTATTAGGTCAACATCCGGATCTCGGTCCAACAACACTACTTTGTTGGTATGCGTGCGCCCAGCCCAGACGTTGGGATTTTTTTTGCTGAGTCCCTCGACCAAAACCAGTTCCGTCTGTCCTATGCGCCTCTGATTGGCAGCCAGGCTGATACGATATTGCAGGTCCATTAGCCGGTTCAGTCGTTCTTTCTTTACCGGATTCGGTACAGGATCCCGTCCTTCCCAGCGAGCGGCTGGGGTCTTCTCGCGCGGAGAATAGATAAACGTAAAAGCGGCATCGTATTGCACCGTGCGAATTAAATCCATGGTCTGTTCAAAGTCATCTTCGGTTTCGCCAGGGAACCCCACAATGATATCCGTAGTCAACACGACATCAGGAATAGCCGCCTTGACCCGGTTAATCAAATCAAGATATTGCTCACGAGTATACTTCCGGTTCATTCTCTTTAGAATAGGATTCGATCCAGACTGTACCGGAAGATGCACATGGTGTGTAACTTTTTCACTCCGGGCAATTACGTCTATAAGTTTCTGGCTAAAGTCGCGAGGATGAGACGTCGTGTACCTAAGCCAACGCACCCCATCTATCTCTTCAAGTCTGACCAATAAATCTGCTAAATCTACAGCAGGATTCAGGTCATGACCATACGAATTCACGTTTTGACCAAGCACCGTGATATCTTGATAGCCCTCCCGGGCTAAAGCTTTCACCTCTTCAACAACGGCCGGAATTTCGCGGGATCGTTCCTTTCCCCGTGTAAACGGCACAATGCAATACGTACAAAATTTATCACAACCATAAATAATGTTAACAAAAGCCTTGACCCCATCAGCCCTTTGAGAAGGCAAGTGCTCCACGACGTCACCGGCAGATTTCCAAACGTCGACGACCATCTCACCCCGCTCCTCAACTTCGTCGAGAAGCTTGGGCAATTCATGTAAGTTGTGTGTGCCAAAGACCAAATCCACGTGAGAAGCATGTTTTTTGAGCCATGCAATCGTTCCCGGTTCTTGGGACATACATCCCGCCACGGCCAATTTCATAGATGCATTTTGATCCTTCAGTTGTTTAAGCTGTCCGATATAGCCTAGGGCATGTTCCTCTGCGCTGCCCCTAACGGCACATGTATTGACAATGACCAAATTTGCGGATCGTTCGTCAGTAACGGGGTGATATCCCATTTCCCGTAATTGTCCGGCCATAATCTCAGAATCTCTTTCATTCATCTGACAGCCGTAAGTTCTAATGTAAAATGTCCCAGAATTTGTCATTGTCGATTTGCCCTCGCGTAACCGGGACTCGTTTC
>JAKBWA010000074.1:0-28716 GCA_021841025.1 Bacillota bacterium | reverse complement strand
CCGTATTACGAGTAGGTGTCCTCCTTTCTTTAGCAAAAAAGGTCCAAAAGAAAACGACCGTCGCGAAACAACAGAAATATTCCCGAACATACACCCACCTAGTTTGTTATTATAACACGTTAGTCTAACCATTCTTGCGAAAAAGAGTCGGGGTAATTCCACGAGGGCTATGGATTTCCTTCCACACCGACAAACAGAGGGATCAAATGTGCAGGTGCTCTGACGAGCAAACGAGCCCCGTCTTCGGTATCCTGGCGCTGAACAATTTGAACGTCCTGATAGACTCGTTGCCAAGCGCGTACATCGTCCCAGCGGAGAAATATCCAACGCTCCAGATAAAAATCCGTCAACTCCCTGCCAATCGCCAAATACAAGTCTTCGAAACCCGCGTCGTACCGGGCGGAAATCACGACACCATCTTGAGGTTTCACGGTGTCAGCCGGTAATTTATCCCATTGATTGTATACCTTAATTCGCTTGATGTGACTCGCGTTGATTTCATCCAGCACCTGTTCAATCGCCTCTTGCTGATGGTCCAAAGTGGGAACAGATGCATCCAACACTTCCAGAAGAAGGTCGGCCTCTGCCACTTCGTCAAGTGTTGCCCGAAAAGCAGCCACGAGTGTATGTGGCAGTCTCTCAACAAACCCTACCGTATCCGTCAACAAAGCAGGTCCAGTACCGGGAATAAGGATACGGTGCACAGTAGGGTCCAGCGTCACAAACAGCGCATCCTGGGTAAACTGGGCACGGCGCGTTAAACGCTGAAACAATGTGGACTTGCCGACGTTCGTATACCCTACCAGCGTGATGAGCGGAACCCGGTGATACTGCCGCCTTCGGCGCCTAGCCGTGCGTTCTCGCTGCAACACCTCAATAGACTGTTCTAAACCTCTAATTCGGGCCCGGATCTTCCTCCGGTCCATTTCCAAATGCGTTTCTCCAGGTCCCCTGGTTCCAATGCCAGCTCCGGCCCGCGACGGAGTGCGCCCACTTTGTCGCAATCTAGGCAACAAGTATCTTAGTTGGGCCAATTCAACTTGAATCCGACCTTCCCGCGATTGGGCGCGTTGTGCGAAAATATCCAAAATGACCTGGGTTCGGTCAACCAACCTGACTTCCTGCCCTAGAATTCTTGCCCACTGGTGTAAACGCGACGGAGCCAAATCATCATTGGACACAACCACAACGCTATCCAGCTCTTCAACTTTATTGGCAATCTCATGAAGGGCCCCGGGTCCTAAACCGTCTGCGGGATTATCACGAGACTGCAAATATCGGTAAGTGACTGTGCCTCCGGCCTGGGCCACTAACATTTCCAGTTCATCGAGTTCCTGCAATCCCCGCACTCTAGCCGCTTCGCCTTTTTCAGAGGTTCCCACGAGGATCACCCGTTCCGATTGCATAACACTCCCCCCTTCGCGAGCCGTCATACAAAGTCTAGGGCTCCAGCCCCCTAGAGCCCGCCTGACTCTGTCGGGTTTGGTTCCCCAGTCACTCCCGAAGATGCCTGGTCATTGACCCCAATCATAGGCTATAGCGATAGCCGTTTTCGTTATCCCCTCTCGCGTGACGCCCAGCAATGGGAACACGATATCGACTGGGATTTGCACGGTTTTCAAGCAGTATCGCATGAATGAGATGGTCCGCTTTACACAGGGGAAATTACAAAAGTTAGACTAGGAGGATGACCAGCCAAAAATAAAAATACCTGCTGAAATCATTTCCCGCATTTCTCCTGTCTGCTATTCCTCCCTGCATAAAAACAAACTTGGGACATGGAATTCCCGGAGGTCAGTCAGGCCAAACTGGAGAATTCACAACAAGCTGGGGCATTGACAACGTTTTCTCTCCCTCGACAACACAGAACACAACATCGCCGCAATTTGGCAGGAAATTAGTCATATACGAAGATAGGCCCGGACATCGTTGTCCTTAAAAAACGTATCCATTCCATAGGCCCACTCTATGTCCTTTCGCGCTGTCAAGTCAATCCATTGCGCATCAGAAGCATCTGACGCCAACTGTATCGGGTACTCGCCAATAACAGACGCAACAAAATCTAAAACAACAAAATGAGCTTCTGGCAACCGAATTTCCGCCACATATAAGAGGCGTTCGGATTTAATATTCAGGCCCACCTCTTCTCGCACTTCGCGTCGAAGCGCTTCGCTTAACGTTTCTCCCCACTCTAAGTGTCCTCCGGGTAACGCCCATCTCCCCTTTTCCGGTTCGTGCCCCCGACAAATGGCCAGAAGAGCTCCCTGGTCATTGGTTATGACGGCAGCTACTCCAATTTTAGGGCTCTTTGACATGGTCCGAAATATCGTAAATCGTTAATTCGCTATCGTCCCCCAGTTGACGCAACCCAAAAATCACTCCTCGTTCTTTCAGAATTTGATTGAGGAACGTTACAACCTGATAGGGGGTAAAACCGTTAAAACGACGCTGCCCTAACATTATTAATTTTTCGTGATCTGCCGAAACTTCCACTTAAACCGCCCCCCACTCCGTCCTGTTGTTCTGTTATTATACCAGTTTCCCGTGTGCGACAATCAGGGCACTTTGCGTCTTTGCAACAATATTGAAGACCAGAGTGCCGCAATTTTACCTGTCGGCCCATGAACATCCTAACATGACGTCAATCCAGGCCCACCATACTAAGGACGTAGCACACTCAACAATCTCAGAAAACAAAGGGGCGAAATCACAATGCCAAGCAAATCCGAGCCATCCTGGTTGCCTGAGCCAATTCGTGACCGGTTCAAGTATGAAATCGCCAGTGAGCTGGGATTAATCCGCCACATTGAAGAAAAGGGGTGGGCAGATAGGCCAAGCAGACAGCTCGGACAAATTGGGGGAAAGATTGGTGGTAACATGGTCAAAGTGATGATTCGCGAAGTCGAAGAAGCTTTAGACGACTCATCATCCTGAAGACTGGTAAATACCCGCGTGCTTCCCAGTTGAACGATCCGTAGTGGGAAGGACGCGAGTATCTATCATTCGCATGTTATTGCATGTCAGCCCAAATCTGACCTAAACTCAAAAACACAAAATGGTGATGTTGCAGTTGACGGAAAAACCCTTGCCAACCTGTTATGCTATTTGGATAAACGATTGTGCCTACAATCTGGTCGGGATGAGTCAAAAGCATCGACACCGTGTTGGCGGTTGACCACGGAGATGGTGCCATCACATTTGCAGACAGACTAACCACATTCAACGCGCTGAGGTCATTACGGATTTTTGGGCTGAAGGGTGCAGATTGAGTCACAAACGCCGGCTTATTTCCTATAGCATCCTCAAAGGCTCTTTGCGACCACTGGATCTCTTGGCGTACTCCCCATTCGGGCAACTGATTAAGAGATACACCGGTATAGCCAGACATAACAATCTCATTGCCGCTTTGGGCTAGTTTTTTCATCATGTCCGAATGGTTTATTGCCCATTGGCCAGTAATGGCTACGTCGATGAAATCGTGGGGATAACTTTTCTGTGCCTGTAATAGGGCGGTTAACGAGCTACTGGACGGATTGTATACGACGAAAGCCGCAATTGGCTGAATATTGCTGAACACCCCGGTAGAAGGCGCGGGTGAGGATGACGCAGGTTTTCTGGTGGTTGAAGAATGATGCAAGGTCTTGAACGGACGAGTTTTCTTCTTAGTTATGGGCTCGCTGGGGCGGCGATGATGAGTCGGTTGATGTGGCGGATGCATCTTCTTGGCAGTTTGTGTAAAATGAATAACCTGTCCGACCCACAAAACCTGTTTATGCTGACCATTCATGGCCTCGAATTGTTTAAGGGGAATATGTGCAACCCAAGCTAACTGCCGCATCTGGTCGCCTGGTTCCACGGTGTATTGCCAGTGATGAGAAATGGCTTCAGAAACCACGGCCAAATGGGCCAATGTGGCAAGAGTTTGTCCGTTGAACTGGTTCGTGCGGGGAATTCCCGTATCTTGCTGAAACAAGTTAAGCGCATGAATTAAGGCAGTAGATGATTGGCCGTTTAACGCTCCGTGATACAGACGCCACCGGGCAAGCCAAGATTGCATAGCCAAAATACTCGCTCCAGACAAGTGAGTTCCTAAATCCGGCAAAGAACGAACTATATGTGCGACTTGGACATTAATAGGTTCCGATGACCTTTGCCCAAACTGAGTAACGAATTTAGTCATAGCTTGATACGTTGATGCACTGATGTGACCGTTTGGAGCTCCAGCATTAAATCCCAGGACATCCAAATTAGCCTGCAATGACGCCACTGCCACCGGATCTGTCTCCTTCAGTTGCAAAGGCTTGGCGGTGCCAGACGCCATTAATGACATAGATAAAACACTCGCAATAAGACTTGCCGAAATTCCCGCCATGTCTGTGCACATCCTTTTATTTCCCAGAATGCACCAATTGGCGAAAATTTATTCATTTGTGGCGATTATTTGAGACCCCTTTGTCAATATTGTGTAGAGGCTCCCCATACTCCCCCTAGCATCCCCGCAACCAAAGTAATCCCTAATCCCATCCATAAATGCATGCCATCACCCATACGCAAATTCTCGGCAATGACTTTCCCTACCAGATATACACTTAATGCCGCCATGATCCCGTGAATCCAAGCGGATTGCTCCGCCCCTCTGCCTGCTACCCAACCGCTGATGCTAGCCACCACAATAGTTCCTAACCACAGTGCAACCGACACGGTTATAGTGCTAAGCACCATATTGAAATCAATTATAGCAAGGATTAGTGCGAACACAGCGGATGCTAGGGCACCCGCAACAAAGCCCCTCAGTATCACTCCAACGTTCATGGTCTACTCTCCTCTTCTCTCCCCGTTTAATTCACTTTACGCGCACGTTTTACTGGGCATGACATGTTCTTCCTACGAAGCTGCATCTGACCAAAAGTCACGAGCCCGTCCGAAAAATAGTTAGTGTACATAATCCAGATGCCCGTTACGTTTAAGAATCGGGAAAAGTCAGACGCAAGGTCATACGACTGTGATTGGAGCTAAGACGCGTAAAAGAGACATAATCATCACAGAAGAAAAGTGGTAATTCGACCCCATGATTATCTTCGACTATTTTTCGTGTAAGGAAAGTCTGTAGCCAGATTTGCCACCAAGGAACGCGAGCCCATCCAGTCTCAGATGGGCTCGGGAGTTAGGCTACTTTGTTGCTGCTTGTGGTAAATCTCTCAGTCTGTCGTCTCGTTACAGATCTTACCAGGAACCGCGCCAAAGCAAAACATTATGAGATGGACTCCGTAAAGTGCCCATACCTATAACATGACCCGTTACAGTCGTTATCGTTGCCAGAGTTCGTACTGAACTCCCCTTTACTTCTTCTTGTGACTCAGATCGGACTCCGCCTTCTTAACCAGGCGATGCACCATCGTACCGCCAATCTTCCCAACCTCTCGGGTGGTCATATTTTCCCATCCACGATCATGGATATCATCATCGAGGCCCAGATCATCTGCAACTTCGTGCTTAAGACGATCCAGAGCCTTTTCGGCATGAGGTTCAAGAGGATGCTTATCCGTTGCCAGGGTTCCCACCTCCTTTTCCTGATTGTGTCCTCAAAAAAACAGTCTATAGCGTCATCTTTTTCCTAGACTTGAAAAATTTCTAATAAGTTCCGCCCCGCTCCTCGCGTCACCGCTTGCCTCATAAAGTCCTCGCCTACTTTTACTCAGAGATTGCTGTCACGTTCTCTATGCCCCAACATGCCCGACTTCACACCGAGAAGCTTCGTTTCTCGATGCGAAACTACCATCCCAGACCACAATATGTCTGTTGGCTGTCGCCACTCACCGCCCTGTGCTAGGGCGGATGAGAATATTAAAACGGTATTAAATAGATGTGAAATTACTACCTAGACAGATTTGCCTGCCAAGGGGTACACTCGAAGGGCAGCGAAGTCTTTATGGGCAGGGAGATCTTGATGTCTGAACCTCGACTGGATATTGCCACAGATTCATTAGGACGTTGCTATTTCTGCGGAATGGTGCGACCCGAATCGGGTATGATTCGTCACCTACAGGCATGTTCTTCTCGGCGCGAAGTGTTTCGGTTACCGAGTTCACCAGCCACAGCGGCCAGTTTTCATCTCCTAATTACGCCTTGTGGGTCTCCGCGCATTTGGCAACATATCGAAGTGCCTGCCCATCTGAAAATGGCGCATTTGGCTGAATGGCTGGGCCATTCGTGGCCAATGCTTTCAGGAACGACGCTCTTTATCAATCATCAGGAAGTCAACTTACACGATCCGATTAGTAACTTATTTGTTCCTGGTCTGATTGTCCAATATGAAACCCCAAGGCTTTGCCTCCACATGCAGGTGGTTTCCTGGTATGACGGATATTCCCAGTCAGATCACACGTTTGTGCTTATGGCTCAAAGCCTAGAAACTCCATTTCATCAATCATCTAACTGAAAAAATCATCCATATTAATTTTGGCACTTTCCGGAATTAAATCGTAGGCAGTAGCATCCATATGCAAAGGCGTAATGGTAATATCTCCAGCCATTAGTGCCCCAACGTCGGTATTAATATCTTCCAATGCATCTTGGGGTCGGCCGGCCAGCCAGAAATATTCCCGGCCCCTCGGATCGACTCTCTTATGGAAGTCGTTGGCATATTCCCGCCGTCCCAATTTAACCCAACGCATAGCCTGAGGTAAACCGCGACTAAGGGAAGGAAAATTAACGTTGTACAAAATGCCACTGGGAGGAATTTGAAACCGCGGACTGGCAATCCATCTGTGAGTGAAGTCACAAGCCCATTTCAGACCTTCTGTGTCAAGACCGTCATAGGACAAGGCAATAGAGGGTATGCCTAAAAACATCCCTTCCATTGCTGCCGACACGGTTCCCGAATAATAAATGTCTCGCCCGAGATTTGTTCCGTGATTTACACCAGACAATACCAAATCCGGCTTGCTGGGCATCAATATTTCTACTCCCAACTTCACGCAGTCAGACGGCGTTCCGTTTATGCGCCACGCCTTTCGCGCCCCCTCAAAAGGACTCACCAAGTCAGCATGCAATGGTTTATGCATGGTAATGGCATGACTCATGGCGCTTCGTTCCAATTCCGGGGATACCACAAAAACATCTGCCGTGTCTCCCATAGCCTGTGCCAGGGAGCACAGCCCCTGGGCATCAATCCCATCATCATTAGTCAGTAATAGTTGTAGACGTTTCATCCATTCCTCCTGCGGCGATGAATTCCTGAATACTCGCCTGTACTTGGTCATGGGGTTTAACCAGCAGTGATGGTCCCCCGAGAGCTTTGAGAAATTTAACCCCGTAGCGGCTGCGCAAAACTCTGGGATCATAGACCACAACCACTCCGCGGTCGGTTTTTGTTCGCAGTAACCGCCCAAATCCTTGTTGAAACCGCAAAATAGCTTGAGGCAACGTACGCCGGTAAAAAGGAGATTGCCCCGATTGTTGGATGCGCTCGAGCCTGGCTTCTTCGATCGGATCTCCTGGTGCTGCAAACGGCAAACGTGCTATGACGACTAAGGAGAGGTCACTGCCAGGAACATCAACCCCTTCCCACAAACTGGCCGCCCCTATCAAAACAGCTCGGGATGACTTTTTAAATTGACCTATCAACCTGACACTCGGTCCATCCAATCCTTGGGCCAAGGTCACGATGCCTAGTTGGTCAAGGATCGGGCGGATTTTTTCGGACAAAATCCGAAGGCTCCGGTGCGAAGTCGTCAACACCAGGGTTCTGCCCTGAATTCCTGGAACCACGTGCGTTAAAAACCGGGCTAAACTATCCAGGTGCTCTGAGCTATTAACTTCCGGAACATCAGAAGGAATGGCCAAAAGACTGTTCGACTTAAGATCAAAGGGAGATGGCAGTTTTACTGCCCGCAAACGACTACTGGGAATCCCGAGACTCTGAGCCATATATTCGAAATCCCCTGCCACACTGAGTGTCGCAGATGTCAATACGCCAGTCTTGACTTGATCCCAAAGTTTATCCGCAACAATCGGAGCCACGTCCACAGGACCGAATCGCACTATAACCTGAGGAGTCGAATCTAAATTGACGACTTCCCACCAGCTTACGGTCTCGTCGGTGGGAGCTCCCCATTGGTCAAGCTGAAGACTGTAATCAGCAATATCATCAGCCCATTTTTGGAACCACAGCCAACTGGGTTCATTCTTCACGACGTCGCCCCATAGGGCTTCTGCTGCATTCCATGTATCCTGCGCCGCATGGCCCAGATTTTGAATAGCTTCTCGGCATGCATCGATGACCTCTTCAACAACCGTTCCTCTCCAATTGTCGAAAACTTCCTGAGTCACGCGAATAGCCTGCCGATGGTAGTCTGTTGCCGGCGTTTGCGTAAGCAAAATCTCATTGAGCCGCTCCATTCTTTCCTGAAGCATCACCGCTTGACTGCGTACATGTTCTATGGGACTAAACAACTCTGGGTGTGTTTTCAAATGATCCAACAAGCCGTTTCGCGCACTGTTCTCAGCCAGCACGCGCAAAAACTCGCCAATCATCAGTTCCATTCCAAAAGTGCGTTCGACCACGTCCGCAAAATGATGTGCCTCGTCAATAATGACATGGTCAAAATCAGGAAGAACCACGGGGTTTGCCATATGAGCAGCCAGAAGGGCATGGTTTACAACGACCAGGTGGCTTTGTTCCGCTCGCTTGCGGGCAAGACGCATGTAACATGACCCGGCAAATGGACAGCGGGGTCCAGCGCAAGCGTGGCGGTCGGCGATAACATCCTGCCACAACTCCCTGGCCACTCTGGATGATGGATTAAAGGCATCCATGTCACCGCGATCAGTAAGTGCAATAAAAGTTAACAGCCGAGCCAGTGCCATGCGCCGATCCCGTGATTCATTAAGGACCGTAGTCGTTTGCCGAATTTCATCGGCTTTGAGTAAACAAACGTATTGGCCCCGCCCTTTGACCATAGCTATCTCCAGAGGCAAATCTTGCTTGGCCATGGGTAAGTCCTTGGTCCACAGTTGTTCTTGTAGTGCTAAGGTGTAAGTCGCGACGACCGTGCGTTCGCCCTCTTTTAGTGACTCCAGTACAGCAGGAATCAGATAAGCTAGACTCTTCCCAGTGCCAGTACCCGCTTCAACCATGACAATAGACTCTTCTTGATAGGCTTCTTCCACAGCCGTGATCATAGCCTCTTGGGCAGGACGCTTTTCAAAATGGTCGAAGTTCCTATCCGTGTTGGCAGGATTCTTCAGCCAATCACGGGAATTAAAATGATGGGAAAACGACGTCAAGTCGACACTGCTACTCTGTTCTGCGCGTGGATGGTCTAATGGGGAACTCAAAGAGGATGAACCTTCCGCAACTTGCCACCAATCCCACTCATTGCCCAGCAAATACCGTAAGTCTCTCTGGGTGGTTTGAGGCAAGTGACCCATTGACGCACGAATATGTTCTAAAAGCCGGTATGTAGCCCTAACATCATTACGGGCATCATGAAACCCCTCTTCGTCCGAAACCAGATTATCCAGTCGATAAGAAGATTCTGTAGGCAATGCAATACGCGCCCACTCTAGAGTATCCAGCCACTGATCGATGCCTAAGCCCGCATTTTTGATAAAGGTCAAATCGAAAGTTATCTGGTGACCAATGACCAAATGCTCACCGATGAAATCCCGCACCTCGTCGATTATTTCCTCAATACGAGGATAACGGGAAAAATCCATATCACCAAAACCTGTTAGACGCCGAACAAAAGCGGGGATCGACCTTTCGGGATTCACAAAAAAATCCAGAGTCTCTAGTTGATCATTGTGTTTCTTCAGCAAAGCAATCTGAATGACCCGATCCACTTCCGGGTTTAAGCCCGTGGTCTCCAGGTCGAGGATAACGAAATCTTTTCGCATACTCCCTCTTCTTCTCCATCCATTGGCGTCTCCTCTCCATTTATTGTAGCACACGGCCAAACATAGGCTTTTGGTAAATTACCCACACTAAGCTCATCTTAGACAGGGAGGTAAGTGCACGTGAAAGAACAGAATATCCTTGCCTTTTTTGATACGCTTGAAGGGGCAGAAAAATGCCAGCATGATCTTCGCAAACGAGGGTTTGACGTCGTGCAGATCGACAGCGTGCCCACGGATATGGGCGACGAAGTTCTCAGCCACGCCCCTTTGGTTAACTGGGGCCGCTACGGCTACGACGTAGGTCGTCTTGACGACAAGTGGACCGCGGCTGGGTCATGGCAGGAACATGGTCTCAATGCCGGAGCCTGGCTTCTGACAGCAGTCGTGCCCCAAGGCGATCGCGACCATGCCGCTGAAATTATCCAAAAGTCCGGCGGACAACTTTAACTACTCAGAGAGAGCATTCAACAGGTTGTCATCCCTGCAATTCACTAAGCTCTGAGATAATTTACAAGCCTTCAGAACTAACATCAATCCTGTCCCCTTTTCCCTTCGTGTTAATTCACACAATCTGGTCTAAAGAGGGACAGGATTGATGATTGGAGTCTTCATGGCATCGCGGGTTTCCCCCCTCTTTGGATTTGCCATCCAGCTTTTCCTTGATCTCAAAACAAGACTGCAAATTTGTCATCTTGTTTATGTGCACGAGGCGGGAAACAGAGATGTTTTATCCTCTCCAAAAGAGTACGAACCATCCTGATTTCGCCACGGCTAAGTGTGGTCTACCAGCCTTTCGGCCAAGATGGTTCACTTTATCGATCCTTTGTAGGCAAGAACACGGCTTGGGCCGTCGCCACAACGGCATTCTGCTGTTCGATGCGCGCCTCAGTTCTTGCTAGCCGCCGCCTCGTCTCCGTAACACTTCCCATAACGGTCAGTGGTAATCCAATTCTGGCAGGTTTGTGATAACGCACATGGATTTCGGCCGTCATGGTCATCACCCGGATTTCATACCACAGTGCATGCCACATCGCATCATCAAGAAGAGCCGCGAGAATTCCCCCATGGACAATCCCACTAAAACCTTGCCATGCCTCATCCACTGTGGTTTCAGCAAAAACACGACAGTGTTCGGCCACATACGAAAAATGGACGTGCATACCTTTTTCATTGCCTTCTCCACACACAAAACAGTTATTCTCTTGCGGCCCATCCAAGAGAACCACCCCTTCCCATCCGTGATCCTACTCAGAAACCAACCTGCGTGCACGTGCTTGTGCTTCCCGTCGAATATCGGCTTCATCTAACATTGTCAACATACCTTCCGCCAAAAGAATTTGACCATTCACCACCGTGTATAACACATCAGCACCCGTAGCGGCATACACAACATTCGCCACGCTGTCAATCTCGGGAGTCATATGAGCTTTTTGGGAATCCACCACAATAAAGTCGGCTGGGCGCCCTGTTTCAAGAATTCCCCCAGGAAAGCCGAGTACCGAAGCTGTGCCCCGAGTGGCCAAAGTTAACGCTGTTTGTGCGCGAAATGCTTCCGGCCTTCCTTCTTTCACCTTCTGCATCCATGCCATAGCTTTCATTTCCTGAAACATGTCCAGCGAATTTGTCGAGGCTGCCCCATCCGTTCCCAATCCCACAGCAATGCCTGCTTCTTTTAACAGGGGATAGGGCAATATGCCATTGCCTAATTTTGCATTGCTTATGGGACAAGACACGACCCCGCCCTTGAGGTTCTCTAAATAGGGAAGGTCAGTTCGTGTAATATGAACACCGTGGGCAATGAGAACCGGAACTTGAAAGAGCCCCGCTTGAGCGGCGATCTGAATAGGCGTAAGTCCAAATTCTTTTTGCAAATCGTCCATCTCATCTTGACTTTCCGCGAGATGAATATGCACTCCCAAGTGATGAGCGTCAGCCACTTCGGCAACCCGTTCCAAATAGTCTGGAGAACAGGTATAAGGAGCGTGAGGGCCAAGCATTGGCGTGATCAAAGGATCATGACGAAAGCGCCCCGCAAAATCTGCCGCCTCCGACAACTTATCCAAAGCCGCATCATCATGTCCCACTAATCCGCGGCTCAACCACGCTCTGAGGCCACTTTCTTTAGTAGCCTTAGCCACCTGATCCATCTCAAAGTACATATCCGCATACCCAACAGTACCAGATTTGATCATCTCCACGGCCGCTAATAGCGTCCCCATGTATATATCATCTGCCGTCAACTTTGCCTCTCTGGGCCAAATATGTTTCTGAAGCCATTCAAAAATGGGACTGTCATCTGCTAGACCGCGAAATAATGTCATCGCCGCATGATTATGACCGTTATACAGCCCCGGCAATAAGATTCCTCCCGGAACTTTAATCAGTTGATCCACCGCAATTGATTCATGGCCGACAGGCCCTGCACTGATAATCGTGCCATCTTGCCATGTGATCTGACCGGGACGGAAAATGTGAAACTCATCATCCATCGTCAGGACCGTGTCGGTTTCGAGTCGATAGAGCATTCTCAACGTCCTTTCACGAGACGAAATTTCTACAAGACCCGCGAAGAATCCCATTGGTTGAGGGGGAAGAAAGCACCGCCAACTGTGTCCAGCGGGCCAAGTGAGTGAATTAAGGCACATCCTTAGAGAAAAGTTACACGGGAAATCTCTCAAAACTCTGGCACAGAATTTACCAGGAGGCCAAGTACCGTTCTTGATCTGCCGTCAGTTTATCAATCGTGATACCTAAAGCCTTAAGCCGAATTTCCGCGACCCACTGGTCAACTGCCGAATCGACAGGATAAAGGCCAGGTTGTAAGGGATGCTTGAGCAAGTATTCCAATGACAGGGCCTGGAGACCAAAGGTCAAATCCATGATCTCGATCGGGTGTCCATCTCCAGCGGCGAGATTTACTAAACGTCCTTCGGCCAATAACCATAGAACCTGGCCAGACGGTAGTACGAATCCTTGAACATTGTCATTACGCCCTGGAATAACCTCAGTGGCCAAAGCGCGCAATCCCCGAACATCAACCTCCACGTCGAAATGCCCTGCGTTAGCTAAAACGGCTCCATCTTTCATTTTGGCAAAATGTTCAGGCCGAATCACATCACGATTTCCGGTCACAGTCACAAAGAACTCACCGTAAGATGCCGCCTCGTCCATCGTCATGACTTCATGCCCATCCATTAATGCTTCATTTGCTCTGATGGGATTGACTTCTGTCACAATAACTCGTGCACCCAGTCCACGTGCCCGGTCTGCAACACCCCGCCCGCACCAGCCATAACCTGCCACCACCACCGTGCTGCCTGCAATCAGCAAATTGGTAGTTCGCATAATTCCATCCCATGTCGACTGCCCTGTTCCATATTGATTGTCAAAAAGATGTTTCATGTCAGCATCATTCACAGCAATCATGGGGTAGAGCAATTGCCCCTGCGCGGCAAGAGCTCTTAACCGAATGACCCCCGTCGTAGTTTCTTCAGCACCTCCTTTAACGTTGGCTGCCAACTTTCGTCGGCTTGTGTGAAGGCGGTCCGTCAGTTCGCCCCCATCATCAATAATCAATGTCGGTCCCATATCCAGTACTTGTTGGTGAAAGCTGTCAAACTCTTTTTCGTTAGCACCTCGAAATGCATGAACACTCACACCCTGAGACGCCAGAGCCGCTGCCACATCGTCCTGGGTGCTTAAAGGATTGGAACTTGTTATGCTGACATCGGCTCCTCCCCTATGTAAAAGTTCTGCTAAAATGGCCGTTTTGGCTTCGAGATGCAGAGAAATCGCAATCTTCTGGTCTTTGAACGGCAACTCTCGGATGTACCTCTCTCGTAAAGCATTAAGAACAGGCATTTTTCGACGCACCCAATTCATCTTATCATGACCTAATGGGGCCAAATCCGGATTCCGTAATGTAGACAATTTCCTTCCCCCCAGTAATGGACATAATTAATCTGTTAATCTTTGGACAAAACCCAATGACTCGGCCATTTATCCAAGTCCGCCTATCACAAAAAGTAAAGAATCTAGGAGAATACCTCATCCTAACTCTATCACGATACAGTCATCAGCCTCGTTAGTTGCGTAATATCGTATCTTAAGGAATGCCACCGTCCCAATCCGATCCCTTCATCACTAGAACATCTTGCGCCTCGATTGAAAAATTTGACCTGTCAATCTCCCCTCATCAAGTTGAGCCAGAATTGGATAATATGTGGCGCAAATGATTTTCACTCCTGACAGCTCTTGAATTTTTCCGTTTTGCTATCGTACATGACCGTGCGATACACTTCCCGTCCGCCTCCTAGCAGCTGGATTCCGCTTCCATAACCGAAACAGAACATCGCTGGCCCACCCTTCTTCAGTCCACTTAGGGGCCTTTGAGGACTCAGGATATAGCACATTGATGCCGTTTCACATATTATTTGAAGACAAGCCATTCGGATCATGATGACAATGACAATCTCGGTGGTCTAGAATTACAGGCAAGCTTAACCGAATAAGCTGATTGAGCGATGTCTTGTATTGATCCATAAGGTCTAGAACTTCTTGATGAGTCAAATACTGCGAAGTAATCCCGGCCGCGTAGTTGGTTACCAAGGCCACCGTTGCGTAACAGAGCCCTAATTCCCGAGCCAGCACCACTTCTGGAACACTGGTCATCCCCACCACATCCCCACCCAGCATTCGAAAAGCCTTAATTTCGGCAGGAGTTTCAAATCGGGGCCCTTCGGTTGTAACATAACACCCCCCGTTTACGGCAACGAGGCCCGCTGTAGCGGCGTTTTGAAACAGAATGGAACGCAAATGAGGACAATAGGGATCAGTCATGTCGGTATGAACGACACCCTTTTGCCCTCCTTCAAAAAAAGTTAAGGGCCGGGATTTCGTAAAATCCAGAAACTGATCGCAGAGCACACTTACACCAGGGGGCAACGTGGAACTCAAAGACCCAACAGCCGCTGTTGCCAAAATGCGTTCTACTCCAACATGGTGCAAGCCCCAAATGTTGGCCCGATAGTTTACCATGTGCGGAGGCACATGATGACCAGGACCGTGACGGTTCACAAAATATACATCGTCTTGGCCACCCGCAGTTCGGCCGCGAGTCATCGTCACCGAACCAAAAGGCGTTTGCACATGCAACTCCTCTGCCGTGATCAGCCAAGACGATTCATAAACTCCAGTTCCACCGATAATGCCAACTTTCATGTCTGTGCGCGGGAAATCCAGTAAGGATGACGCCGCCTCCTCCTCATTCTTTACTGTCGCCATCCATGCTTCTCTCTAACCATCTGTGCCGAATGACTTCCGTGGCACAGAACCCCATGGGAGAAGCTGGTGGCCATGAATACGAAATCGTGTCAAAGCTTTCCGCGACTCTCTCGATAAGGTTGCCAATATTCTTTCTTCCTCTGCCGATGGCACTGCCCACTCATCCCTCTTGCCCTTATGCCGTCTTTGAAGAGGAAGGAGAAGCCTAACACCTGGCTACCATTCGCGGAAAACAGCTATGCCTGCACGGGGCCGCCAAATAGAATAGACGCTAACTACTGTACCGCTAAGACAACGGACAACTCATGCACGATAGAGAGTAATATAAACGATTTCTGGGCGTGATCCGAACCGGACGGGAAGTTCCGATTCCCCTAGTCCCCGGGAGGTAATGAGAATGGTATCTTTGGTGCCCATCCATTTGCCTGCTACGTATCTCTGTCCTACATGAGTATGGCGCACGGGAGCCCAATGTCCCCACAACGTCACCTGTCCACCATGTGTGTGCCCCGATAAAACAAGATTAAAGCGTGAACTTTGTGGAAGCAACACGGCATCTGGCCGATGGGACAACAAAATCGCAATCTCTCCTTCCGGAATCAGACTGGATACTCGAGCGAGATCGGGTTTTCCCTTAATCAAATCTGATAGGCCAGCAAGCCAAATCGTTTCGCCTCCCCTAGTTAGAGGTACAGCCCGGTTGTCCAGCAAGCGGTCGCCTGCCTGCCATGGACCTAGGTTCAGCTCACCATGACGGTAGTCATGATTGCCACTGACATAATAAACGCCGGCGGGGGCTCGGAGAGTATCCAGTGCATGAGCCATTCGCCTTCGTGGCAAAGTTTTCCACGAAAACAGGTCTCCGGTAACAGCCACCACGTCGGCGGAAATATTATGCCTTCTTAAGAAACTAAAAGCCCCCACCCGCCCGTGAAAATCGGATAGATGGAGGATAGTAAAGCCCTCAAAAGGCTGGGGCAGATTCGGTATAGCAATAGCATAACGCGACAGTTGAATCCACTGAGGCTCGATGACTACGCTATAGAAGATAAGACCAAGCACAAGAAGAATAACGAAGATGACAATGACCATAGACCTCAAACAATTTCTTCTGCAGAGAAATAAATAGAAATTTCTCTTTCAGCAGACTCTGAACTGTCAGAACCATGCACAATATTTTCCGTGATGGCTAAGGCCAAGTCTCCTCGAATCGTACCCGGTTGCGCTTTAACTGGATCCGTCGCGCCCATCAACGCACGAGCTACTTGAATAGCTTCACGTCCTTCCCACACCATCGGAACGGACGGACCCGACGTAATAAACGAAATCAATTCCCCATAAAATGGTTTATCCTGATGTTCTTCATAGTGCCTTGCCGCTAATTCCGGCGTCACCTGAATCAGTTTCATCGCTTTCAGTTGCAATCCCTTTTGTTCCAGTCGGTGAATAACTTCTCCGACGATACCCCGCCTAACACCATCCGGTTTGACCATGACAAATGTTTTCGACACTATCGAGAGCCTCCCGCTCGTCAAATCGCTGCTTTCTCAGTACTGAGATTAGACTCAACCAAGACACCCCGGAGGGTTTCCGAAGCGGTAAAATTTTGGGCGCGGAACTGTTCGACGATGTAATTACAGGCATCCCAGGGGTTGACAGAATCACCGCAGGTAAAAACGTCCACCGCGGCATAACCGTGTTCAGGCCATGTATGCACGGCTAAATGCGATTCTGAAATGACCACCACCCCGCTCACTCCCTGCGGGCTAAATTTATGGAAAGCCACTTCACGCACCTCAGCGCCTGCCTTCAAGGCAGCTTCTACCATTATTTTCTCCACGCTGGTGATGTCGTTCAACACGTTGGAATCACAACCATGAATTTCTGCCAAAATTTGTCGTCCCAATGCGTTCATCGCATTCCCAACCCCCTTATTTACCCGAGTTGAGCTCGCCAACAGTATCCTGTCCGACGGCCAGAATAATTTTATCAAAATAAGTCCCTCTGTCAACAAAATTATGCATTTAAGCAGAAAAAGACGGAGTTTTTTTATTTGTTTGCGACAAAAACTCTCGATTTCTCACTCTTTATCGTAATCTCTCAAGATTACTAGCTTCATCACTAAAATTCCCGGTATTAGTACCCCATGGGGTACTAATACCCGGTGTTTTGACAGATGATAACCAGCGGAGCAGATGTCAAACGGATCTTGTCACCTGATCTGCTACGGCTCTTATCATGGCTTTGGCATTTTCTCGCAAGGCCAGCTTCGCCACCGGATTTAAAAGATTGGCTAGCATGGGCATACCAAACTCAAATGTCGTCTCCAAGATTACCCGGGTTCCGTCACCCTCAGGCTCGAGTAGCCAATACCCCTCGAATGTTTTGAGATCACCGTCAGTCTGACGGTAGGTAATTCGCCCCTCATCCGGAAAAAAATCGTCTCGTTCCGTCCATCTAAATGTGGCTCCCTGCAACTTAACAACCCAGCGGGAGCGCGTAAATCCTTCCCCGCGTTCGACAATAGTCACCGACTGCACATTTTTCATAAACCGAGGAAATGCACTCATATCACTGAGCACTGCATAAATGGGACTCCTGTCCGCAGGCACCACTTCCGCCACCGTTACCGTCGGCAAATCCCGCCCCCCTTTTTGGCAATTTTTCTCTACCCTCACTGCGACTACTCTAGCCTTGCACGAGATCCTCCACTTGAGTATCCACAATACCAAAAACGTCGTCCAAGGCCGTTAATACCTGTTGCAACTGATCTTGAGTAATGACCAAAGGGGGAATTAAGCGAATTACGCGTTCATTGTTCAAGGTATACACGGCCAATATGTGGCGCTGGAACAATTCAGCCATAATTGCTCCCCCTACTCCTGGCTGAGGCACTTCCAACCCAATCATCAAACCCCGACCGCGCACTGCTGTCAACACCCGGGGATACCGCGCCTGAAGCTCGCTCAGGGCAGCCAGAAACCATGCTCCCAGCTTGGCTGCACGCTGGGGCAGATTTTCTTCCGTAATCACATGCAATGTTTCGTGAGCTACGGCGCAAGCCAATGGGTTTCCTCCAAAAGTTGAGGTGTGAATTAAAGGCTGAGAGTCAAAAAACGTCCATGCGTCAGGGCGTCCTATCACCGCCCCAATGGGCATAATGCCCCCGCCTAAAGCTTTAGCCAAGCACAGGTAATCAGGCACCACTCCGGAATATTCAACCGCAAATAGACGCCCTGTGCGTCCAAGTCCAGTTTGCACCTCATCCGCTATCCAAAGTGCTCCAGTCTTATCACAAAGTTCTCGTATGTTAGGCAAATACGAATCCGGCGGAACCATAATTCCGCCTTCACCTTGAATCGGTTCCACTATCACAGCAGCGGTTTTGTCATCTATGACAGCAGCCAAAGCGTCCGAATCGCCATAGGGAACATGCACAACTTCGGGAACTAGTGGCGTAAAGGGCTGGCGATAGGTATCTCGCCCCGACACCGACAACGCTCCAAATGTCTTTCCATGGAAAGCGCCGCTAGTGGAAATGATGCGCGATCGTCCTGTCTGGATACGGGAAAATTTTAACGCTGCCTCAACCGCTTCCGTGCCACTATTACAGAAAAAACTATACTGCAGATCTCCTGGGGTAAGCCGGGCTAGTTCTTGAGCCAACTCTACCATGGGACGGTTGAGCAAAACACGGGAGGACAAGGCGATTTTAGATATTTGATCCCGAGCGCGTGCGACAATACGTGGATGCAGGTAGCCTGCAATGAAGACGCCGTAGCCTCCTGCACAATCTATGTATTCTTCACCGGCTTCTGTGACTACGACTGCTCCATGCCCACTATACTCCACCTCTGTCAAACCCATGAAACGAAGCGCACGTGCCAAGCCGGGATTTATGAACCGTTCATACTGAGTGAGAATATCTCCATGTTCATTTGGCTGCCCATCTTGTTCCACGACTTCACCATCCTTCCTTAACCTGCGACCCCGTGTGAACCCGGGATCGGAAAGGTACCCACACGCTTCAATCATCAAATGTACTTTGTACGGAACATATTGGCAAGACTCGGCGCGGACATTGCGTCTTTCTCTAAAGAAATCTTTTTCATCTTAGATCTAATCGACCTGAAATACCATTTCTTTTCATCGGGATTAGAACTGCCAACATGACACCATAAATCCATGAAAAACGGGTGAGCCCTTTCGCTCACCCTATTAAAATCATGCTATGAAACAATTTTATTTCGTCCTGGGATAATCTACTAATGTGTAACCGTCCACGAATTAGGCCAATTTAAGTTGAGAACCGGGTTGTAATTCTTCATGACCCCATGTACGTACTTCGCGTTTTCGAAGTATTGTTCCGCCACAGGCATAAAAACTACCGGCAAGTGTTTGGCTACAAAAGATTGATAGGTATACATCCGAGAAAGAATCTGTGACTGCGTGCCGGGTTCATAGGTTTTCTTAATCAAACCATTTAAAGTCGAATTGCTGTATCCTCCCGTATTCGATCCCGCATTAGTGGCAAACAACCCGCCGCCGCTGGGGAAGTAGTCAGGTTCATAAGACCACCCGCCACCCCAGAATAGCGCCTGCCATTTATTTGCCGTGGACTGGTTATTGGCAATAACGCTGTCAAAGGGTTGACCTTCCAGTACGACGTCTATGCCTTCGGCAGCAAGATTTTGTTTAAGCAACTGCACTTCGTCGGTAATCAAAGTAGAACCTGTTGCATACATCAGAGTAAATTTAAAGGGAATCCCATTCTTGGTCATCACCCCATTGACCAACTTAAATCCATGGGCCAGTAACAATTTCTTTCCTGCCGAGGGGTTATACGGATAAGAATTGGTTAAGCTCTTATCGAAGTACAGCGTCAAAGGTTTGGACGGTACCGGACCAATAGAAGGTACACCCAATCCGTTGGCAAAGGAATGAATCATGGCCGCCTGATCAACCCCCATTTGCAGAGCTTCCCGTGCATAACGGTTTTTGATAAGGGTTCCAAAGTGTCCGGGTGCAGAGGAGTTGAAGTTAACCACAAAATAATTAAACGAAAACGGATACGCCGCGACAAATCTGTCCTGAGTCAATTTTGTCCGTTCTTTATATAAGTGAAAGGGCAAGTATCCCACGTTGATTGTCCCTTTCTGCAAGGCAGAAAATTCAGCGGTTGAAGAAGTGAAATAGTCATAAACTAATTTGCTGATAGATGCTTTTTGTCCGTCAAATTTCTTGTTCGGAACGAAGGTCCAATACTGGTTATTCGGCTTGGAAAGCGCAGCATCGTATTTAAATGGTCCATCTACGACATTGTAATACGACGACTGTGGACTATTCCCAACAGACTTAATGAAGTTCATTTCATTAATGATATTCTTATGAATATCCCATACCGATTTGGGCGCCGGCACAATCTGACCCAACCCGTTGCGAATAAACCAGGCCGGATTGGAACTCTTGTTTAAAGTTACAATCACTTGGTGGGCTCCATTTGCCTTGACACTTTTTACCAATGTTGGAAGGCCACCTATTCCCGCTCCTCCATTGGTCCATGGCAATTTTTTATTACTGGTATTACTGCTGTAAAGCAGAAGTTTTGTAGTCCAAACAACGTCAGCGGACGTTACCGGCGTCCCATTTGACCAACGGTAGTTTGGTTTCAAGTTAATAGTGTACACCGTGCCGTTACTGTTCGCCTTGATGCTAGAAGCTAGAGAACGGCTATAGTCCAATTTATCCTGGGAAGTAACACTAATTAAAGGTACATACATATCAAAAGTCGTCTGGTTATTGTACACACTATAAGCTGTCGCCGGCATAATTGGAAAGAACCAGTTCAAAGATACTTGAGCGGGCAAACCTACCACTGCAGTGTTACCAATGGAAGCAGGAGCTTTGGCGGAAGTTGGAGCCGATGGGCTTGTGGTGCTGCCGCATCCAGATAAAATTAACGATGCTCCTGCTAGAGCCGAAGCAAGTATGGCAGTGGAGCGTAGCTTGATCATTGAACAATCCTCCTCATTTCTCTTTACGAAGTAACGCTTAAACTGTCGATGTCGTTCCACGGTGGTGTAGTCACGAGGGAGAATACCATCGCTTTAAATTGTATTCGACACCGTCTCCTGTTTATCCTGCCTGCGTCACTTGATTGACAACAAATTTCTCCAAATTGGAAAAAATTCTAATGCAGTACAACAAATCAAGCATTACGAAATAGCGATGGTGACGACAACAGTTCATAGCGATTGTGGTCAACGGACGGAATATTGGTACAATTTAGAAGAAACAGTGCATTTATCTCCGATCCGGGTACCATCGGGTTCTAAGCCGCGGAGCGTCATTCAAGACATTAGTACTCTCCAAGTACCTCGTAACATCTTACGACACACCTAATACACTCCAAACAGATGGCTTGTTTTATCACACCCATCGGATTTCACCAGAATTCGTCTTGCCACTCAAAACGGTCATGTCGCGAAAGATCACAAGCACTGAACGACAACAGCTACTTAATTCATTTATGAGCAACTTTGCAAGAAACGTCAAGTAGGAGAATCCGACGCGCGAAGCAGCAGATCTCTCCTACTTAACCTAAGAGCAACGAGCTTATTGGTGAACAGTCCAATAATTAGGGTACTGCATAAAGGTAATTGGGTTATATGAGGAATTGACGCCATGAATATAATTGGCCGTTTCATTGAACGTCGGTGTCCATGGCATCCATAACACAGGAAATTGAGATGCAGCATAACCCAAATACCGATTCATTCGCGAACGAATCTGAGTGGCTGAACCGGGCTCATAGGTTGACTGGATAAGACTATCCATCGTCCGGCTATGATATCCTCCATAATTGGCAGCAGAGCCCTTAGCAAATAGTCCTCCTCCAGTAGGATAGAAATCAGGCTGATAGGTCCATCCGCCACCCCACCATACAACTTGCCATTTTTTGGCGTTCGACTGGTTTGTATTGGCAATTAATGTGTCAAATGGCTGGGACTCCAAGTGAACTTGAACGCCTTCTTTCGCCAAGTCTTGCTTGATCAACTGCACTTGGTTGGTCACCGCTGTAACCCCCGACGCATAATCCAAAGTGAAAGACAATTTAAGATTCCCTTTCGTCATCACCCCGTGATGCATTGTCCAGCCATGCTGGAGCAGTAACTTTTTGCCTGCGGCAGGATTGTACAGAGCCGGATTCTTCAAACCAGCGTCAAAAAATTGGGTTTGGGGCTTTGCAGGAATAGGACTGAATCCCGTGACCCCATGACCATGGTAAAACGTATTCACCATGCCTTTTTGGTTAATGCCCATCTCTAAAGCTTTCCTAACATACTGTGAACCGATGATTTTGCCGAAATTTCCGGGGGCTTGATGGCTAAAGTTGACGACCAGGTAATTGAATCCAAATGCATAAGTCGTACTAAAACGATCGCCCGTAAGCTGCGCGCGCGAATTATAGAGGGAAAATGGGAGGTATCCCACATTTATTTTGTTTCCCTTCAATGCACCAAATTCCGAGCTATTACTCGATTCGTAGACATAGACTACTTTCTTGATCGAAGCTTTATGTCCGTCATACGCTGAATTGGGCACAAATGCCCAATATTGGTTGTTCGTTTTCGATTGAGCCGCGTCAAATTTAAAGGCACCATCAACTACATTGTAATATTTGGCACCGGGGTTATTTGCCTCGGCTTTAATGAACCGCAGTTCATTATTCATATTCTTATGGATGTCCCATACTGACTTGGGCACCGGAACAATTTGAGCCAAACCATTGTGAATAAACCATTGCCGATTGGATGGCTTGTTCAGTGTCACAATAACTTTATAGGGACCATCGGCTTTCACGCTTTGCCATCTGGTAGGGAGCCCCCCAATACCAGCACCCCCATAGCCCCACGGCAAGGACGAAGAACCAGAACTAGTCGCTAAAAGTAGTTTGGCAGTCCAAACAACATCCCGTGACGTCACAGGCTTGCCGTTAGACCAGTGCCATTTCTTGTGAAGTGTAATCGTGTAAACGGTACCGTTCGAGTTCACCGACACATTCGAGGCCAATGATCTGTGATAATTGATACCGTCAGTCTTGGAAACGTGCAACAGCGGAACATACATCAACGAATTCATTTGCGAATCGTACACCGAAAATGCCGTCGACGACTGAATGGGGAAAAACCAATTAGGAGACACTTGAGCAGGCAATGCCACCAGTGCAACATTGCCGACGGGAGATTTCGCGGTAGCCGCAGACCCTCCCGCTGCGCCACACCCCGCCAATATCAAAGATGAACCCACGATGGCAGATGTTAGCGCTATAACTGACCGATGCTGCATAAATTTCCTCCTAGACGCTCTAAATTTTCTCAATAATGGCAACACAACATGACACGATAATTCGACAATTTCAACGTGTAGCATTTTATCTTAGACATAGACAATCGTCTAGGGGGTTTAAAAAATTCTGAACCACCCTGCGGGCCCCTATCTTTATGAATGGCAGGTGCCAAAATACAGCAACGTCATCATTTAGGGGCTGGGATTCTCGCCCGAAAAAATTTCGACCCGGGGTTGCAAAAGAATTCGTGATTTTGTGTCGAATATGTTCTCTATGGGGATAGCAACTGTTCAATTTCATCAATTGATCGATTCGTGGGTGTGTCGTGCGTGAATTGGGCCACGCATCATTTGGCGAACGCATGGTTGACTGCGCGGGCATTGCGCCTCGCTAGCAAGTTGGCCGCCCACCCGGATCTCTCGCTGGCGATTATATGCGAGTGATGGGGCCGGTCTGATAATGCGAAGGTCACGCCGGCGAAATTGCTGGAACCCCACCAAACTTCTACGCGGGGACGGTGCGCACCGCAACCAATTGTCCTGGTAGCCCTGGATACGACCTATTTTCATTTCACGAGTCACGCCGCCACTACGGGTCTGGGGCCGATTGGATCCGGCACCGGAGCAAGGGTTCTTGCTCCCTTGAAAACTGAGCGAGCGACCCCACATCTTGTTGTGGATCAGAACCCAACCTACCATATATGATACGCCACTCAGGTTGACGGAAACGCCTGTTTTCATGGATCTGAGTGCCTCGCAGCGCGGGGCATGGACGTCTCCCCGACACTTTAGTTCTGATGAGGGGAGGGGCGCCACTGGGCCTGGGCGCCCAAATCGCGCGTGGGCACGAGATCCCGAAACACGTGGTGAGATCGCGCCGCAAACAGCAACATTTAATTAGGGAAAGAAATCTATTGCCGACGGTTTGAACGCTTGCATTTTACGTTGAAAACTGGTGGGAGTCCGGTCGAAGACCTCCAATTAGAAAGCCGTAGCGGATCGGAATGAGCTATCACGCTGTATTCTATTGTCTCCGGGCGGATCTTGTGGATGAGCTACCATGCGTGGATCAATCCGAATCCATCACCAACGGTGTCGTTCTCTCCACGGAAATCTCCGTGTGGAATCGTCTTGCCACCACCCAAAAGCCCATCCGGTCGGCCGAGCAACCCTTGACGATCCGCGATGCAATCCGGACCGTAGTCAAACTCCGGCGACTTTCTTGGCCGTAAAGGCGACGGCGAACCCGGCGTGAACACCTTGTGGCAGGGATATCGCCAATTGCATTGGCCCTGTTGGAGGACGAGCTTCCACGGAACCCTTGGTAAGGTTCTGGCTCTGGCATAACCATTCTGATGGACTTATCCCAGTATGATCACTGCTATGCAAATGATCAGCCTTGTACCACCTTCCTGGTTCATCGCGTCGTGGCTTCTTAGGGTCTCAAGGATCGGTCGGCCACGATATTATCCAAGAGCCGTTTGAGACCTTTTTGGTGGTAGTTCGTCCCCGACCCGAGGTCCGCGATCACCGCGAACGTTCAGCCTTGGTTGGCACAGTAGAGTTCGAGCACTTCCTTTTGACGCGCTAAGTCGTCTTTCTGATCATGACTGGAGACCCGGGCATAGGCCACGGTTTTGCGAGGCGGGCTAAGTCGGTAAAACCACTCAGGCCGCAACCGGGCCAAGTCGTAACGCCGATACCCCCCCGCCGTGCGTTCATCGGGTACCAGTTTGCCTTCATGCTCCCAGCGCGCTGCCTTAACCACCGGCAAGATTTCTTTTTCGGACAACCTCTGAACCGGGCTGCCGGGATAGCGGCGAACTACAAAACTGTCTAATGCCCGTCCGTTAAAAACTTTGACCCTAACGATCCACTCGTTCATCATCGCTATATCGAGGATTCTGTTCCTCAAATCCACTTCCTTCGTCGAAAGATCCAGAGCAATATGGCGGAAATTGCTACAACTGTACCGATGACCAAGTAAAATCCCCATGGATTCTCGGCCCCTGGTATCACCCTAAAATTCATACCATAAAGAGCGGCAATGACGGATGCCGGCATGAATAATGCCGTCACAATCGTCAAGGTTTTAACGATTTCATTAAGGCGGTTAGAAACACTGGACAAATAGATATCCAGAATAGTATCCATCATTTCCCGGTAGGTATCAGCGGTATCGGACAAACGAATGACATGATCATATAGTTCAAAGGAGTAAACCGTGTCCATACTAGGAATAGCGCTCCAGTAACGAGCCAGTTGATAGGCCACGTCACGCTGTGATCCTAAAATTCGTTTAACCTGCATAGTCAATCGTTTCAAGCGAAAAATTTCCTCCTTGATCCGCGCATCATGACTATCATGCAAAGTCTGGTGTTCAATGCGTGCAATTCGGTCGTTGAACTCGTCAAAAAATGGAAACGTTGCTTCTAATAAGTCGTCGACCACATAAAAAGCTAAATGATTACTGGACTGAACAAGCTCTGGATGCGCCTGGAGTTTTCTCTGTATGTCTTCAAAGTCCTCAGTAACTTTGGAATCCATGCTCCAGGATAGCATACTCGTGTTAGTTACGATTAAATGAATGGCAATGGCTTCTAATTCAGCGTGGTCTAGACCCGATGGATCCAACTTAAATACCCGCAAGTAAAAAAAATGAGGATACCGGTGAAAAGCAGCACGGGTTTGTCCACTATCTTGCAGGGGCAGACGAATGTTCAAAGAACCTAATCGCGAATCTAATTCCTGCTCTGAGGGTTGGTCTATATGGATCCAGTTGACGGGTGGGTCTATGTGTTCGAATATTGCCCGCCGAATTCCCACATTGACCACCTCCTGGCATATATTGTCCAAAAGAACGGAACTCCATTCTTGTTGCTATAGCTTAAACCGGTAATCGCCCCGCATACCCTTTCAACACGCCACAGCCTTCTTACTGATTTCCTCTCTTCCTTCCTCCTGTCCTTAGCCTCACCTTCCATGCGGTAGAATGTTCAGAAGTCTGCAGGATAAAACTGTGCCGATGCTTCGTTAGAGAAGAAAGCATTACATTCAAATGGCCTTTACCGGCAATAAACCAAAACCGTCAAAGCGTATAATTGACATAAAAGTCAAGCTCAACTTAGAATAAAAACAATACAGTGTCATGGGCTCTCTAACAAATATTTGAACCCGGGCATTTGAGCCTTGGGTATTTGTTGTGAGCATAATTACTACAAATCAACGCTAGTAACAGTTGAGGCAGGAGCAGAAAAATGATTTCACCCGAACTCGAAACGCGAGATCCTCTTAAGAGGGAACAACCGGAACAGGAAAGACGAAGAGCCTCTCGTGAATGGCGAGCGTTTTGGAAAAATCCGCTGGCCCGTTTTGGTGTAGGCGGGCTTATTTTTCTTGTGCTGTTCACGTTTGTTGGGCCTCTTGTATATCATGTCAGCCCTAATAAACCTAATCTTCTTTATACTCTTAGCCCACCCAGTGCAAAGTTTCCTCTGGGCACTGACAGTCTGGGGCGGGACTATTTGTCGCGTATGATGCTTGGCGGGCAGTTATCATTGGAAGTCGGCTTCGCTGCGGCTTTCATGACCACCGTCATTGGTGTGATTTACGGTTTAACCGCCGGTTTGATTGGCAGCGCGCTTGACTCATTTATGATGCGGCTGGTTGATATCTTTATTGCTATACCGAGTCTGTTTTTGTTGCTGTTTGTGGATTCCGTATTTCGTCCCAGCGCTCTATTACTGGTCATTATTATCGCCATGTTGTCGTGGTTTGGCGTTGCCCGTCTGGTGCGTTCAGAGGTTTTATCTCTTAAACGGCGCGACTACGTTGAAGCCGCACGTGCTTTGGGTGCTGGAAACTGGCGGATAATGATCCAGCACTTATTACCTAATGTGATGGGCGTGGTTATTGTTAATGCAACATTTCAGGTGGCTGACGCTATCCTCACCGTTGCAGCATTAAGTTTTCTAGGACTAGGTCTACCGCCGCCTACTCCTAACTGGGGAGAAATGTTGTCCTCAAGCATGTCATACATGTTTCAAAATGCCTGGTGGTTAATTTATCCTCCAGGCATAGCGATTCTCATGGTCGAGTTATCGGTAAACTTCATCGGCGATGCCTTACGACAGGCCTTTGATCCGCGGTTACGCAAATCTAGATAAGGAAAGGAGGCGAGAGATTGTGTTTAAATACATCATTCGGCGAGCCATTCAGGCGATACCTTCTCTTTTAGGGGTAACAATCATTGGTTTCTTCCTGGTGCATATCGTTCCAGGAGGTCCTGCTCAAGCCATGCTGGGCCCCCGGGCAACTCCTGCGCGCATTGCTCAAGTCAATAATGAGTTCGGACTCAACAAACCGCTTCCGGTTCAATATATTCAATGGTTGGGCCAATTATTACATGGAAATTTAGGCACATCCTACTTTTATAATGAAACGGTTTGGCACCTCATCGCAGTCAACATGCCCAGAACTCTTGCCATCGTCGGTTTAGGTGTTTTGTTTGCCCATATTCTATCTATTTTGCTGGGAAGCCTCCAGGCGTATTATCATGACACAAAATTCGATTACATCATGACTTCACTCACCTATTTCTTTTATTCCATGCCAATATTTTGGTTGGGTATTATGGTTATCATGTTGTTCTCGATCACTCTGAATTGGTTTCCCAGTGGTGGTTTGTCTAATCCGCTTACCCCCAATCCCGGTTTTGGCTCATGGGTGTCGCATACGACGTTACCAGTCTTCACTATTATGCTTACAACTGTAGCAGGATGGGGACGATATATGCGCACAGCGATGAGCGAAAATCTTATCCAGGATTATATCCGGACTGCGCGCGCCAAGGGCATTAAAGAATCCGTTGTGGTTCTGAAACACGCTCTGAGAAATTCTGTGTTGCCTTTGATTACCTTATTAGGATTTGCTTTACCACAACTGTTTTCCGGTGCGCTCTTAGTCGAGGTCATCTTTAACTATCCGGGGATGGGCCTGCTATTCTGGAATGCCGCCAATCAAAGAGACTATCCTGTAATTTTGGGTGTTGTGGTCATCACAGGATTTCTTACAATTCTTGGCAACCTGTTAGCGGACTTGCTATACGGCTTAGTAGACCCTCGTATTCAATATAACTAAAACCCTTACGTTAAGCGTCCAAGGCGGTTCGACATCTAAGTTTAT
>JAKBWA010000016.1 GCA_021841025.1 Bacillota bacterium | reverse complement strand
ACTTCGATGAATTGACCGTATATACACAGACATATATAGTAGGAGTAGTAAGGGGGGCTAGGACATCATGATACGCAAGCAAATTTTTATTGACGAACGGCAAAATGAGGAACTGAAGCGTCTCGCAAAAAAGACAGGGAAATCAGAGGGTTTGTTGATTCGAGAAGCCGTGCAACGTCATTTGGCAGAAGAGAAAAATGCTGATGCTCTGTGGGAAGCGTTAATCGAACGATGGTCACAGTCCCCCGTGAGTACTACACCTCGAACGTGGACCCGGGACGAACTGTATGAAGAGCGATTAGGAAGATTCAATGCCGATACTCATTGATACTAATATCTTGGTGTATGCTTCCGGTGCGGATGGCGACCGAACACGTCAACAAATAGCGATACAAGCTCTGCGGGATTATCGGGACGAAGGATCTTTGACGGTACAAGTGTTGGCAGAGTTTGCAAATGTTCTCATTCGCAAACACAAGCCCGTTGACACGGTGCGCAACGATATCAATGTACTGGGGAAAACATGGCGAATCGTAGCACCAGATGCGCAAACTGTGTTGCTAGCAGTCCAAGGAGTCGAAAAGCACTCCCTGAGCTTTTGGGACGCCATGTTATGGGCTACCGCCAGCCAACATGGGTTGACGACCATTCTCAGTGAGGATGGGCCCACCGGATCTGCGATTGGAAAAGTGTACTACTTATCACCATTTTAAAGCCTTGTCTCGAAAATATTTGTGCTGACCCCTTAACTTTGAAGGATCTTGCAAAATGCGACGCCAGTCTAACCGAAGTATTAAGCTCCACGCTATATGTGGAGGGAGGACTGATGCGACTGGCCGATCGCGTCTTTTGCTATATCAATCTCCAGAAAGTCTTCCATTTTTTGGGGTCGTAAAGAAGACCCTTGAGACGATGGCGAATAGATCCGTCAAGAGAGATGAGCCTCATGGCAAAGATCACGAACAGCCACGACTATACGCTGAAAGCCACGACTATACGCTGAAAACACCACTGCCATGCGATCCCAAGAAAAATTAAGTGCGATTTATATAGCAAAAATCCGACATCGGTTTTGAGAAGACCCAGGTTGTGGAAGGGGTTATAGGATTTCGGAAGTCCCATCATTGAGGGGAGGAAGATACTCCATTCACTACGATTCGCTTTTAGGGAAAAAGGGGAGCCCCGGGGAAATATCCCCGGGGCTTCTGTGACTCCGGAAGTTCATTTTAACGGGAAAGATGAAAAGCCTTGCGTTCGAGTCGGCGGTTTTTGGGTTCTTGAATAACGACCTCTGGCAAGCGCACATCATTCCAGGCTTCAACAACCACACATCCTTGGTCAATATGTGCATATTCCGGTTTTTCTCCGTGCCCATCGCCCAAGGCGATAACATCGCCGATTTTAATCTGCTGGGGTTGCAGGCGCAATGCAAAGATGGCGTGGGAGCGGTCCTGGGGCTGTCCGGCATAGGCGGTGCCTCGAAGCCATCCAAATACCATCACATCTCCCCCGGACACGATGGTTGAGCCCGGATTGACGTCCCCAATTACGATAACGTCTCCCTGATGCACGATCTGCTGACCAGAGCGGATCGTATGATGGACCACAAGGGGGCTGGATACGGGTTTTTTTGCGTCTTCCAGTGAAATCACACTGGCGGGATCAGATTGCACGATGCCTTTAAGCGTCAGACTTGGAAAGTGTGAAAAGGCCAGGGCGACAGATTGGAAGAGCGTGGCGGTCAGAGGCAGATTGACTTCCAAATAAATTTCTGCTTGACCCAGAAATTTATGTCGCGTATTTAGCGTGTTGATGAGATCGTCCGTCAGCGCGGACTCACTGGGACAGTTTGTGGCTAAAAGGTGAAGACCTCGTCTGTCGCCTTTCAATTCCATTGAGTATTCCCTCCATTAACTTGCAACTTCCCGAATTTTCCCGATCGATTTTCGTCAATTGTAAATTTGACCAGATGTTTGCCTAACTTTGACGGTATTCGTGCTGCGTTATTTATGCGTATTATGACATATTCTCGACTTTCGGGAACAACTGGGTTTGAATTCTCTCAGTGACAGACATATTCTCTGTTGATGAGTCACGATCCTGCCTCTTTTAATTATATTATTTTCGACATGCCGTCGAAATCTTAGAGCGATCGACTCTCTCTATGGTCTGACAAGATTAGGGGGATTTGAGATAATATAGGAGGCCTTGATTGGTAATTTCCTTGGCGACAATGATCCAGCCCGCTTTCAGTCTTTCGCTCGCTTCTTCCAAGCTAAGACTTTGATTTTTCCCCATCTCGCGGTAGCACAAGGGGAGCCGCTGTTCCCTTGGATGAGATAAAGGGGCCAAAGGGGGATGATTATTGAGCCTTTGTGATTCCCACAAACCGATGTCTGTCTCAATTTGGGTGGCATGGGAAAGATGCCAGTCTATTGGCAGTTTTTGTTGGGCAATCCAGTTGCCAAGGCGTGATAGGCGCACTTTTCCCCCGAGAGCGATAACCCATAGGGCAAATTGAGGATTTGTCCATCCTTCCAACCGGTAGGCTGTCAGCTTGGTGCGCCATTGCCTCATCGTTTCTTTGCCTGTGTCAATTTCCAGTAAGATAGGAAAGCGAGATGAAGGGATGCGGATGATGGCGTCGGGGCAAAGTCCGTACAGCATTCCGGCCAGCTGCCATGACTGAATCCCTGGATAAAGATGAATATAACTTTCTGTGACCAGAGCTCGGTGACGGTGATGGGATCCGCGGTGAAAACGGGATGACTGCCACAAAGCGTCTTTGAACACAATGATGTCTCCCGGCAATTCTATGGCCTCAGGTTTTAAATGGAAGATGCGGAACAGCTGATCAAAGGAGAGGTAGCCGGTGTTCTCAAGAACAATCTGCCAGCTTAAGGGATTTGTGGGAAGCTTGGCATCGAGTCTCATACTGGGTTCATCTCCTCGTGCAGCGAAATATGTGCTAACTGAAGGGGCAAAGGTGGCTTGAGGCGTCCTTTTTGGGTGAGCTGCACATAGGCCTGTCCGCGAGGCAGATAGCGCAAGTCCCGGGGCAGGGCATAGGGCTTGGCTAAACGTGTAAACACGGCTTCGTCATCGGCATGAATCCCGCCAAAAATGACTCGTTGTCTGGCGTTGGCCAACAAGGCTTCTTTAAGCGGTGCCGATAGTTGGCCCAAATCTTGGTGGGCTAATATCATGCCGACCGAATATCCGCGGGCAAGAGCCAGATAATCACCTAAATCGGGTGTAACATATTGATGAAACTCGTCAAGATAGAGAAAATAGGGATTGACCGAACGGGCTTTTAGCCGGCGGTATGTTGCCATCGCTAAGCCGTGCCACAATAAAGTACCGAGCACTTTGGCTGATTCACCCAAGCGGGCTAAAGATAACGGGCAAATGACGCTGATGTTTTCTTGTAGGACGGTGTCCCAGTTAAAGTCCCCGGGACCTGAAAGTACCCGGCGAACATCGGGATTAACCAGAAGCAATTCCAGACGATTGAGCAGGCCTTGACGCTGCTCCTGGGCTGTCCGTGCACCGATTTGCTTTATCTGATCGTGGAAATAGGACAGAACCCTAAGGTCTTCGGTGCGACTCAAGGTGTCTTCACGAAAAGATTCGGAGCGAAGGAAGTCGAGAACATGGCGAAGATCTGCGTCGTCCCCCAGAGATTCCTTGACCGCCATCACGCTATACATGAGTAGCACACGGGATGTCACCGCATAAAAAGGATGACCGGCTTCCGTAATCTGATTGAGGGCCCATGACAATCCTTCCGCTGCCACGTCCGCGGGGCCGTTTAACGGATTATAATGAGCACAGTCGGGGCGATGCGGATCGAAGTAGACTAAGGTAGCATGGCAGGCTAGGGCAGTTTGGTAGGCGGTGTAACTGAGATCGCCTTTGGGTTCGATTAAGGTGATTCCTCGCCCTGATTCTAAATCCTGGCGGATTAATGGCATCAGAATACTGGAGGATTTTCCCGAACCGGTAGGACCCAAAATGTGCATATGCATAAAGCGATCATCGCTTTTGATTTGAACTGGCCAATGCAGATAGGGACGGTGACCAAGAACAATGGATGAGGGGGTCTGCCGCTTAATCATCGAATGCTTGAAATGGCGAACCATGAGCGCAAGAACGCCAATAAGCAGAATGATAGAATCAGGCACTTGGTCGATGAGGAACAAACCCGTGAGAATCACAAACAGAATCATTTTGCGCCGGGAAAATGTCCAGGCAAGCAGCATGCCACTGAAAACAATCATGACTGTCCCATCTTTCAGCGTAACAAATGGCGGAGCCAATAAAATATGGGTGAAGATGACGTCAAAAATTTCCACCAGGGACCAGAATCCCACTACCATCCAATATAACCAGGACACGACGAGTTTGATAGGAAAACGCATGACGATCCTTCTTTCTCGACAATGGAATGTGACAATATTCGACATAAATGGGGTAATTCCTCTTTATTCCGCTTAGAAATGAGGGACAATAGGGGAGGGAAGTGGTTCTGACATAAATTGGGGCGGAGGAATTGGGACTATAACCGCCTAAGCGGCCAGATCATAACGGAATTGACAATTCTTTAGGGTGCCGAGATACCGCAAAGTTCTGAAAAATAGGGAGGGGAAAATCTATGCCGATTGAAGTTCATGTCCAGGGGCGTGTGAAAGTGGGGCATTTGGCGGATTTCTATGACGCGGTAAAGACATATCAGGAATATGCTAAATCGCAGGGCTATAGGTTGCCAAAAGTGTTGTTTGGCCTCTCGGGAGATATGAACACGGTACGACTGGTTTATCATTACGAAGATTTAAACGCCTACGAATCTCACGAAGTAAGAACTCTTACTGACCGGGCCTACGCGGAGATTGCCGAACAGATGGGGTTCGTAGACGGCTCATTGCATTACGCAGTTTACCGAATACTGTAACTTGCTGTGAGGTTCTTTGTTCTTTTTGTGCATGATGGTTGCCCGTGAATTACAGGTTTATTGCTTCATCAATAATGGCCCGTGCTGCGGGCGTCGCCGTCCATCTGACTGAGTGGAGACATGTGTGGCGGAATGAAGGACCTAAGACAGGACGTGTGATCTTAAAACGGCTATGGGACTTCCTTTTCTAGGGGACTGTGGCGGGAGGCAAGGCCTCCCGCGTAGTGAAACAAGAAACAAGACGTCATTGCTTAAAGATAACAATTGAGATATTCCCGCATTCTGGTCTAGTTACCGGACCAGTCGACTGGAGGAATAAACGAAAATTGCTTTAATGCGTCTTCTAAGTCTTTAGTGATGGCGCTTAAATGTGACGTTGTGTCGGCTTCGGCCCGGGCTACCAACGCGGGCTGGGTATTGGAAGCGCGAATGAGGCCCCAGCCATAGGGAAAAACAACGCGCACTCCATCCACATCAATCACCGAAACGTCGCGGCGAGATTGATAATAGGTTTTCAATGTGTTGACAACTTCGGCCTTTTTGTCGTCGGGACAGTCGATCCGGATTTCCGGCGTGGAGGGTTTGGTCGGCACGTCCTTTAAGAGCTGAGACAACGGCTTTGGGGAGTGGGACAGAATCCGGAGAAGCCGTCCCATAGCATAAAAGGCATCATCAAAGCCGTAATACTCATCGGCAAAGAACATATGTCCTGACATTTCTCCCGTAAACACCGCGCCAATTTCCCGCATGCGCGCTTTGATCAAAGAATGGCCCGTCTTGAAAAATTCGGGTTGGCCTCCTAAACGCACAATTTCATCGACGAGTGTCTGGGAACATTTGACTTCTACTATGGCTTTGGCTTTAGGATGACGGGCCAAAATTTCGCGCCAGTAAAGAACCATCAGACGATCACCCCAAATAATTTCCCCTTGATCGTCAACCACCCCAATGCGGTCTCCGTCACCGTCAAAAGCTATGCCCACGTCAGCTTTTTTCTCTCTGACGCGCTGGATGAGGTCACGCAAATTTTTTGCGACTACGGGATCGGGATGGTGATTGGGAAAAGAGGGATCGGGATCACAATAAAGAAATTCAACATGGCTAACGCCGAAGGATTTCATGACGTCGCGGGCAAAAAGACTGGGAGTGCCGTTGCCACAATCTACCACGACATGAAGAGACTTGGGACCCAGTTGAATTTTTTCATGCAACATGGCGAGATATGCGGGGACAGGATTGGCGGTGGTCCTTTTGCCTGAACCTTCGGAAAAAGTTCCCGCCTCCAGGATCTTGCGAACTTCTTGAATTTCTTCTCCATAGAGTGTAGCAGGCCCCAAGGCCAGTTTGAATCCGTTATATTCTGCCGGATTGTGGGAGGCAGTAATCATGACTCCTCCGTCTATATTGAAGTGGATGCGCGCAAAATAAAATATGGGTGTTGTGACCTCGCCAATGTCGATGACATCGACACCCGTGGCCAACAATCCTTGCGTGATAGCGTCCCGGTAAGACGGAGACGAACGTCTAGAGTCCCATCCCAACAGTGTCTGGGAAACATTATGTTTTAACAAATATGTGCCAAAAGCCTGACCTAATAGGCTCACTCCTTCGGGAGTAAAATCCTGGTCTACCAAGCCGCGGATATCGTATTCGCGAAATGCAGTGGGATTAATACTTGCTGACATGAGCATGGTCCTTTCCTTTAGTGTTACTTATGTGGCGGGGTGTCCGCACATGGCAATTTTTACTCACGCTACGTTAATCGATTTCCCTTCTCTTCGGCCCATAGCCTTGATCATACCGCTTGTGTTTTCTAGCGTCTATCCCAACATGTCAGCAATAATAGCACAAATTGGCAATGAGGTGACGTTGAAATTTGGCCGTTGACTATATCCGAACATTTTTATAAAATTTTTATGGAATCGTTCGGATAATTGTGTTTCACACTATGGGCGGAGGTGTGTGATGGCGGTAACCGATAAAGCGAGTCGGTATGGCGACGAGGTCGTACAAATTGAACCTATTGGAATCGAGCATATCGACGAGTCTGAGCGCCATGGCCATGTATCTTCAATTTTTACGCTATGGTTTGGTGCCAACGTCGAATTAGCTACCTTGACAACCGGTGCTGCGGCGGTGGCTCTGTTCGGTCTAAGCTTTCAAGAGGCAGCAGTGGGACTGATTTTAGGCAATATCTTGGGCGTGATTTTATTGGGGTTGGTGTCCACATTTGGACCGCGTCTTGGGGTTCCTCAGATGGTCCATTCCAGGGCGCCTTTCGGATTTTATGGAAATTTTCTCCCCGGCGCCTTCAATGCGGTAGCTGGGGTAACGTGGTTTGCCGTTAATACCGTTTTAGGGTCATTTGCCTTCGAAATTTTATTTCACACAAATTTTTTGATAGCTCTTGTAATTATGGCTCTGATCCAGGTGATTGTGGCAGTCTATGGATATAACATGATTCATGCGGTCGAGCGTTTTATGGCCGTGATTTTGACGATAGTGTTTCTTGGGGTCTCCGTATTTGCTTTTATTCATGCCAATTATGCTCTTCCTTTCGATGCGAAGTCTCCTTTAGGGCAATACACGGGAATTCAAGGAGGCATTATCGAAGCCGTGGGTCTTGCCCTGTCGTATCTTTTAGGGTGGACGGTGTTTGGCTCAGATTATACACGCTATCTTCCTGCTCAAACCAAGTCGTCTAAGGTGTTCTTGAATGCGGCGTCGTCCAATTTCATTGCCGGGGTATGGTTGGAACTGGTCGGGGTCGCCTTGGCTACGATTTTTCCTTCCCAGGCGGCGAGTCCCAATCCGATAAACTTGTTGACCGGGATCCATCCCAACTGGATGATTCCGGTGGTCCTGTTTGCAGTGCTTATCGGCACAGTGACTGCTAATGTACTCAACATTTATTCCGGTTCCTTGTCTGCACTGGTTATCAATATTCCCATTAAACGCTGGATGGCAGCGATTTTCGTGGGGATTTTGGGAGCCATTTTGGCTTATGTGGCCAGGAAATCATACTATCTTGATTTTGAAAACTTCCTATTTCTGCTGGCCTATTGGTTGGCTCCGTGGGCTGCCGTGGTGCTGGTTGATTTCTTTGTCATTCGTAAAAAACGTTACCAAACCGGAATGTTCTATAACCCGAAACGGTTTGTCCGTCCTGGGCTGTGGGCTTGGATTTTGGGAATTGTTGTGTCAGTGCCGTTCTTCAATCAAGCATTGTATGTGGGTAGTTTTGCCTATCACCACCCCCATATGGGCGATATCTCCTATTACGTCAGCTTTGTGGTTGCGGGATTAACCTACTGGTTCTTCGGCCGTTCTCAAGTGAAAGAAGAGCAAGTCCCAATCGAATAAGGCAGAGTAAGTATCCCACCCGGTCCCTTGCAAGGGACCGGGTTTTTATCAAGTGCGCCGTAAAACCCCCGC
>JAKBWA010000107.1 GCA_021841025.1 Bacillota bacterium | reverse complement strand
CTGTGCTTCACTTGTCCCAACAAAGTGGACGCGCTCGCGGACGTACTGCCGCAGCCCGCGGCCAGAGTACTCACCGCGATGCCAACCGCCGCCACGCCAAACCATGTCTTTACTCGCATTGTGTACCACCTTTCACAAATTTTATCCTAATCGTTGTTCAATGAAATCTTGTTACTTTCGGACGTTTGCAGTTATGCACGTGCAACATTCGGGGATTATGTGGCATCGATAGGTTCTATACAAAAACGCTCTACATGATGTAATCCGCTTAGATGAATTTTCTAACACGCGTATCAATAGTAATTATTGTTTCAATATTACTAAATCTGATTCTAGATAAGTGAACGTTCTCATGCCATTCGACACATTGTATGAAATCTGTCGAACAGAATTTTTACGTTCAACTCGGATGGATTGAGTGCAGCATAAGCGAGTCTCGCTTTCGGGATGCAACTTGGTCTTTGCAAAATAACCCCTATTGACTTACCGAACCGGGATGAAATTCGATATTCATCAGTCTTAAGCAGAATTCCAAAAGAAAAAGGTCTTCGAAATCCGCGAGTGATCGCCCTGTTAGAAATTCGATCTTGCTTAGACGATAAAGCAAAGATTGCCTGTGCAAGTGAAGAGCCCGCGCTGTCACGGCTACATTGGTTCGGTTTTGCAGATAAACCCAGAGGGTACGAACCAGATCTGACTCATGCTGCCTGTCATACTCCACCAAACCTCCCAAGGTGGCCTGAACCACATTACGCACCGAAGCATCGACCGCAAAGCGAGACAGCATCTGGTTGTTACTAATTTGTTCATACTCATAGCACGATCCTACGCCCTCGCGCCTTATACCTAGTTCCAGGGCAGTCCGCGCATTTTGATATGAGCCGTGAAATCCTTGAACTCCTGATCCTCCTGTCGCAACCCCCCACGACAGCGCACTATTAGACACATGAAACGAGAGTGCCTTCTGAACGCCTTGAAGCATGTCTACCACCGCAGACGCGCTAATACGTTTAGGAGAGAATAAATAGACAATCCAGTCTCCACGATGATATGTGCTGATCGTACGATACTCGCGCCCTTCGGCAGACTTTGCCACGATATATTGAACTTTTTGTACCACATCGCGCTCCCATGTTTGTCGCGTCATTTCGTGGAAGACACTTTGGTTATAGCAATAAAGACGTTCCCAGTTATCGAGACGTCCTACTGCACACGCGTGATATTGAATGACATCAAACTCAAAACCAGCAGCATGAGCGAGCAACTCATCCCAGGTCCTATACTCTCCCTGGGCAAGTTTCCACACAAAATCTTCCTGACGCAGTACATCCCCTACTATTAGCAATTCCTTGTCAAGACACATGACAGCTAACAAATGGATAATTAACCCTTGGTAGGACTCCAAAATACTGTCGTATGTTCTATCGTCTGCGCGAACTATCAATGTTCCTAACCACCGCTCGTCCGAAACCACGAACAGCAGTTCAATCTCACTTCCGTCTACTATGACGCGTTTGGCATGGTAAGGCGAATGGGTTAAGTCCGGCGGTATTACTAAAAACGGCTTGAGTTCGTCGTTGTGTTTCTCACACCATTCGCGGAAAGATTTGGACCCGTTCCAAAGACCACTTAGGGCATCAAAAAAAGCCATTTCAACCCGTAATCCTCTTGCCAAAATTTCCACGACGCTATCCCAGCTAGCCCCCTGGGACAGCCGCAGCAATGCCGGGCGAATAACGCCTTCCGAATATTCTAAACTAGCGGTGCGCAACGCCAATTCCGAATAGAAACGCCGGCTGATATCGGCGAAACGCACTCCCCAAGGAATTATCAGTATTGGGAATTGCCAATTCTCTGCCATTGCAATAATATCTTCGGGTATCTCTTGGACATGAGGTCCCAATGCAATGCCCAGAGCCGCAGCACCAGCTACATACACTTCCTCAATAAACTGTTTGAGCGCTTCCCGGTTACTGGCCCCTATTCCTGTCGTCAACACTAATTCGTCTCGGCGCACAAAATCCTCCACAGGACTTTCGATTACGGAAACCCATTCAATTTCCTTGTGTGGCACTTGTTCAGGCGCCGAAATCACTTTTGTTTCCCCTAACACATTTAATGCTAGAAGTTCACTAAGGGTCAGTTTGCTCACAACATCTCGACTCCCCAATCATGGCTGTCATCTCGCAACGAGCGGTGATCCTTAAATTCTTAGTTTCATCATAACATCCATAATGAGTATCTCACTTCCATCTCCTTCATCGGTGCAATGACCTTCTATCGTCAATAGCTAGCATATCTGTGCACATGTCCCGCTCATTAATAATTTTCAACAACTTGGCAAAACGTCGACAAAGAAATATTTCGTCCCGTGAGTATTCCGATAATACTTCCCCGAAGTTCCATGCGATGGGACAATGCAGCGACACTTACTGCCCCAGCGCCTTCCACAATTAATCCTTCTCGCCCCAGAATCGCCATAGCGCTCCCTATTTCTTCTTCGCTAACCACAACAATATCGTCAACGTATTCACGCACCATTTCAAATGTAAACCGGTTGTCCAGTCCGATTCCACCTTGCAAACTGTCTGCCAACGTTGGAACCTCAGGCATCTGAACCGGGCGGCCTCTGCGAACACTCTCATACATTACAGCCCCCCGGTCCATGGATACCCCTACCATGCGGACGTCGGGGCGATTTGCCTTAATAAAGGCGGATATTCCCGATAATAGACCACCCCCTGATAAGGGCACTAACACCGTCCCCACTTCAGGCAACTGATCCAAAATTTCCAACCCCACGGTACCTTGCCCTGCAATAACGTCTTCATTGTCAAAGGGTTCAATCACTATGAGTCCATCTTCCTTAGCCATATTTTCAGCCACTTGTTTGGCATCATCTTGACTGTCCCCTTGCACTACCACCCGCGCCCCTGTGGCTTTCAATATCTCAACTTTGGCCTCCGGAACCCTCCCTGATATGCAAATGGTGGCGGGAATTCCCAGTTGCTGAGCCATATATGCGACCGCGAGGCCGTGATTGCCGGTGGAATATGTGACAGCTCCATTTTTCCGTTCTTCTGTGTTTTTGGCCAATAAAGCGTTCGCTGCTCCTCGAATTTTGAACGCCCCAGTGGGTTGCAATTGTTCACATTTCAACCAAACGCGATGTCCCGTATCTTCAGACAAGTGTTTCGACGACAAGAGTGGCGTCCGCACAACGTAAGGACCAATACGTCGTGCAGCTACATTCACCCGTTGATTCCACTTCGCTAAATCATTCATATCCACGACTCTCCCATTCGGAACCCTACAAATTGAAACACACAACCTTCTGTTCTGTCATAGCCTCCGCCGCAAAATGCACACCCTCGCGTCCTAATCCCGACCCTTTAACTCCTCCAAAGGGCATGGCGTCAATTCGGTAGTCGCTAGAGTCGTTAATCATGACTCCTCCAACCTGCAATTTCTTTATGGCATAAAAGGCCTTGCTGATGTCTTGCGTGAACACGCCGGCTTGCAGACCGTAATTGACATTGTTAGCTTGCTGAATAGCACTATCGAGATCTTTCACCGGAATCATAGACGCAACCGGGCCAAAAACTTCCTCCTCAAGAACAATTAACCCGGGGGGCACATCTTCCAGAATCGTCGGACTGTAATAAGACCCTCCCTTCCGTTCACCCCCAACGAGTACGTGCGCTCCTTGGGATTTAGCCTCATCTACCCAATTTTCTATTCGTGCAGCTTCACGCTCGGTAATCAAAGGCCCCATGTCTGTAGACTCGTCCATTTTGTCTCCCATGCGAATTGCTGCAGTCAACTGCACAACTCGCTTCTTCATTTCGTCATAGATACTCTCTTCGCAAAATATGCGTTGTACCCCCAGGCAGTTTTGCCCCGCTGCCCAAAACGCTCCCGACACGCAAGCCCTAGCCGCTGCCTCTAGATTGGCATCATTCAGCACAATGACAGGTGAGTTGGAACCTAGTTCCATGGAAATTTTTTTGAGTCCCGCTTGATGTGCTATATGCTTTCCTGTTTTGAGCCCGCCGGTGAAACTCACCATCCGTACCCGGGGATCTTGCACCAAAATGTCTCCGAAGTCTTGAGCAGACCCTGTCACCACACTCAAAACGGGGCCAGGCAAACCGGCTTCATACAAAGTTTCGGCGAGTTTCAGGGCACTCAGTGGCGTGAGCCCGGAAGGTTTGACAATTATGGCATTCCCAGTGGCAATGGCTGGACCTACCTTGTGGGCTACCAAGTTTAACGGATCATTAAAAGGTGTAATCGCCAAAACAATGCCTACCGGACCTGACTGCCAGTACCCGACACGGTTCTCACTTCCTGGCGCCTGGTCAAATTTAATGACCTCCCCTTGTTGCCGTCTCGCTTCTTCAGCACTCAAACGAATCGTATCCACACATCGATCGACTTCTTTTCGGGCCTCGCGAATCGTTTTACTGCTTTCGGTGGCTATCAACATCGCAAAGGATTCTCTTCGTGCCTTAATTAGATCCGCCGTCTGGTTCAATATTTGCATCCGTTGATGGGTGGGCATATTGGCCGCTACTTCTGCTCCTTGCGCAGCAAATGCCAGGGCTTTCTGCGCATCCTCTTGCGAGGCAGCTGGCACAGTAGCCACAACCATACCCGTTCCAGGGTCAGTTACCGGCGATACCCGTTCCGATATTCGACTAATGCCTCCAATATACATAGGCCATTGAGTCACAGTGTCCACTCCCGTCATCGTCATCTCTACCTCCCCCTTAAATTTGTCCCCGGCACAAATTGATGCAGTCAATCAACAATGCAAATCCCGTTTCTGTACGTCCGGCACCGGGACCCACAACCGTAATGTCGCCAGCCAAACGGCAACGGTATGTCAGGGCATTGACCGCGCCAAACACGCCAGCAAGGGGATCGGACCAAGGAATAATTTCAGGAGCAACGCGTCCGACAATCCCTGAGGACGTTTTCTCCAAGGACGCGATAAGCTTATATCGGCGATTCTCGCGATGCGCTTTCGCCACATCGTCCCGACTAATATGGCGAACACCCAGGGTAAAAATATCGTCCTTTTGGATCCGTACGCCAAATAAAGCCTGGGAGAGAATTAACAATTTAAACTGTGCATCATAGCCGTCAATATCGTTGGTCGGATCGGCCTCAGCATATCCGAGCTTTTGCGCTTCGGCCAAGGCTTCCTCAAAATCCAGACCCTCTTCCATTTGCGTCAGAATGTAATTACTGGTTCCATTCAAAATACCCCGCACCATCTCAATGTCGTCTCCGGCCAAGCTCGTCTGAGCGAGACGCAGTACCGGGGTTCCGCTCATCACGGACCCCTCATACAAAATCCGCGTGCCATGATCCCGGGCCAAACGCTCAAGTTCATCGAGACCTAACGCAATGGGTCCCTTATTGGTAGTCACCACGTTTTTCCCTGCCTCTAGAGCTGCACGGCAGTGATCGAGACCTGGCTGTCCGTTGGCAATATTGGTGTAAGTCGCTTCAAGCACCGTGTCCGCTTCACTTTGCCTTATGGTTTCAAAACTGTCCCATTCTCGGACGAGCCCAGAGGTGTCTGGATATTGGGCAAATGTTCCCGATAGCTTTACAGACTCGAGAACCAAAGGAAGATTCAGCCCATTGGGATCCGAGAGCGTACCTTTATTCATGTCACTTATGGCAACCACAGTAAAATCGATGCCGTATTTTTCCTGTAAAGTTTCCCTCTCCCGAACCAATATTTCTACAAATCCTTGCCCCACTGTGCCAAATCCTATCAACGCCAATTTATGTTTCATAATATTACTCCTCTCCGTCACTCGGCTCCATTTGGCTCAGCAATCCCCTTTACTGCTTCCAGCAATACCGCGGCACCCAAAGGCAGTGCTCTTTCATCAAGAAAAAAATCTGGCGCATGTAAACTTGTGGTTTTTTCCACAGATGGCGCGCATCCCAAAAAGAAGAGAGATCCGGGAACCTTGCGGCTCATAAATCCGAAGTCTTCGCCTCCCATGCCGAAGGGCCCGTTTCGCCAGGGTTTGCTTCGTATTGCTCTATATACCGCTCGATCGAGTATTTGGTTTAAGTCAGCATTATTGCGTACCGCTGGTTCGCCGCGTTCAACCTCTAGTTCAAAGTCACCGCCTAAAGTCTTAGCTACTTCCAAAGCTCGTCGAAGTTCTGTGATGATAAGATCCCGTGTCTCGTCATGGTAACTCCGCAATGTGCCTTCTATATCCACAAACGACGGTATCACGTTATTGGTCGTTCCGCCTTGAATACGGCATACACTGATTGCTGCTTCATCCATGGGAGACAAACGCCGGGCGCGAATTCCATGAATGGCCAGTAACACCGGTGCCAAGATCCAGAGAGGATCCACCGCCAAGTGGGGATAACCGCCATGGCCACCTTGTCCTTTGATCCGAGCCCTAAAGTTGTCAACATTTGCCATACAGATCCCCTCATGCAATCGAATCGCTCCTACAGGAGTCCCGGGGTCCATATGCAAAGCTAACACCGCGTCCACATTGTCCAGAACTCCAGCATCGATCAAGTGGACCGCTCCCGTCTTTCCGCTCTCATCGGATGTTTCTTCGGCAGGCTGAAATATGAAGGAAACCTCAGCAGGAATGTGTTTGTGCACGACATCTTCAGCTATCAGATGCGCTGCTCCCAGAAGTACGGCCATGTGTCCATCATGCCCACACGCATGCATAACGCCCGGGATTGCCGATGAAAACTCAAGTCCCTGGGGTTCGTCAATCGGCAGTGCATCCATATCCGCTCGAATCGCAATATGCTTGCCGCCACCGTCCCCAACATGCCCGATAACGCCTTGAGTGCCGCCAATATTGCGCCTTACTGTCATGCCAGGTATGCTCTCCAGCACTTGACCAATATAGGCGGCACTTTCATATTCCTGAAATGAGAGTTCGGGATAGGCGTGGAAATGTCTGCGCCATTCCCTCAACTGAGGAAAGAGATAATACGCCCGATCTAATGCCTGACTCCAGCCTTCCTCCTCTCCTGGAATCATCCCGTCAGGGTCGCAACTGTAATTCATAGCGCATGTGCTCCAGTCCCTGAGTTACATCCTCAATCAAGTCATTGATATCCTCAATGCCCACAGAATACCGAATCAAGGTTTCCGGAATACCCAAAGCTTGGCGTTCCTCCTGGGTCAATTCAACGTGACTGGTAGTCCTGGGGGGTCCCGCTGTCGTCTCCACTGCCCCTAGATTGGCTGCCAGATGAGCGTAATGCAGATGCGGCAAGAAAGCGCGAACTGATTCAAAGCCACCCTTCAATGAAAAACTCAAAACTCCTCCAAACTGCACCATTTGTTTGGCAGCGATAGCATGGTTTTCATGGGTTGGCAAGCCGGGATAATAGACGGTATCCACCTCGTCACGAGATTGAAGAAACTGTGCAATCCGCAATGCCGATTCGGACTGCTGACGCACACGCAGATGCAAAGTTTTCATCCCTCGCAGGAGCAAATAGGCGGACATGGGATGCAAGGTAGCTCCATTAATTTCCCGATAATGATAGATTTTTCGTACTAAGTCTTCACGACCGCAGACGACTCCGCCCAATGCATCAGCATGGCCACCTAAAAATTTTGTGGCACTGTGAATGACTAAATCAGCACCCAAGCGAATGGGCTGTTGATTAATCGGTGTAGCAAAGGTGTTGTCGACAATGACTAGAGCTCCAGCATTATGCGCTGCTTCAGTAAGGCGTTTCAGGTCGACAATTTTCAAAGTTGGATTTGTTGGACTTTCCAAGTAAAGAATTTTAGCGCCCTTTTGCACTTCCCGAATAATGTATTCGTGATCTGTCGTGGGGCATAAAACGGCCTCAATATTAAAATTGGGAAGAAATTCACTGAAAATCTTATTGGTCCCACCATAAGTGTCTACTAATGAAACCACCCGGTCACCAGGACGCAACAGCGTAAACAGCGTGTTACTTATGGCTGCCATACCCGTGGAAAAACTGGTCGCATCTTCTGCGTCTTCCAGGATCCGCACTTTTTCCTCAAACACATGAACCGTGGGATTCGTATTACGGCCATAAATATGACCTTCTCGTAGACCCAATGCCACTTCATGCCATTGCTCGAGATCGTCGTAACCAAAGCCTACACTGTGCACCACAGGAACTTGAGTGGCGTGCTGCATCAAATACGAATCCTCACCTCCCCATACCGAGCGGGTGCCAATTCGACTCTCTTCCGTGTGTCCGTTACGCATCCATTTAGCCTTCTTTCCTAACAAAGTTGTCTGTTTCGCTCTCTTTAACCTTGACTCGATTAGCCATAACGTGTTCAAGGGCATAGATCGCGATCATCGTGTCTTGTACTCCCGTCCCCGTCAAATCACACACTGTAACATGCTGAGGGTGTGTTCGCCCCAACAACTTCTTAGATGTAATATCACCCAACTCAAATATGCGTTCTCTCGACAAAAATCCCGCGTCCACAGCATGATGCAACTCGCCGAGCCGCAAACTTTGCGCCGTCAAATCGCAACACACCTTGTCAGCTTCGGAAAAAATTTTCGGATCCAGTTCCTGCTTGAACTCGGCATCCGATCCCATGGCCGTAATATGCAGTCCAGGGTGAACCCATGAGGATAAAATCACGGGTTGGGTGGACGGTGTTGCTGTAATCACGATGTCCGAAGATCGGACTAACTCCTCGGGTGATGTCGCCACGAGCACTGGTTTTCCTAACAATTGGCTCATTTCGTTGGAAAATGTCCGAGCATGTTCCGGATTTCGCGAATATACCAAGGCCACTCGAAAATCCCGTACTAGTGCAAGAGCACGCAGCTGTTGCCGAGCTTGATTCCCCGACCCAATGACCCCGACGGTATCCACTACGGTATTGGCCAGATATTTGGCACAGACGGCCCCTGCCGCCGCCGTCCTCACATCAGTAAGATATCCATTGTCCACCAGTATCGCTTCTGGATATCCTGTCAGGGCGCTAAGCAGCAACATCATTCCACTGCTGCTGGGAAGCCCATGAGTGGGGTTGTTAAAGAACCCGGATGAGACCTTGATGGCAAACTGTCCCAGTCCCTGAACTTTTGCGGCTTTGACGTCAACCTCTCCGTTATTCTCCGGTACTTCAATACGCATAATCGGCGGCGTTTGAACATCGCCTGTGGCCAAAAGGCTAAAGCCCTTCTCGATAACGTCGACTACATCCTCCGTTAAATTCACTGCTTTTCGCAATTCTTCCTCAAAAATAATTTCCATGTTCTCCCCCCCTGCTGCAATTCAGGAACAAAGTGCTCGAGGTTCTTCCAGGACGAAGAGCTTTCTGTCAGTTCCGGTGAGGACTTCCACCCCTTCTGGCACCACTCGAAAGGTTTCGCTGATCTCAAGACCATAGCCTTCTAGCCACATGCCTGCGATCAGATGGAACACCATATTCGGGCGAAGTTCAGTGAGATCCCCTCTTCTCAGGCTAACCGTGTGTTCACCCCAATCTGGGGGATAGTTCAACCCCACGGAATAACCCAGACGAGAAGGTTTGTGGTATCCATACCTCTGGATAACATCCTGCCAGGCTATTTCCACATCCTCAGCCAAAGCTCCCGGTTTCACGATATCTAAAGCGGTCGTGACGCCTTCTGCTACCACTTGAGAGAGTTCCAGGAGCTGGGGCGAAGGAACACCAATCACTGCGCTCCGCGCCAAAGGACAATGGTAGCGTTGGACACACCCAGCAATTTCGATATTGACGGTATCACCGGGCTCATAGCGGCGATCAATCCAAGTAAGATGAGCTGCGCCAGTGCGGACTTGTGAAGGCATTAGAGGAACAATGGCCGGATAGTCGCCGCCGACCTCCTCAGTTCCCTGAATTTGAGCCCGCAAGACCTCTGCGGCCGCATCAGATTCTCTCACTCCTGCACGGATGACTTCCATTGCCGTATCCATAGCACGAGTCACAATATTTGCCGCTTGTTTGATCAAACGAATTTCCTGATCAGACTTGATTAACCGGATCCAGTTAACCAGCAAGGTCGCATCGTGAAAGCGAGCCTCTGGCAATGCTTGCAAAAGCCTCTGAAAGGACAGTGCAGAGAAATAATAGGCATCCATTTCCACCCCAAGGTGACCCTGATCTAGCCGATAACTCTGAATAACCTGAGCCACATAATCCATGGGATGTCTAACCTCTGACTGAACATAATAGTCGGCATATGGTTTAAAGGCATTTTCACTCATCCAACAGGTCAACCGTGCACCAAATGCGTCCTGTTCTCGCCCAACCCACACAGGCTCTGTGAGCATGGGTGAAACAATGATGGCTTGCGGAACATAAAAAGACCAACCGTCGTATCCGGTTAAATAATTGATATTGGCCGGATCTGTGACAATCAATGTATCAAGACCTTTTTGCTCCATATGCTGCTTGGCAGCCCGGACGCGCCCTTCATATTCTTCACGACTGAATATCGCCACATTGTTCATTCCTTTCGCCACCATTTCCTAATGACGCCTTAATTGTATTCGCGAGTCTTGCAGACAACTATTCTACAAAAAGTATGAAAGTTCGATCATGCCCTTCATACACACATGCGTGTACTGCGCCGACAATCTGGACCCGTGTTAGTGTACATATGAATTGCGGTTATCGACTTTTTTGCCACCACACAATTCGAACACGGTTTTGAGTGGCGAATGAAATAAGAGGGTACGACCACCATTAGTGGCAGTGGTCAACAAGAAGCACTGGGGCCGTTTGGTCCCACGGCTCATGCCTCCCGCCTCTTTGTCATCTTTTCCGCGCTATCACCGTCTCGCGCCTATATACTTTCAAACCAAGGAAATAAAAAGAGGAACAGACTTTGCTGCCGCTAATAACGATAGCTGTCAATGAACAATTTTTACGACTCGTAATGAGAACCGACATCTATCAAATTTGCGGCTGCATCTATCTTTAAGAATCAGCAGGTTCGAACCCAGAAGCCGCGGCTTTATAGCAATCGAAAACGTAGCCTTTTGCGAAGAAAGTTCGCCACCAACCAGCCCTTATTTGGCTATGAAACAAGAGGTTAGCAGGAGATCTGCAGAGCATTCTTGCCCATGACAGCATTTAAACTTGCACCGGCACTTTGGGATGCAGCGTATCATGGATTGCCAATGTTCTGAACCATTGTCAGAGATGGGCGTTATCTCTAACCGTAAAAGAACGGCCAAATTCACCTAGTCAATTTCTCCTTAGCAGAATGGATGCCAAGGCAGGCCGTAGATCAGCCTGCCTTGGCATCCATAAACGCATCACAAACTCACGTGCATGCTTTGCCACGGTATCATTCTCATAACATAACCATATTCCGGGTCTCGATCCACTATTTTCTCTCATTTATGGGAAGGAACGCGCGGTGAGTAGGTCCTGTGTACTCAGCCCGCGGGCGAATAATCCGATTGTGACGATACTGTTCCAGAACATGTGCCGTCCATCCCGCTATGCGGCTAATTGCAAATACGGGCGTGAACAGCTCAGTAGGAATATCCAATGCTTTGTAAACAGAGCCTGAATAAAAATCCACATTGGGATATAGTGTTTTGGCCGACTCAATGGCCCGCTTAACGGCCTCCAGTATTTCATAATACTTAAGGGTCCCTGTCTGCTCTCCCAGTTCTCGCGAGAACCGGCGCAATATGGTAGCTCTAGGGTCTTCGGTCTTGTATACCCGATGCCCAAAACCCATGATTTTCTTATGTTGCGCCAATGCTTGTTCGATCCAAGTGTCAACGCGATCCACACTGCCGATCTCGTCTAGCATCAACATGACTTGCTCATTAGCTCCGCCGTGCAAGGGTCCTTTGAGGGTGCCAATTGCTGAGGTAATCGCCGAATACAAATCCGTTAGAGTTGCAGCGGTGACACGCGCAGCGAACGTAGAAGCATTCAATTCGTGGTCGGCGTGAAGAACTAAAGCTGTATCAAATACGTGTGCAGAAAATTTATCGGGACGCTGTCCGTGCAGCATGTACAAGAAGTTATCCGCCAATCTCAGATTCTTGTCCGGGGCAATCGGTTCTAAGCCTTGGTGCCTGCGTTCAAATGCAGCTACCATTGTCGGAATTTGCGCCACTAGTCTCATAGCTTTGCGATAACTAGCTTCATAAGAATTGTCACTTGTTTCGGGGTCATAGATACCAGCCAGACTGACGGCCGTTCTAAGCGCATCCATGGGATTAGTTGACGGGGGAAGTGACGCGATTAAATCGTAAACTGGTTGAGATAACGTTTCCATCGGATAAAGTTTAGCTGTAAACTCAGCGAACTCCGCCTGGGTAGGCAAATGACCTTCCCACAACAGATAGATCACTTCTTCAAACGCCGTATGCTCGGCCAGGTCACGAACATCGTAGCCTCGATACACGAGCCGGCCTTCTTTGCCATCTATGAAGCAAATCTCCGAGGTTCCTGCCACAACATCTTCCAGGCCTTCCTTGAAGTGGACTTCCGCCATGATATTGGCCTCCTTTTTGTCACATACACGCTAATGCTTTACTAATTTCTTCGCGCGCCAGCAAGTAAATTGTAAAGCCCGACTTGCTACGCCGTGTCGCCTCCTCGAAAAATTCGTCCAAACTCGTAATCTTCTGTCAACAACCGACCAGCTCACTATAATGCAGGAGAAGTTGTTTCAGTGTGCCAAACATTTCGGCCGTCAATCTGCATTCCCGTGGGGGGCAAAGATCCGCGCCGCATATGTTTTGTCACCTGTTCTAGGACATAAGCCTTCATAGTGTTTTCCTGATTATCACGGGTCATTGAAGCAGGGGGCAAAGGCACGTCACTCACACGCACTCTATACTCATCCTTCTTGTAAACACCTTCATGCACTTTGAGAGTTACCACCCACACTTCGCCTTGCTGCACAACCGCCAAAATGTCGACTGCCATTGTCTCGTCTCCTCAAGGATTGCATTTTCACTGGATATCATATCTACGTTTTGATTGTATCGGCTACACAGTCGAATGAAAATCGTCTAGGCCCCAAGCTGTCCAAAAAATTCGATGAACCTCCAAAGCTGCTTCCGTGAGTTCAAGATCTTGGTCGCGGCGAATCCATATCCCCACAATTTCGGCAAGGGCGCCTACCCATGCATGCGCTCCTATTATGGCACGATCTTGATCCAATCCGCATTCCATCAAGTCATTGACGATAAATTCGCTAAACGCTTCTCTAACACGCCACATCCGCTCCTCAAACAACGGATCAGCTCCAGCGCCTCGGACCAATACAACTTGAGCCAATTCATAATCACGGCGAAAGACGTCAACTGCAGCGCCCAAAGACCTTTTCAATTTTTCGGCGGCATCGTCGATGCCCGCACGAGCTTGCATAATCTCCTCCATCACGTGGGTATATAATTCTTCGACCAAGGCCAGAAAACAATCCTGTTTGCTAACGAAGTACAAGTAAAAGGTACCCGTGGCACACTGGGCCTGGTCAGCTATCATGCGAATCGTGGCTTGATGATACCCGTAATGACTAAAAACACTTTGAGCTGCTTTGAGAATCTCCTCTTTCCGTCCACCTTCCATGGGCTCTTTCCCTTTCTTGAGTCACAATTGCTATAATATAAGTTAATACACGTTAGAGGTGCCGTCCATTGCTAAGGAATCGTATTCGCCGTGTGCCTGTGACCGTCAGAGGCACACACTATATTCATGAATATCTCGTATTACCAGATGTCTGTGCTGTGATTGCGGAAATTCCCGAAGGGGTCATACTCGTTGAACAGTTTCGTCCGGCTTTAGGAAGGAAAATTCTCGAATTGCCTGCCGGCCGGTTGCGCCGGGGTGAAGAACCGGTACAAGGAGCTAGGCGAGAGTTGCAAGAAGAAACCGGATATCAAGCTGGGGATATGCGGCTGTTATCCCGTTTCTATCCGTCTGTGGGCCTTTCCCGTCACAAAGTTCATCTCTATTACACCGTAAATCCTGTGCCAGGTCCCACAAACTGGGATCCCACGGAGGAAATTGACGTCAAAATCATCCCCGTAGATGAAGTACCCAATTTGCTCATTGAGGGACGAGCTGCCGATGCAAAAACCCATCTGGGGCTTGTGTATTTTCTCAATGCCCAAGGGTGGCTATTACAACGAGGACGATGGCGGCCCGCAGCCGAAGTGCGGGGTTCATAGAAATTACAGGGCACAAACCCGCTTGACCTCCTGGCGGGAGACCAAGCGCCGTTCTCTCTTTGTCTTTGTTTTCGCGAGCTTTTATATTTTATAATACTAGCGAAAAGATGCGGGGAACGACGCTAGCCTGTTTGTGCCTATCCAAAAACCTTGATATCGCCACACGTTATCGTCCAAAGTAACGGCAAGAACATCACCATCGGCAAAATACGTAACGCCGATAGTGGGGGAGCGAATATCCTCAGTAAAGGCAACAAACTCAGCGAGTCGTTGCCATCAGCGTCCGTCCCACAGCTGGAATCGCCGAGAGTCACAACTCACTAAAAAGTATTCCACGTCAACGACAGTTCGGATAAAATAAAGAGGTACCCAGAGATGAATAGATTTCTCCGATTTTTGCAGAAGATGTTTTCAAGAGAGGGATGTAGAGTATGACTTGTGAAAATTGCGGTAATCTACTCGGCCGTAACGAGTCAAACTGTCCACAGTGCGGCTTTGAAGCACCGAACCCCAGTCCAGTTAAAAAATCGTCTAAAGTCGTACCCTTTCGCCCACGCAAGAAAAAACGGCGTCCGCCTTCTTTAAAGGGACGGAGCGGCCGTTTTGTCAAGGGGCCTGTCTTTTGGTGGTTTATTGCTATTCTCGCGGGAAGTTTATTGCTGCCCTACATCGTTCCCATGCGTCCTTAGACCACCTCGTCCGCCCACTTGGAACCGTTATGGCTGGCTATGTGCGTTACGCCTTGCTTCATCGTGTAGACCTGAACGAGTCCACCCCATAGTCGTTGTGATATGATTTTCAACGCATTAGGCAATTCATAAAAATCCAAGTCACGTCCATCGTATTGATGTTCAATGACTAGAGTGGATTGTTCGCGAGACTTAGGATGGATCCTAAGATGGGGCACACCGCCATCGTCCACATCCTGCAGTAATTGCCGTTTGATCTGTCCTGGTTCGGTCCGAAGCGAACTAAAGGCCGACTCCTGTTCACGGAAAACGTCTAAATGGCACTGCCTGATGACGTCCTCTGTGAGTCCTTCTCGGATTAAGCCCGCATCATCGAGAAGATTTCGTGCAGCCATCACGTGGTTCATGCCGTATTGATGAAAAAGGCTTTCGTAAATTCTTTGGCCCAGGGCATAAGGATTCAGCTGAGGCGGCGTGATAGTTAACAACTTGCTGTTCAATATGGCCATCTCCCAGCCCATTGATGCCCCCAGCGATAATTCTCTGATTAGTCGCGTATGCCAGAAAGTCGCATAGCCTTCGTTGCTAATTTTCGATAACCGTTGTGGCCAAAAATACCGTGATTCGTCTCGAACCATGAGCAAAATTTGCCGTTCCCAATCGGCCAAAATGGGGCTGTTCAAGGCAATGAATCCGAGAATATCTGAAGGATCCTGCCCGGGCTTCTTCCCTTTGGTGATACGGCCAACATGATCCTCTAATACCATAGCTGCGTCCAGTAACGATTCAACAGCATTCTGACCATAAATTCTTAGCATATGAGATATCTGATGAGAGTGCCGGGCCATTTGATTCAATACATCGGAATTCACATCCGCGAATAGACGGGAATGGCAAAAGTAATCGACATGAGCCAGAACATGCGCGACAATTAAAGCACTTTGAGCGTCCGTACTGCTTCGGTCGATAAATGCATAGAAAGGCTTGGTATTAATCACCAGTTCATAAATTTTCGACGTTCTGTAGTCATATGCTGTCTTCAAGCGTCCAAAACTCTTGCCGAAACTCCAATGCGCATAACGTACTGGAAGGCCGTGATAAGAGGCTAGCGCATTGATGTCTTGAGCATCGACCAGTTCGAAGTGCACGTGGGGAAGTACGAGACCGGCGGACTCAGCGTGGGGCAAAATCTTCTCAATAAGGGTTGCCAGTTTGGCTTGCGTTAGCATGACCTGTCTTATCCCTCCCAAAATAGTGCTCCAGGGCTACAAAGATATCTTCCTTGCGGCGCAAAAGTATGGTGCCTATCCCATCTTGCTCTGACAGAGACTGAAATAAGGGTGAGGGATTTCTGTCGGTATCGTGAATTTCGCCGTATCCAAATAAATTGGTTCGCAAGGAAAGTTCCAACGCCGCCTCGACAGCCAGGCTATTATCCGATGTTAAATTTCCCCCATCAGTGAAATGAAAGGCATAACGATTGAATTGTTCTTCGGGATATTTCTGTTCCAAAATATCCAGTCCCAAACGATACACCGATGATGAAACGGTCCCCCCCGAAGATCCACGATGAAAAAAGGTTTCTTCATCGACTTCTCGAGCTCTCACGTCATGCGCCAAAAAAACGAGTTCAACGCGAGGGTAATTTCTGCGAAGAAATTCCACGGTCCAAAAAAAGAAACTCTTGGCCAAATATTTTTCGAACGTCCCCATCGAACCTGACGTGTCCATCATCGCAAGCACGACGGCCCCCCCATCTTCGGCTGGCAGGGGATTATATTGCCAATAGCGCACATCCGGAGGGAGGATGTTGAGATCCTGTCCGTCTTGAACATGCCTCTTTAAGGCTTGACGCAATGTCGCCCGTCTTACCCAACGGCTTTTCAATCCCGATTTATCCCACGATGCTGGTTGCAACTCCTGTCCGGCACCACGAGCTCTTTTCAACGGGTCGAGATTGGGTAGAGCAAGTTTTTCGAAAATAATATCGGCTGCTTCTTCCAACGTCACGGCCGCATCTTGAATATCCGCGCCCATCTCCGTGCCCCCGGTTTTTGTTCCCCCACCATGTCTCATGGAATCCGAAGCCGTTGCTTTATCGGATCCGCCATCTGATTGGCCAACACTTAAATACCGGTGCAAATCATAAGTAATGCGAAATTCTTTAAGTTCCGGCAACGGAACATTGATAACGCGGCGTCCGTCGGTCACGGCTATTTGTTCATCGGATACTAAGTCCGCCAAGTTCGCTTTGACAGCCTCTTTGACTTTTTGGTCGTGCCGCCATTGGTCATGGTAGACCCCGTGGTACTGCCACCATTCCCCATGCCCGATGCTGTAGGATCCCGATTTCATCGGTTTAGCAAACCTCCCACATGAGAAATGGATTTGGTAGCGCATCGTGGGCAAAACCCATGTCGAGTGGCCAGAACCTCGGCCGCTTTCTCAATACGTTCCAATGTTTTGGGGTCAGGATTCAACGAGTGCGTGGTGATCTTCACCAGATCCTTAAGATCGTCAAACAATTTTTGTTCCAATGCATGCCGGAGCTGAGAATAATCTAGGTAAGATGCCATGTCCTTGGCCCCCATGCCCGTTTTGAAACGCGCATAAATTTCTTCCCGAAAGGATGGAGCCTGGGTTTCCATAATTCCTATGCGTTCTTCAACGGAACGCAAAAGTTCTTCGTCGGCTTTGGTATCGTCAATAAACCGGAAGACATGGTCAAGGTAATTGTGATAGAGCTTCTCCAGCTCCTGGCTCCAGTCCTCTGAAAAAGCCTCTAACACGATTTTTTCGATGTGCTGGTCATACAAAGACTTAACTGTCTTGGTCCAATCCTGCACTTCCATCTTGTGTGTCCGCTCTCCAAAAGGCGAATTCTCCACACCGCTTCGGATAGCTTCCAATACGTCCAAAGCATCCACACATTCGCGGTCCGTGTCAGAAAACAAGCTGGACAACCGGTTCAGCAGATACCTGGGATCAATCCCGGTCATTCCTTCCCCCATTTGACGACCTTCTTCTATTGCACTGAGGCGCTCATTCTCGTTGTCTTTGGACTGATACAACAATAACGTGCTCACCTTATCGCGTCCGGGTTTGGGCAATTCTTTAATGCGGGACAAGACCGCTACCTGGGCTGCCGCTTCGAGCGCCCCCGGCCCTTTATGTATCGTGGGTACCTCATAGGGCGCTAGTAGTTTTTGGTAAATTCTTACCTCCTCTGACACTTCAAGATTGTATGGAACTGGCACAACAAACATTCTTGATAGGAGAGCCTCATTACGAGGGTTTTGCATAAAGGTGCGAAACTCGTTCTCATTGGTGTGACCGATAATTACTTCATCTGCGGAGATCAGCTGAAACCGGGTGGTTTTCATATTGCCTTCCTGACTGAGAGACAGCAATTGATACAAAAACTTCTCGTCCAATTTCAGCATTTCTTGAAATTCCACGAGTCCCCTATTAGCGATGTTGAGCTCCCCATCAAAGCGAAAGGCTCTGGGATCAGATTCTGACCCATAATGCGCCAGCCCTTGAAAATCAACAGATCCTGTCAAATCGGCAATGTCCTGGGATTTGGGGTCCGAGGGTGCATAGGTACCGATGCCAATTCTTTTGTATTCCGACAAAACGATTCTCTCCACTGGCACTGCGGCAACACGGCCCTCATACACGTTATCCACATTCCATTGGCACACGGGACATAATTCCCCCTCAATCCTCACGCCTAAATCTCTTTCCCAAGCGCTTCTCTGAGAGCGAGGAATTAAATGAAGAGGTTCCTCGTGCATAGGACAGTCGCGAATGCCAAATAGTTGTCCTTCAGCCGTAGCGGTAAAAGACTCCAAACCGCGCTTTAACAAGGTTACCAATGAGGATTTACCGCCACTAATTGGTCCCACCAAGAGCAGAATCCGTTTTTTCACCTCAAATCCGCGGGCCGCAGGCCTAAAGTAGTCTTCGACCAACGTCGTCACGGTCTCCTCCATGCCATACAAGGAGTCCGTAAAAAATGGATATTTCCGGCCGTCCCCTCCTCTTTTGCCGCGACTCACAACCATTCGCCATAGTCGTTGATGCGCACTTTCCGCCACCACGGGCAAAGCTCGGACGATATCAATATAATCACTGAAAGTTCCTGACCATTTCAGATCCACATAGTACCTGTTTTGAACGGGATCATTTCCGGGTGTTGATAGCATGATGGTGGTCCCCCCTAATCTTGTTTTCCTTAGTTTCTCCATTGACGACCATATTATCCGTTTATTGGCATTTTTTATCGATATCATGCGGGCCTAAGTATCAGCTGAGGCACTCAGCCAGGAGAGCTTTCAATGAAACCACCCATGCAGACGCATATACAACAGCAAAGCCCCCGTGATCAAAGCCATGACAATCAGGGAATACCAGTAGCCATAATGCCAGTGAATTTCGGGGATCCAAAAATTCATTCCGTAAATAGACGCGATAGTGGTTGCGGGAAGAGCCAAAATGGAGAGGATCGTTAAAAACTTCATTACTTTGTTAATTTGGTTGGATTGCATGCCGGAAAAGGCCTCCACCATGCCTTCTAAGCCGTCTCTGTAAGCTTCAATGTCATTAAGTATCTCATCCACTTGACTGTAAAGATCTTCAAAATAAGGATGATTCTTCTGCTGAACATAGGACACATGCTCTTTTAACAAAGCAAATATCTTGAGCTCCGGACGAATAACACTGTAGAGCCAATAAGTTTTCTTGCGTAACGCCACAATGTCTAAAGATAAATTGGCATCAGGCTTGCGAAGCAATTTAATGTGAAGCGTCTCAAATTCATGGCCAATTGCTTCGGTTGCACGGTAGAAATGATGCAGATGACTATAAAGCAAATGATACAAAATGAAGTCTAGTCCATGTTGGAGACGGTTGTCTGAGAGGCTTTCTCGCCAATTGGTGTCTATCAAGTTTTTGTCCCCGTGAAAGTGCGTCGTGACCAGAAAATGGTTGCCAAAAAAAATCCCAACAGGACAACGAATCTTGCTATCGACCTCTCCTTGCGGATCCGAGATCACACAGACCAGCGCTTCCTCTTCGACCAATAACGCGGCAGGTCTTTCGTGTGCGTGCAAAACCCTTTCGACTGACACTGGATGGGGATGGTATAGCCGATTGACCACCTTCTGCAATGCACTTTGTTCTCCGGGCCCTAAATCGATCCATATGTCAGTTGGTTCATCAGGCCAATGGTTTTGACTTACCGTTTCCCCTTGCACATAGCTCATGTATTTTGGCATCAAACGCCCTCCTTTTGGCAGTCTTTGAAAAATAGTGCTTCACTTTCAGTGTCCCTCGCCCAAAATGATGTATGCCCAAAACCATATTGACTCACAATAACGTCTGACTGTTTTACAAAAAAATATCGAAAAACCAGGCCGACTGGTAGGAGGATGATATGTCGAGCAGTTCAATATCCATTAATTGGACTCCCATGATCGTGGGATTTTTGGCGGGGTTAATCTCACGGATCATCTCCTTAAAGAGCGGGAACACTCACTATCCTGGGTACCCGTCAGGATACATCTCACAACTTGCCTTAGCCGTCATTGCAGCGATGATAGGATCAAGCGTGCTGACCTCCTTAGTAGGAAAGCAGTTTACCGCCGCCACATTTCTCACCTTAGCCGCTACTCAGTTCCGAGACGTAAGAAATACAGAACGTACGACCTTGAGCCAAGAAGAAAAATTGATTTTGGTATCCAGGGGTCCCGGATATATCGAAGGTATCGCCATCACCTATGAAGCTCGCAATTACTTGGCTATGTTAGTCGCCCTGCTCACCTCTGCCATTACTTTGGTTGGTGGCCTGATCATCGGCATTATCGGCGGAGTGATCATGATTGTCATAGGCGAAATCTTCATGTCTGGCGGCCGTGTTGGAGACATTATCGACGTCGAGCCAGCGAAGATTTGGTTTGACAAAGGAACTCTTCTCTACGTGGGTGAAGTCATGATGATGGAAGTCGGATTGCCGCATCCCCGCGAACGCTATGAAAAAGAAGGACTGGGCGTTATCCTCACACCCAAGAATCAACGGGGACAGGCAGTATTATGGAATATTTCGCAAAGACAAGCCATAACCTACGAAGCCGCCGCTGCGGTTGGAGTGCAAAAAGATATAGGCTATCCAGAACAAACTCCCTTATGCCGTATGGCCATGCCCGCTGCCAGTGGAAAAGCCGGTTTATCGATATTACCCGTAGAACGGAACATGGATAAACTTATTCGAGCCGTCAAGCGGACCCCGATTCTCGAAGCCAGCAAATGGAACAGGATAACCAGTCCAGTAATAAACCGAGAGGAGATGTAAATATTGGCTGATGCACCGACACCTGTGATGTTCGCAATTGTCACAACCCGAAAAGAATCAGTATCCGGTGGCATGGCTCCTATTTTCATCGCCGAAGACGACCAGGAGCGAGAACGAATTGCAATGTGGCTGACTAGAATCACCAACGCCATTGTCCATGACTTACACAACGGGACTCTCATCCTGACAGTAAACCAGGGAGGATAGCACATTTCGGCAAGATCTCCAGTAAAGAGAATTTTCGGTTGGAGTTGTGGGCCAAGAGACACGGCTAGGGTATGGTAATATAAACGCAGACTTAAGGCGCCAACAAGAAAGGGCAGTTGAAAAGCCGTTGGACAGGCGCTATTTACCCGACTAGGAGGTCCCACGAGTGAATTTGTATGAGGGTCTGATCACCCGGCGCACCGTCCACCATTTCCGTACCGACCCGGTACCGGAAACCATCATTCGCCGCATGCTGGATGCCGCCGTGCAGGCACCGAACCATCATTTGACCCAGCCCTGGCGATTTGTCGTCATTAGAGGGAACAATCTCCAACAATTGGCCAAATTCCGCTACGACTTGGCACTGAACAAGGCGCAGACACAAAACCGTCCCCATGCGGAGCGAATTGCTGAACAAGCACGCCGCGATTTCGCCTTTATTCCCGCGGTCATTGCCGTCATTCAAATATTGGCTGAAGATCCATTTCGGCAGCAAGAGGACTATGCAGCGGTCAGTTGTGCAACCTATGCCCTGATGTTGGCGGCATGGGATCACGGAGTCGGTACCTATTGGGGTACAGGAGCCGTGACGCGCTATTCTCCCGCGTTAGAACTCTTGGGAGTACAAGACAATGAACGCGTCGTGGCTTTTGTACGAGTAGGCTATCCCCAGGATGTACCTCACGTCCCCAGGATCCCAGCGGACGAAAAAACCTCGTGGTTGTCCTAAAGCCGAGAAAGGAGTTGTCTATGCCGAGCCGACTGTATACTCGAAAAGGCGACACAGGCATTACTCATCTAAGCAAAGGGAAAAATATCGAAAAACATTCCCAAAGGGTCCATGCTTACGGCACACTTTATGAGCTCAATGCTTTCATTGGCCAAGCACGTGCCCACCTGGCCCAATCCAGGCCCTCAGGGCCTCCCATTCCTTGGGAGGCCCTGGAGAAATTTCTCCACGATCTGCAACATCGGCTATTCATGGTGGGACGTGATTTATCGACCACATTTGATGACAAAAACCAAGCGTCAACGCCAGAGGGTTTGACCAAACAACTCGAGCAACTCGCAGACTTGTTACGAAACAACACGCCTCCTTGGAAACCCTTTACCATTCCGGAAGGCACTTTGGCAGCCACTAGCCTGTACATTTGCACCACAGTTAGTCGCAGGGCTGAGCGAGAAATATGGGCTCTTAACAAAATGGAAAATGTTCCCCATTCTGTTCTGACATTCATAAACCGTTTGTCCGACGTCCTGTTTGCTGCATCCCGGTATGTCAACGCTGAACTAGGGGTTCACGAAGAAGCCTTGCGCCCCCCTGACAGTTATTGAAAAGCTTTAAGTTCACTTCCTAAATCATATTGGCGTCAGGCTCTCTGGCGCCATATGGCGGCGCCTGCCACGTCTTTCTCGCTATCGTTCGGGGTGGATGTCAACAGCTAGATTTCAAACAGAGGAAGTTTGGAACGTCCTGCCGCCAGACTTATCCACAAAGCCGCAAGTCCCAACCATGCGACACCCATAAAAGGTTCGCTTAAATGTATGATTAGAAGCACCCCTAAAATCAAAGTGTACCAAGGTATCACACGACCGGCCCAGAAGTGAAAACAATGCGTTTCCTTAGCTGCCATAATGGCGCCCGCAGCCAGAGATAGAGCCCATCCTCCAAGAGGCCAAACTGGCCACAAAACGAAGCCGAGCACGACCATCGTGCGCACGGTCCATCGCCATTGTTTTAACCACACTAAAAACGTCCATCCAGAGACGATTAATACAGCACTAATCGCACCCTGAATCCAAAATTGTATACTGGCGAGCCTGGCCATCCCGCTTATCCCTTCGAAAATCAATCCAGTCCCCATCAAAACCAGAGACAGCCGGTAAATTTTATCCCGTTTCGCAGGATAAGGGGGCATGGTAATGCCGGGAGGAGGAGTTAAGTGCTGTACCACCTCTTCTCGTGTCATCTTACTCAAATTGACCACCTCTCTTTATATTCAACCCGTCGTCCACAAGCCAGCACCCCAGGAAGTTGCCGGATAGCATCGAGACTCCTCCAAGTGGGATTTAAGGTTATGGACTCGAACTGATAAGCTCGTCCCTCCTTGTTTCCAATCACCACGGACAGGGACCCCGGAAATTTTTCCTCCAAATGAGACAACGTCCTTTGCCACCATCTTACATCGATTGCTCCCGTTATACGAATATAAATTGGGCCGACAGCATAGGGCCAAGGGAACCCAAAACTTTTTATCGCATCGACCATCCTAGGAGCTGTACCAGAACTTGGCGATTCCGAAAAAAATTCAAGCTGCCCGGGGTGTATGATGTTCCCCGGCAAACAGGAAAAACAGCCTGCTTCTTCCAACAAGTCCGCCACACGTTGGCCCACTCTTCTTTGGATGCGGTTATAAGCCTCTTGCCCGGTCTGGTAGGCTCCCCCTTCGTTTCTCTCTTGCTCAACGTGCTCCACGCTAGCAGCACTCAGACCCCGGATCATTGATAACCCCGCCACAATCTTATCGTCGTTGACACTCTGAAAATCCATTTTGCTGTAACGGATATCGGGAGGTTCAATGAGAATACCCTGGGCTACGGCCAAACTCATTTCATTCGCTAAACGTTCGTTGCCGACTGTGCTGAGTTCTGCGGCCCAAAAGTCCAGCGGATAGTGCGATTTTAAGAAGGCCATATAATAACTGAGCAAACCGTAACAGGTCGCATGAGATTTGTTGAATCCGTAATCACCAAAGGCCAGGATGCGCTGCCAGAGGCGCTGTATCTCTATTGTCTGCAAACCGCGCGTTTGGCATCGTTTAAAAAAATCCCAGGACATTTCCTCGAGCGCATCATGATCCTTCTTGCTAATGGCGCGACGAAACAAGTCTGCTTCCGCCAAGGAATAACCGGCGACCTGTTGCACTATCATCATTAATTGTTCCTGATAGAGCATCACCCCAAAGGTGTCCTCGCATAATTTGCCCAACACATCCTGGGGTATTTCGTTAGATCCTTGGCGTCTCAGCAAATAAGTTTCAAGCGTATCCATGGGTCCGGGGCGATATAATGCCACAACGTCAATAATATCGTCAGCACACTCGGGTTTAAGGCGCTGCAGCAATAGACGGACGCCTTTTCCATCTAATTGGAAAATGGCATCTGTATCGCCTCTTCCCAAAAGAGTTAGCGTACGCGCGTCTTTGGGATTCACTGTATCAAAATGGTCATCATGGTGCTCGTGTATTCGATCTATAACACTTAGCGTGCGCAATCCCAACAAATCAAGCTTCAGCAACCCCAAACGTTGGACTGACTCCATGTCCATTTGGGTCACGAGATTTCCTTCCCCATCTTCACCACAAGGTATCACCTCCGGTAGGGGACGATTGGACAGCACCACACCAGCAGCATGAATGGAGGCATGACGCGGCAGTCCGTCCAAGATCCCCGTGATATGCCACCACTGACCACTCGGATCGGTCTTCATCATTGCCTCTTTGAGAGCATATCCTCCCTCTTCTAAATGCATACCGGTGCCCAAACGACTTTTTTCCAAGACGTGGTCGACCTTATCACCGGCAATGCCAAGAACCCGCGCTACGTCACGTACGGCAGCTCGGGCTCCAAAAGTTCCAAAGGTTCCGATCTGGGCCACATACTTTTTGCCCCAACGGCGTTTGAGATACGCTAGCAGTTCATAGCGTTTAAAGGCGTCAACATCCAAATCAATGTCGGGGGGATTGGCCCGATGCGGATTGAGGAATCTTTCAAAAATGAGGCCATGCTTTATGGGATCTATCCGTGTAATACCTAGAACTCGAGCCACTAAACTGCCGGGGGCCGAACCACGACCGGGCCCAATAGCAATATGGTGATCGCGGGCAAAGCGCACCAAATCTTCAACAATGAGAAAATATGAAGAAAATCCCAGTTGGGTAATAACATCCAACTCTTTTCCCAGACGCTCGGCATACTTGAGCGCTGGCTCAGGATGCCACTGACGCAGACGGATTTTAGCCATTTCCCGTAACCGTCTTGAATCGTCTTCGCTATCTGGCGACAGCTGAGGCATGAAGGATATATGGCGAGCAAGGACGTTGGGAGCCTCATCTCGGAACAACAAAGACTGCCATGAGTATGGATAGCCTGCCAACGCGTCGTGATAATTGGTAGGTATCGCCTGGGCATGAGGTTCCACCTCATACTCACCCAACTGAGTCAACATTCGGTAGGCATCGGGAGCACCTGGGCGGCGGTTAAACCGAACCGGATAATAAGGGATCCAACTTATACCGTTGGGCGCCATGTCCGGTGACAATTCCTCCACCACGGCTCCGAAGGGAAGTGATTGAATAAAAGACAATGCCCCTTCCCACACTGTTCTCGTATGCCCCCATAAGAGGAGCAAAAGATGAGGGGATGCCACGCCCTCAAGACTCACAACCGACTTTTTACCTGTAGTAAGTTGGCACAATTGCTGCCAACCCGTATAGTCCAGGGCATACAATGAGCTCATAAAAGAAGACGTGCCCCTGGCGTCAAAAGCCACGCTAACGCCGAGCCACGTCTTAATGTTATAGGATTTCGCCGCATACTCAAAACGTTCTGCCCCAGCTAGGGAATAGTAATCAGCCAATCCTGCGGAGGTGAACCCAGCATTTTGCAGTTCATGCAGTCCGGCTGATAGGTCCCATGCCGATTGTAACAACGAATACGCCGACCAAATATTGAGCAGGGGAAAGGACTGCACCGGTTCCGACCTTCCCATTTATATTTTTTGAATCTTTTCCCGCTTGCGCAATGTCCTGTCTAACGTAGCCTTTCGCAATCGAATGGATTTTGGGGTGATTTCTACCAGTTCATCCGACTTGACGTATTCTAAGGCCAAATCCAAGGTCAAAGGTCTCGGCGGAGTCAGACGAATAGCTTCGTCGGCAGTGGAACTGCGCATATTAGTCACGTGCTTCTTTTTACATACGTTAAGTTCCAAATCAGTGGGCCTGCTATTCTCTCCCACAACCAAACCGGCATAAACGCCCACTCCGGGACCAATGAAGAGTGTACCTCGTTGTTGAGCGTTGTCTAATGCGTACGACGTCGTGACGCCATCCTCTATAGCAATAAGAGCACCACGCTGTGCCTCTTCGATGGGACCCGCGTAAGGACGGTATCCCTCAAACAGGTGATTCATAATTCCATAGCCTCGGGTCTGGTTGACAAAGGCGCTGCGAAACCCCAGTAAACCCCGTGCGGGAATGATAAATTCCAACCGAGTTTGATTTGGGCCGGCCTGGCCCATGTGAGTCATTTCGGCTTTGCGCGGCCCCAAAAGCTCAATCACTGGCCCCACATACTCGTCTGGCACGTCAAGATACAAATGTTCAACGGGTTCCACCAATTCGCCTTCGGGTGTTCTATGCAAAATCACCTCAGGCTTAGATACTTCCATTTCGTAGCCCTCACGTCGCATTTGTTCTAACAATATTCCCAAGTGCAACTCCCCGCGCCCTGACACCCGAAACACCTCGGCATCCTCTGTGTCTTCAACCTTAAGCGCCACGTTGCGCTCTTGTTCACGGAAGAGCCTCTCTCGCAGATGCCGCGACGTCACATACTGTCCTTCCTGCCCAGAAAACGGACTGGTATTAACACCAATCAAAATTGTTAGTGTGGGCTCATCAACAACAAGCGGCGGCAACGGCGAGGGATTGTCGGCATCGGTGATGGTTTCTCCAATCGTGATGTCAGGTAATCCTGCGAGCGTCACAATATCGCCAACAGTGGCCCTCGCTAACTCTATACGCTTTAACCCTATACGGCCAAAAATTTTGCTAAGTCTTGCCCGCCTCACAACACCATCATGATTGACAATGCCCACGGTTTGGTTGGCCGCAACGTGCCCTTGTGTTACACGTCCAATTACCATCCTCCCTAGGTATTCGTCGTGCTCTAAAGTCGTGGCTAGAATTTGCAAGGGGCTTTCCTCGTCCCCAACCGGAAAGGGAATTTCGTCCAAAATGGTACGGAACAATGGACCTAAATTGCCTGTCGCTGGCAAGGTCGGCTCAGTCGAGGCCACTCCTTGTTTTGCCGAAGCGTAAAGAACCGGAAACTCCAGTTGGTCATCGGATGCTTCCAAATCAATAAAAAGTTCCAGTACCTGGTCTACCACTTCATGGGGCCTGGCACCGTCTCGGTCCATCTTGTTGAGGACTACAATCGGTTTTATTCCAGCCGTTAACGCCTTATGCAAGACATATCGCGTTTGCGGCATGGGCCCTTCATTAGCATCCACAACCAACAGTGCCCCGTCAACCATACTCAAAATCCGCTCAACCTCACCGCCGAAGTCGGCATGTCCTGGTGTGTCAACGATGTTGATTGTAGTGCCCTCATAATGAATTGCCGTTGTTTTAGACAAAATGGTAATCCCACGTTCTCGTTCCAGATCATTCGAATCCAGAACTCTATCCGCCATTTGGGATGGATCTCGAAAGATTCCGCTTTGCCGCAACATGGCATCAACCAAAGTTGTTTTGCCATGATCTACATGAGCGATAATGGCTATATTACGTATGTCACGCCGTTCCACGATAAAAGCCCTCCTGAAATGGTACTTCCGGTCCTCAAAAACTCTCCACAATCTTGCGAAAGCGCTCTCCACGATCTTCAAAATTCCTGAACATGTCGTAACTAGCTGCAGCTGGCGACAACAAAACAGTGTCGCCGGGGTTTGCTACTTGTCTGGCCGATTCCACAGCCATCTCTAGCGACTCAGCGTGCATCACCGGTATTGTGCTGTAACGGGCTATGGATCGGGCTAATTTATCCTGGATTTGTCCTAAAACCACCACATGATGAACCCTGCTTTGAGCAATCGCCTGCCCCAACTCATCATAATCCAGTTGCTTGTCATATCCGCCAGCCAATAAAACAATGGGACCCTTTATCGCCCGTAACGCAGCCATTGTCCTGTCAGGAGCCGTGGCAATAGAGTCATTGATGTATAAAATGTTATCATGAACTCGCACTTTTTCCAAACGGTGAGCAACCCCCGAAAAATTAGCAACAATGTGTTCCAGAGCCTTCATTCGCCCTGGGGCCATCCCCACTATCGCAGCAGCCGCCAACACATTTAACAAATTATGAGTGCCAGGAACCTGAATAATCGAGATGGGAAAGCAGCTTATCACACGATGGGCCAAATCCCGGTACATCACTTTTCCGTCGGACACAAAGCTCCCGGCTTGGCCATGATCATGTAACGAAAAGTACAAGATGTGCCCAGAAGGTCTAATTTTCATGTCTTGCAACAAGGATGGCGGATCAGGAAGCAACACCCAATCCTCCGAATTCTGATAGCGGAAGATATTAGACTTCGCTTGGGCATAGGCCTCCATAGTGCCATGGATATCCAAGTGATTGGGAGAAAGATTTAACACTGTGGCCCCTTGGGGACTATGAGTCACCAATTCCAGTTGAAAACTGGACAATTCCATCACAACCAAGCTCTCTGAAGTAATGTGGGGCCAATCCTCCCACAAGGAGTGTCCAATGTTGCCACCGGTAAATACCGGGCGCTCGCCACTTTCTCTAAGCGCTTGGGAGACTAAAGTTGTTGTGGTTGTTTTCCCGGCGGATCCGGTGATACCGATAATGGGAGCGGGGCAATGTTGGAAAAACACATCAGTTTCACAGCTAATAACCGTTCCCTTGCGTCGCATCTGTTCAATCTCCGGAAGGTTTTTGACCATCCCGGGGGTTAAGTACACAGTCCTTAGATTCGAGACTCGAGACAGCTTAGTCAAATACTCTGGGCCTCCCAAAACCTGGACATCCGTTAATCCCATGTCCGTCAAAGAAAGACGCAATTCGGACGATGGTCTTTTATCCGCGACAATCACCTCCATGCCGCGTTTATACAGAAAAGGGACCAGGGGTTTGTTATTAACCCCTAGCCCAATGATGCCTACTTTAGGTTTTTGTGTCATTGTCTAGAGTCCAAAAGACTTTGCATGCGGTCCAGTCCGGTTTCTATCCTTTCCATAGATGTAGCATAGGACATGCGGAAATAATCGGGCATACCAAAACCGGACCCGGGAACTACCGCCACGTTTGCCTTCTCAAGCCAAGCGAGAGCCAGATCATCGGCGTTCTGGATGACACGCCCGCCGACCGTCCGGTTCTTCCATGCAGCCATGTTTACCCACACGTAAAACGCCCCGCGTGGAGTGGCTACGGACAAACCGTCAATCTGGTTGAGGCGCTCCACAATATACCGCCGACGGCGGTCAAACTCGCTACGCATCACGTCCACTTGTTCTTGCGGGCCTTTTAAGGCCGCCAATGCCGCATACTGGGAAATCGTTGAAGGATTCGATGTCGACTGGGACTGCAAACTCGTCATAGCCTTAATAATATGTTTGGGTCCGGCGGCATATCCAATACGCCATCCGGTCATGGCGTATGACTTTGACACACCATTGATCAGCACAGTGCGTTCACGCATCCCGGGAAAAGCCGCAATGGATTGATGAATTGTATCGTCATACACTAACCGGTTGTAAATTTCGTCGGAAATAACCCAGAGGTCCTTAGCTACAGCCAAACGAGCAATTTGCTCCAAGACATGGGGGCTGATCACAACCCCGCTCGGGTTGCTGGGAGAATTCAACAGTAAGCCCCGAGAGCTCTCTGTCATAAAATTTTCGATGTCATCCGGGTAGGGTACCCCTTCATGTTCTAAATGAGGCACAACATATTGCACAATTCCTCCGGCTAAGGTAATTTGCTCGGGGTATGTTACCCAGTACGGCACAGGCAAGAGCACACCGTCTTGCGGGTTGACCAGACTCATCACCGCATTGTACAAAGAATGCTTGGCACCCACCGATACGAGGATTTCATCAGTCTGATATTCAACGCCCGTGTCTTGGCGAATACGATCTTGAATCGCGACCTTGAGCGCTTCAATACCGCCGACGACTGTATAGCGGGTATGCCCTTCATTAATAGCCGTTATCGCGGCCTGGCGAATATTTTCCGGAGTGTTAAAGTCCGGTTCTCCCGCGCCAAAATTGACAACATCCTTTCCCTGCGCGATTAAAGCTTTGGCTTTGGAGTCAATAGCCATTGTCGGCGAGGGGTGCAATTGGCGCACCCTCTCAGCCAGGGGCAATGTCTTTAGCATAATACCCAGCCTCCTTGAAAATGCTAATCTGTTTAATGATTATCGATTCGCTCAAATAGATCATCATTCCACAAACGTTCCAACAACAACCTTAATTCTTTCAGGACCAGTTCCACTATCTTTTCCCCTTTTTCTCTGGTAGCTCCTCTTCCGTCTCCGGTTGTCGCATGGCGCAGGCTTTTATCGGAAAGGCCCGGACCCTTAACACGGTAGCGTGGACGAAAAGGGTTAAAAGAAGCATCCTCCATATGAACCCATTCGGGGGCCACCTTAAGCATCACAGAAGTTTCATCTTCGCCGGCGTGCCCTTGACCTTGAGTAATCGTAAGAATTTGCTTGCTGAAATCCAGCCACCAGTTTATCAGCACCACTCGCGCATTTTCCTGGGCGATAGTGTCCATTGCCGATTGTAATGCCCCAATATTCCCTCCATGTCCGTTTAACAATATCAGGTTAGTGATGCCCCAACGGACAACACCCTGCCCAATTTCCTGGACATATTGTTGCAACACGGAAGCTGATACGGACAAGCTGCCGGGCCACACACTCAAGTCGGGTGTATAGCCATAAGCTACGGAAGGCAGGATCAAAATTCGGTCAGGATAGGCTTTTTCGAGTTGCACGGCAAAATATCCGGGAGCCATATTATCGGTTCCCAAGGGGCAATGTTGGCCATGAGCCTCAATACTGCCCACAGGAAGAATGGCCGTATCCACACGGCCAACAACCTCTTGGAGAAAACCTTTGGTGGTAATTTGGTCCCAATACATTTATTGCTCATCCTTTGGTCGCCCGGCCAGGTTTGCCGCTTACGATCAAGCCGTTGGCCGACGCAGCTTTTTGACAGACAATTTTCTTCCCTATGACCCTTTTATCCGTACATTGAGCTCATTGTTTCTGCATCTGGAAATATCTGAATTGAGCTATGTCGGAAAAATCGAGTTGCGGACTTTCTTCAGTTTACCAGGCCCGCCTCTCAAACGCCACCGCTCCTGGGGCGTCAAAACCCATTACGGCTGAAGGCTCAATGGCATGGGATACGCCGATCCTTTGCTGAATTTCGCCAGATGTCAGGCAAACCACACTAAGATGTATACAGACTAGCTACGATAGCAATATAGATCACATAAAAAAGCCCCGCCGTCAAAAGTTCTGTGGTGTAAAGATGCTGGGAACGGCTCTTAAGCCAAATCCAGCACGCGGCTAGCCACGTCAAAACTCCGGTGGCAATTTCCAAAGGCGTTAAAGCCCACGGTGTAAAACCGATGCCTAAAGCCGGTACAATGCTTGATTGAAAAGCCATCGCTCCCGTGACATTGCCAACTGCCAAAGTGTCTTTGCCTCGGCGGATCCATATCACGCTATTTAAAACTTCCGGCAATTCGGTAGCAACCGGTGTGACAATCACCGCTAAGAGAAAGGGAGAGATTGGAAAAAACTTCGTCACCGTATCCAAAGCGGTAACAAAGAAATGTGCCCCCAAAATCAATCCGATTAGAGCCAACAGCACTTGCACAATGGCGAGCCATGATCTCTTTCTGGGCGTCGCTGACAAACGAAGGGGCTGAGACGGCAAAGAGGGTCCAGGGACACCTTCCGGTTTTTGATTGCCTCGCACAAGCCTCCAAGCGTGGACTACATAAAGAGTCAGTAACACAGCAAGCATGACGGGATGAATCATGGCCGGGAGAAAGGTTGTAATCAGCGCTAGACCAAAAGCCAAGAGGAAAAATCCCAAATCTTTACTCATAGTGCCTACAGTGGGGACGTTAAGGCTAGTCTTTGACCGGCTTCTCATTCTTAAGCCCAGCCCTATCACCGCAAATCCTATGGTCGCCAACATTAAAGGAGCTCCCAAAATGGCTCCCAACCCAATCGCTGTTTGACTGTGCAGCGGACTGAAAATAATCGCCACGACAGGCACTAGAGTTTCCGGCAAAGCAGTCCCCAGAGCCGCCAAAAGCGATCCCATCGCCCCTTCTTCTAAATGTAGGTAATATCCCAGCCATTCCACTCCATTGGTGAAGTAATCCGCCGACAGTACAATCAGCACCATTCCGCTTATGGTGAGCAATAACCAAGGCATAGTAAAGACTCCCGTTTCCCGCACTCTTCATGGCAGTTCGATCGGTCCAAACCCTTGTTGTCGCATGGCCTCATACACTACAATAGCTACCGCGTTCGATAAATTTAAGGAACGAACCTGTCGATTCATGGGGATAACATAATTGGCTTGGGGATAACGATCCAGCAAATCCTGAGGCAGCCCCGTCGACTCTTTTCCAAACACCAACACGGAGTCTTGAGTATAATGAGCTTCCGTATAAAACCGCGAACTGTGAGAGGTAAAATAATGCCACGTTTCGGGGTGTCCCAAAGTTTCGACCAGAGTCTGCCAATCCGGATAAATCCGCACCTCGACAAAATCCCAATAATCAAGACCCGCACGCCGAAGATAACGGTCACTTATGGAAAACCCCAGGGGCTCCACCAAGTGTAAGCGACTATGGGTTGCCGCGCAGGTCCTGGCAATATTCCCAGTATTAGGGGGGATTTCCGGCTCCACCAATACGACGTGCATCCCCCGTCCTCCTTATATGAAAAACTGTCATAACAAGTCATGGGAGATGCTCGGAGCTATCTAGCCCCGAGCATGACCATAAAATTCGCTTAGCCGAAAATCCTTATACAATTCTGCTAAGCGCCCCAATAGATCACTCTCTTCCAGTTCCCGCAACACCTCTGCTAACGCAAAGAAATACCCGCGCGCTTCGTCGGCTAACAGTTCCCTGTTGTGCATAATTTCGCCTCCTCAGCCAGTTTCCCCTGAAAACGCGGTTATGATACCGAATAAGCTCTTTGCCTCAAGGCTTCTAACAAGGAAACGCTTACGCCTCCAGCCTGGGTACCAATCCTCTTGTTATCCACTTGGGTCACGGGCAAAATTTCGGTCGTGGTTCCCGTCAGAAAAACTTCCTCAGCCAAATACATTTCTTCCACTGAAAATGGTTCCAGAGAAATGGGCATTTGTCTATCACGCGCGAGTTCCAACACCACTTCGCGGGTTATCCCCGGCAGAATATAATTGGTGACAGGATGGGTTTGCAATACTCCCTGGCGCACGATAAAGATATTGGCGCTGGTCGCTTCTGTAACCATCCCGTCTCGTACAAACACGGCATCAAACACTCCCAGTTTATGCGCTTTTTCCTTAGCCAGTACATTAGGTAACAACCCGATGGTCTTGATCCAGACTTTTGCCCATCGATCATCCGCCACCGTTATCACGCTAACACCTTGTTGTATGGTTTCAGCCGAAAACGATTGATGAGGCCGTATCCACATCAGTATGGTAGGAGCAACATCTTGCGGCGGAAACGCATGTGATCTGGGATGAACGCCCCGTGTAATTTGCAAATACAACATGCCTTCGTCGCCGTCAAAGCGATCCAGCAGCGTTAAGGCTCCTTGAGTCAGTTCATCATTGTCCACATGGGGCAAATAAATTCCCTCGAGCGAACGTTGAAGGCGCGCCATATGGCGGTCCCATTCAAAAAATTGCCGAGAATAGATGTGAACGACTTCATAGACTCCGTCAGCAAACAAAAAGCCGCGATCGTCAAAACTGATGCACGCGGCCGTCTCATCAATCAGTTTACCATTCAAATATACCATCATCACGAATCGGCTCCCTTCTTCGACCTCTCTTTTGTGAAACGGCTTACGGTCCACAGAAACCCCCAGGCCGCGTGTCCCCCGTGTCCTATTTTTTGAACTATATGGGAAGATTCATCAAACTTTCACGCGCCCTTTATAAATTACGCCGCGAACCGGATCAATGGTGACAATTTGATTGCTATGTAGCCGAACCGTCGCCCCGTCAACACCCACTATGGCTGGAATGCCTAAAGTTACCGCAGCGACCGCAACATCAGACGTTCTTCCACTCTCAGCGATAATAGCCTTAGCTTGAGAAAAAAATTCCTTCGCCTCGTTATCATAGTCCCGCACGACTGCCACGTACGGGTCCTGGGGCAATAATTTCATATCTTGCGGTTGAAAACACACCATTCCTGTGACCGGCTCGCCGTAGCCCAGTCCAGTACCCATTAAAACGGGGCTGGATACGGTTTCCACCCGTACCATATTTGTGGTTCCAGGAATGCCTGCCGGAACTCCTGCTGTCAAAACTACCAAGTCACCATCCGTCACATACCCATATTCCACGGCAGCTTCAATGGCTTTATTCACCATATCATCGGAATGTTCCGGATCGTCTGAGATAATGGGGTATACCCCCCAGGTTAACTTCAAGCGCCGCATCACACGCTGTTGCGTCGAAATAGCAATAATCGGGACACTCGGACGAGAACGACTCACCATCCGCGCGGTGTACCCCGTGGCGGTCGCGGTCAAGATGGCTCTCGCTCCCAGGCTTTCTGCCATTTCTGCAGAAGCTCGGCTGACTGCATCACCCACACGCACGACCTGAAAAGTCCGACGTGTCAAAAATCCCCGCCGGTTATCAGCGTCCTCCGCAATCTTGGCCATCATTTGCACGGCCTCTACAGGATATTGTCCCGAGGCGGTTTCAGCCGATAGCATCACACTGTCTGACCCGTCCCAGATAGCATGAGCCACATCCGAAACCTCAGCACGCGTAGGACGAGGAGCATGGGTCATGGATTCCAGCATCTGGGTCGCAGTCACCACCGGAATACCCAGATCATTGGCCCGTACAATGATATCTTTTTGCAGCCATGGCACGCGTTCCGGAGGCAATTCCACCCCCAGATCTCCTCGCGCTACCATCACTCCGTCAGATACTGCTAGAATTTCCTCCAGATTTTCAACTCCCGCACGATTCTCAATTTTACTGATAATAAAAGCATCAGAATCCTTGGCTTCAAAAAATTTGCGGATTTTAACAACATCTTCGGCCGAACGCACAAAAGAGGCCGCGACAAAATCCATGCCCTCGGCTATGCCCATGGACAACACCGCCCGGTCCGTGTCCGTCAAAATCTCTAACGGCCAAGTCGTAGTCGGCGAGCTAATTTTTTTACGATTTTTCAGAATTCCTCCGACAACTGTTTCCATCACCAACGCATCGGCGTGCTGTTCAACACACCGTAGAACAATATTTCCATCATCTACCCATAATACGTGGCTGGGTTCTATCATGGAAAATATGCCGTCCCATGTTACCCCGGCTTCATAGTCAGTGTCACCAGGCTGGGCGCGCAAAACAAACTGATCGCCCTGTTTCAGCTTCACTGGTTGATTCAAATGTGTAAGGCGGACTTCAGGTCCGCAGGTATCCAACATGATGCCAATTTCGGTTCCGGTTTCCGAAGAAATTGCCCTGAGACGCCGCATTCGTTCACGATGGGTTTCCAGATCCCCATGAGACAAATTCAAACGTGCCACGTCCATCCCTGAGCGCATCATGTCCCTTAAAATATTCGGCTCATCACAAGCGGGGCCGATGGTAGCCACAATTTTTGTGCGTCTCACCTATGAACTCCTTTTCATTAGTTATCGCAATCGACCAAGATGTTCGGCAATGATTTCTGTTGCTTCTTCTGCTTCGCCTTCAGGAACTTGGATTTCAATACTGCCATGATTGTTAGCATCTAATTCAACTGTCTTGAGGTGGACTAAGACCCCTTCATTTTGCAATATTCCCAATAGACGATCGGCAATTGTCTTGGTCGGAGCAATATATACGACAGTCCACATCCTTGTACCCTCCTGGCCCTTGTTTGGTCAATATAGGTTAAGCATACAATGGACAGGCTAGCATAACAATGGCAAGCTCGACAGAAATCGTTAAGGAAAAGCCGCGCTCCACACACCTCATGGGAATTCTACCACTCTAGCGGCATCTTATCGTTCGGGTTCTTTGACGCGATTCTAAATAACGACAGAAGACCCGCTATGATGGACAGCCCTACTAGAAGATACAGAGCATAGCGCGTTGATGGAATCCACGGGCTTCTCGGTCCGCCTTGACTCTCCACACCCCCATTTAAACGCAAAAAAACTGCCAACACCGTCCCCGACAACGCCGTCCCCATAGCCATGCCCAAAGAGCGGGCCATATTGAGAATGCCGCCGCCCACGCCCAGACGCGAAGCGGGAAGACTTCCCATAACCGATGAGTTATTGGGAGGTGTAAAGATTCCCAATCCAACTCCTATGAGAATCAATTCGATGACAATCAGCGTGACATTGGGCGAAAGCGCCAAAGTCCACGCAAGCATTAACGATGCCAGTGCCGTTAGCATCATGCCGGAGGTCGTTAAAAGACGCGGACCGTAACGGTCGGCCAGGGCTCCGGATTTTGGTGCCACGACCGTCATGCCTACAGGCACCGCGGTGAGAATAAGCCCCGAGATTGCCGAATTGTACATTAAAACCCGCTCAAGGAAAAACGGCATCAAGAACAACACCCCAAACATTGCCAAATAAGACAACAGTCCGGTAAAATTGCCGATGCTGAACACAGGGATTTTAAACAATCTCATATCTACCAAAGGTGATCGAAAAGATAATTCCCGAAACACAAATCCTATGAGCAAAATAAACGCTGTGGCAAAGATCGCTAATATCACGGGAGAGGCCCACCCAAGACTGTTGCCTTCGGTTAGGCCCACCATAATCAATACTAAGAATGGCGTCATCAACAGCGTCCCCCACCAATCAAAGGTAGTTTGACGCCGAGTGAGCTTATCTTTCGGCAATATCATTGCAGCCATCACGGTACCAATGAGACCAACCGGAACATTCACATAAAAAATCGCGCGCCACCCAAACAACCCTACTAAGGCTCCTCCAATAGCCGGGCCCAAAGATAAACCGATGGCCTGAGCCGAACCTTGAAAACCAATGGCTCTACCCCTCATTTGGGCCGGAACCGTAGCCGTAATAATGGCCACCGAATTAGCCTGAAGCATTGCAGCCCCTGCCGCCTGGAAAATTCGCGAGACGATCAGCATCGGCAGATTGATTGCAGCACCACAGGCCGCAGACCCGATAATAAAGACAAGAAATCCGAATGTATATAAAGGCCTTCTGCCCAAAATATCAGCTACGCGGCCAAAAAGAGTCAACAGTGTCGTTAATGTCAGCAGATAAGCTATTAATACCCAACTCACCAAGGACGCGCTAGAATGAAAGTAGGTTGCCAAATCTGGCAGGGCAACATTCACAATGCTCGCATCCAGTGCCGCCATAAAAGCACCGATACACACTGTCGCCACCACCAGCCAAATGTAATTATCTCGAGCGGTGAAGCGTTCCATAGGCAACGCTTGCCATATTTCCCTTAACCCCGATGCTCTCGCCACGGTCACATCCTCCGCTTGTGAATTATTTCTCATTTCATCACACATTATCCCACCTTCAGGCAGATAAATCCACACTCAGACGTCACTCTTTTCATGAGAACGACAACATCGTAAAATGCAATCAATGACTTCACTAAAATCACAACCTCGGTTCCCAAAGGTTAATTTCGGAGGTTTAGCATGCCTTTTGACGCGTTCTTACTTGATCAATTAGCTCGCGAATGGAATATTCGCTGGCGTAACATGGAAGTGACCTCCGCGTGGGCCGACAAAAGCCGGGTTATTTTGCAGGGCTGGAACCCTGCCGACCGTAAGAACATCCGCGTTTTGATAGCATTTACTCCAGGATTCGCGCGCATACATGAAACCCAACACAATTATGATTTGCCCCGGGCCACTCACCCGTTGTTTGTCAGGTTTATCCCCTTCACCGTTGATGAAGTCTTTACACAGTCCTTTGACCGCATTTTGTGGCTCGCTGTTCGCTGGACTGATGACTGGGGCCAAGCTACTCCCGGTTATCTTGTAATTGAACTCACAGGCAATGTGACTAACATGATCGTCATCAATCGTGAGCACATCATTCTTGAGTCTTTACGTCATTTCCAAGATAAAAACCGAACGCGTCTCGTTCGGCCAGGCCAACCTTACCGCTTGCCCGAACCTCTGCCCCATCCCTGTCACACTCGCCAGTATCGTGATTTGTCGCCGCAAGTCCGGCAACTCCTGCCCATTTCTGAAGCAGTGGTTCTCGACACTCTGTGTCGGCAATATAAAACCTCCTCTTTGTCGTTCTATAAATTGCAGAGGGATCAGCTCACTGATCTGTGGGTTTTTCCTGTCCCTGGATTCCATTTTGAGCCCACGATCACTCCCGATACTGTGCTTGACGAGATATTCTGGACTAAAGAACGCGAACGCCTTAGAACAGGCCTGCAAAATCAACTTGTTGCTTACTGGCAAGACCGCGTGCGTCATCTCCGGCGAAAGTTGGCCGATGCCGAGATCATGGCCCAAGAAGATAGTGAGGCATGGAAAGAACAAGGCAATTTGTGGCTGGCTTATCAATATCGCTTTAGAACCCGCGTAGAAACTGAAGTGCCTGCTTTGTCAGATCCTTCGCGCACGATTACTCTGTCATTGTCTGAAGGAAAAACACCGCCGGAAATGGCCCAAGAATGCTATCATCAGTACAAACGCATTAAAAACCGTGTGATCGCGAGTAACCGCTTAATTCAAGTGCTCTCAAAAGAATTGGACCACGCAGAAGACACTTTGAGCAGAGCAAAAGAGGCCCATCCCATCGACTATTACCGCAAGGAACTCAAACAATTAACGCTGTCTCAAGCAACAAAGGGAAACAGCAATTTGCCATTCCGGCGTTTTGTAAGCACGGGGGGCTTTGACATTTTCGTGGGAAGAAATCGGGACGAAAATCAAGAATTGACTATGCGCATAGCTCGCCCTGATGATCTATGGTTTCATGTTAAACAAACATCCGGTTCCCACGTTGTGTTACGCACAGGAAAAAATCAGGCCAACCTTGAAGATCTGCTGGATGCGGCTCATCTTGCTGCTTACTACAGCCCCGCTAAACATTCTTCCACGGTCGCCGTAGATTACACCAAAAGAAAATTTGTGCGCAAAAAACCTCACGCCGAAGCCGCTCAAGTTCTATATGAACGGGAAAAAACCCTTTATGTGACACCTGATGAAGATAGACTCAGACGCCTCGGGGCGACCCGAGACAAATTACTGGATTAAAGCCAGGGACTTGTCTGTCCTGAGGATGGTTCCTTGAACTGAAGGGACCATCCTCAGGACAGCTTAGCACGCCTATTCTTTGGGAACACTTAACGGTACACCCTGTTGGCATAAAGGGCAATCCTCTGGCATCCAAGTTTCAATTTCGGGAACGTCCAGAACAGAAAAGAACGGTATTCCTTGCCAAGGTACCTTCCCGTCAAACGAACGATTAACCAGCACTCCCACGGCCGACACTTGAGCTCCTTGGCGCAATACCGCGTCCATAACCTTCAAAATGGAACTCCCTGTGGTCATCGCATCTTCAACGATAATCACCCGTTCTCCACGCTCCAACCGAAATCCTCTGCGAAACACCATGGTTCCCGTTTCACTCTTTTCCGCAAATACCACACGAGCGTCATCTCTTAACGAAGCTAAAGCATAACTTGGTATAATTCCGCCCATAGCAGGGCCTACAATCGTATGAGCATCAATATTTTTCATATTTTCCTGGAGCGTCTCAACCCAGGGTCTGAGGCGTTTTGGACGTTCGGTTAATCGTGCCAACAAGAAAAAAGTGTCGCTATGCCTTCCGGTCGTCAAAAGAAAATGACCTTGGAGGTAAGCTCCCACATCCCGCAAGTCTTCCAATGTCCCAGGTTCCTTCATGACAATATCTCCCCTTCCGGCAACAATCTCTGAAATTCCTGGTAAACTCCCCGCGGATTCCTTGCATGCAATAAAGTTCTTCCAATCACTAAATCTGTTGCCCCCCACAACATCGCCTGACTTGCCGTGATCACGCGTTTTTGATCTTGTGATGGTTCTTGTTGGCGCCGAATACCTGGAACAACAAACCGGGCCCCTGGCCAAATCGCCGTAACCTCCTGCAATTCCTGTCCCGAGACAACCACTCCTTGCAATTCTGCTTGCTGAGCCAGTGCCACTAGCCGCCTTATATGTTCTGGCAAAGGGTCATTAATCCCGATGCGTGCAAGGTCCTCTTCGCTGAGGCTCGTTAATACGCTGACCCCGACAATATCCATAGTGCTGCTGGCTTCTTTAGCAGCTTCACACATTTCAACACCGCCCGCCAAATGAATAGTGGTCAGGCGCACACCGAGCTTGTCTAAACGCGCGATGGCATGCGCCACCGTACGCGGAATGTCATGCAACTTGAGATCCAAAAATATGTCGAGTTCTTTTTCTTCGATCCAGGCACGCATGCGTTGCGGCCCGATTTGATAAAACAACTCCATCCCTATCTTGTAGTGACGGTGTTGGGGAAATGTCCGCATCCAGTACTCTGCTGCTTCTTCATCTGGCACATCCAGTGCAATCCAAAGCCGAGGACTGGCTTTTTCGCTCTTGCCCCTCGCATTCAATCCATTCATCTCCTCTCTAAAGGTGTGGATGCAGCAGGCAAGGCGGCTCCAATCACCTCCGTCAGTGATGAAAAGCCGTGGCCCTCCATGACTTCGGGCAACTGATCTATAATATGATTCATACGATCGGGGTGCTGGAAGGTAATCGTTCCCACCATCACTGCACTGGCACCGGCCATGAGAAACTCGAGAACATCCTCTGGGGCCTGAATGCCCCCCATACCAATAATGGGAATCTTCACCTGTTGAGCCACCTCATAAACGATCCGCAGTGCGACAGGTTTAATGGCCGGTCCCGACAGACCTCCCGTTATCCCGCCCAAAGCCGGACGTCTGAGGTTTATATCAATAGCAAGACCGAGCACTGTGTTGATCGCAGAGATCATGTCGGCTCCGGCCGCTTCGATGGCTTGCGCAATGATTCCTGGCGACGTCACATTGGGCGACAATTTAACCATGACGGGCAGCTCTGTTTCATCCCTGACCGCGCGTGTCACGGCGAAAGCCTGGTCGGGATCCTGACCAAAACTCATTCCGCCCTGCTTGATGTTCGGGCAAGAAATATTCACTTCTAAAGCATGAACACCTGCCAAATGGTTTAAACGCGCCGCGACTTGTCGGTACTCCTCAACGGTGTGTCCAATAATGTTCACAATGACCTTCGTGGGATATCGGCGTAAAAACGGCAAGTCTTTCTCAATAAAAGCCTCGACTCCCGGATTTTGCAGTCCGATAGAGTTCAATAGACCCATTGGAGTTTCCCAAACACGGGGCGGAGGATTGCCGGTCCATGGTTCTGGCGAAACCCCCTTCACACTGACCCCTCCCAAAGCCCCGATGTCAACGTACTGACTATATTCGGGACCAAATCCAAAAGTCCCTGAGGCAGCAATAACGGGGTTTGAGAGTGTTAATCCTCGCGGCAATTCCACATGCAAATCCATTACCACATCAGCTCCTCCGCTCTAAATACCGGGCCCTCCGTACAGACTCTTTGGTAATACATGCCACAATCTCCCACGGTTGGTACCACGCAAGCCAAACATGCACCTATTCCGCAACCCATCCGTTGTTCCAGGGCCAGATACGTTGTGGCACGGCCCAAAGTCATCCGACGAACAGCCTGCAGCATGGGAGTGGGGCCACACGCATAAACTTGTGCCTGAACATGAGTATCGAGCCATAAGGATAGGGGGTGCAAAACATTTCCTGGCTCTCCTTTGCTGCCATCGTCCGTCATAATCCTGGGTTCAATGCCTAGATCCTGAAAATCATTCTCCATCACCACCCACACACCCCTGCGAGCACCGATGATGACCTCGGGGGTATGCGCCTGAGTTTGTGCCCATTTCTCGGCGGCAGCATAAAGCGGGGGAACACCGACGCCTCCGCCAACCAAGGCCCACGGTTTCCTCGGATCAGGAGCAGGAAAACCGTGGCCCAATGGACCCAATACATCTAATACTTCACCTATGCTTCGCTCAGCCAACCATTTTGTTCCCGATCCCACAACTTGAAACAGAAGTCCACTCAGACCATGCCCCGGGTCGATACGGGAAAAGGAAATAGGCCGACGCAGCATGCCTGGCGTGAGAATGTGTGCGAACTGTCCAGGAATTGCCCTAGACAATTCCTGGCTTTCAACAATCAATTCGACATGCCCTTGGGCAGGCAGTGTACGCGCAACTATAAGACATCTTAATCTCTGTTCGTCTTCCACCGTGCTATCTCACCTGTCCTACCCGCAACCATTCATTGAGTGGATGCACTGAAAATGTTTGTCGCTGGCGTCCTTTGAGCGCTTCAATGGCGGCTTGAACAGTGTCCAACGATGTAAAACATAAGATTCCCTGTTCGACCGCAGCCCGGCGAATCAAGAAGCCTTCCCGTTCTTGATCGCCTCCAACGGTAATGGTATTGATAACCAGGTCAAATTGGCCTTGGTGAATAAGATCAACCAGGTGAGGCCGTCTGTCGCGCAGCTTATACACTGGAGTAGCAGGGATTCCGTAAGCCGACAGCATAGCTAAAGTCCCTGCTGTCGCATAGAGCCGGTATCCCATATCGGCAAGATCCCGTAAATAGGGCAGTGCTTCTTCTTTATCCGCATCGGCAATTGTTGCCAAAATTCGTCCTTGGGCCGGCAAGCGGAACCCCCCACCTATTAAGGCCTTATACAATGCACTGGAAAAATTGCGGTCTATTCCCATGACTTCTCCTGTTGACTTCATCTCGGGATCTAATATCGCATCAACCTTTCCCAGTTTGGCAAAAGAGAAGACCGGCATTTTTACCGAAAAGTGATCGGGTGGGGCAAAGAGTCCTTCACCCCAACGCCCATCGAAATGCCCGGCGATACTGGCTTCTATGGCCAAATCTACCAAAGGCACACCGGTGGCCTTGATCACAAAGGGAACGGTACGGCTGGACCTGGGATTCGCTTCAATAACATAGACTTCGTTCTCGACGGCCACAAACTGAATGTTCAAGAGTCCCTTAACCCCAAGTCCCCGACACAGTTTAGTGGAGATATCAACCACTTGGTTGATAACCGTTTGCTGAGCTCGAACCGGGGGAAGAACAGCTAACGAATCCCCGGAATGCACTCCCGCACGTTCGACATGTTCCATCACCGCTGGAATCAGGACACGCTCACCATCACTGACTACGTCAACTTCCAATTCCAAACCGCTCAAATAGCGGTCCATCAATAGTGGCTGGCCTACTCCCATTTCACGGTTTTCTTTCAAATAACGCTCGAGTTGAGAGGAGTCTTCCACAATTCTCATGGCACGACCTCCCAATACATAAGAAGGGCGGACCAGCAATGGAAATCCAATTTTTTCGGCAGCTGCAAGAGCTTGTTGGGTGGTGGTTACGGCCAGTCCAGGCGGTCGTCTAATTCCTAGTTGCTCCACAATACGGTCGAATAGTTCTCTGTCCTCAGCCGTTTGCAGTCCCTTCAAGTCTGTTCCGATAAGTCTTACACCATGCTTTGTCAAGGATTCGGCCAAATTAATCGCGGTTTGTCCGCCGAACTGGACAACGACGCCGTCCGGTTTTTCCCAATCGATGATATTTAAAACATCTTCTAGCGTGATGGGTTCAAAATACAGCCGATCGGAGGCATTAAAGTCTGTGGACACAGTCTCTGGATTGTTGTTGACCATGATTGCCTGGTAATTTAGCTTTTTCAGCGCATTCAGAGCATAAACACTGGCCGCGTCAAATTCAATTCCCTGGCCGATTCGAATGGGGCCTGACCCAATCACCAAAATTTTTGGTCCCTTCAGAGGCTCCGCTTCACTTTCTTCTTCGTAAGTTCCGTAATAGTAAGGAGTTTGGGCCGGAAATTCGCCAGCACACGTATCGACCATTTTGTAAGTCGGAACAATGCCAAGCCTAATGCGTTCGGCTCTAATCTCATCCGCCGACTTATGGGTCAACTCGGCAATACGCTGGTCGGAAAATCCTTTCTGTTTTAGTTCCCGCACCCGTTGTGTCCAGTTGTCCGGATGCTGCTCAATCCATTTTTCGTCCCGAACAATGGCTGCCAACTCTTCCACAAACCACGAATCAATGGCGGTTCTGTGAACAATTTCCCGTACCCCAAAGTTCCTTCTAAGACCCTCAGCGACGAAGAATAACCGTTCATCGGAAGGGACTTCGATGCCCGCCCAAATCTCCATGTCCGTTCTTTGGGCCAACTCAGGACTATATAACGACATACGTTTGATATCCAAGGACCTTACGGCTTTTTGTATCCCTCCGGCAAAATTCCTATCAATAGCCATAACTTCCCCGGTTGCTTTCATTTGCGTTCCGAGTTGCCTGTCTGCAGTGGGAAATTTGTCGAATGGCCAACGCGGGATTTTCACTACCACGTAATCCAAAGCCGGTTCAAATGCTGCGGTTGTGTTGACCGTAACCGGATTTGCAATTTCAGGCAATGTAAGGCCTATAGCGATTTTGGTGACTATCCGGGCAATGGGATAGCCAGTAGCTTTAGAGGCTAACGCACTGGACCGGGACACTCTGGGATTGACTTCAATCACCCGGTAACGGCCGTCGGGATGAAGGGCAAACTGAACATTGCACCCGCCGACAACTCCAAGGTGGTTAACAATATCGATAGCCGCTGTACGGAGCATTTGATATTCGTAATCACTCAGCGTTTGACTAGGCGCGACCACAATGGAGTCCCCGGTATGAATCCCCACGGGATCCAAATTTTCCATATTACATACCGTAATGGTATTGCCGATTTGATCTCGTATCACTTCATATTCGACTTCTTTAAATCCAGCAATCGATTCTTCTACCAACACCTGAGTAATGGGACTTAAAGCCAATGCATGGGCCAGTCGCTGCAAAAGTTCCTGATCATTGTACGCAAATCCCCCACCAGTTCCTCCCAAGGTGTACGCGGGGCGCAACACCACAGGATAGCCGATCTCCTGGGCAAACACCATGCCCTCGTCAACCGTGGTGACTGTACGGCTCCTGGCGATGGGATGGTCCAAGCGGATCATTAAATTCCGAAACTCTTCACGGTCCTCCGCCAATTTTATGGCTGACAAAGGTGTGCCTAAGAGAGGAATTCCGAGATCCGTCAACACGCCTGTTCTTCCTAGTTCGGAAGCCAAGTTCAGCCCCATTTGGCCCCCCAATGTGGCTAGCACGCCATCCGGCCGTTCTTTTCCCAGAATGTAGGAGAGAAAGGACACGGTTAAGGGTTCAATGTAAACGATATCGGCTACCGACAGATCCGTCATTATCGTGGCCGGATTGCTGTTCACCAACACGACTTCCAACCCTTCTTCATGCAATGCCCGACAGGCCTGGGTACCTGCATAATCGAATTCGGCAGCCTGGCCAATAATAATTGGTCCTGATCCAATAACCAAAACCTTATGAATATCGCCTCGTTTAGGCATCGGTTAACCCCTTTCGTCGCACGACCATCTGAACATATTCGTCGAACAAATAATGAGAATCCCAAGGACCGGGCCCCGCTTCAGGATGATGCTGCACGGTGATGACGGGTTTTTCCATGTGCTGAAACCCCTCTACGGTCTGATCGTGTAGATTGGTAAGTCGAATGCGGTACTGATCAAGAAGAGGGCCAGGGTCCACCGCATAGCCATGGTTTTGTGACGTAATTAATACTTTTCCCGTAATATGATCCACTAAGGGGTGATTAGCTCCGTGGTGACCGAACTTAAGTGGATAAGTGGAAGCCCTCTCCGCTAGCCCGATCAATTGATGGCCTAAACAGATTCCTAAAGTGGGATAATGGTCGATAGCGTAGCGTACGGGTCCTAACAGCATTTCAAAATCACGAGGATTCCCAGGGCCATTGGATAACACTACACCGTCCGGGCGATAATCAGTCAATTCCTCCACGGTTATTGTTGCCGGCACGACCGTTACCCGGAAATGACGTTGGACGAGTTGGGCCATGATGGAATTTTTGGCCCCATAATCAATCACCACAATATTTGGTCCGTCTTCTCCAATGGTATAGGGCTTAGGCGTTGTGACTTGAAAGACACTCTGAGAAAGATCAATCTCACTCAAAGCCTGTAATCGCGCAGCCTCTGAGAGGTCCACCGGTCCCAGCACGGCATGCTGCGTTCCGCTTCTTCGTATGTGCAAAGTCAACTTCCGGGTATCCACATCAGCCAGTCCGCATTTGTGATAACGTTTCAGATACGCATCAAAATCTTCGGATCCTCCAAAATGGGATGGTATCGGGGCATCTTGTTTAACGACTACCGCTTCAGCCCACAAAAACAATGATTCCGCCGCTTCGGAAAAGGTTCCGTAATTTCCTATCAAGGGATAGGTGAGGACCACAATTTGACCAAAGTAGGAAGGGTCAGTCAAAATTTCTTGATAACCCGTCATGGCTGTATTAAATACAACTTCCCCTGCAGCGATTTTGCTGGTGTCACCGATTAAGTTCCCCTCAAAACGCATGCCATCTTCAAAAAACAATGCGCCTCTCATTTGAGCACCTCCTGGTCTCTCATGGTCCACTCTCCATTTACCATTGTGGCGACAGAACGTCCTTGAAGGCGGGTGCCTTGTAAGGGGGTATTTTTCCCACGAGAGTAAAATTTTTTTCCATCAACAACCCATCTCATTTGCGGATCAATGAGCGTAAAATCTGCGGGAGCGCCCGGTGTCAATCCCGGATAATGTATGCCCAACACCTTATGCGGGCCAACAGTTACACGGCGAAACAAATCTAAAGGACTGATAAGACCATCTACCATAAACACACTGAAGATGGCGCCGATAAAGGTCTCCAGACCACTAATGCCAAAGGGCGCCTCATCATACGGCAGCTCTTTCTCGTCCTGGTGATGGGGGGCATGGTCGGAAGCAATAACGGGAATCAGTCCTTGTCTTACCGCTTGAATCAGCAATTGCCGGGTGCCCTCAGTCCTTAAAGGCGGGTTCACTTTGGTCACAGGATTAAAGTTCCATTCCCGAATCGCCGCATCGGTTAATAACAAGTGATGCGGGGACACCTCAGCCGTGACTCTGAGATTGCGGCGTTTAGCATACTCCAGGGCCTCTAAAGAACCCGGAGCTGAGACATGAGCCACATGAAGAATTCCCCCAGTCAGTCCGGCCAGCTCAACATCGCGCCACACCATAACCGATTCGGCTTCTTCCGGGATTCCACCCAGCCCCATTTGTTGAGAAATAGACCCTTCATGCATCACCCCGCCAGCCGTCAATTCGTGGTCTTCCGCATGCTGTATGATGGGGCGGCCAAGCGTTGTCGAATAGCTAAGAGCAGCCCGCATAAGCCGCGCATCCATTACGGCATGCCCATCATCCGAAAAGCCGACCGCACCAGCCCGAGTCATTTGGTAAAGATCGGCCAGTTCTTGCCCTTGCTGCCCTTTAGAAATGGCGCCAATAGGGAATATATGCACAAGTCCCATGTTTTTCGCCTGATCCTGTTGCCATTGGATGAGGCTGGGAATATCTATAACCGGATGAGTATTCGGCATGGTACACACGGCCGTAAATCCTCCAGCCGCAGCAGCGCGGCTCCCCGATTGCAGATCCTCTTTATTTTCGAATCCCGGTTCGCGAAAATGAACATGCATGTCTATAAGTCGCGGAACGAGCCAAAGTCCTTGTCCGTCCACTGGCACATAGTCCTTGCGTTCTGACGCCGAGCCAATTTTGTCTCCGTCCACACAGACATCCTCGATGCTGTCCACGTTCCGAAACGGATCAATAACGCGCACGTCTTTAATAAGCCACCCAGTTTCATCCTTACTACTCATCATGCCCACCCCCTAATAAACGGAACAAAACAGCCATCCGCACGGCAACCCCGTTGCGTACCTGTGGCAATATCCGCGATCGAGATGATTCAATAATCTCCGAATCAATTTCAACTCCCCGATTTTGAGGACCCGGGTGAAGAACAATAGCATCTGGGTGTGCCCAAGACAGGCTATGACTCGTAATTCCCCATCGCAAATGGTATTCCCAAAGCGAGGGAAGTTCTTTGGAACTTTGTCGTTCTCTTTGCAACCGCAAAACTTGTATGACGTCAGCGTCTGTTAATGCCCGGTGTAAATCCGCAGTCACTTCCACACCGAATTCTTCATATTTCTGTGGTAGAAGGGCAGGAGGTCCGGACACCACAACGTCAGCTCCCAGTGCCAAGAATACCCAAATATCGGAACGCGCGACTCGGCTATGCAGCACGTCCCCAATAATGGCCACTTTTAAACCTGCCAACGACCCTTTGGCCTGGGTAATGGTAAGAGCATCCAAAAGTCCTTGAGTTGGGTGCTCATGACTTCCATCACCGGCATTAATCACTGGGACGTCTAAAATATCCGCCAGCTGTTGAGGAACTCCGGAAACTTGGTGCCGAACAACGACTCCATCCACAGCCATTTCCGCCAGGTTTCGTGCCGTATCCCATAAAGTCTCACCTTTTTCAACACTAGACCCCGACTTTTGCACATTAATCACATCGGCGCTCAGATATTTGGCGGCCAGTTCAAAGGAATTACGGGTTCTGGTGCTGGGTTCAAAAAAAAGATTTACAATCGCTTTACCGCGCAAGGTGGGAACTTTCTTGATAGGTCTATCCAATATTTCGACCATATTTTGCGATAAATCCAATAAACCTATGATATCCTGCTTGGAAAGACTTTCTAAATCCAACAGATCCTGCATTATTCTGTTTCCTCCGCGACATCCATTTTTTCCACATAGACTCGGTCAATACCGTCGATTTCCTTGACTTCCACATGGATGCGCTCCAACCGGGATGTAGGGATGTTTTTTCCTACGTAGTCTGCGCGAATGGGCAATTCTCTGTGTCCCCGGTCAATTAACACGGCCAATTGTATGGCTGTGGGTCTTCCAAAATCGGACAAGGCATCAAGCGCCGCCCGGACCGTTCGCCCCGTAAAGAGCACATCATCGACTAGGACGATCGTTTTTCTGTCAACCATCTGGGCGCGGATGGAGGTCTGGTTGACTGGAGAAAACGGACGGTTTGCCAAATCATCACGGTACAGCCCTATATCAAGACTCCCGACATCAGGAGCCTCGTTCTCAATGGCCATCAAATTGGCGGCAATACGTTCCGACAGCGGCACTCCTCGTCGCCTAATACCGACTAAAGTCAAATTCTTCACGCCATGATTATGCTCTACAATTTCATGAGCAATGCGCATCAACGCACGACGAATGGCATCCTCATCCATTAAAAGGGCTCTATGTTTCATGATTTGGCCTCCCCCCTTTTTTCGCCACACCCGGACCAGGTCTCTCTCCTTATTGTGCGGCCACTCGCTGAGATTATGTTTGTTCTTTGTCCAACAAATTCCTCACAAGACTCATGTCAGGAAGGGATTGGGCACCGTAACAAAAAAGCTCTAGCCACCCGCAGGCTAGAGCAAAATATTTCGGCCATTGCCCCTTCCCAGCCTCACGGGACTGGTATTAAAGGAAGTGTTCCTAAATTTTATATTAATCCACCTTTCCTTTCATGTCAAAGACAATTCGCAATCAAAAACGGCGCAGATGTTCGGCCCCCGAATGACTCCAATGGACCAATGGGTTTCCGCACCTTATTTTCTGTGATACGGTTATAATTGGGGACGGTTATCAATCGTTTCATTTTTATCGAGTCATTACGAGGAGGCACAAATGGCAAATCACAACCACAATGGCGAGCTAAAAAGACTCTGGAGGAAAACCGGCATCCTAATACTGATCTTGTTCATCATTGGCGTTCTGTTGGCAATCATGGTTAATATCGCCAAAGGACCATTACACCTTTCCAAATCGGTTGCCGACCCTATTAAAGCTTTAATTGTTCTTCTTATCGGCGGTGCCATTTCATTTTTGCTGGAACGGTACCTGTTTCAATTAACCTCCCGCACTATTGGTGCCAAAAGCACCACATCCCTGCGGTTCATTATTCGACTTTTTCTGTTCTTTGCGATAGTTTTGGCCGTCTTGGCAGCCTTTGGCGTCGGGCTTTCCTCCGTAGTTTTTGGCGGCGCATTTGTTACGGCTGTCATTGGTCTCGCTGGGCAAACACTGTTTAGCAACCTCATTGCGGGAATTGCGTTGCTCATCTTCCATCCCTTTGAGGTGGGCGACCGCATTAATTTCGTGGCTTGGCAATATCCCATATTGATGCCTTCGTTTCCCCACGAATCCACAAAGCCAACATACTCCGGCAATGTCGTGGACATTTCTTTGATGTACACCACGGTTCTTACGGACAGCGGTCCTGTCATGGCGGTTCCCAACGGCACAATTATCCAGGCCTTGGTGGAGAATGTGTCCGGCAAGAAACGCACCGTCCGGATGCGTTTTGACGTGGATATTTCTGTCGATCCTCATGAATTTATGCCTCAAGTACAAAAAATTCTCGAAAACCTGGGCTATCCCACATCGCCACGCATCATTGATATGACTCCTACGAGCTATTCTTTGCTAATTTTAGTAGAAACGTCCTCTCCCAATGACGACGACGTCCGGGATCAAATCATGTCGTCTCTTGTTCCCCTTGTGCAAAGTTCACCAAGAGTGGCGCCGCGCCAGGCCGTTATTGCTGAACACGACAACAAATCAGACAGTAAATCCTAAGACGTGCCGTAGAAAGTCCGGGGTACTCAGAGGTGGACAAGAAAAACCTATGCCAAACACATCGTCTGCGACAATGCTGACGTTCTTTCCGTTGGCCAGGGGCACGTTGCGCCAGTCCAAGGGAGGGTCCACCCAAAAACACAATGACACATCCGTCAAGGGATGGACAAAGGCCATGCGCATAGCATGCAGCAGTTGTCCTGGCCCCTGCTTAGACGGCGCCGGTCCATACAAAGGGTCGCCCGCTATAGGATGGCCCATGGCGCTGAGATGTACCCGAATTTGATGAGTTCTCCCAGTTTCTAGGGTCAGCCGCAAAAGACTGTAATTTTCCCACACAGCCAATGTACTGTAACGAGTCCGGGCGTTGCGCCCCCCATTGACCACTGCCATTTTCAAACGATTCTGGGGATGACGACCTATCGGCGCATCGATCACGCCATCAATAGAAGTCATATGGCCATGAACCACCGCGATGTAATCACGGCGAACCTCTCTCTTTTGGATCATTTCTGAAAGTCTAGCCTTAGCGTCTTGGGTCCGTGCCAAAATCAACAACCCTGTCGTATCCCGGTCGAGACGATGCACCACTCCCGGCCGAAAGTCTTCCGTGTCCACCGGCAACCATCGCAAAAGCCGCTGAACCACGCTATCGTCTTCATGTCCCGGACTGGGATGGACCACCAACCCTCGGGGTTTATTGACAATGAGGAGGTCATCATCTTGATAAACAATCCACCCTGTGTCCTCTGATGTGGGTACGAGAACAACCTTTGCCGAGTCTTGAGGGATCTCTTCGACTGTAATCACATCACCTTCTTGAACAATCGTCGCTGCTTTAACGACACGGCCATTAAGCCGAATACGACCTTTCCCAATCTGCCGTTGCCAAAAGGTCCTCGAATATTTAGGGTTCCATTGGGAAACAACGCGGTCCAGCCGATGGCCAGACCAATCTTCTGTGATGCGATACATGTCAGGAGGAAAGGTCTCCATGTTTATCCTGCCTCCAGTAGTAATAGACCAGTAGTCCCATACCGACCACAATCGCCGAATCCGCCAAATTGAAGACAGGCCAGTCAATGATGTGAATATAATCAATAACCCGGCCCCAAATAACGCGGTCCCATAGGTTTCCGGCTGAACCCCCCGCTAAAAGCCCCAGTGCGATGACCATAAGCCACGGCATTCGGGGATGGCGTGCCGTATAGACCACGATACCGACCAACAGGGCAAGTGCCACCAAAATAAAGAGGGGCGTTCCTCCTCGCAATAGGCTGAACGCGGCCCCATTGTTCAACACATAGGTCAGTGACAAGACAGGTGGCACGAGAGGAATGCTCTGGTCAGGAACCATTATGGCGGCTATCCGGGACTGTATAATCAAGTCCGAAACAAACACTGCAAAGCCAATAATGCCAATGCCCAACGTTGGTCTAGACATCTACCGTCTTCCTTTCAAAACACCATAACATCGTTCACACAGGTCTAAATGATCAGGATGTTGTCCTACGTCCGGGGTATAACGCCAGCATCTGTCACATCGACTCCATGATGTGGGCTCTGCTTCACATAGAAGTTCTGATCCCCGTTCCACGTCAAAGTCAGCAACCATAACCATTTCTGTTAACAATTGCCGCTCACTCATGGTGAGTTCTGGATCTTCCTGAGGCAAGGTCAAATGGACTGTTGCTGCCAAAGAATTGCCAATCGTCTTGTTGGCCCGAAGCTGTTCCAGCGTCTTTAAAATGACTTCGCGATAGTCCAATAATCGCGTCATGCGCAATGACTCCTCACGTTCATAACCTATGGCCCAGATTTCAGGCCAATGCAATAGATGAACAGACCGCGGGTCGTCGGATGACTTTGGGAGATAACGGTAAATTTCCTCGCTCGTAAAAACCAAAATCGGGGAAATGGCCCGCACCAGGACTCCTGCCATATACTTTAATACCACCAAGGTTTCTTGTCGAAGAGGATCCTCTATCGCCAACGTATAAAGCCTGTCTTTAATAACATCTAAATAAAAACTAGACAACTCTGTGGTCACGAGTCGCACCAGAGTATGAACCACTTGATGAAAAGCATAACTTTCATAGGCTTGCCGCGCTTCACCAATCCAAGAATTAAGAACATCGACAACCCAGCGGTTCAAGGGGTCGGTAATGGTTTTCGGTTGATCAAAGGCATCTTGGTTACCCAGGTTGCCTAAAATGAACCGAAAGGTATTGCGGATCTTTCGATAACTTTCCGCCAATTGACGCAGAATTTCATCCGAAATTCGCACATCATTACGATATTCGGAGCTGGCCACCCACAGTCGCAAAATGTCTGCCCCATACTGCTCAACAATGTCCATGGGATCGATAGTGTTTCCTAAAGACTTATGCATCTCCTGTCCAGACTTGTCGAGAACCATTCCATGAGTCAAAACCATTCGGTAAGGTGCTTCCCCTTTGTCCGCTACTGCTGTCGTGAGAAGACTATTAAACCAACCACGATATTGATCATTGCCTTCCAAAACCAGATCCGCCGGCCAAGTTAAACCGCGAGTTCTCCTCAACACTGCCGCCTGACTCGACCCGGAATCGAGCCACACATCAAAAATATCATGCTCCTGACGCAGCCTATCACTGCCACAATGAGGACAACGGTAGCCTTCCGGCAGAAAATACTCCGCACCATGCCGCCACCACGCATCTGATCCCTCACGCCCGATGATCTCAGCCACATGCCGAATCAGGCTAACGTCCAAGATCGCTTCGTGACAATCTTCACAGTAAAAGGCCGGAATCGGGACCCCCCAAACCCGCTGTCTCGATAAACACCAGTCTTCCCGATTCTCTATCATTTGACGCATACGTTCTCCGCCCCAATGCGGATCCCATTGGACCGAATAGCTCGCTTGGATCAAATTGTCCCTGAGATGGTCCACAGATAAAAACCATTGCTTCGTTGCCCGATAAATAACTGGGTTTTTGCACCGCCAGCAATAAGCGTATTGGTGGGAGAATTCCTCGTGGTGAATTAAATGTCCCGTCGCCTCTAATTCTGCTATCACTACGCCATTAGCTTCATGATAAAACAGGCCTTCTACGATAGGAGTCCCTTTTATGAAACGTCCCTGGTCATCGATGGGTTGCACCACAGGCAAATGGTATGCTTTCCCGACCTCAAAGTCTTCCATGCCGTGCCCAGGTGCCGTGTGAACCAAACCCGTCCCGCTTTCACTGGTGACGTGTGTGCCTAGGATTACTGGCACGTCGTGGCCTAAATAAGGATGTTGGGTGAGAACACCTTCCAATTCGCGTCCGCTCCACGGCCCAAAACGCCGATGAACCTCCCAACCGATGAGCTCGAGCAACTGGGTTGCCAATTCTTGCGCGACTAGTACACGACCATCTTGCTTGGTTTCTAACACCTCATACATTAACTCGGGATGCACAGAAATAGCCACATTCGCAGGAATAGTCCACGGGGTCGTTGTCCACACCACGGCTCTAGTCCCACTCGGCAATGGCCCTTGTTCCTCTTCTTTTACAGGAAACGCTACATAGATGGCGTCCGAGCGGTGGTTGTGGTATTCAATTTCCCCTTCCGCCAAAGCCGTTTCACAATGGGGACACCAGTACACTGGGCGCAAATCACGGTAAATGAGACCTTTTTCCACCATAGCGCCAAATACATTGAGTTGAGCACCTTCATATTCCGAACTCATGGTTACATAAGGATGTTTCCAGTCGCCTAAGACACCAAGACGTTTGAATTCGTCGGTCATAACTTGAATATAATGGCGGGCAACCCGGGCACATTCTGCACGCAATTCAAGTGGCTCAATTTGATGTTGAGACACGCCGAGTTGTTTTAAAGCCCGCATCTCAATAGGCAACCCGTGGGTATCCCATCCCGGCACATAGACCGCATCGCGACCGGCTAACGACCAGTAGCGGTTGATCATGTCTTTCAAAATTTTGTTCAGTGCAGTTCCCGTGTGAATGTCCCCGTTAGCATACGGCGGACCATCGTGCAAAACAAATTTCGGCTGATGCGCTCGCTCGTTTCGCTGCGTCTCATACAGACTCGTTTCATCCCATTCCAAGAGCCACTGTGGCTCTTTTTCAGGCAAATTCGCCTTCATGGGGAAAGACGTTCTGGGCAAATGCAACGTGTCCCTGTAATCCATAAATGTCCCTCCAACAAAAAATAAACGCCCCCACACAAGGGACGTTAAACACGCGGTACCACCCTTATTCCTCATGCGCTCACGCCTGAGGCTCTCACATGCGTAACGGACATAACCGGCTCGAACTACTCCAGTTCATTCAAGCACTCCTGGGTGATAAGGTCGTGGGTTCCGTCCCGGCTTTCACCATTTCCCGGTTCGCTATGCCAGAAATCCCACGACTCGTGTCCCAATCATCGCTTTAATCGTGTAACGTATTTTATCACATTCCACGATGAGAGCAAGGGTTCTTAGGTTTCGACCGCAGCTTGGACTAAGGATGTCTCCACCAAACGTAACTGCGACTCCAACAAACTCTTCACCTGGGCCCGAAATTTTTCGGCTTCGTAACGCAACTGAGTTAGTTGGGTTTCCGTCTCCCGGGCCCGAAGTTCAGCCTGACGAATAATTTCCTCGGCCTTAGCCTCGGCCTCCCGAACAATCAATTCCGCTTCTTTTCGAGCTGCGGATTTGACCTCTTCTGCTGTTTGCTGAGCAATCACGAGTGTATTTTGCAGAGTGGCTTCCAATTTCCGGTACTGTTCCAATCGCTCCGTCATCCCGGAAGTATTCTCTTTAAGTTCGTCATTCTCTTTAATGAGCGCTTCATAGTCCCGGACTACTTCATCAAGAAACTCGTTGACATCGTCCTCGTTGTATCCGCGAAATCCATGTTTAAACTCTTTATTAACTATATCCAAGGGTGTCAGTGGCATAAAATCCTCCCGCACTTAAAGCGTTGCCAGATATAAAAATATCCTTACCAAAACAAACGCTCCGATATCTACTAAGAAAAAAGCAATTAATGGTGACAAATCCAACATGCCAACCAACGGCACTCTTCGGCGAATCGGGGCTAATATGGGTTCGGTAAGCTGCGTGGAGATATACGCAGCTTTATCCCACAGCCCCGCCGCCCGAGGAGGAAAAAAGCTCGCAACAATCCGAATCATCAGCACAACATAAAACACATCCTGCAGAATGTGTACTGTATCTGCAAGGTGCGTAAAAATCACATTCACTTATTTAAGCTCCGAGTCCATCCTGGCGTATCATCGTGATCTTCGCTGGCGACCTCTACGTTATTAGGCGTGATCAAGAAAATGTTGTCCCCTACCCGGCGCAACCCGCCGTCGAGAGCATAGGCAACACCAGACAAGAAATTGAGCAGCCTTTGACCCGCACGTTCTTCGGCTAAATCCAGATTAACAATAACAGGCCTGCGCCCTTTGACTTGGTCAGCAATGGCTTGACCGTCTTCTAAGGTCCTGGGGTGCATGACTACGACTCGAAATCCACGAGAACCGGGCAAGCTGACAATACTGCCGCGTTTCTTCTGGGGCACTTCATCTTCCCAGTCGGAAGCCGCAGCGACTTCTTGGGTGTCCAATTCCTCCTCTTGGACCTCTTCGAGCCCGACAAAATTGAGAAATTTCCCGACGATACCTGATTTCACTCCGATGCCCTCCTCATATTACACTCGTGTTCTTTGGCCTTGCTCCAAAAAGCTCAGTACCCAAGCGAATCATCGTACTGCCTGCTTCCAGAGCCCACTCAAAATCCTGGGACATTCCCATAGATAATTCCCTTAGAGGTGCCCAGGGAAATCCCTCTTGTTGAGAAGTTCGCCATAATTCGCCAGTTTCCTTCATCAGATCACGAATTTTTTTCTTTTCCTCGGAACTTTTGTCTGCTGATGCCGGAAAGAGTACCATCATCCCCACGAAGAGCAAATTATGCCACTGCTCTGCTTTCGCCAAAAACGGCTTTACGTCCTCGAAAAATAATCCGGTCTTGGTTGCTTCTTTACCCCCGTTGACTTCGATCATCACAGGCAGCCTTACATTTAACCGTCGGTTCAAGACGTCGGCTACCCGTTCATTGTCAATACTGTCAATGCCGTCAAAAAGATTTATAGCATATTTTACCTTGTTGGTCTGCAGATGTCCAATCATGTGCAAGGGAACTGCTGGCTTCTCAAGGTATTTACTTCTAGCCTCCTGCGCTTTGTTTTCGCCTAAAAGATGAGCACCCGCTTCTATCGCCGCCTGGGCTTCCTGGAGTGTCCGCGTTTTAGTTACAGCCATCAGTTTCACATCTTCACCAGGACGCATTTTGGCGATAACCTCAAGCACTCGCTGAACATTGTCTCTTATCGACTCATACATATAAAACCTCCCATACGACCGCACCTTCCCTGGTCGCGCCGATAAGAGAAGAACCGGTCTTCATGACAAGCCGTGCAGAGTCGGGAAATGTCGATATTCGTTTCCAAAACGCCTGCGCGAACCAATTGTTCTCGATTCGCTTCCCACAAATCAAGGAGATAGTGTCCATCTCGAGAAGGAACTAAGACACTTTGGCTTCCAAGCTTCTTAGAAAATTGGGTAGCTACCGCATCATCCACTTCATAGCAACAGGGGCCAATCGAAGGACCGATACCGACCCTAATTTCTTTGGGCTCAATTCCTTGCTCTCTTAACAGCGCCATAGCGTTAACTTGGACTCCCTTGATTGTTCCTCGCCATCCGGCATGTAAAATACCCACGATATGGCGAGTGGGCACAGCCAGAAAAATGGGGACACAGTCCGCAAACCCCATCCCCAAAACGATATCGCTATGCCGGGTCAGAAGACCATCCCATTCCGGCAAGGCATCATTTGCACTGAAGGCGCCCCTAGACGCATCGGCAATCTCGGCCCATCCTACCCCTCTACCATGAATCTGTTCAGCCATGACCAACTCGCCCACAGTCCGACCTAGGATTCCCATGGCCCGATAACGGTTTTCGGTGACAGCCGTCGACGAATCCTTAACGTTAAAAGAAAGATTCAAAGAATGAAACGGAGGAGCCGACACCCCACCTTGGCGGGTAGTAAAAATAGCGTGTATACCCTCGTCGACTTCCCATTTGACAAAACGGGCATCTTGCTGCACCCACTGCGTCATCGAAGCCCTGCCTTCCTACTCAAATTCCCACGCAACCACAGGCTAAATCGGTACCGTAAATTCATTTTAACATAGCTTAGGAATCTATCTTCAGGTGAAAGGCGGGTAAAATCCCAGGGCACAGAGAATCAAAGGCGAGAATTCTCTTCAACCAATACAGCCTCTTCTAAAGCAAAGGAGAACTTCAGGGTTTCTCTTCTCATAAGGCCAAATCCTGGAACTCATTTGCCAGTGGGGATCAGCCCTCACAAACTCGATTTTTATCTTTCCACGCATAACGCCTTATAGGACGTTACCTCCGATTTGATCAGGTTCAGAATTGAGAAATTCACGCCGCCACACTTACAACCCGAACGCGAAACCGCTGATGGACTCATGAGTTCACTCTTCAGGTCATACCGGTCTTTAGCGACTTTTCCCGTGGCTGGTCTTCTGTGGAGGTTGTTGGCCATGCTAACGCGAACACTAAATCATGGGCGAACGAGGCCGGTTGATTCCCTCTCAGCCGAAAGGGACCAACCGGTCCTAGTGTTCAGAGGCGATCGGCTAACAAACATCCCAAACTCATGATTTCAAACGGGCCACCACATTACATTTGTGGAATAGCACTTCAATTCTCAGCGTTTGACGATGGCTGTAATTCTACCAAGATCACATCCTGGCCAATTTTGCGGATCTGGTCCCAGTTAATGACCGTGCTGCGTTCACGGCCAAACAACCCTAATAAATGGCTGGATCCGAGAACAACGACAGATTTAATATGGCCGTGCTCAAGGTCCAACTCCAAGTCCCCAACAAATCCTAATCGGCGGCCATCCGTGACATTCACCACGTCTTTCGTCCGCAATTCGGAGGTTTTCAGCATGGGCATTCCTCCCGTTATACCTTATGAGAAGCACAATCACGTTAGACGAAAAGAGGTCTGCCGATTACATCCAGCCGAGGAGATGATTGACAGCGCGAGGCAAAGACCAATTGACACGCAAGCGGCCAGAGGGCGCGGCACGGGGGGAAGGAGGAACTTTGACAGGGACTGCGGGGATGGGAAGCTGCTCCTTCATGTGAGTAACCGGTTTCTCCACCGTGGCCTGACCCTGGGGCCGCGTTTGTGGAATGGCCACGGCGTTGCTCATATCGATAAAGCATAAGGATGGAAATAGCACACACCACCAGTTATGCCCCTGGCCTTTTCCGAGAATGATCAAAAGGGCTTGGTATTGTCCTGCAGGCAATACCCATGTCCCATACACTTTTGTGGGAAATTTGGTCTTGGTAAACTTGACGTGAGCACGGTAGGAGACGTGGTTGACTAAAAGAACCTGATTGGCGGCACGAGCAATCGCCTTTTCGTGACTTTTGATGACCTGCTGTGCCTCTTGGCGCGTTTTCACGTGACTCAATAACGGCTCCAATTGAGCAAGGACCCGGTCTCTGACATCTAGTTTTACCGCTTGATCCACAGGATTGTCAGAATTGGCAATGACGCGAAAGCGAATCACGTGTGGAGGACGGATATGGGCTTGTCTAGAATGAAGCTGTTGACTGGTTTTATGGACAAAGGAGCCAACCCCCTGGACCCCCAGTGGCATCCCCAGCAAGTTCATCATCAATAGACTAATCACAAACCGTCTAACTCCCATCATCAGATATATTTCCTCATATTTTTTAATGCCGCCTTTTCCAATCTGGACACTTGGGCCTGACTGATGCCAATTTCATCCGCTACTTCCATTTGCGTTTTGCCCTCGAAAAACCGCATGGTGAGAATCATCTTTTCGCGCTTCGTAAGTCGCTTCATGGCTTCTCGAATAGCCAGACTTTCCAGCCAGTTTTTATCATGATTTCTCTCATCACTGATTTGATCCATAACGAAAATGGGATCGCCGGCATCATGATAAATCGGCTCAAACAAAGAAACTGGCTCTTGAATTGCGTCGAGTGCGTAGAGAACATCTTCACGCGGCACACTAAGTTCTTCCGCAATTTCACTGATCGTTGGTTCCTTAGAATAGCGGTGCACCAATCCATCACGCACCTGCAGCGCCTTATACGCGATATCACGCAAGGACCGACTGACTCGAATCGGATTGTTGTCTCGCAAATAGCGCCGAATTTCACCAATAATCATCGGTACCGCATAGGTGGAGAATTTCACATTTTGCGCCAAATCGAAGTTGTCGATGGCCTTCATCAAACCGATACACCCGACTTGAAAGAGATCGTCGCTATGTTCTCCACGGTTTTGAAACCGCTGAATGACAGACAAAACTAAACGGAGATTGCCATTGATAAGTTCACTGCGCGCTCCTTCATCGCCGGCTTGCATGGCCAAAAACAATTCCCGCATTCGGGCATTGGCAAGTACCGGCAGTTTGGATGTGTTGACACCAGGGATTTCGACTTTATTCAGTGGCATATAGATTGTATTCCTCCCCGGGCTTGACCGACTTCAATGGCAGTATCACCAAAGGAGACAAAGGATATACGCAAAAAATCCGGTATATGCCAATTTATGGCATATACCGGAAGATGAAATCTAGCTAAGTTGTGTTGCATTACTCCATGCGGTGAAATTCCCGACGTAATCTCTTAATAATGCGTTTTTCTAATCGGGAGATATAGGACTGGCTGATTCCCAGGGAATCTGCCACCTCTTTTTGCGTTCTTTCATACCCATCCACCAGTCCGAAACGTAATTCCATAATGCGTCTTTCTCGAGTGTTGAGTTTGTTTAACGCCCTCTTGAGCATAGACTTATCGACTTCATCCTCAAGCCGCTTATAAATGATATCATTTTCCGTACCCAGAACATCGGACAATAGTAGCTCATTGCCGTCCCAATCCACATTTAAGGGCTCATCAAACGATACTTCCGACCGAGTCCGGGAATTCCGACGCAAGTACATCAAAATCTCGTTCTCAATGCACTTAGAAGCATACGTGGCCAACTTGATTTTCTTGTCGACATTAAACGTATTCACGGCTTTAATTAATCCAATGGCTCCAATAGACACTAAATCCTCGATCCCAATTCCGGTGTTTTCGAACTTGCGTGCAATATAGACCACTAGACGCAAATTTCGTTCGATTAACACCGAGCGTACCCTGTCTTCCCCGCTCCCCAGCAATGAAAGCAAATTGGCTTCCTCGTCTCCGGTCAGGGGCGGTGGCAGAGCCTCACTGGAACCCACATAATGAATTTCGACATCCGAAGGATCCACAACCAAAATCGATGACAAGAACCGACGAACACGGTTAAACCACGTCGGATTTTGCTGCGCTTGCCATTGTGCAATCATGCACCCACCCCTTCATGATTTAATGTGACGATGCAATCTGGTGACACTAGAGCAAAATACGAACCCTCTGCCGACACGCTGGCATTCGTCAAAGCCAATGTCACAGGTCTCAAAGAATACCACTTACCCTGGAAGCGCCCCTGGCCTTTATCCAAAGCAACAACTGGCAACATTCCTTGTCCACCAATCGACTGATACCGAACACTTCCCAAACGTCCTTGCCATTGTTCAGGAACAGCGGTGGGATTGCCAGCCAAAAAGGATGAAGCCCATGCCAAAACAGGGCTTGGCAACCATTCAATAGCCTTGTTCACTTCCAGAACAATGACTGGTCGGCGCAACACCGGATCTCGCATCCGGTTCCCGGAATCCCATAGACAGCGGACGGTGAGCGTTTTATTGGCGAGCACCAAGCGGACCTCGCCATATTGGGATATCCCCAAATACTGACGAATTCGCCCTCGAGGCAGAAAATTCCCGGCTGCCCACAAGAAGGTTGGCACTGTGGTTCCCAGTAAGACCCACGAAGGTAAAAGCAATCGTGGCCCCCACGTTAACACCACCAAAGCTAATCCCCCAGAAAGAATGGTTAGGACTAGAAACACACCATATGCCTTGACCCACACGCGCCACGACAGTCTCTCCAGCGCAATCAGAAGCATAATAAAGGGCCATAAAACCATCACTTCCCAAGGAACTGCGTAAAAATTTTCCGTCAACAAAACCCACAAGGTTGGCAGCGTGCCCGCTGCGGCAGCCAATGCCAATCGCCACAAACGGGGGTGGCGGTCTAAAAGAACCACCGTTAGCCGTAACAGCGACCAGTCCATGACATAACTCACAGTTAACGTGCCGACTGCACTGATCATAGGCTCATCCCCTTGAGGCATTTAATAAAAACCCATCAAATGACTATGCATTTCAGGTGCAAGGTATGTCTGACGTGCAGTATTTTAAGGACCAAAGAGTGCAAAGGCTGTCAGTTTACTGGAATTAACTTAAAAAGTTGCCGACAAAAAAGGAGCCATCTTCAAATGAAGATGCCCCCTCTTGGCTGCAGTCTTGCTTAGGTGCCATAGGCCATGGCCGATGATTAATTTCTTCGCCGCAGAAATGCCGGAATATCCAGGTCGTCGTTGTTGGTAAAGGGTTTGATTTCGACTTCTTCACGTTCACGCATTTCAGGTTCAGGACGAGGCGTTATGCGATCGCCTGAGAATCCCGTAGCAATCACGGTAACACGCACTTCGTCTTTCAAACTTTCGTCGATCACGGCACCAAAAATGATGTTGGCTTCGGGATCGGCTGCCTGAATCACAATTTCAGCCGCCTCGTTTACTTCAAACAGAGCCAAGTCATTTCCCCCGGTAATATTCAGCAAGACACCCCTGGCACCGTCGATGCTAGTCTCCAGCAAAGGACTGGAAATAGCGGCCTTAGCCGCAGCTGATGCCCGGCTCTCGCCCTGGCTCACACCCACACCCATGAGTGCTGAGCCCATCTCAGACATAATCGTCTTAACATCGGCAAAGTCGAGATTAATCAAACCCGGTACGGCAATAAGATCCGAGATCCCTTGAACGCCCTGACGCAAAACATCATCAGCAATCCGAAATGCTTCCATGATCGATGTGCGTTTTTCCACGACTTGAAGCAAACGATCATTGGGAATGGTAATTAACGTATCCACTTTAGATTTCAAGGTTGCCGCGCCTTTTTCAGCGAAAGTCTGACGTCTTCGTCCTTCAAAGGTGAAAGGTTTAGTGACGACTCCAACAGCCAGGGCCCCGACTTCTTTAGCTACCTCAGCGACAATGGGTGCGGCACCAGTTCCTGTGCCTCCGCCCATTCCCGCCGTAATAAAAACCATGTCGGCCCCTTTTAAGGCATCGCTAATTTGCTCACGACTTTCTTCAGCAGCTTTCGCGCCGATTTCGGGATTAGCTCCAGCTCCTAGTCCCTTCGTCAGCTTTGTTCCTACCTGAAGCCGGGTGGGGGCCATCGATAAAGATAAAGCCTGAGCATCAGTATTGATTGCAATAAACTCTACACCTTTTAATCCGGCCTGGATCATTCGGTTGACCGCATTAGTTCCGCCCCCCCCAACCCCAATAACCTTAATGACGGCAAAGTTCTCAGCCGATTGATCAAATTCCAGCATGCCAAATCCTCCCTATATCCGAATACACTTGGTTTATCCCCACAAGCTCACCCAAAATTGTAAAATCCGGCGCCGCCATGTCTTTTGTTCCGGTACCAACTTGTGTTGCGCCATAGCTTTCGCTACCCCGACCACGGCGGCGTATCCAGGGCTCTTCGAAAGGTCGGACAATCCTCCTAGGCCATAAGGAGCGCCTATACGAATTGGCCAGCCCCACCTGGCATGCAAATGTGAATCCAGTCCTTTGAGCAATGAGCCCCCGCCCGTCATCACCACACCAGCTGCTGGGCCCTTAGTCCATTCAATCTTTTGCAGTTGTTTTTCAACATAATCCGTCCATTCGTCGATACGAGCAGCAACAATCTCTTGAAGTTCTTTTAGGGGAATTAACTTGACAGCTTGGCCACTGACTGCCCGCACCTCGAGCGTACCCTCTCGCTCCGACCCGACGGCAGCATGTTCCAATTTTAGCCGTTCAGCTTGAGTCGGAACAACCCCAAGGCCCATCGACAAATCTGCAGTGATAGATTCACCTCCTAAAGGAACAACGCCGAGGTGCTGTAAATGACCCCCCCGGTACACACAAACGCCGGTGGTTCCCCCTCCAACGTCAAGATGAACAACCCCCACTTGTTTTTCATCGTCCGAGAGGACGCCCTTGGCAGAGGCCTCAGGAGTAGGAACAAAACTGGAAACACCCAGTCCCGCGATACTGATCACATGGCGCAGATTCCGAATAACTGTGTTCAGACCCGATACAACAAAAACATCGGCTTCCAGGGTGTGAGCAACCATACCTACAGGATCTACCACGCCACGAAATCCGTCAACAGCAATTCCTCGGCGAATCACACGAACAACTTCCCGATCATTCTCCATAGAAACATGAGCGGCTTTGCCCATCACTTGTTGGAGATCCTCCTGACGAATCACTCCCGCTTTTAGTGCAATCTTAGCCTGACCCGGAACCAACATCAGATGCTCCCCATTGATTGCCACGCCTGCCTGAGTCAAGGAAGTTCCGGCCATGCTATTGGCCCGGTTGGCAGCATCCCTTATAGCTAGAGCAACGCGCTCAAGTTCAAACACCAATCCTCGGCGCATCCCGACAACAGGAGTTGCTGCGATTCCTAACACAGCCAGTTCCCCATCTGCCTTGGCCTCCGCAACTAATGCGGACACCTTGGTGGTTCCGACGTCAAGTGCAAGCATCAGACTGCGTTTAGGCACGTTACACCTCCGAAACCTAATATCGACGATAGTTCTTTTTTTCTTTTCTCGTTCGCTAGCCCATATTCCTGCATTCTGCAATCAGAATAAGAGAAAATTGTCTGAATCCACTTTAGCTCGCCCGACAAATCTCGTTTCATTCCCTAAAGATTAAAATACGTCCATTCCTTTCTCTGCTTCATTGCCCTTGCGACCATAAGCAAAGTCCCGGCTATAACCACTCATCGAGCAACGATATCAGCCCCTAAAGATCGCAGCCTGTGGTCAAGTTTTTCATATCCCCGTTCAATGATCTCCCGTCCCCGCACGACAGTCTCTCCTTGAGCAATTAAACCCGCATTAATCAAAGCGGCTCCGGCCCTCAGGTCTCGGGCATTCGCAACAGTTCCATAAAGCGGATGCCCTCCATAAATAAGAGCCACACGCTGATCGGCCACAATTTGCGCTCCAAAGCGCCTGAGTTCTGCAGCATGTCCCAAACGGTTTTCAAAAACTCTTTCCGTAATCAGATGCACCCCTGGAACCTGTAACAGAAAACTCATAAATTGCGGCTGTAAATCCGTTGCAAATCCGGGATAAGGAGCCGTGGATATTGAAATGGGATGTGGCTCAAAGACCCCGTCACTGACGACCCGAACGGTTTCCGCATCGATCTCCTGGATCTGCACCCCAACCTCTTCAAGCCGACTCCACAGGCTCGGCAAATGATCGACCATGCAATTTTGCAACACCACATCCCCCCCAGCACCCGCAACAGCCAAAACAAAAGTTGCCGCTTCAATCCTATCCCCGATTACGGTATGTTCCGTCGCCCCGAGGTTTTGATTTCCGGTAATACGGATATCCGGTGTTCCTGCCCCCCTGACAACAGCTCCCAACTTCTCGAGAAATTGGGCTAGGTCAACAATTTCTGGCTCCATGGCAGCATTTCGGACATGGGTTTCACCATGGGCCATGGCAGCAGCCATCATCACGTTTTCAGTTGCTCCTACACTAGGAAAGGGAAAGTGCACATCATTTCCCACTAGCCTATCTGTTCGCAAGAGCGTTTGTCCTTCTTCATCGCAAATCCGTGCACCTAATTGCTTTAAAGCATACAGATGCAAATCAATCGGTCTTTGCCCAATGGCACATCCCCCCGGCTGCGTCGCTTCTGCCGACCCCAATCGGGCCAGCAGAGGTCCGAGCAAAAAAACCGACGCCCGCATTTCTTGCATTAACTCCGCTGGCACTACATAGTTATGAATAGTTCGCGGATCAACAAAAACATCGGTGCCGTGCCGCTCCACTTCGGCTCCTAAAGATCTGAGGACTTGGCTCATGACACGAATATCCCGTAAATCCGGAACATCATGCAGTATGACGGGACGAGTCGCAAGAACCGTTGCTGCCATAATAGGCAAAGCCGAATTCTTGGCACCGTTTACTCGCACGGTTCCTTTAAGCCTGCGCCTTCCCCGTACCACAAATTCTCCCATGTTCCGTCGCCTCCTCCCTCTCTTGGACCAATCCAGCGTACTTCCGGCCTTAGCAAAATCGAGTGACGCTGGAACACATGGCACCGAATCCGCCGCATCAAAGAAAGAACATCACGAGCGGTAGCCCGCCCTCCGTTCACAATAAAATTCGCGTGTACTGGCGACACCATTGCGTCACCAACGCGCCAGCCTTTGGCCCCAATATCCTCAATCAGTCTCCCCGCAAATTCAGGTTGCGGATTCTTGAAGACACTGCCTGCGTTGGCATGGCCGACAGGTTGTGTCTTTTTTCGGTAATTCATAAATTGACGCATGGTGTTCAAAATCAACTCGGATTCTCCCGGTCGCAATAACATACTGGCCTCTAAGGCTATCCATCTCTTCTCCATAAATGAGCTTTTACGATAGGAGAAACCAGCCTCGGACGCAGCGAGGATTCTCAATCCGCTACCCGGCTCCCATATCTTAACGCTCTCTACCACCTGAACCATTTCCGACCCGTGCGCCCCCGCATTCATAACCAAAGCTCCGCCTAATGTTCCAGGTATACTCACAGCAAATTCCAGTCCCTGCAATCCAGCCTGACGCGCCTTGTGTGCCAACTTGGTCAACAAAATACCTGTGCCGGCCGTCATGCGTAAACCCTCTACGCGCATCTCCCGCAGTGCTCGGGAGGTGGATATCACAACCGCGTCAACGCCTTGATCCGATACAAGAATGTTCGTCCCCTGTCCCAAAATGAAGTAGGGAATGCCGTTTTCTTCCATCCAGTTTAAAACCTTGACCAAATGCGCCTCAGAACCAGGTTGGACATACACCGTGGCTGGCCCGCCAATTCGAAAGGAGGTATGTTTGGATAACGGCTCATTGATTCTTACTATTCCGATATCCCATTCGCGCAATTTGTCAATAACTTGGCTTACATTCATTTGCGCTCCTCCTAATGCCGTGCCGCATCCCGAACTACTTGGGCAATTTTCTCAGATGCAGAAGGATCATAAATCGACAAAGCAATCGACGCCATTTTACCACGACGCTCCCTGTCTTGAAGCATGGCAATTACTTCCGTTTCTCCACGCCGAGCCAATTCAGACTCCGCTATAAGAACTCCAGCCCGGCGGCTGGCGATAACCTGCGCATTTTTTGTCTGGTGATCTTCACTGACATGTGGTGACGGCACCAGAATGGACGGAAGTCCGAAAGCAAGACAATCGGCAATAGTCATCGCTCCAGATCTCCCCATAAACATGTCGCTGACGCAATAAAATTTTTGAATCTCATAAAAGTATTCGAACACCCGCACTTGTTTCGGATCCCATCCACCACTTTTTGTCATTTCTTCCTTAATCGCCTTGAAGTATCGACTCCCTGTTGCCCACAGCAACACCCATTCAGGATGTTCTCGCAACTTCGGAAAAAATTTCAGCCAAAAACGATTAATAGCTTCTGAACCTTGACTTCCGCCAGTTACCAAAATAGCAACTTGATCCGGTCCAATTCCCATTGCCTGTCGTAATTGTTCGCGGCTTTCTTGCACCGTAATGACTACCGGATTTGGTACTACCACGAGTTCTGTACCCTTGCGGAAATATTGTTTGGCCTCATCAAAGGGCACAATCATCGATTTGGCCCGAGAGCCCAAAGTCCGATTCGTAAAACCTGGCCACACATTTTGTTCTTGTAAAACTAAGGGAATGCGCATAATAAGTGCACCTAGGCCTACTGGCCCCGAAACGTAACCGCCCGTGCCCACAACAACATCCGGTTTAAAGCGGCGTATGTGTCCGATAGCCTCCAACGTTCCGGCTATTGCGCTAATCCCCCCCCGCAGCTTGCCTTTAACCCCCTTGACTAACAATCCCTGGGCATGAATAGGAGCGAAGGCAATGTTTCGCCGGGGGACCAGGTCTTTCTCTAAACCATGATTTGTTCCCACATACAGCACATCAATTGATCCCAACAGATTGTTGAGAGAATCAATAATGGCTAAAGCCGGATAAATGTGCCCGCCGCTGCCTCCACCTGCTATGAGTAACCGCATGCCTTCATGATCTCTCCTCTACCTAACTTCCCACTGCCATTTGAGACAATTTATAAAGTATGCGAATCCTCATGTTGCGTGCTTACTAATATTTAGAAGTACTCCGACACCAGCCATGCTGAGCACAAGGGATGACCCCCCATAACTAATGAAAGGCAGCGTGATACCCGTGACGGGCAAAGTTGCCGTGACAACCCCGATATTGATGACGGCTTGAATGACAATCATGGTCGTCAAACCCGTTGCCAAGAGACTCGAATACATGTCCGGAGCGCGCATGGCGATACGGTAACCTCGCCATGCCACAATCATAAACAGAAGTACTACGGAGACTGTCCCCAATAATCCGAGTTCTTCACCCAGGATAGCAAAGATAAAATCCGTAAAAGCTTCAGGCAAATACCCCAGAGCTTGCCGGGAATAACCCAGTCCCACGCCTAACAATCCCCCCGAGCCTAACGCCAGCAGAGCTTGAATCGTATGAAATCCATTGCCTAAAGGATGTTTCCAGGGATTGAGAAAGGCAAAGATCCGTTGACGACGGTAGGGAGCCGCAAAGATCACGGCGGCTAAAATTGGAATAGCCGTACCGCCCAGTTCGAACAGATGTCGCTTTTTCACTCCACTTACAAACATCATGACAAAAAACGTGCCTGCAATAACGACAGTGGTTCCTAAGTCCGGTTCCGCCAAAACTAGAACAAATATCACAGAAGCTAATAAAATATGGGGAATAACCCCTTTCCACAGATCGTTCAGTCTATCTCGATGGAGGCTAAATAACCTAGCGAACAAAAAAATCACGGCTAATTTCCCCAACTCGGAAGGCTGAATTTGCAATGATCCCACTCCGAGCCAGCGGCGGGCTCCATTGATGGTGATACCCACATGCGGAATCAACACGGCAATAAGTAACAAAATCGACAGAACAAACACTGGGAAGATCAATTTGTTATATCGCCAGTAGTCGATCCGGGTGGCAACGACTAACGCGATAATTCCGATCACTGACCACACGAGTTGGTGTTCCAAAAAATAATACGGAGTGCCAAATTGCTGGAATGATGCTTGAGCACTGGCAGAAAAGACGACTACTGTGCCAATAGCCAAAAGAGCCGTAACAGCTGCCACTAAAAGGTAATCGATACGTCGCCTTTCCTTCTTCATGATGATTCCTCCTTGAATCCTGGTATCACTTGGACCTTGTCAATCTTATATCCACCACGCCATAGTGGCACCTGCAGCAGCAATAAGCCAAAAAACCGCGACCACCCGCTCTTCCGTCCATCCGCCCAGTTCAAAATGATGGTGAAGAGGACTCATGCGAAAAACCCGCTTTCCGGTCAGCTTAAAACCAATCACCTGAATAATCACCGACAGAGTCTCAAGAACAAACAACAAGCCGATCAATGGCAGGACCAATGTAGTTCGGCTTATGACGGCAGAAGCCGCCAAAGCAGCTCCTAGAGCGAGGGACCCTGTGTCGCCCATAAATACTTGCGCGGGATGAATATTGTAACGCATAAAGCCGATCAAGGAACCGATGAGAACCGTGGAAACCAAAGCCAACGCTATATCGTTACGGATTATTCCCCAAAAGGCAAAAAACGCCATTGATAAAACCATTGCTCCAGCCGCCAACCCATCCAGTCCGTCAGTTAAATTGACGGCATTTCCGCTTCCCAAAATCGCCAAGACCGATAAAGGCCCAAAGAGCCATCCCAGGGACACTGTGCCCGCGTGGAAAGGCAGAACATAGGGTCCATTGGCATGAAATTGATTAGCCGCTAACCAGCAAAAAATCGAAGCAAACACAATTTGGAAGAATAGCTTTTCCCTCGCTTTCAATCCTAACGGGCGCTTAAAGACGACTTTCAGCACATCATCCGCTAAACCTATCACTCCGTAAGACCAGATTAAGCCCACCAAAACCCATGCTTTTCCGCTATCCGGCGCGAATAACAACACCGCCAGAGGTAGAGGAAGCAAAAACAACAGACCGCCCATGGTCGGCGTACCCTGTTTTTTCAAATGGGACTGAGGCCCTTGATCGCGAATCGTCTGACTAAATTTGAGCCGGTGCAAGGCAGGAATGAAAATAGGACCAAGGGCTAATGCCACAATAAATCCCAAGATCCCGCCATAAACCACATTCATTGGGGCCCCCCCCACCGTTCGATCTTTTGATATAAGTCGTGGAAATTCATGCCGTGAGAGGCTTTAAGCAAAACAACGTCACCGGGTTTCACATTGGCACGCATCCATTGCCACGCATCCTCGAGTTCGCCTGTCCAAGTCGCACAACCCATACGTTCAAGATTCGCTGCCTGAGCAATCTGTTTTGCTCTCGGGCCTACCGCCAGGACCACATCCGCATACCGGCTAGCAAATAGTCCCACTTCTTGATGTGCTGGCACTTCCTGACTGCCAAGTTCTAGCATATCCCCTAAAATTGCAATGCGGCGCGAATTTTTTATTTGTGCTCTCAGAATTTCAAGACTCATTTTCATTGATGCTGGACTGGCATTATAGTAATCGCATAGGACACTTAATGATCCGATTTGCCTTTTTTGAAGCCGTCCACTGCCAGGATCAACTGCCTCCAAGGCGGAGGCCATCTCATCTACATGAAGACCCAAAATGCTTCCAGCCAAAAACGCCGCAGCCACTGTATATCCATGCTGTCTTCCGATCCAAGGAACTCGAAGCGTCACGCTCTGTCCCCGATATTTGAGCATTACTTCGGTTAAAGTCTCTTTAACTAAAACATCCTCGATAGTCGCGTCGGAAGACTGATGTCCATACCAAAATACCGGATGCCCTTCAAGAGATTCACCCAGTTGGCGCACAAGCCGGTCATCACGGTTAAGAATGGCTATACCACCCGGTTTTAACCCCTCCAAAATTTCTCCCTTGGCCCGCTGGATATTCTCCATACTCCCCAAAGACTCCAAATGGTTCGGTCCAATATTGGTAATAATGGCTACATCCGGCGGAGTAATTTGCGTAAGAACCCTGATTTCTCCCAAACCCCGCATCCCCATTTCCGAAACGAAATGGGTCACATTGTCTGGACTGCGCAAAAAGGACAGAGGGAGACCAATGGCTGTATTGTAGTTTCCTTGCGACTTTCCCACGACAAATCGGGAGGCCAAGACAGCCCATGTCAACTCTTTCAGGCTGGTTTTGCCGACGCTGCCTGTAATTCCCACTACAGTAACGTGTCTGGAATTAATCAAAGTCCGGGTCAATTGGCCCATGGCCCGAAGCGGTGATTCCACGAGCAATGCGGGGCCTAGAACAGGACCAAATGCGGATTCGACCAAGGCTACTCCCCCTTGGTTCCATGCTTGGGGAACAAATTGATGGCCGTGCGTTCGACTGCCCCGAAGAGCCACAAATAACGACCCCTGCCGAACATCCCGGCTATCAATAGTCATATCCTGCACCCTATCCTCCAAAGGCACGGCCCGCGCGAGAGCCCCCGAGATCTCGACCACGTCCTTATACGTCAGTTCTATCATAGTTTTTTGATCTCCCGAAGAGCCTGCCTAGCGACTTCCCGGTCATCAAAATAAATGGTGCCATCACGGTATATCTGATACGTTTCATGACCTTTGCCCAAGATAAAGACCACATCTCCCGGTTGAGTCATCTGTAACGCCATTCGTATCGCCCGTTCCCGATCCAGCTCGACTTCAAACGGAGTGCCTGTGGGTTCCAAGCCTTCCCGAATTTGGGCAATGATGTCCATTGGATCTTCTGACCTGGGATTATCCGCCGTTAACATGACCCAGTCACTGAGCTTGCCTGCAGCTTCCCCCATCAAAGCTCTTTTACCGCGGTCGCGGTCACCTCCGGCGCCAAAGACCACCCGTACGGCCCCCACCGTAAATTCTCTAGCCGTACGCAATACGTTTTCGAAGCCATCTGGAGTATGGGCATAGTCAACAATAACGGTGAACGGCTGACCCTCATCGATCCTTTCAAATCGCCCCGGAACTCCCGGATACCGCGCCAGGGCTTCGGCCATTTGCCGGGGAGAAAGTCCATAGGTATACCCTACACTCATCGCTGCCAAAGCATTGAGAACATTAAAGGTTCCCGTCATGTTAAACTCAATAGCCTGTTTTTCTCCGTCGGGAAACGTCGCCAAAAATTGTACTCCGCGACTGCCCACAGTCACCATACTGCCCCTTATATCCGCTCCTTCGTTGAGTCCGTATGTCAACACCGGTACAGAACACATGCCGATTAAACGCCGTCCATAATTGTCATCGCCGTTAATAATGGCAGCACGTGGCCCTTTCTTATTGTTTCCTTCCCCCAACCGTTGAAATAACAACGCCTTAGCCATAAAGTATGATTCTAAGTCTTTGTGAAAGTCGAGATGATCCTGGGTTAAATTAGTAAAAACCCCAATGTCATATTGGACGTGGTCTACCCGGGACAAAGCCAGCGCGTGGGAAGACACTTCCATTACCGCAGCCCGCATTCCTCTGTCAACCATATGGCGCAACAAACTTTGCAGATCCGGAGATTCTGGTGTCGTTCTTACCACCTTATAGCTGTCTTGACCCATCAATGTGTATAAGGTACCGGTAAGACCAGTAGGGATATCATTGGCTTCCAATAAAGCTCGGATAATGTGGGTTGTGGTGGTCTTGCCATTGGTCCCCGTCACACCAATCATAGCTAAGCGGCTTGAAGGGCTCCCGAAAAATTTGTCTGCTAACAGCGCCATGGCCTGTCGGGCATTTTTCACCACCACCCCAGCCTTACCGTTAGGAATGGCGTCTGCACGTTCTACAAGAAAGGCGGTCGCCCCCCGGCTCGCAGCTTCTTCACAAAACAAATGACCATCTGTCCGAAAACCCGGTATCGCACAGAATAGGTTGGCGTTTGTGACATGCCGGGAATCATAAGCAATACCGCTTATCTCTACATCCGTATTCCCAATGCTTACAGCATCGGGAATCCAGGCAATAAGTTTCTTAAACGTCATCCCATGGCCTCCCGCTTCTTCCCTTAAATACCACTGCCGATTCAGGCAGTCCACAATTCCACTGTTGTTCCAGCACGAACCTGCGTCCCCGGCGCGATAGATTGCCTCCGAACGCGCATACCGTGCCCTTGACTCCGATCATTCACATTCACCCCGATGGCCGAAGCCAAATGAAGGGCCTCATGAATCGTCAGTCCTTTAAACCGCGGCACACTGACCCACTCCAGATAGACGCGGGGAGCCGACCCCAACTTAAGACGCAGCACCGTACCGGCAGGTCTGTATCCCCCATATTCGATGGATTGGTCACAGACCACATCACCCTGCCCTACAAATTGTACCGGAAAACCAAAGGCAGCGGCATCTGCTTGCGCTGTTTCCGGATCCAAATTCACTAAACTCGGAACCATAGCAGGTTCGCCGGATCGCGGTGGTTTGATGGGTTCCGTGGCTGGAATCTTTAAATACTTAAATATAGCCCGCATAAGATGGCCAAATATGGGAGCCGCAACTTGGCCCCCGTAATACGGTCCAACGGGTTCGTCCACATTGACGAGAATTGCCACTTCAGGATGAGGTACCGGCCCGAACCCGATAAAAGAGGCAATGTAAATGCCTTTTTCAGTTTTACCGTTAATAACTTTTTGCGCCGTTCCCGTTTTCCCGGCCACCCGGTAACCGGGCACTTGAGCTAATCGACCAGTCCCTTCAGATACAACCCCAACCATCATCTCCTGGACTGTGCGGGCCACTTCAGGTGCCACGACCCTGCGTACTACGTTCTTGTCCAATGATTTTACGACGTCGCCCCGATGATTGACGATGCGTTTAACCACATGAGGCGTCAATAGGACGCCATTATTAGCCAGTGCAGAAATAGCCGTGATTAGGCCAATAGGTGTTACCGTCAAAGTTTGCCCGAATGCCATAATAGCTAAATCCAGCGCCGTCACCTTTGTTGCCCCCGGTATCAATCCCAAAGCTTCCCCCGGCAAGTCGATGTGAGTCCTGGACCGCAGACCAAATCGGTCCAGATATTGATAAAATTTCGCGACTCCCAGTCCCAGCCCCAAGTCCATGAACCCCACGTTACACGAGTTTTTCACAACTTGATCAAGATTCTGGCTCCCGTGTCCTAAAGGCCTCCAACAATTGACTCGCCGCCCCAGCACACTCTTAAACCCCGGGCAAAAGTAACGTGACGCAGAAAAGGCGGTCCCTTCTTGAAGCGCCGCTGCGAGGGTTACTGGTTTGAAGATAGATCCTGGGGGAATGGCATCAGACACGGCTAACACCCGGTACTGTTTTGGACTATAGTCCCGAAAATGGTTCGGATCCATTGCCGGGCGCTGAGCCATAGCCAAAACACCTCCAGTGCCAGGATGCATCACAACGATACTCACCGACTTGCCACGCGTTTGGATCATAGCCTGTTCACAGGCCCTCTCCGTCATTGACTGAATATTTTCATCAATACTCAATTCGACGGTATCACCCTGCACCGAAGGTACCACACGAGTCTGAGCAAACCTTACGGTTTGTCCCGTAACATCAAATTCTTCTTGGATACTTCCGGGTTTTCCGTCTAAATACCGATTATATGTCAACTCCACTCCGGCCAATCCCTGATTGTCAATTCCAGTAAAACCCAAGACAGGGCCAGCCAATTCTCCTTGCGGATAATATCTTTGGGTTTCGGTCAGAAGGTAGATCCCAGGCAAGTTTCCCAATTGTCCTTTTAGATTTTGCATCTCTTGCCCGGAGACCCGCCTTTTTACCCAAACAAAACCCTGCCGCCGCGTAAGCCGTCTGCGCAACACTTGTTCCGGCACATTTAGCAACGTCGCCAACAAAATCACCTCATCTTCTCGGTGCCTGCGGGTCTGTATGGGAATGGCATAAACCGAATACGCATGATGGCTGCCAGCTAAGAGATTGCCATTGCGGTCAACAATATTTCCGCGAAAAGGGGCCAAAGGCACGCCCCGAAAGTGGATACCGTCGGCCAAGGCTTTCAAATGCGCCGCATCTATGCCTTGAATGTCTGCCAGCCTACCTACTAACACGATATCAAACAAGCTCATCAAACTCATAACAACAAACGTGCGCCGCTTTATCGTCAATGTCGGTCGATTGGTCATCTTGTGAGCCTCCCCGCCCACGAATCAGGCTTGGTTACTCACCATTGTTATGTTTCGATGATCACCGACAGAACATTTCAAGACTTTTTAAACGGCTTTTGTCCGTTATCAGCTCCGGCATAGGGCTTGATGTGCCAATACTTAAACAAATACGTCGCGATGTGTTTCCATACCGGAGCTGATACCTGATCCCCGTAAAACAACCTTCCAACCGGCCTATTGATCATAACCAGCATAATAAATTTTGGATGGGGCACAGGTCCAAATCCCATATAGGAAGCTACGAACAAGTTGTTGGATGTTTTCCCATTAATAATTTTCTGGGACGTTCCGGTCTTCCCGCCGATAACATACCCCGGAACTTGTGCCGGAACCCCTGTGCCCTTAGCAGCTTCCAGAACCATCATATGCTCAATTTCTTTAGCAACCTTGACGCTGTCAGGTCTGGACTCCACCTTAGGGTTTACCCGCTTAATCACTTTTCCTGTTGGTGACACAATAGCCTTAACAATGTGGGGTTGCATAAGCGTGCCATGATTCGGTATGACGGAATCTGCCGCAATCATTTGCATGGGAGTAACGGCCATGCCTTGTCCAAATCCCATCGTGGCCAGATCTACCGGATTGACCTGTTTCTTGGGAAGCCACACGGGAGGCGAATCGCCAGGCAATCCCACATTGCTGGGATGTTCGAGGCCAAATGCCTTAATGTAATGAAAGAGCCCGTTAACTCCCACTTTGAGCGCAACATCCATGAACACCTGGTCTGATGAGACTTCCAGACCCCGAGTTAAGGTAATCCATCCCCATCCCACAGGGTTCCAGTCGTTAATCCGAACCCCATCGACAATTTTGTACCCACGGGTATCAAACATGCTGTTTGGTGTAAAGAGTCCGAGTCCCAAACCAGCTGATGCCGTAACCGGTTTGAAAATGGATCCGGGCGGAACGGGGTCCTGTACAGCATAATTGGTCATTTGTAGAGGTGTCGCCGAATAATAGTTATTGGGGTTGAAATTTGGCCAGTTAGCCAGAGCCAGCACCGATCCCGTATGGGGGTTTAAAATAATCACGGTACCGTTTAAAGCGTGGGCACGCTTAACACCCCATTTAAGCCATTTCTGAGCTACGGCTTCAATATTGGCATCAATAGTCAACTGAACAGTGTTGCCAGGCGTCGGCGGTTTGTAAGCTTTTTGCCATTGGGGAAGCGGCTGCCCATTGGCGTCAGTTGGGACCACCCAATACCCCGGCTTGCCCGACAAGATTTTATTGTCTTCATATTCAATTCCAGACAGCCCCTTGCCATTGGCTCCCACCATACCGATAACCTGGGACGCAAGAGTACCGTTGGGATAGGACTGGCCATTGGTGGGCACAACACTGATGCCCGTTAAGTTAAGCTTTTGAATCTTATGCGCCACTGCCATCGACACGGATCGATCCAACAGGGCATACCAAGAGTTGTTGCTCATAACCTTGTCCAGCAAGGACGCCTTAAACGGCAAGTACTTCGCTAAAACAGCTGCTTCCTGAACGGGATGCGTCACATACCTGGGCGCAGCCACAATTTGGTATGTGGGCACATCCATGGCCAAAATTTTGCCATTGCGGTCAATAATTTGTCCCCTGGGTGCTGGCGTCACAATTTTGTGAATGTGAATATTTCGTGCATACCCCTGGAGTTGGGAAGCGTCTGTCAATTGAATTACCACTAGTCTCGCAACCAAGATCGCCATAAACAGCCCAGAAAATATTAAGGTCCATAATGCACGCCACCGGACTGATCTGCGAGTTTTCATCACTTCACGACGACTCCTCGAAGTTGGTTAATCCACTGGTCGACTAACTTTATCCACGTCACATGTGTAGAAGAACCCCTGGATATGGCGGCCTGAGATGACGACTTGGTCGGACTGGAGTTACCGGCCTTTTGGGGTGATACGATTGTAAGATTCATTTTTGAGGCCTCGTGATTCAGTGCAATCGGAGAACTCAATGAGGCCACTCTGGCTGCCAGCAATTGTTGCTCGCGTTGCAAATGAGTATACCGGGATTGTAGTTGATCAACCTTATAACCCATAACCATAACATGAACTGCTAACAGCGATGCAGCCATGGCCGCTGTCCACAAACTGCCAATCCACAACACTGTTCGTACCCAGGGAGCTCTTTTGTGCTGAGGCTTGACCCTCTCTTTGTAGCGAAGTTTCTTTTCCCAGGTCCGTGCGAGATTCCCTTCGTTAAAGCTGTTTTGTGGCTCATGGTCGATCATGCCGGCTTCTCCTCCTTGATTTGTCGATTATTAAGTGTTTCTGATCTATATCCCGATAGTTTGTCGAATATATGGCAACACCTGTCCGCTATCCGATGTCCGCTATTTAAGATTGTTCGAAAACACGCAGTTTGGCTGAGCGGGACCGTGGATTATCCAAAACTTCTTCCTTTGAGGGGGTCAAAGGATGTTTGGTCACAATATGCCCCTTGTGTTCCTGCTCCCATTGTCGAAAAACATGTTTGACAATGCGATCTTCAAGGGAATGAAACGAAATGACTACCACCCGTCCTTTAGGCGCCACAAGACGTTGCGCCGTTTCCAAACCTTGATTTAAGGCGGCCAATTCGTCATTGACCCAAATCCGTAAGGCTTGAAACGTTCTTCGCGCAGGATGGCCTCCAGTTCTCCTGGCAGATGCAGGAATCGCCGCTTTAATTAATTCCACCAACTGCCCGGTAGTACGAATCGGTTCCTTTTCCCGAGCCTTGACAATAAAATCGGCAATTCGTTTGGCCCAACGCTCCTCACCCCATTCATGCAACGCTCGGGCAATTTCTTCCTTGGAACGCATGTTAATTAACCGAAAAGCCGTGATCGGATTGGATGGATCCATGCGCATATCCAGTGCCGCATCCGCTTGATAAGTAAATCCGCGTGAGGGATCGTCAAACTGCGGCGAGGACACACCCAAGTCAAACAAAATGCCGGCAATATGAGTGTGAAGAGGCGGTTCAATTTTTTCAGTCAAGTCCCGAAAATTGGCACGCACCCAAGTAACTCGGTCGCCAAAAGATTTCAACCGCTCCTGAGCGGCCTGGATGGCAACAGGATCTTGATCGACGGCAATTAGGCGCACATGAGGAAATTGGGACAGCAACTGTACGCTATGCCCTCCGCCGCCGACGGTGGCATCAATGTAAATACCTTCCTCATCGTGAACCCAGTATTCCAATGCCTCTTTGCTTAAGACTGACACATGGGAATATGTCATTAACGCACCTCAATCAAAATCCGAAATCGACCATCTTTTCCGCGACTTCCTCATAAGTAGTCTGAGCTGATTGCTGGTATTCGTTCCATCGTTCCCTCGCCCACATTTCCACTCGCGTGCTCACGCCCACCAAGGTCACTTCGCGCTCAATTCCCGCATGCTCCCGCAACCTGGGGGGGATTATGACACGGTACTGTTTGTCTGTTTCTGCGTCCTGAGCTCCGGCGAGAAAGAGACGGGCAAAGGCGCGAGCGTTGGCATTCGTCATAGGCAGAGCCTTTAGATGTTCCTCAAGCTTTCGCCATTCTGGCATCGGATAGATGAAAAGACATCCATCAAGTCCCTTGGTAATCACAAAATGTCCATGTAAATCTTCACGGAGTTTAGCAGGTATGGTGATCCGACCCTTGTCATCAAGAGTATGTTCATACTCTCCCATTAGCATGATCGGATCCCCCCTTTTCCCCCACATTCCTCCACTTGATTCCACTTTTCAAATTCGCCATAAAAACTACGGTTCCTGCTTTTTCCTAAAAAGAATTTGATGCCAAATACTGGTGTATTAGGACCATGGGAAACAAAATCCCCAAGAGGTCGACAACCCAAAGAACCCTTGACTAAATGGGCCAATTTTAGCCATACTGCAGACCAATATTTTCGGTATTTTTGGAAAAAACTGTAACACAGATGAATCTAATTACCCAACCGGAGTGATCCTCAAGTCAATTTTTGACGATCACGGGACAAGGGACCCACATTACAATTCGTCCGCGTGGCTCGTCACGCGGTTGCCATCTAGCATTCCGGCCATTTCCCCTGTGATAGGGCCAGCACGCTATAAAGGTGTATGTTTTGAAGGAATAGTCGAAGGAGAAAGAATCAAGTGAGCTCGGCAAGAAAGAAATCTCGGGCGAATGAATGGGTGCATAACGAGGAACGCGTAACCACCAACATCTCCAATCATAATTGCGGGTATTCAGCACAACGTTCGGGCGCTTCACCCAAGCAGATAGGAAAACGACGAATCACGAAAGAAGAGAGCGCTGCGAATTAGTGCGTAAGGACACGAAACTTCTGAGCATGAAGAAGAACCCGTCAGCTCTTTCACTGGCGGGTTCCATATGATGGTGGAGACGAGGGGAGTCGAACCCCTGACCTCTAGAGTGCGATTCTAGCGCTCTCCCAACTGAGCTACGCCCCCCAATGCATCGCAATTATATCGGCCCAAACCACGATTGTCAAGAAAAAGAGGCGGTGAGGCTTTACCCAATTCAAGGAAGTAGGTGTGGACGACCTACGGATCCATCCTATGCCATCTTGGTCCAAGGCCAAAACCCGCTTCTACCGATAAGTTTTCCGTCCGCATCAAAGATGACAAAACCCATAAGTTTGAAATCGTAATCCTGAGATTGGGAAGCTGATTGCGCCCAAACAATATTATAACCCCGTGAATCATTCTTGATGGTAATATTCTGCGAATCTAATTGTTCCATTTCCCCCTGTGCTCCAAAGAACTCAATTGTCTTCCCGATATTGAAGTCCGCGACACGAATTTGCCAACCGGGCCGAATTAGAGACTTAAGCCGTACATCAACATAACGCCCATCCGATTTCCATTCACTAGATATCAAGCCAAATTCTCTGTGTAGAAGCTTGGTCAACATATCACTCTTGGGTTTGGGAACAGCTATTTTCCGACCCAATACTAGGGGGTGTATTAGACCAAAAATTTCACTCCGCCGTGCAAAGGCCTGCAAAAATGGCTTAATCAGTTCTACCTGACTATCATGGGCCAACAATGATCGTCTTTTAGCCTCGATAGTGTCTTCATCATAATGTTCTTGAAGCCACGCTATCAGAGGATGAGATTTTAGCCCAGGGGGCTTTTCCATCGTGAGATCGGGATGGTAGCCTAAAGGCAAGGGCCATCCCGTCCAATGCACTAGGTAGCCATAATTCTGAGCCGTTTGGGCCCACTTTATGCCTTGAGCCCGGCAATGCAAAAGGGCCAGTGTGGCAAAAGCTGAAGTGGCCCAATGGTCTGGATGCTGGTCAATTAACAGCGGAGTAACCAATATATCCGGTTGAAACGCCTTTAACTCTTGGCCCAGCAATTCTAAAAGATTTTTTCCCGTATATAGCATTTTGTAAGTAGGAATATTGATGTAAGGAACAAACGACTCACCTGTTGTTGGGCTCTTAAAAGGTTCTGTCTCATCAAAATGCAATAACAGATGATCTATCCCCCCATCAGGAAATCCCAGACAGATGACATCTTGGGCTCTTAGCCCGAGATGTGCCATAGCGTGTTGCGCTTCTAACTGCCGCTCATATCCTAAATGAAGATATTCCTCGGGCGTTACGTGAAGAAGGAGGTAATAGCGCTCAGCATCTTGCACAAACCCATCTCCCGCTGTGATAAAGAGAACACGCACATCATTTCCCTTATGCACCTCGCGGTAAATGATCCCTGCTGCTCCCAAAGCCTCATCGTCGGGATGAGGTGCGATGACCATAACCCTTGCCATAACTATTGGGGTTCAATAATCACAAGCACTTCATTGGCCTCTACCGAACTGCCTTTGTTAACGCGCAAGCTTTTGATATTGCCGGCCGCAGGGGCTGTGACTTCATTCTCCATCTTCATTGCTTCCAAAATAATCAAAACCTGTCCCACGTCAACTGACTGACCTTCCTGAACCTTCACATCCAGGACCGCGCCCGGCAATGGAGCTTCGATTATGATTTCGCCATTGTGCCTAATCATCGGCGCCGGCCGGAGCGGTTCCGAGGCTACGGAGGAAGGAGTCTGAGGAATCCGGGAAACCCGAGGCAGCTCTTCCGTCGATCGCTCTGCGCTCACCTCTTCTGCTTCAACGTCATACTCTACTCCATTAACGCGAATGCGAAACTTACGAACCGCCATAAATTGATAAACCTCCTCTAGTAGTCAAAACGTTGTCTCAAAATGTTTGAGGATATGCTACCATCCAACCCAGCGCCACGCACTTTCTTCTGGCCACACTTCCCGCACTCTCACATGTATGGCTGGCTCTTCCATGCACAATAGCGCAGCCATAATGGCTGCAAGCACTTCAGGGGATAGTTCGTCCAAGTCCCGTTCGTTCACCATAATCCTCCACCAATGGATTTGTTGAATCTCGTACTCTATATCTATAACGGCATATTGCCATGCTTTTTGTGCGGCCGGCTATCCCGTTTGTTCGTTAAAGTCATAAGAGCACGTGCAACGTGCAAACGCGTTTCTTGAGGGTCAATGATTGAATCAATATATCCACGGGAAGCCGCCACGAAAGGATTAGCAAATTCTTCTCGGTATTCGTCAGCCTTTTGCTTGCGTACCACCTCGGAGTTCTCTGCCTGGGCAATTACCTCACGAAAAATAATATTAGCAGCTCCTTCCGGTCCCATCACAGCAATTTCTGCCGTTGGCCAGGCCAGAACCCAGTCCGCTCCGAGAGATTTGCTGCACATGGCCAAATACGCACCACCATAGGCTTTTCTCAAAACCACAGTAATTTTGGGGACGGTCGCCTCGGCATAGGCAAATAATACTTTAGCACCATGACGAATGATTCCGCCAAATTCCTGACTGGTTCCGGGCAGATAGCCAGGTGTGTCAACAAGTGTCACCATCGGAATATTAAACGCGTCACAAAATCTCACAAACCTGGCCAATTTGTCTGATGCGTTGATATCCATCGTTCCCGCCAAAACTCGGGGTTGGTTTGCGCTGATTCCAACGACATGTCCTCCAATCCGCGCCAATCCAATGACCATGTTGTCGGCGTATCCTTGTTGAATCTCGAGAAAAGAGCCAACGTCCACCATCGAATGAATAATTCTTTTCACATCATAAGGTTTGTTGGCATCTTGGGGAATAACGTCCGCTAAAGACGGAATCAGCCTGTCCCACGGATCTTGATCCACACTAACCGGTGGCAATTCCCGGTTGTTGTTGGGTATATAGTCCAACAACTGCCTAACTAGTTTAAGAGCTTCTTCGTCATTACCCGTAGCAAAATGGGCTACGCCACTGAGACGAATATGGGCATCCGCACCGCCTAGTTCCTCACTAGTAACCTTCTCACCTGTTACTGTTTGAATGACTTGTGGGCCGGTAATAAACATTTGGCCTGTTCCCTTCACCATGATGATGAAATCCGTTAAAGAAGGAGAGTACACCGCTCCTCCTGCACTCGGCCCCATAATCACCGTAATTTGCGGAATGACCCCCGACGCCCACGTATTCCGTTTGAAAATTTCTCCATAACCCGCTAGTGCGTCCACACCTTCTTGAATACGGGCTCCGCCCGAATCGTTTAGACCGATTATCGGATTGCCGGTTTTTAGAGCTAAATCCTGAATCCGCAGAATTTTTTGGGCATGCATCTCGCCCAATGATCCTCCAGCAACAGTAAAATCTTGTGAATAGACATAGACAACCCGACCATTAATGCGCCCTGTCCCCGTGACTACCGCGTCCGATGGAATGTTTTGCTTGTCTAAGCCAAAAAACGTGGAACGGTGGCGAACATGGGCCCCAATTTCTTCGAAAGTACCATCATCTAGCAATACCGCTATTCGTTCTCGTGCCGTTAATTTACCCGCTTGATGCTGCTTCTTAACACGAGCACTTCCACCCATTTCTTCGATCGCCTTTTGACGGCGTCTTAATTCCTCTATCGGATCTTGATCCACCCAAAAACCTCCTCAAAGGGCTCCCATGATGAGAACCCTTTGTGTGTCCATATTTACTGTAGCCAGCCCCGGTACCGCATAGCTTGCGCTATCCGCTCCACTGCCACTAAATAAGCCGCTTTACGTAAGGTTACCCCAAAACGTTCATGCATAGTATGCATTGCTGCCATAGCCTTTGACATATATTCTTCTAATCGCTGATTCACTTCTTCTTCTGACCAATAAAAACGCGTTTGATTCTGAACCCATTCGAAATATGACACTGTTACTCCGCCCGAATTCCCCAGAACATCCGGAATTACCATGATACCTTTGTCGAATAAAATACGGTCGGCCTCGGGAGTTGTAGGGCCATTCGCTCCCTCTCCGACAATGCGCGCTCGAATATTCAGCGCATTATCCGCGGTAATTTGGTTCTCCAAGGCAGCCGGAAACAAGATGTCCACCGGCAGTTCCAGTAGTTCATTATTCATAATAGGTTCGGCCTGAGCATATCCCGCAAGGCGTCTATTATTGCGCTTGTACTCCAGCAACTCTGGAATATCTATACCTTGGGGATTGTACAATCCGCCGTCCTTGTCCGATACCGCTACAATCCGGGCTCCCATATCGTACGCAATTTCGGCTGCAACTGACCCTACATTGCCAAATCCTTGGATGGCAATCCGACTCTTGCTAAAATCAATGCCTAGTTCAATGGCCAACTGTTTGGTGGCAAACACCAAACCCCGACCCGTAGCCTCGACACGCCCAGCTGACCCTCCAATAACAACAGGCTTCCCAGTAATCAAGCCGAACGTGTTTTCTCCTCGGATACGAGAATATTCATCAACCATCCATGCCATGATTTGAGGGTTTGTGGATACATCAGGCGCAGGAATATCTTTGTCGGGTCCAATGACCAAACTCACTGCACGAATGTACTCGCGGCTTAGCCGCTCGATTTCACCGTCGGACAATTGGTCAACATCACATGCGATTCCGCCTTTTCCGCCACCATAAGGGAGATTAAGCAATGCACATTTTACACTCATCCACATTGCCAACGCCTTCACTTCATCCATTGTGACAGAAGAATGAAAGCGCAATCCACCCTTCGTTGGCCCGAGCGCATCATTGTGCTGAACTCGATAGCCATTGAAAACTTGCAATGAGCCATCATCCCTTAGAAAAGGGACTGCCACTTCGAATGATCGGAGTGGCTGTTTGAGAATCTCGTATACTGCGGGCTCAAGACCAAGTGTATCAACAGCTTCCTTAAAAGCTTGCTGCGCCCGCAAAAATGGGTTTAGTGACGAATCCGCCACCTTTTCCGCCTCCCCAAGTGTGTCTCGTTGAATTCCTTTGAGAATTCGCCCGTATTATAGCACACCCTGGGGTCGTAACTCAGATGGGATTCAGACTCTTGATAGCTGCCATTAGGAGTCTTGATATTTTCCTCCAACAGCTGTTTTCAACACATCTATGCGGACATTGTCGGCTATTTGCAAGACAACGCGCTTATCATCCACTTGCACCACCGTCCCGATAACTCCACCTACTGTCACGACTCTGTCCCCTTTTTGCAAACTCCTCTGCAGCTGCTGGCGATTTTTTTGGGTACGGGACTGCTGCATGAACATCCAAATTGTCATTCCGATCAGTACTGCAAAAAAGATCCAGTACAATGAACTGGTGTGGCCCGTGTCAATCTCCCCTTTTCTTTCCGGAATCTGTCTCTTGTGACAGACCGGCTTTCTTCCCCATATTCTTACAGATTAGGGGCCATTTGCGCAACTATCAGCTGATGCCAGTATGTTCCCGAAACTCAGTATCGATACACCTGAGGATCCAAACAGGCACCACTCCTGGCCTGCTTGTTTCCGCGATAAGGAACTAATTGTCGCCATTAACATCTCCCCGCTACAGCAGAAGAAGGTTGCATGGAATGGAAACACTTAACATGCCCTTTTCCCGAGTGCACAGCCACTAATGTTCTCACACCCTTTTCTGGTACATGAGAGATGGTTCTACGATGGATCGGGTGTGCAAACGCACGCGAAGGACCGGGCACAGGATCCAAGGGCTGGGAGGGGGAGTGGGGAAGTAGGTGGGGTAAAGTCTTGAGTGCTGGCTGTGAAAATCGTCCGGGGGGATGCAGTTTTTTCTTAATCAATATACTCAAAGGCGATTGCTGAACCCTTCGGTAGCTAACGGTTGACGGACGATGATCCGGTTTGTGTTCTTCCTTCCACAGAAGATATCGACCCACAGATACATGACGGTCAGAAAAATCTCTAAGAGTCTTATGTGTAACGGTCGATACTGATATCAACCGTCCATGCCATCCTCCGCTCCTCTTGAGCAATTTACCCTCGCTGTAACTCAATTTGGAAAACCACGCAAAATGAGCGGAGCGAAAGACAGCTCCCAACACCACATATGATCTTTGTTTCGATAAGTATCCATCCTGTTTGGCCCACCGAGTGACCCTATAAAGTGCCTTCTGTATGGGCATCCCCTGCAATGAGATTTGCTGAAGAAGCTTTCTGCCAGAAGAATCCAATGCCGACGCTTCAAGGACAGTGTTTCCTCCAACAACCATGTTGATACTAGGTTTGATATCAATACTCAAAATCGCGGTTGCAACCGGGGCAGGTTGTGATAAATAAGTATTGAGCCCCATGAGGATAGAGGCTAAAGCGGTAACTGCCCCCAAAGCCTTTTTCCTCGCCTGAAAATGCTGTAGTCTGGACAAGTCAATCTCTTGACCAACCACAAGTTTTTCCCGCATTATTTTCACACGCTTGAACTGACCACCGGCCACGAGAACGGTAGCGTGATGCTTGTCAACCGCAACGACCACTGCTCTTACTCCCATAAACTACTCACCCCGTATTCGATCCAACACGAAACTTCGCAAATATGGCAAGTCAGAAATCAAAATAACCACTACCGCTATAATATATTTTCGATGACGTTCCACGGTTTTGCGGGTAATCCCCGGATGTTTTGCCAACTCTTTTAATGGCAATTCTCTTTTAAGTTCAAGATATGCACGATATCCAGGAGTCCCAGCAATAAGCTGACCAATATGAATCGCACGGTTGCGTGCATCTTGGTGTTTGGGCGACAATTTGGGCAGTTCACTCAAGGAAATACCGTAAGGTCTCAACTTTTCGCGCAGTTCGCTAATTTCATATATTCGATTTTCATCCTGCTGGACTGTTGTCCATTGATCCTGAGCTAGAGTGTCAACTTGGGCTGACAAAGCATAGCCTTCGCCATCCTCCCGCTCTATTTCAGTTAACGATATTTCCTGAAAGCGCGACTTCTGACGACGAAAATGATCGACCAGACGTCGAGAAATGACCGTCCGGGCAAAGCCTAAAAAGGTCCCCTTCCCCTCGCTGTAAGAGGAAATCGCCTCGTTAAAAGCCAAAAGCGCAACAGATATTTCTTCATCTTGCCCTAAAGTGAGGTAGCGTCCTGCTGACTGACTAGCCACTTTTAAAACAAAGGGGGTAAAGTCGTCAATCAGCTGGTTGCGAGCTCTCTCATCACCCGCTTGCGCTAAAGCTAACAAGGCCGGAGGTCTGACACGCCGTTGCGGCACGCCAAATCCCAAAGGCCCTCACCTCCAAAAGAATCTCAAGCATCGCCCTCAAATAGGTCTCCCGTTCGAGGAATTCCCAGATGCTGATACGCTCGTAATGTTAACACACGCCCACGAGGCGTCCGCTGCAAAAATCCTTGCTGCAACAAATACGGTTCGACAACCTCTTCAATGGTTCCCGTTTCCTCACCCACCACAGCAGACAACGTTTCGAGACCAACAGGACCGCCTTGATACCGTTCCGCAATGGATTGCAACAATCGGCGATCGATCTGATCAAGTCCAAAATGATCAACGTTAAGCAAAGTTAATGCATCGATCGCGATAACATGTGTGATCTCTCCGGAGGCGCGAACCTGGGCATAATCTCTAATCCGTTTTAATAGACGGTTAGCCACACGAGGGGTGCCTCGGCTTCGCTGGGCTATTTCATTAGCCGCATCAGGGTCAATGGGGATGCCTAAAACCTTTGCAGAACGATAAATTATATGGGCTAAATCTCCTGGTTCGTAATAGTCTAAATGCAACAGGACCCCAAAGCGATCTCGAAGAGGCGATGCCAACAACCCAGGCCTCGTCGTGGCTCCAATCAAAGTGAAATGAGGGAGATCCAGACGTACCGACCGGGCTGCGGGGCCCTTACCTAACACCAAATCTAAAGCAAAATCTTCCATGGCGGAATATAACACTTCCTCCACGGTTTTGGATAACCGGTGAATTTCATCAATAAATAACACGTCATGTTCTTTCAAATTCGTCAAGATTGAGGCGAGATCTCCTGCACGGTCAATGGCGGGACCTGAGGTATAGCGAATGGAAACTCCCAACTCATTAGCTATAATGTGAGCTAATGTCGTTTTCCCGAGACCCGGCGGACCGTATAAAAGAACATGATCCAGAGCTTCTTTTCGCACTTTGCTGGCTTGTATAAAGATGGCAAGTTTTTTCTTTAGCTCTTCTTGCCCTATGTACTCCTCAAGCCGACTAGGGCGCAAGTTCAATTCATACTCAGTTTCTTGCAATTTCTGGCTCGAAACGACTCTTTCTTCCACCCTTGCTCCCCCTTAATGCCTATCAAGTGCACGAAGCGCCTCACGAATCCGTGACGCTAAATCACCTTCCGGACGAACTTGTTGCGAGGCTTGCTCCGCTTCTTCCCGAGAATAACCGAGCGCCATGAGCCCCCCTACAATTTCATCCTCGTTCTGTGGGTTCTCGGCAGCCGGTTGGGGCAATTCAACATTTAAACAACGGGTCTTCCATCGTCCGGACAATTCTAATTGAATTCTTTGCGCCAATTTTGCTCCCACACCCGGAGCTTGCTTAATGTCCTTCCAATCATTATTGAAAACAGCATTTTCAAGGCCATCAATACCCAATACACTGAGAACAGATAGGGCTCCCTTGATACCTAGTCCTCCGACTGTCAATAGATCCAAGAAGGTGTCTCTTTCCTGTGTCGTGGCAAACCCTACTAACCGCCAGTTGTCTTCGCGCACGGCAAGATGGGTGTATAAATGAACTTCATGGCCAACATCCGGCAGTTGACCATAGGTGATACGGGACACTTCAAGCAAAAATCCTATTCCATGCACGTTCACGGTGCATGTCTCATGACCTTTTCTAAGTACAATCCCTATCAGTTCACTAATCACGAAGAACCTCCCGATACTTCACCCATTGGATGCCAGTCATAGCAATCGCCAAAGCATCGGCAGCATCATCGGGTGTGGGGATTTCGGCCAAATGCAATAAACGCGCCACCATAATTTGAACCTGATGCTTGTCAGCTCTGCCATAGCCTGCTACGGTCTGTTTTACTTCTGTAGGGGCCATTTCCACGATGGGTATGTCGTGGTGGCTCAACGCCAACAAAGCTACGCCGCGGGATTGGCCAACCGCCAAAGCCGTTTTAGTGTTTTGTCCAAAAAACAACTTTTCCACTGCACCATACTCTGGCGCATAACGGTCAATGATCTTCACAAGTCCACCATAAATAAGGGCCAATCTTTGTGAAACATCCATCTCGCTTGGTGTCACTATAGCACCATAATCGACCGCTTTGTTATCGTAGTCCTCTTTGTCAATGATAGCCCATCCACAAATGGCCGTACCCGGATCGATCCCCAATATCCTCAAACCGCACCTGCCATCGTGGCAGTTCCCTCCTTAGCCTAACCTCGTCCCTCTTTACATAGAATACGCCAAAGACATTGGTTATCCCTCTTCATTCTCACGCCTATCCAAAATTCTTCCAGATTTAAAGAAAGAACACGGGTTAACCATGTAGTGTATGATTGAGAGAATACCATCTCAAAGATAGCGCAACTTGGGAGAAAAACTCTTTGCTCATCGGCCCCAAGCTCCGCTCACCTACCCTTTCCGCGACAAGAGTACGCTCCCCTGCTATCGCAACTAAGCTTCATCGAGTTCAAAGTCATCGGGAAACTCTCCATTAAAAAAAACCTTCTCGACATCATCGTGTTCCTCCAGCAATTCAATCAATGTAGCAAGTTGCTTTGCTTCCCCGTCGGACACCTCGGTGACGGTTTTGGGTATTTGCACGAGTTCGGCCTCATCAACCTTAATATGCTGATTTTCAAATGCCTCACGAACTTGGTCAAGTGCATCTGGCGCGGTTAAGACAGCAAATTGGTCATCTTCACGGCGTAAGTCATCTGCTCCTGCTTCGATAGCGGCATCCAGCAACTCTTCTTCACTCTTATCCGTTTCCGCAATTACCAGTCGCCCTTTGGGTTCGAACATCCATGCCACGCAACCGCTCTCGCCTAACGCTCCGTCGTGACGGGAAAATAAATGCCGAATCTCCCCAGCGGTACGATTCCGGTTATCCGTTAAAATTTGCAGGTAAATTGCCACGCCTCCAGGACCATATCCTTCATACACAACCTCTTCATAATGAACGCCTTCTTCCTGTCCCGTCGCACGGCGAATAGCCCGGTCAATATTCGTTTGGGGCAAATTGCTCGCCTTAGCTTTTTGAATCGCAAGCCTCAAGCGAAAATTCGTTTCAGGGTTTCCTCCTCCCCGTTTTGCTGCTGCCATTATTTCTTTTGTTAAACGGGAAAACACCGTACCTTTGACGGCGTCGACCTTTGCTTTTTTCCTCTTAATATTAGCCCATTTAGAATGCCCTGACATTGTTAGACGCCTCCTTGAACTATTACCACAACCTTATCATGCTCGGCTCTCATCTGACCAGTTATTCAAAACGCCTGGTTATGGGCATCCGGCGATCGCGTCCAAAAGCCCTGGAGGTCACCTTGATCCCGATGGGAGCCTGGCGTCTTTTATATTCATTACGATTGACCAGTTTTATGACTTGAGCGACATACTCTGGATCCAACTGCTGGGATACAAGTTCTTCGGCTGGAAGGTCATCCTCGATATATCCTTGCAAAATTCGGTCCAAAACGGAATACGGAGGAAGAGAATCCTCATCTTTTTGATCAGGACGCAACTCGGCACTCGGCGGCTTTACCAAAATATTATGGGGAATCCGTTCCATGCTCTGATTAACCCACCTCGCCAGTTGAAACACCTGAGTCTTAAGAACATCCTTTAAAACTGCAAATCCTCCAGCCATGTCCCCATACAAGGTACTGTATCCTGTAGCCATCTCACTTTTGTTTCCGGTTGTCAATACCAGCCACCCGAATTTATTGGATAACGCCATCAAAAGGGTGCCACGAATCCGGGCTTGCAGATTTTCCTCAGTAATATCCCGTGCCGTTCCTTCAAATACGGGATGAAGTTGACACTCAAAGGCCTCCATAACTGGAGCTATTGCTACTTCCAGGGCATGAATGCCCAAATTGCGGACAAGAGCCCAGGCATCATCAAGACTTTCTTGGGAGGTGATAATCGAAGGCATTAACACTCCATGAACTCTCTGGGGCCCCAAGGCATCAACTGCAATCACGGCGGTCAACGCGGAATCAATCCCTCCCGATAAACCGATAACAACTTCTGGAAATCTGTTTTTTTCCACGTAATCTCTGACTCCGACAACCAAAGCACGGTACAGCTCTTCTTCTTCGCTCAACAAAGGAGCAATTAGCCTCGGCACTGATGATTTTCCTTGTTTTTGCCCTTGTACCGGCTCTGCCTTGATCACTTCAATGTGAGGATCCACAGGACCGAGTCTCCACCTGGGATCAATAAAGCGACGATGCAAACTGGGAACGGTGGTTAAAGAAACACTCAAGACATCTTCCTCAAACGTTTTGGCTCTGGCCACAACGTGCCCGTCGGGTCCGTAAACCGCGCTAACCCCGTCAAACACCAGTTCATCTTGAGCACCCGTTAAGTTAGTCCATACCAAATAGGCTCCCACGTCATCCGCACGGGCTTGCAGCATGTGTTCCCGCTCCGCCTGTTTCCCCCTCGAAAAAGGCGAGGCACTGATATTAATCAGTAAGTTGGCACCATGGCGCGCCTGTTGCAAATAAGGACCGTCGGGATACCAAATGTCTTCACAGACGGATATCCCTATCAGCCATTCTCCTTTGGCAATAACTTTTGTCTCTCGACCTGGCTGGAAATAACGGGCTTCGTCAAAAACCCCGTAATTTGGCAAGAGTTGCTTGTTGACACGTGTCAACAAGTGTCCATTATGTGCCACCACAGCGCTGTTAAACAACCCCGAGTCAGCATACACGTATCCAAAAACCGTCATAATACCCAAAGAAGCGTCGACAATAACATCACTGGCATGTTGCAAACGCTGTAAAAAATCCGGGCGAAAGATAAGATCTTCCGGCGGATAGCCTGGGAGCACCATTTCCGGAAACACGACAATATCCATGGCATCCTGCTTGGCCTGATTGATTGCTTGGAGAATCTTGCCCAAATTGCCGTCAATGTCGCCTACCGTACTGTTCATTTGGATCAGACGAATATTCAAGGGATTCATCCAATCGCCTCCGTATGCGCCAACCTTAACAGAAATCGGCTCAAGGCCAGTCCAATGTTCACCACAGTTTGTCCTGAATCGGCTCTGGCATCGACGGCAATGAGGACATCATCCATTTTTCCCGTTTCGACATGAATGCGAATACTCCGGCCCATGGCTTCTTCTGTTTTGTAAAAGACTCGTACACCCGCGGCCTGCAAATAACGTCCCGCTAGATGCATCCACCGGGGAGGTCCTTGAATGCTGACTTGATGTGCTAATAGTTGTGCTTGGCCGTCATATCCAATTTCTTCTACTAACACCTGGCGTGAATATCGTTCTAGCTGCGTATTATCCAACTCCATGGCCACACCTCACTGTACTCATGCCAATTCTCCGGACCCGTTCCTCGCGTCCGTCAATCAGGAACAATCCTTGAGGCCAACTCTCTGGTTCATTCTGGTGGTCCCGGTACTGGTGAAATAACACCATGGCCTGACCTGCAACCGCTAAAGTGACGGTTCCCATGACGCCGGCTTCAAAACACCTGGGCCCCTGCTGCAAATTGCCAAATAAACAAGATAGGCAACTGAATTGTGGCGCCAAAAAAGCTGACATGCCGTCTAAGCGTAAAGCCGACGAAAAGATCCACGGCCGTAACGAGACAAACGCCCACTGCTGGATGGCCTCCCGAGCCGCCCAGTTATCTGACCCGTCAAAGACCAAATCCACCCCTTGAAACAATTCCGGCACATTGTGTTTAGTTACTGACTCCACGATCCCATGAATCCGACCCGGCTCATAATCCCGAATAACTTGCGCCTTAAACTTACCGATATCAGATGGCGTGAACCATGGTTGCCGAGGGAGGTTAGACAATTCGACTCGGTCGGGATCAATCACTCGGATCTCTTCAATATCGGATTCGGCTAGCAATTGAATGACAAGAGGCGAGCCTATAGCTCCGCTACCCACCACCGCCACGCGCACACTTCTCATCCTTTCTGGTGTTGAGGCCCAATAAACTGATGACGAAAGTCGTGTTATTCGTAGGACATTGCATAAGATACCGTGATTTCCGTCTCCTAGTACAAATCAATTCTCTGATTACCGGTCTTTATTTCGTTCGAAATCGGTAATAATGCCTGCGTCCGACCCGAACCCATGAACCATTCCGGACTTCGACTGTATCAGTCATGCCAATCTTGCTCCCATCTACCGTAACGGCACCTTGCTGCAACATGCGGCGTGCCTGTTGCTTACTCGGTATCTCCGGCAATCTTGCCACCAACTCAATGGCGGAAACATGCCATGGATCGTCCGGCAACTCTACCATAGGCATGTCATCGGGCACCTGATGCTCACGAAATGTCCGGTTAAACTGTTCAAGAGACGCATCAGCACTCTGTTGGCCCCAAAATCGCGTCGTAATACGGTGAGCCAAATCGGCTTTAACATCACGAGGATTTTCTGCTTCAAGGCGGTAGTTCCATTTTTCAGCATCTTCTCCTAGCAATAATACAGCCCACCGGGTAATCAAGATATCCGGAATGGACATGATTTTGCCAAACATCTCCGGAGCCGGCTCGTTGATTCCAACATAATTTCCTAGGCTTTTCCCCATACGCCGGACTCCGTCAGTGCCTTCTAGGATAGGCAAAAACATGCCTACTTCAGGTGGCAAGCCAAATGCTTCTTGAATCTGCCTAGCCGTCATAATGTTAAAGCGCTGGTCCGTCCCGCCTAGTTCCACGTCCGCTCTGAGCGCCACCGAATCATAAGCTTGCATGAGGGGATACAATAATTCATGCAGATAAATCGGAACATGTTCCGTTAAGCGATTGTGAAAGTCGTCGCGTTCCAAAATCCGAGCAACTGTTATTTGAGCCATCAATCGAATAATGTCTGTTAAGCGCATTGGCTCTAACCATTCACTATTGTAATGCAGTATGAGGCGGTCCGAATCCAAAATCTTTCTTGCCTGTTCCACGTAGCTCTGAGAAAATTCCTTCACATCTTCCGCGGAAAGCTGTTTGCGGGTCGACGCCCGGTCCGTCGGATCACCAATACGCCCAGTCATGTCACCTACGAGGAAAATGACATCATGGCCGAGTTCCTGGAACTGACGCAGTTTTTCCAACACAACAGTATGCCCCAAGTGAATGTCCGGTGCAGTAGGATCAACTCCTAATTTTATTCGCAGAGGAACTCCTGTTTGTTGTGACTTTTCTAATTTATCTCTTAATAGACTAGGACTAACGACATCCTCGGTCCCTTGCATTAGCCAATGCAATTGCTGATCAACGTCTAACACGATAAGCCTCCCCGTATTTGCTGGCGCGAGTATAACACACTCGCTAATTATTCTAAAAGCTGGAGCATCAGCCGTTTCCCAATGTGACCACAGTCACTCCTTCACCGCCTTCTCCTCTTTCACCCAGGCGGTATTGAGTGACACGGGAATCAGTTTTCAACATCTCAGTCACTGCGCGGCGTAACACGCCGGTTCCCTTCCCGTGGATAATCCGCACCTGAAATACGCCAGCCAATACAGCATCATCAAGATACTTGTCAACAATCTCAATCATTTCATCTACGGTCATACCCCGCACGTCACACTCAATACGAATGTTTTGTGCCTTAACGGCGAGAGCTGTTCTGGATCCCCCCTGGGCAGCGGATTGAGATGTGGGTCCGCTAGTCCGTTGCAGATCATTAATGGGCAACTTCACGCGAAGTGTTCCCACTTCCACCAGAGCAATCTGACCATTGACCTCTAACACCTGCGCTACACCCTCAAAATTGCGGACGTGTACATAGTCTCCTTGCCCGATGTCTTGCGGAGCAGATGATTTTTCCGCTTCCAAAGTCTTTGGCAAAATACCCCTTTTGCGCCAAATTTCCCTAAGGGATTCGATCGCGCGGCCCTGATCCCTGCCTTGAGATTTTCTGGCTCTTTCAATTGCATCCACCATTTCATCATGCAGTCTTTTTAGTTCGTTTTCCCATTGTTGCCGCATACGCAACCGTTCCTTTTCATTGCGCTCAACCCAGGTTTTGCGTTCTTCCTCTAAATCCTGCATTTTTTGCTGCAACGACTGATGTTGCTCGCTGACCTCTTTCTTGGCTTCCCGCAATTCCATCTGCAAATGATTGGCTTGGTCGATGACATCAGCCAGGGTCGTCCCTTCTTCATCCATAAGAGTCCGAGCCCGTTGCACAATCTCCGGCAGCATCCCGAGACGGTTCGCAATGTAAAGAGCATGCGAACTGCCAGGCTGTCCCATAATTAAATGATACGAAGGGGTTAGAGTCTCTCGATCAAATGCTACTTGCGCGTTCTCCACGTCAGGCAAACGGAAACCTAAAAGCTTAAGGCGGCTGTAATGAGTCGTCACCACAGCGTAAACACCCCGTTGGCGCAGGTGGTGGATCATGGATTCAGCCAAGGCCGAACCTTCATCCGGATCGGTGCCTGCGCCGATTTCGTCGATCAAACATAACGTATGCTCATCGGCAAATTCCATCATAGGGATGAGCCTGGCCATGTGAGATGAAAAGGTGGACAAATTTTGCTCAATGCTTTGTTCATCGCCAATATCTACCCAAATGCGATCAAAAAAGGGGATAGACGTACCTTCCTGACACGGTACCATCATTCCGCTTAGGGCTAGGCTCACCACGAGACCTGTCGTTTTAAGCGCCACTGTCTTTCCGCCGGTATTGGGTCCGGTGATAATAAGAATTGGCTGTGTTTTTAACAAGGACAGGTGAAGCGGCACAGGGTTTTCGATTAACGGGTGGCGAGCATCAATAAGATTAAGATCCCCCCCTCCCACTTGGGGGAGCACGGAGGCGGTAGCAATTCCATATCGCGCTATCGCCAATAACTCGTCCATTTCACCTAAACTCTCTTCGACAATGACACACTCATGGTAGTAGCCTCCTGCCAAAGAGGAGAGTTGCGCCAGCAACCGGTGAATTTCTTCCTCTTCTTGACGGCGCAATTCCGTCACCTGATTTTGCTTTTGTACCACTGGCATGGGTTCGACAAACACGGTTTGGCCACTGGCTGACCTATCATGCACAATACCGGAGACCTGATGGCGAAACGTGGATTTTACCGGAATAACACGTCGTCCTGCACGTATCGTCACAATGGCATCTTGAATATATTCTGCCCAGTGACTGGAATGCAGAATCCCTTCCAATATCCGGTTGATTTCCATTTCGGCATGTTGAATATCGTGTCGAATTTGTTTCAGAGCGGGACTCGCTGAATCTCGAATTGCGCCGTCTTCGTCAATGATGCCAAAGATAGCCTGACTAACCGACGGCAGTCCAGGCATTTTCTCAACGAGCCGGTAGAGGACAGGGTAATCTTCAGCCAGTACCCATCCTTTGGCTGCATGTGCAGTTTTCAAGGTTAAACCGATATCTAACAGTTGCTGAGCCGACAACGTACCGCCCTTGGCGGCCCTACCCACATCTCGGGCAATTTCCGTCGCATTCTGCAATGAAATGGGGTGATTGTCAGAACTGCGAAGCAAGCGAAGCACTTCCCGCAACAATGCATGACGCTCGCGCAGTTTTTGTTCGTCACGAAAGTACCCCGTTGATCGAATTCGTTTTTTACCCATGACAGTATCGGCATAACGGGCCGTTACTTCCAGCACTTCCGGGAACTGCACTAAATCGAGACTAATTCGAAGCCGACTTTCAGCAATTGTGTCAACGTTATTCAATTTCTTCTCCTTGTCTCAAATATCCATGATTGAACTCCGCCTATGTGTCCCCATACACCACACCGTCGCGAAGTGTCTTGCGTGTCATAGTTAAGGTTAGGAGGTGTCCACTGGAACCATAAACCCACTAGGACAGCAAATTTTTCATTGGTCCCTTTTGGCTCCCTCGGAGGAATTAAACACAGGGCCTTCTCGGGATTTCCCCGGCTCAGCAACACCCATGTCTTTTTTTCATTTAGATTATAGCTTATTCAGTGACCTAGGCCACTAGGATTATCCCCGGTGGCCTAGAGCATCACAGGTTGCCATTCTTCACCGCACGTTTTCGCCAGTCCTCTTGCATGCTGCGAACCAGTTCTTCATTTTGTTCCTGGAGATGATAAAGATCCTCGGCCATGTTCAATAACGCGAGCATGCATAACCGGGTCATATTGAGTTGAGGATGGCGCTGTTTCAACGTTCGGAGACGACTGTCAACATGTTGCGCTATCGCTTTAATAACTTCCTCGGGCATGTCCCCCTTGATTTGGTATTCTTCACCATTTATTGTCACCGTCGTCCGAACTCTATCCGCCATCGCTCTTCCTCCTCATGATCAAGGTCTTTTTTATATATTTCTCGACGGTAGAGAGCGTTTCCTGCCAAGACCATAAAAATTTCTTGGTTTATTGTCGGATTGTAACTCCGATGTTCTCGACAAGTTGTAGAAACTGCTGAATCACTTGATCTACTTCTTGGTCTGTCAACGTCTTCTCTTCCGATTGAAACACTAATCGAAACGTCCACGACTGCCCAAAATCACCATGGTAGTGATCAACGGGCGTAAGCGTTTGCAAAATCTGGCTGCGTAGTTGCTTGGCTCTTTCGAAAATATCCTGATAGGACACCCCTTGAGGAATAATTAATGAGAGATCGCGGACTACTTCCGGATATCTGAGCGGGTGGCGGATGTTCGGTGTGGCGGTCACAACCCTGTCATCGCCAATCCTCATGAACCAGACCCCAACTCTTTTCGCCCGGTAACGCTGCGCTATGCCAGGCCTCAACTCTCCGAGGTATCCTACCACTGAACCACTGGCCCCGTATAGCACTAATAGCCGGCCTGGATGCATGAATTCCGGTCCCGATGAAACCTGTTGCCACGACAGTCCCATACCACATTTCTGATTCATCCACTCCATGACACCTTTAACTTCCAATAAATGCGGCGAGTCGGGACGAGGGTAGCACATGCGCTCGTCCAGTGTCCGAATTACTATCAGTTCTTGGTGCTCTGTATGATCCTGATCACTTCGTTGATAGACTGGAGCCAATTCAAACAAAGAGAGGGAAATGTCTCGGCGAGCGCGATTGGCTTCCACAGTTTCCAGCATACCCGGTAACAATGACGGCCTTAATAAGGTTTCTTCGTCCCGCAGGGGGTTGATCACTCTTACCACGTCAGGCGGTAGTTCTATTCCTGCACGACGCAGGCGCGGTACTGAGCTAAACGAGCGCGTTATGACTTCCCAGTATCCTGCTGCCGTCATAGAGTTGCGGATCAACTCATGATAAGCCACGTGGGGCGATGGGCGCCCTGGAGTTGCGGAAACCATAAACATGTGGGGCTCAATCTTTTCCAGGCCATAGACCCGTGCCACGTCCTCTGCTAAGTCATGAGTCCCTTCAACATCGTGACGGTTGGAGGGAATAACAATATCCTCTTCTTCTTTTTCAAAGCCTAACCGTTCCAAACCCTCTAAAATTTTATCCTCTGCCCAATTAACTCCCAGCAACTGCTTTATTCCTTGGGGATTAAATGAGATATGGCGCCGAACCGGCATTGTCCCTATCAATTGACTGCCGCCCTTTTCGACTAGCAGGCCCATTTTTTCAAGCAAATTCTGGTAATGTGCTGGAGCACTCAAAACCGCATGAGGATCAGTACCTTTTCCAAAATGTAACGCGGCATCCGAGAAAATCTGATGTCTGCGCATAGTTTGAAAAATGTGTTGCGAGTCAAAATGCGCCGCTTCAAGCAAGATGTGGACCGTTGCCGAAGAAACTGCCGCAAAAGTTCCTCCCATTACCCCGGCCAAAGCCAATGCCTGAGTTTGATCAGCAATAACTAAATCCTGAGAAGACAATGTCCGTTCAACCCCGTCCAATGTCGTGAGCTTTTCTCCATCCCAGGCTCTGCGAACCTCAATCATTCCATTGACTTTATCTGCATCAAATGCATGTAACGGCTGACCCATATCCCATAGCACAAAATTCGTCAAATCAACTGCCGGATTAATTGGCCTCTGACCAATACTTCTTAATAGCACTTGAATCCATAACGGGGTCACGGCATTGGGTTGAATCCAAAATTCTGTAATCCCATAAATTGGACAATCATGGGCGTCACTGACTTTTGCCATAGGCGCATGATCATAGAAAAACTCCGTTTCACGGAAGTCCCATGGCAGAGACAACGAGGCCGCTAATTCCTGAGCTAAAGCATGCATATTCTGCCCATATACAGCCAAATTAGGAGTCAGCTCCAATTCAAATATGGTATCGGACCCTCCGACCACATCAAGGAAGCGGGTTCCTAGGTTTTGAGCTCCATCCCAAATCCAAATGTCTTGCAACCCCGCCTCAAACCCGAGTTCCTGACTAGACAGCAACATCCCAGGTGACTCGATGCCTCGCATATTCACGGTTTCCATAACGCGGCCATCTACAAGCTGGGTGCCTGGAGGAGCATACCAAACATGATCTCCTGCAACTCCGTTTTGAGCACCCGTCACCACACTCGTCAACTGGCCGTTTTGACGTCGAATCGTCATGACTGACAGGTGGTCAGCATTAGGATGCTTCACCCGTTTTACAATCTCCACAAGTTCTACTGGCTCGTAACACGTGCCCCACTCTTCGCGTGAAACGACTTCCCAGCCTAACTGGGTTAGTTTTTCCTCCAAAGTGTTTGCATCTGGGAGTTCCGGAACAAAACGCTGAAGCCACCGGTAACTTGCAATCATAGTCCAGGCCTCCCCGTATATGATTGAAACTGCGAAAGAAACTCCATATCGTTTTGATACAATAACCGCAAGTCGTCAATCCCGAAAATCCGCATCGCCAATCGCTCAATTCCTAGGCCAAAGGCAAACCCGCTGACCCTGTGGGGATCATATCCGCCATTTCGCAATACCTGAGGATGCACCATTCCGGAGCCAAGAATTTCAACCCACCCTGTTCCCTTGCATACACGGCATCCTTCGCCTCGACACGCGGCACAGGTAACATCCATTTCCATTGAAGGTTCGGTAAAAGGAAAATACGACGGGCGAAAGCGAGTTTTAATGTCATCTCCCAGTAATTCGTGTGCCATAGTTTGTAGAGTCCCCTTAAGATCTGCCAATGAAATGCCGTGATCTATAACCAACCCTTCGACCTGGAAAAACATCGGGACGTGGGTCGCGTCATCATCTCGTCTAAATACCCGCCCGGGAGCCAAAATACGCACGGGCAAAGCGCGATTATACCTTTGCATCGCGCGAATTTGGACTGGTGAGGTGTGTGTGCGCAGAACCCTTTCGGGCAAATCGATAAAAAACGAGTCTTGCATGTCTCTGGCGGGATGATTGGCAGGAATGTTGAGGGCTTCGAAGTTATACCATTCGTCTTCGATTTCGGGTCCGTATTCTAACGAAAATCCCATCCGCAAAAACACGTCTTCAACTAAACGGCGGGTGCGCGTCACCGGGTGCAACAATCCGGTTTGAGGCCAGAGTCCAGGTAAGGTCATATCGAACGTTTCGGCTTGAAGCCGACTGGTCTCGGCCTGCAGTTCCATGTTCTCTTCACACCGCTTAAATAGATCCAAGGCATATTCACGCAACTCGTTGAGCTGCCGTCCCACAACTTTACGTTTTTCGATGGGCAAACTCGACAAGCCCTTCATGGCTCCAGTAATTGTCCCCCGCCGACCTAACCATTGATGGCGTGCAGCTTGCAAGTCCGTGAGCGACTCAGCATTCATGGCTTGCTGCGTCATTTGGTCTTTCCACTCGTTAAATTGTTCACCGTCCATGATTCCCCTCCAAAAAAAAATGTCGTTCACCACAAGGGCGAACGATTCGCGGTACCACCTTTATTTGCTGTGGCTTCTCTTCACCACAGTCTTCTTTACCGTGGATAACGGACACGATCCGATGGCTTCTACTGTATTTCAAAGCCCACTCCTCAGCGAATATGAACTCTATGCAGTTCCGGCTCGCACCTTACCCGGATTCTCTGATCTGCGTTTTAATGTTCACACGTTCTGAATCATCGCTTTATCATGATAAATTTCAGTGAATTATAGCATAACCGGAGGGACAAGGGGAATCCCTTTTTGAGTTCTGATCAGCATTGCATGAAACGCCAATACGGACCCCGCCATTGCCACATTCAACGACTGCGCAGTTGGCACCATGGGAATGCTGATATCTTCAGCCACTTGGGTTAGTTCAGGAGGAAGCCCGCTACCCTCATTGCCCAAAATCAGAGCAAAAGACCGGCTCCAGTCAAAATCTGCGTAATGTTTTCCGCCGGATACAATGGTGGACACAAGATTGATCTGTCTTTGCCGCAACTCATGAATCCAATTATCGTTTAGCGACATAATAGGAATCTTAAATAGATTTCCCGCCGCAGCACGAATTGTCTTCGAATTATACACATCCACGGTACCTTTACTCACACCAAAAAGATGTGCTCCAGCCGCTTGGGCACTACGGATCAAAGTACCCAGGTTCCCGGGGTCCTGGATTTGATAGGCAATCACAATAAATGGTGGAACACCGGCGGGCAGTAGCCAATCTCTAGCGCCTTGGGGAAGTTCAACAACGGCTAAGATACCTTGGTGAGTTTCCACTGCAGACAACGTGTCCAATACTTTATCGGTCACGTATAACAACCGTGTCTTCATCATTTGCAGACGTGCTAAAACGCTGCGCCCTGCTTCCATTTGCGCAATCCGTTTACCGTATAAAACGAGATGGATGGGTATCCCCGCATCCATCACGTCTTTAAGCAAATGAAGACCCTCTACAACCGCTTGTTGCTGGCGCTCACGAAAATTCCTGCTAGCCAACAATCGGCGCACAGTGCGAACCGACTTGTTATCCACCGAATCCAAAGGTTGAAGGACAGACATTACAGTTGTTCTTTGGCTTTGGCAACCAAAACTTTGAAGCTTTCCATATCGCTGACGGCCATATCCGCCAATATTTTGCGATCGAGTCCGATTCCTGCACGGTGCAGGCCATTTATGAAACGGCTGTATGACAATCCATTAATTCTTGCCGCAGCATTGATCCGGGTAATCCACAATCGGCGGAAATCTCCTTTACGTTTGCGCCGGTGTTGGTAGGCATACCATAATGAATGCATAACGGCTTCATTTGCTGGGCGAAAATGGCGGGAGCGAGCTCCCCGGTATCCTTTTGCCAATTTGAGAATCTTTTTATGCCGACGACGGCGGTTTACTCCACGCTTGACACGTGCCATGACAAAACCCCTCCACAATCTTTATTAATTCCAGAATTACCGTCCATTGGGCAGAAGCCGTTTGGCTCGGTGAAAATCAGCGTGCGAAAGGATGCCTCCGCCACGAAGACGCCGCCGTCTTGCAGACGACTTGTGCTCCAATAAATGACTCTTGCCAGCATGGGCGCGCACAATCTTGCCCCGTGCTGAAATTTTCATCCGTTTAGCGGCCCCGCGATGTGTTTTCATTTTAGGCATCACACTACACTCCCTTTTTTGGCGCTAAGATCATAATCATACTTCGCCCTTCTACACGTGGCGAACGTTCGACAACCCCTACATCTTTCACCAATTCCGCTAATTTGCTAAGCGTTTCCTGGCCCAGTCCCGCATGAACAATCTCACGGCCTCGAAACATCATCGTACACTTCACCTTGTCGCCATCTTCCAGAAACCGGTGAGCACTCTTAACCTTGACATCAAAATCATGATCTTCGATATTAGGACGAATCTTAAGTTCTTTAATGCTTACGACTTTCTGTTTTTTTCGCGATTCTCGTTCCTTTTTAGCCTGCTCATATTTATATTTCCCATAGTCCATGAGCCGACAAACGGGGGGACGTGCCGTGGGTGACACTTCAACAAGATCCAGATGCCGGTCCTGTGCCAACGACAATGCCTCACGTAAAGAGACAACTCCAAGCTGTTCTCCGTCTTCTCCCACAAGGCGCACTTCCCGCGCCCGGATCTCATTGTTAATCCTGAGATCTTTAATAGTCTTGTTCCCTCCCTATTTTGGCAATCCATTGCAATCGTGTCCAAACAAAAAGGGCGGATCAGTCCGCCCAAGAACAGAAACCCCTTGCATCAACCCTTTTGGTTCCTACCGGAGGGTGAGAAGCTCTTGCTTCTGCTTTGTTCGGTATATAACATAGTTATTGTAACCTGCGCAATATATGACGTCAACTTAACCTAACGGCATTTCTGCCTGTTCTATAAGTTCTTCGCAGTATTCTGGCCATGGTTTGGCGCCAACATTTCCTTCCTCACGAGTCCTGACTGAGACGGTATGGTTTTCCAGGTCGCGGCCGCCGACAATTAACATTCGTGGCACCTTATGAATCTGAGCTTCACGAATTTTATAGTTCATTGTTTGGCTACGACTGTCTATTTCGACTCGCAAACCATAGCGTCTCAACTTTTGCTGAACTTCCTTGGCATAGCCTATTTGCTGGTCCGTAATGGGTATGACAACCGCCTGAACTGGTGCCAACCAAAGAGGAAAAGCACCGCCATAATGTTCGACCAAAATCCCCAGGAACCTCTCAAGAGATCCCATAATGGCCCGGTGTATCATAACCGGCCGTCTTTCGCTCCCGTCCTGATCGACGTAAGTCAAATCAAACTTCTCGGGAAGTTGGAAATCTAACTGAATCGTAGCCAACTGCCATCGCCGGCCTAGCGAATCGATGGCCGAGATATCCAATTTGGGCCCGTAAAATGCGCCGTCTCCCGGATTCATCTGGTACTTAACGCCGCGTTCTCGCAACACGTGCTCCAGATCCGCTTCTGCTTTGTTCCATAAATCCAGCGTTCCCATATAGTCATCAGGACGTGTCGAGAAAACGATCTCATATGGTAATCCGAAGGCACGGAAAAATACGTCCACCGAATCTAAAACGGCAAACATCTCTTGATCAATTTGATCTTCACGCACAAATAAGTGCGCATCGTCCTGATGAAATCCTCGCACACGAAGTAATCCGTGCAAAGTACCGGACCGCTCAAAACGGGAAAGAGGACCGTATTCAGCGTAACGGATGGGCAAATCTCGATAAGACCGCAATTGACCTTTAAATAAGAGAGCATGGCCAGGACAGTTCATAGGTTTTGCGCCCATGACCTCGCCCTCCCGTTCCATCAAAAACATGTTGTCCCGGTAATGGTCCCAATGCCCCGACTGTTGCCACAGAGAGGTTCTGTAAATCCATGGTGTCGAGACTTCATCATAACCCCACTCCGTCTGCAATTGTCGCGAAAATTCCTCCAATGTTCGATACAATTGATAGCCCTTAGGATGCCAAAAGGCAAAACCGGGAGCCTCTTCACGAAAACTGAACAAATCAAGCTTGGGCCCCAGGCGCCTATGGTCACGCTGTTTGGCCTCTTCGACACGAACCAGGTGTTGTTCTAAATCCTGCCGAGTGGGAAAAGATGTCCCATAGATGCGCGTCATCATTGGATCTCTCTCATCACCGCGCCAGTATGCCCCGGACATGTTGGTGAGTTTTACAGCTTTGATCGCCCCCGTGCTCGGCAAATGAGGACCAGAACACAAATCCACAAACTCTCCTTGGCGATATGCTGATATAACTGTTCCGTCCGGAATCCGTTCAATAATTTGCACCTTGAAATCCTCATTTCGGTCTTTGAACAACCCAAGCGCCTCTTCCCGGGATAATTCAATCCGTTCAATATCCAGGTTTTCACGGACAATAGTCCGCATGGTGTCTTCAATTTTTTTGAGATCATCTTCTTTGAGAGGCTCGGGTAACCAAATGTCATAATAGAAGCCGTCATCCAAGGCAGGACCTGTTCCCAATTTGGCTTCCGGCCATAGTCGTTTGACGGCCTGCGCTAACAAATGAGCACTCGAATGGCGAAAAACACGCTGTCCGCTGCTGTCTTCAAACGTGAGCCATTCAAGCCGTCCTCCATGGGGTAATGGTCGTTTCAAATCAATGACATCGCCATCAATCCATGCCGCCAGAACATTGGGAGGCATTTCGCCCTCCAGATCGACGGGGCGAACACCTTGTCCCTTAACCATCACTTCACCGTGAATTTCTACTGTCAAACCCTCCATGGCAAACCATCCTCTCAAAAAAAATACCGTCCCTCATAGGGGACGGAAATTCTTCCGCGGTTCCACCGCCATTGACAACTTATGTTGCCCACTTAAAGCGAGATATCGGTCGCACCGCTAACTTTTTGGACTCGTTAGACACTCCGAGTTGGTTAAATTTTCGCGTTACCCGGGGGCCTTTCAGCCAACGAACCCCATTCTCTGTGGAGAATACGAAAATTGTCTACTCTTCATCGTGATGACAATATGGAATTTATCTCAATAATACTCCCTCAAATTAATCGGGAAAATTGTTTTACGCTTCCGATTTTCCTTGAACGTTACTGCCGAACGGTATTATACACTATTTATTGTCTAACCCCAAATCTTGATATTCCGTGCCAAGATCCCTACCCCTGCTAACATAAGAACAGCGTAACATTAATCAATCGGCCATGTCCAATTCCTAAACCAGACATCCCTCACACAACACCGTGATGAATTTTGGAGAGAACAGGAACTGATAAGAACTAGGAATGAAATGACTGGTTTCTTTTCGGTCCACTAGAGTCATGAAATACACGCCCTGGGAAAATATCAGATAACAGCTGTATTACGGTGTTAGGAAAAGCGCCTTGTAGTACGATGTGCGCGGGTGACGCTTTGAGAAGACTAATCACGATAAAATCATCGTAGTCCTCCGAAGAAGAAATGGTTGGATAGAGAGTACCCATGTTCTGGGAAACCTCCGAGGTACCGTGTTCCTTCGTTCCTATAAAAGGATTGTCATAGGTTACACGCACATAAAGACGGGATTGTTGGTACCAAGTACTGTAACGACGCAAAAACTGAATGTATTCGTCTTCTTCCCTCTTGAAAAAATATTCATCTACTGCCATTCCCAATACAGCATTCAGTTCATCCGCAATTTCTTTTAACAAGAAGTCCTGTATTCCTTCGATAATCAGAATTTCGTGTACGCTCACAAAAGGTAATATCGCCACCGCTATCCGGTCAATCCGACTTTTTCTGTTGCTTTTGTATAAGGATGACAAAGCTCGCCCCAATACCCAGAGGCGCTCTGCAGCAGAAAGGTACGTAAAATTGCGTTCCATTAAGCGATGAAGCCACAGGTCAGTGTTTTTTTCAACAAACACGGCAATGGCGTGCGCCAAAGGATACAGACATTCATCACTCTGGTCGTCAGCCACCTCGCACCGCATCCAATATAACCCTGATTGATAGCTCGTCATCGTCATCGAAGGATTGATCTGTGGTATCCGAGGAGCCGACAAGTAACTCCCAATCATCCAACGCAATCTCTCATCCATCCCATCGTGTATGCTAATATTAGTATAGTCTTGGCATAGCGATCCTATTCCCTCATGTCAGGGCATTCTCGAGCCTGAGGCGCAAGAACTGTGAGGAGGATTGAATTTTGGAAACGAGTCATTCACCTTTTCATCCTAACAGCGTCGAGAGTTTCTTCACGAAATATCACGAAGCGTACCGTGTCAGCCCTAGCCATGCTTCAGGCGCAGATTTGCGTATCCTCACTGACGCCCTGTCTCTTTCCCCCCACAGCAAAGTTCTGGATGCTGCCACAGGCACAGGTCACACTGCACTGGCTCTTGCGGCCTTAGGGCACGAGGTTACCGGAATGGACGTTACTGATGTTATGCTCCAGGACGCTCGTGAGTTGGCGCAAGATCGGCAATTGACGGCAGAGTGGGTTCAGGGAAATGTGGAGCATCTACCTTGGAGTTCTAATACATTTCACGCAATCACTTGCCGGCGAGCCGCCCACCATTTTGTTGACCCGGGACAGTTTTTCCGAGAATCCTTCCGGGTTTTAAAACCCGGCGGCAAATTAGGAATCGCCGATATGACTGCCCCCTCTCAGGCCATCGATGCACTCAACTCGGTAGAAAGATTACGAGATTCATCACATCGACGTGCCATGAGCGCCAATGAGTGGGCCTCATTAGTTGTGTCTGTGGGATTTGATATCGAGTATTTACAGGTTTGGTCAGAGCTTCTGGAGCCTCACGAATGGCTCTATCCTGTCTCTTGGGAGTCCACAGAAGGTCAAGCTGTGATACACGCATTGAGTACGGACGAAATATCGCAAAAACTTTTATCCCAAGGGCACTTCGTCAAATACCGCATGGTATTGGTGGCTGACAAACCTTAAGAATTACAAATCCAATCATATACGAAAAAGGGGCCCGCTGCTCGCCTGAGAATCTCCTCGATTCACCCCCTCGAGGTGCGGAAAATGACAAGCAGTTCTCTCAAAGCGCCCTAAAAAAGTCTTGGGTTGCCCAGATGCCTGATTAGGCGATGATAGAGAGGTGGGAAGGTTTTGCTTTGGGCCAATTTCACCGCAATGATGATACTTGCCGGAGTCTTACTCCCCATGAGCGTTAAAGAATATCCTCGCATACGAGTAAAGTACCCTAACACATGGCTCGCAAAAGGTTGGAGTATTCTCCCATGGCTTGTTGGGTTCGCCGCAATTTATAGCGGCGTCGTTTGGTTGTCCCTTTTATTACGATAATGTAAGACACCGCAATTTATGATGCGATGCGTTAACGCGGGAACCTTCTCCGACAAGACTATGGTATGCCCCGAACCTCATCGAGGGCGTTCATTGCCAACTCCACAGGATGATTCGGGGATAAGAACACAGACAGGATCGATCATATGCGAGGCGAGAAATCGCACCGCCACAGGCACCGAACCAGATTCGAAGCGACGTGAAAAGCTCCTGTCATCGGAGAAGAGGCTCCAGACACCGAGGGCGATGAGGAAGACCGTCCGGAAGACCGCTCGATCGTCAAACAGTGCGTTTACCCATTTTCTATGACCGGGACTTGATCGGCTGAACAACTCGGCGAGGACTGTTTCGGTACAGACAACAATGAGGCAGTCATGGCAATAGACAACGCCACTGTACTGCCATACCCGCTAACGCACTGGCGATCATGGACAGACAGAATCGTCGTACTGCATACATTTAGCCTTCTCTCAGGGTCTTTTCTTGGATTGTAGCATTTCTGTTAGGAACCCCTACACATTGAAGACAAACGACAGGAAGGACAAAGTTTAAAAGCAGTTCTTATCGAAGGTCGTTTTTCTATGGATAACCTGGGAGATGAGCGCAGGCCACGTCTGACGCCCCGCCGCATCTCAGTGGATGCGCAAGCCTATCCAAGCAAGGCGTTCAGCATTACTATGAGAGTAATTGAAATCCATCACCACGAGCGAAACCGCGAAACCGCAGTCCAATCCTGCGGCACCTTTTATCTGGCCCACCGATTATACCGATGCCCGTGGCACCTGGGCGGACAAGAGCGCGGACAAAAAAACCGCAATCGCTTGCGAGGCTTCAAATTTATGGTGGGCGGTACAGGACTCGAACCTGTGAACCTCTCGCATGTCAA